>CBESNA010000116.1:0-2203 GCA_965530755.1 uncultured Acidimicrobiia bacterium | reverse complement strand
CGACCTTCGGGTTATGAGCCCGACGAGCTAAGGGTTCTCGCAGATTTCTCGCCCAGATTTGTCCCAATTCCGGTGGATGAGGGCCCACAGGTGGGCATGGAAAACACCACGAAGCACCAGTGCACCCCGACCATGGACGCGAGGCAGGTGGGCAAGCTCCTCGGCGGCCTCAGTCCGGCGGAAGTGCTTGAACTCACCGAGTCGACCGACATTCCGCACCACAAGGTGACTGGACAACTTCGATTCGATCCCGATGAGCTCAAAGAATGGATCGGTCGCAAGGCAGTTCCTGTCAGCGGGCCTCCATTGTCCCCGAAGGAGTTAGCGGCCATGAACACGGGGACCTGACTGTGGCCACGTCCATCGGATCCGTTGCCGCCGATCTGCCCGCTTTGACGTTGGAGGTCATCTCGGTGCCGGAGCGGGCGGCCCTGCTTACGCCTGGTCTCAGTCGTGCGCTAGCCCGTTTGATTCGCAACGGTCCGAGCTGCCGAGCGGCGGAGGTCGTCCAGATCGACGGCGAGCGTCACCCTCGGGCTCTAGCATCGTGAGTCATGGGGAACTTCGCTTTCTACGGTCGGGTCAGCACTGAAGACCAGCAAGACCCGGCATCATCACGGAACTGGCAACTTGCTCGCTCCTGCCAGCTGATCGAGCCCGACGGTCAGATCGTCGAGGAATTCTTTGACATCGGCCAATCCCGATCGCTGCCGTGGAAACGACGACCCGAAGCAAACCGCCTTCTCGAACGCATCGCTGACCCCGACCGCGGGTTCGATGCCGTCGTCATCGGTGAACCGCAGCGGGCCTTCTATGGCAACCAGTTCGGGCTCACGTTTCCGGTATTTGTGCACTACGGCGTCACGCTGTGGGTTCCCGAGGTCGGCGGACCAATCGATCCCGGGAGCGACGCACACGACCTCGTCATGTCTCTTTACGGCGGAATGAGCAAGGGCGAACGAAACCGGATCAAAACCCGTGTCCGTGCAGCGATGGCGTCGCAGGCAGCAATCGAGGGTCGCTTCCTCGGTGGCCGTCCTCCCTACGGCTACCAGCTCGGCGATGCCGGAGCGCACCCCAACCCGAGCAAAGCTGCCATCGGCCAACGACTCCATGTGCTCGAACCCGACCCCGAAACCTCCCTGAACGTCACACGCATTTTCGACGAGTTCATCGGCGGCTCCGGGCTCTACGCGATCGCCGAAGGACTCACCCGCGATGGGATCCTCTCCCCCTCTGGCCATGACCCTGCCCGCAATCGCCACCGCTCCACGAGCCACGGCGTCTGGAGCAAGATCGCCGTCCGCTCGATCCTCCAGAACCCCCGCTACACCGGCTTTCAAGTCTGGAACCGCCAACAACGCCACGAAGAACTCCTCGACGTCGACGACGTAGCACTCGGACACCAATCCAAAATGCGATGGAACGACCGATCCGACTGGATCTGGTCCGAGAACCCCACCCACGAGGCGCTTGTGGACCTCGAGCAGTTCACTGCTGCTCAGGCCGTGTTCACCGGGGCGCAGCGAGCCAGTGTCCGCCGAGAGCGAACCAAACACACCTACCTGCTCAGCGGGCACGTGCACTGCGCCGAATGCGGACGACGAATGCAAGGCTCCTGGAACCACAAGCGTGCGTACTACCGATGTAAGTTCCCCGCCGAGTACGCCGTCGCCAAGGACAAACACCCCAAGACCATCTACGTCCGAGAAGACGCCCTCACCCCCGCCATCGACGGCTGGCTCGCCCAACTCTTCGACGACGACAACATCGACGACACCTGCGCCGCGCTCGAAACGGGCTTCGGCCCCGACCCCACAGAACAGACCCGCATCACCGCAGCACGTAAGAAGCTCGCTGAGTGCGACTCCAAGCTCGCCAAGTATCGCCAAGCCCTCGAAGCCGGCACCGACCCGACCATCGTTGGCGAATGGATTGCCGAAGTGAAGCTGGCCCGGAAAGCCGCCGAGATCTCGCTCCGACCTAAGACGGCAGACGGTCGACTCACCTCGGCAGAGATCAAAGACCTCGTCAGCCAGCTCAAAGGCATCGTCGCCATCCTGGACAACGCCGACCCAATCGACCGCAAGGCCGTTTACAGCGAACTCAACCTCTCCATCGTCTACTACGACGATGGACGCATGCAGGTCTCAGCAGGACCTGACGCGTGTACTAACAAGTGTGTCGGAGGGGGGACTTGAAC
>CBESNA010000115.1:0-3356 GCA_965530755.1 uncultured Acidimicrobiia bacterium | reverse complement strand
TGGGTGACCGAGCTCTTCGCGATGCGCGGCTACACACGCGGCAAGCAGCCGACGACTTCGTTCTACGACCGAACCTTGCCGCCGGGCCTCGGCTTCGCTGGAGCCACAAGCGTCGCTGCCGACGGCGACAACCTGCTCATCACGAGTGGCTTCACCAATGCATTGCAGGTGCTTGATCCCGAGACGGGTGCAGTGTCGTTGGACATTCGCGACCTGGCCGGTGTCACCAATGCCATTCGCCACGACGGCGACATCGTCGCAACACAGCTCGGGTCCGAGGAATTTGGCGTCCCCACCAGCGTGGTGAAGGCCGAGGGTGCGCCGGGCGAGCGCGAAGTTCTCCTCGACAGCACCATGACCGTCGCCAGCATCGGGGTACCGCTCTTCGTGCCGCTCGGTCTCGCGTCCGACGGTGACACGCTCTACGTCGGTGACTGGGCGACCGGCATCGTGTGGGCCATCTCCGACGGCGGCGTCGCCCCGCTGGCTACCGAACTGCTGGGCCTCGAGGGCATAGCCATCGACGGTGATCGTCTCCTGGTCGTCGAGACCGGACGCCAGCAGGTCACGGCCATCGACCTGGCGACAGGCGCCCAGTCTCCCGTGATCGTCGGCCTCGACTACTCCGATCGTGTGCCGCCAGGGTTCTTCCCCTTCGGGATGGTGTCCAGTGTCGCGGTCAATGAGCGGTCGATCTACGTATCCGACGATGGAGTGAACAAGGTGTACGAGTTCCGCCGGTGACGGTCAGGTCATGACCACCGACGAAACGGACGCACTCGTCACACCTTCGGGCGACCTCCAGTTCCCGGCCGCCCCGACCTAGAACGTCGACAAGCAGGGCCATGTCCGCAGCGATCCGGTGAGGTCGTTGCGGGCGAAACCCGACCCAGGCCAGCGGCGAATCGATCGCACAAAAGACCAGGTCAGCGCGCAGAACTAGGCTGCGATCGAACTGCGACTGGCCCGGTCGATCATGCGACGGGTGACGCAAAGGGAGGGAAGGTTGCTGGTCAAGGTCCTCGGACCGATCGACGTCGACGGCGGTGAGCCGATCGCACTTGGTGGGCCCTCCCAGCGGCGCGTGTTGGCCTATCTGGCTTTGCATGCCGGCGATGCTGTGTCCCTCGATCGGCTCGTCGACATCACCTGGGAGCCGGATCGGCTTCCCCGCCGTGCCGAGCACAACATGCAGTCCTACATCCACCGACTGCGGTCAGCGCTCGGTGAGTTCGGCGAGCGAATTGAAACGACGGGAACGTCATATCGACTTCACCTCGAACCAGGCGAATTCGATCTCTGGACGTTCGACGAGTCAGTCGCATTGGCGCGGCGAGCGCTGGAATCTGGTGACGCGACCGGAGCCCTCGAGGCCGCCGATCGAGCAGACGTGCTGTGGCGCGGCGCCCCGTTCGGCGAGTTCGCTGACGATTCGTGGGCCAGCGCCGAGGTCGGACGACTGACCGAGGCCGTGGCGAGCCTGGCCGAGGCTCGTTGTGCCGCCCTTCTCTCCCTCCGTCGACCAGACGCAGCCGTGGCCGTGATCGAACCGGTCATCGCCGAGCACCCCCTTCGCGAACGGCCCCGAGCGCTGCTGATGCGGGCGCTCTACGAGAGCGGTCGTCAAGCGGAGGCGCTGCGAGCCTTCCAACACTTCCGAGGAGACTTGGCTGATGAGGTCGGTCTCGAGCCGTCGAGCGATCTCGTCGACCTCGATCGCCAGATCGCGTCTGGCACCATCGAACAGTCATTCGATCGACCGGATGTGTCGGGCGCTTACGAGATCGAGGAACTGATTGGTCAGGGCGCTTTTGCTCGCGTCTACCGAGCGAGACAACGAGCGCTGGACCGCTACGTCGCGGTGAAGATGATTCGAGCCGAGTTGGCCAACCAGCCCGTCTTCATCCAGCGATTCGAGGCCGAGGCCCAGATGGTGGCTCGAATCGAGCACCCGAACGTCGTTTCTCTCTACGACTACTGGCGTGAGCCTGACCGGGCCTTCCTCGTGATGCGATGGATGACCGGCGGCTCGTTGGAGCAACGTCTCGATCGTCGTCCGCTGACCCTGGACGAGACGGTGCAACTCGTCAACCAGATCGCGGCCGGTCTCGACGCCGCACACAGGCACGGCATCGTCCATCGCGACGTCAAACCGGAGAACATCTTGTTCGACGACGACGGCCACGCCGTGATCAGCGACTTCGGCATCGCCCTCGAGACGGCCGACTTCGATCGGCCGGAGAGCGCTCTCTCGGAGGGCTCGCCGATCTACGCCGCGCCGGAGCAACTACGCCGCGAACCGGCAGCACGCGAAGCCGACGTGTTCGCCCTGGCCGTCGTTGCCTTCGTGGCCCTCTCGGGATCGCCGCCGTTCGCCGAGACGACCAACGCCGCCGAGCATCTTCGGCGCCAGCTCGAAGAACCCATCCCCACCCTGTCCAGCCGAAACACCCCGGTGCCACCTGCGGTCGACGAGGTCCTTGCCCACGCCACGGCCAAGTCGCCGGACGAACGCTTCTCCTCCGTGCTCGCTTTCGCCGCCGCGTTCACCGCCGCAGCAACCGGCGAGCAAGCGCCGGCAACACCGACCCCGCGGGGAGAAAACCCCTACAAAGGCCTCCGAGCGTTCGAGGAGAGCGACGCTTCCGACTTCTTCGGTCGGGACCGCCTCACCCGAACGCTCCTCGACCGCCTCGAGGACGGCGCACCTGCGCTCGCCCTGGTCGGCCCTTCCGGTTCCGGCAAGTCATCGGTCGTGCGAGCAGGTCTCCTGCCGGTGCTCCGCCAGCAGCGGCGCCTGGCCTTCATCACGACGATGGTCCCTGGCCGTGATCCATACGAATCGCTCGAGACCGCTCTCCTGCGCATCGCCGTCAATCCGCCGAGTGAGCTGCTCGATCAGCTCACCGACGGGCCCCGCGGCATCCTGCGGGCCGTCAAGCGTGTGCTCCCAGACGACGCCGCTCGACTCGTGCTCGTGATCGACCAATTCGAGGAGCTCTACACCAACCTCAGCGACAGCGGCAGGCGCAGTGCTTTCCTCGACGCCTTGTGCGTTGCCGTCAACGAGCCCGGCTCGCCCGTTCAATTGCTCCTGACCCTTCGCGCCGACTTCTATGACAAGCCGCTGCGGCATGGCCCATTCGCTCAATTGCTGACCGAGTACACGGTGCCGATTCCGCCGCTCGCACCTGATGAGCTGGAGCATGCCATCCTCAGCCCGGCGGCTCGCGCCGGAGCCACATTCGAACCCGGCGTGGTGGCTCGAATCATCGCCGATCTGGCAGGAGAGTCGGGTGCACTGCCGCTGCTCCAACACGCCATGGCCCGCTCCTTCGACCAATCGGCGTCCTCGA
>CBESNA010000114.1:0-3877 GCA_965530755.1 uncultured Acidimicrobiia bacterium | reverse complement strand
GTACTAACAAGTGTGTCGGAGGGGGGACTTGAACCCCCACGTCCTTTCGGACACTAGCCCCTCAAGCTAGCGCGTCTGCCAATTCCGCCACTCCGACTGGTGTGGGATGGGTGAGCTTAGCGGCTCACCAAAGCGATCAAACCGGGTTCATCCAAGGAAGAACGCCAGCCCAATCGTCATGAAGGTGAAGACGAGCGAAGCAACAACGGTCAAACGGTCGAGGTTGCGCTCTACCTGCGTCGACCCGGCTGCTGCCGAACCGAGGCCGCCACCGAACATGTCGGAGAGGCCGCCGCCCTTCCCGCTGTGGAGCAGCACGAGGAACACGGTGACACCACCAACGAGGACGTAGAGAATGCCGAGTGCGAGTTCCATGTGACGAGCTCCGAGACGGGGTTGTGCGACGGGCAAGGGTACCAGGACCGCTCCGCACCCTTGCGTCATTGCTTCCCACTCAACCTGGGGAGAACTCCACCGCCGTCAGCGTCAACACAGGCTCGAAGCCGAGCGCGTCCGACAGTCGATCCGAACCGTGGTTTGCTGGGTCGCAGCGATAGAGCGGCTCGAACCCCGCCGGCACCAGGACTTCGTCCATCAGCCCCGCAACTGCGGCTCGGCCCCATCCTCCCCCTCGAACGTCGGCACGAGTCATCACGCCGATGTCACCAAAAGACTGCCCGTAGCCGAACGGGCGGGAGCTCGCGAACGCTGCGACGCGCCCCTGGTCGTCGAGGAGCCCGACGGCCAACTCGTCGAGCTCATCGAGCGCAAGCTCAGCCTCATCGAGATCATCGACATCGGCATCGTCGATCAGCTCTCTGACCAGGGCCAAGTCGGACGCCTTCGTCCAATCGAAGTGATGCAGCACGCCTGGCTTCTCCAGCAACTCGACGTGAGTGGCGCCACGGGTCTTCATCACCGCCTGGCCACCAATCGCGCCGCCGACATCCCTGGCCCAAGACCGAAAATCTGCGTCGCTCAAGGCCTCGGTATCACTCTCGAGCGGCTTCAAACGCTCAGCGAACGCAGGGTCACACCACAGCACCGTGTGGAGTCCGACGTGATAGGCGAGAACGATCCCAGTGCCTGCCCGCTCCTCGCCGGGACACACGGTCGTGCCGACGCGGTCGAGGACGCCCGGACCGCAGCCCATCGCCCGGGTGATCCCTTCGAGAAAGCGCCTTCGAACGGCCGCCGAATCATCCATGACGATCAACCATGCCATCGACGGACGCTCGACGCGTCTTGTACAACCAGGTCGGCGGCGTTCCATCGACTGGCCGAGTGGCCCGCAAGATCAATCCCGGCGCCCAATGCCGCAAGGCTTGCTCGATGGCCTCGTGTTCGGCCGGACTCTCGATGCGATCCACCAGCATGTACGGACGCCGACCCACCTCCGCGATCAGGCCGCTCTTGCCCCTCGGACCCTGTGGTCGATCGCCAACCGGATCACGCCTCGTACCGGGAATTCGCTGCCTGGCCCCGGGGCGAGCAACCGTGGTCACCCGATCCCAGGTCAGCCGCTCGATCCGCAGCAGACAACGCCGAGAGATGCCGTCGGCACCGATTCTCGAGTGCATCGGATAGTCGAACGCGACAACCCCGGACAAGATCACGCCCATCGCAATCAAGATGGCGTTGAAGATCTGAATGCCACCCGCAGCGGCCCCGTAGACCCCCCACAGCAGCAGGATCATGGGACCAAAGAACGCTGTGAAACGACCCCGCCACGACGTGTGGAGGATTATCGGACGATGACTCGTCATCGCAACCACCAACCTCAGACGGCGACGCTGTGGGACGAGCCCATCCGGTCAAGCAGCGTCTCACCGATGTCCATCGGGAAGTGACAGGAAACGAAATGGCCCGGCCGAATCTCACGCAACGCCGGCTCCTCTGATGCGCATCGATCGACAGCGATCGGACAGCGGGTGCGGAAACGGCAGCCGGACGGTGGATTCGCTGGGCTCGGAATGTCGCCCTGGAGGACGATCCGCTCACGGGATCGCTCGATCTCGGGATCAGCGATCGGCACGGCCGACAGCAGGGAATGGCTGTACGGATGAGCCGGCGAGTCGTACAACAACTCCGACGACGCCACCTCGGCCACTTTGCCGAGGTACATCACCATCACCCGATCCGAAATGTGGCGGACCACCGAGAGATCGTGTGCAATGAACATGTAGGCGAGGTTGAACTCCGCCTGGATGTCCTCGAGCAGGTTGATGACCTGCGCCTGCACCGAAACGTCGAGCGCAGAGACTGGTTCGTCCAGCACGATCAAGCTGGGGTTGAGCGCCAGCGCTCGAGCGATGCCGATTCGTTGCCGCTGCCCACCCGAGAACTCATGGGGGTATCGGTTGGCGTGCTCTGGCAGCAGGCCGACTGCGGCCAGCAGGTCAGCGACGCGAGCTGAGGCTTCCTTCGACGACTTGCCGTGAATCCGGAGCGGCTCTGCGATGATGTCGTTCACCGGCATGCGGGGATTGAGGGATGCGTAGGGATCCTGGAACACGATCTGCAGCTCTGACCGGAGCTCTCGCATGCGGTCCTTCGACGCCGTCAGGATTTCCTCGCCGCGAAACTTCACGCTGCCGCTCGTCGGCTCGACGAGACGCATGATCGACCGGCCGAACGTGGTCTTGCCGCAGCCGGACTCGCCCACGATACCAACGGTCTCTTTCTCCCCGACCGTGAGCGACACGCCGTCGACCGCGTGCACCTGTCCAACCACGCTGCGAAACAGCCCTGCACGAATCGGGAAGTAGGTCGTCAGATCCGTGATCTCCAAGAGTGGCGCGCTCACGATGCAACCCCTTCTCGAACCCAGGCTGGTAGTTCAGCGGTGTGATGGCACCGACTCTCATGATCGAGACCAACCGGCTCCAGCTTGGCAGGCCGCTCGCGGCAGACCTCGGTCGCGTGCTTGCACCGCGGGCTGAACGCACATCCGACCGGCATGTTCATGATGCTCGGCGGCGTCCCGAGAATCGGAACCAGCCGTTCACCGATGCTGTCGACTCGGGGCATGGATGACAGGAGCCCGCGCGTGTACGGATTCGTCGGCTCATAGAAGACCTGATTGGTGGTGCCCCGCTCGAAGATCCGACCGCCATACATCACTTGGATGCTCTCGGCCGCCCCGGCGACGACGCCGAGGTCGTGGGTGATCAGGATCATCGCCGCCCCGGTCTCGGCCCGAATGTCAGCCAAGACCTCCATCACCTGCGCCTGGATGGTGACGTCCAACGCGGTGGTGGGCTCGTCAGCAATCAGCAGATCGGGCCGATTGGAGATAGCCATTGCGATCATGGCCCGCTGACGCATGCCGCCCGAGAACTCGTGCGGGTACTGGTTGATTCGCTGGCCCGGTTCGGGGACGCCGACCATCTCCAGCAGCGTGGCGGCCTCTTTCAGTGCAGCAGCCCCGCTTGCACGACCATGGATCTCCATCGCCTCGGCGATCTGGTCACCAATGGTGAAGAGCGGATTGAACGCCGTCATCGGATCCTGGAAGATCATGGCGATCTTGTTTCCACGGAACGTCCGCAGCTTGTCCTGCTTCATGCCAACAAGCTCTTCGCCCCGGAACTTGGCCGACCCCGTGATCTGAGCCGATTTCGGAAGCAACCCGAGAATGCCGAGGGATGTCACGCTCTTACCCGAGCCGGACTCGCCAACGATGGCCATCGACTCACCGGGGAAGACGTCGAAGCTGACATTTCGTACTGCGGCCGCCATGCCCCGTTTGGTCTTGAACGAGACGCTGAAGTCCTCCACCGAAAGCAGGGGTTCGTCGCTGGTCTTCACCATCAGTCAATACCGCTCTTCGGGTCGACGGCGTCGCGGAGTGCGTCGCCGATGAAGTTGATGCTCA
>CBESNA010000113.1:0-3881 GCA_965530755.1 uncultured Acidimicrobiia bacterium | reverse complement strand
CCGGGACCGCCAGCGCCAGGTTGGCCCAGAACAAACGGCGGAACATCTCGGCGTGCCCATCGTGGCCGCCGTGGCCTTGATGCTCACCGTGCCCTTCGTGATCGTCGCTGTCAGTTTCACCCGATGCGTCGGTGATGTGGGCATCGTGGTCCGCCGTAGCTTCGCTGGCCTGCGGTCCGGGTGTCACGTTATCGCTCGATCCTGAATGGTCGGCTTCTTCCTACCTATACACCTTCCATTCGACGAGAAGGTCAAGTTTCGCGTCGCTGGTTGCAAGACCAGGAAGAAGGCGGCGTCGTGCAGCCGGTGTGTCGCTGTGGGTCCCGGCTACCGATCGTGTGGCCCGGTGATCCAGCGCTCGACCCGAGCGGCAGCCTTCGATGTCGCGCTGTCGAGGATTCGCAGCTCGACCATCCGCTGGACGGTTTGTTGGGCGAAGAGGTCTGCGAGGACCGCGCCGCTCGGTGGCCGCGAATCGTCCGGACCGGTCCTGTCGGCGGCCAGGAGCGTCTTGACGACGCAGTCGAGCGTCCGACGTGACAATGACGCGTCGGCGGCTCTGGCTAGATCTCGGGCTGAGCGTGTGAGACGGGTGACGGTGCCGGCCGTTGCATCGATTGGCTTGATCCGTCGCCAGGACTCTGCGAGGTGCTCGAACAGGATCGGCCATTCGGTGTCTGCAAGCAGCGGGAACTCGGGGTCGATTCTTCGCAGTTGTCGAGCCGCTTCGGAGGCGGTGTGGGGGTCGGTCTCATCTGGGATGTGGTCGTCGCTGTCATGGGTCGAGCGGGTTGCAGCTCTCTGGGAGTCATTGCCAACTGTCGGGAGGAGGTACGCCTGACGTCCCGTGCTGATTTCGCCCTGTGGAACTGCGTGGCGGAGGAATCTTTTGAAGCTGCGGTGTCCGAACCAGTCGTCGCTGACTTCTCCGCCGAATTCTCTTTGGAGTGCCCAGGCAAGCGCGGCGAGGTTGGTTGGGCGGTCCATGGAGACCCAACGCTCCTGGAGTATCGCTGCTGCGTCGGCGGCCTGTCCGGCCAACGCGTCGGCGGCGAGGACGTCACGGTTGTCTGGTTCTGCCACGACTTCCTGGTCGATGCGGTCGAGTTCGGTGCGCAGGTCCTCAGCGATGTCGTCGAGAATCGACAGGAGGTCGGCCATTCGGGTGCTGAGTACGTCAACGAGGGGCGGTAGGGCTCCATCTTTGCTGTAGGTCTCTTCGTGGGTGAGCTCGCCCCAGCTGTCTTGCAGCAGGGTGCGTACTTGGAGCTCGCAGGCCACGGCGGTCTCGTCGACCTCGATGCCCAAGTTCACGTGCCACCCGCGGTAGCCCGATTCCTTTGGCTCAGCGACGTAGTCGCGCTCCGAAGCCGGATCGAGCCAAAGGCCGCCGCCCGCCGCTCGAGGTAAGGCATCGAGCGCAGTCTGGATCATGTCGATATCGCGGAGGTTGATGCAGGTCACCAGCAGCCCGACCAGATCATCGATCGCGCCCGCAATGTCGTCCACCGTGCCGACTCGACTCTCGTAGCGAGGATGATGAATCTTTCGCCACGTGCGACGTTTCGACTTCACCCGGCCGCTGGTGCTGGTGATCCGTGCGAGGTCGCGATCGCTGAGGACGCCAGAGTGACGCTTCGGCCGTCGAGAGGGCCGGCTGCAACACTCTTGCCCGGTGGCTGTCGTACCACTCGCCGAACTCGGCGTAGCCGATCTCGCTGTCAGGGCGAGATGCGCTCACTGTCGCGTGGTTGTCGGTTTTCGGCTGGCGGGCCAGCGGGTCAATCGCCAATGTTGTCCAGATCGAGCGCTGATGGAATGCTGATTCGTATGGCGGGAAGGGTTCCAGCGCGCCGGTCAATATTCGAGAGTTTCGCAAGATGAAACTTGCGAAATGGCGGTAGTGTCGTGCATCAAGCGCATACGACATGTATCCGCTCGGATCAGTTCGGGATCACAGAGCCCCGAGACCGGCTCCAGCGACGACCCGAAGGGAGCGCCATGAAAGTTTGGATCGAAACGGCTGACAACTTCGGAGGCCACGCGCGGCTCGAGCTGGGAGTGATGTGACCGAATCGACGACGGACCCCGAGGACGGCAACCCCGGTCCGGTAGCTCTACCTGCGACGGCTGAGCGGACCGACGACGCGCCGGCGCCGAAAGTCGCGAGACCCAACGTTCGCGGTCACGATGTCGACGAGGTCGCCATCACGAACGCGCTCCGGGGCGTGATCGATCCCGAACTGGGCGACAACATCGTTGATCTCGGCATGGTGAAGCGGCTCGAGCGCAGCGTCGACCGCGTCATACACATCACGATCGCCCTCACCACCGCTGGCTGCCCGCTCCGGGCGCAGCTCATGCGTGATGCGAAGGCCCGGGTCGCCTCGTTGCCTGACATCGACATCGTGGAGATCCACTTCGGCGAAATGACCGCCAACGAGCGACGCAACGTGATGTCGCGCGCCCGCTGGAAGGCACGCGACAACGAACTCGAAACCGACATCCCACCAACATGTCGAATCCTCGCCATCTCGTCAGGTAAGGGCGGCGTCGGCAAGTCATCAGTCGCCGCAAACCTGGCCGTCCTCCTCGCAGACCGTGGCTACACCGTCGGAGTCCTGGATGCCGATATCGGCGGATTCTCGATGCCCCAGCTCCTTGGCATCGAAAGCGAGATCGAAGGTGCCCGCAGCAGTGAAGGCACGACGGTGATGAAGCCAGTCGTCCGGCAGATTGGGAAAGGGTCTTTGCGAGTCGTTTCGATGGGGTCAATCGCGGGCTCGAACGAAACCGAAGCGATCATGTGGCGCGGTCTGATGCTCAACCGTGCCGTCCAACACTTTCTCGAAGACGTCCAGTGGGGCAAGCTCGACTACCTGTTCATCGACATGCCGCCAGGAACCTCCGACATCCAGATGGGCCTCGCCCGCATGCTGCCGAGAACCGACGTGGTGATCGTCACGACGCCGGCCAAGGCAGCCCAACAGGTGGCGGCTCGCGCCGCCGACATGGCCCGCAAGGGCTTTCTCCGCGTCGCCGGCGTCGTGGAGAACATGGGCCCTTCGGTAGGTCCCGGCGGCACCGTCACCACGATGTTCGGTTCTGGCGGCGGACAGCAACTCGCCGACAACATCGGTGTCCCACTCCTCGCGTCGATCCCGCTCGACGCGGCCGTGACAGCGGGCGGCGACAACGGGTCACCGGTTGCACTCGAGTTCCCCAATTCGCCAGCCGGTGTTGTGTACCGACAACTCGCCGACATCATCGTCACCGACGTTGCACCCCCAGTCGAGATCGCCGAATGCAGCCTCCGAGGGGCGTTGGTGCGCGCCGGTGCTGACCTCGAAGGCGCCCGCCGGAGAGCCGAAGCACAATGAGCACGACCTCTCTCGGCTCGATCCGCACCGACTGTCCGGCAGGCACACTGATCGTGTCCTTCCATCCCGTGGGGCCAGAAAACTCGGTCGTGGCTGCCTGACCAGACTCGTGCCGTCAGACTCAGTCGTTGATGCGGACGGGGGTGTCCGCATACAGCTCCGCCGGCGGGGTGCCCGAGTCGGTGGCGCCGTACGACCAGTCCGGCTGCTTCTGGGCATACGTCGTGTCGATCGTTGCGGTGCCGTCGACGAGATCGGCGATTGGTGCGATGAGCAGCTGCTCGGCAGGCTCAATCGATCGCGCCACGTGACGCTCGACTGTGCCGGCGGCGAGTGTCACCAAACTCTGCACGCAGCTGTTCTGCTGGAGCGCGAGACCGCAGCGGGCTCCGTCGCCCACCGTGGCGAAGCGCCGTTCGAGTTCGGCCAGTGTGCGTTCGTCGCCCGATGCCGAGCACACGTCGGCGAGCAACCGGGCGATGCCGATGCCGTCGTCCTTGC
>CBESNA010000112.1:0-4024 GCA_965530755.1 uncultured Acidimicrobiia bacterium | reverse complement strand
GGTTCGGCTGCCCGGGCGAGTGCGAAGTTCTCCGCGTCGATGATCTCGGTCAGGGTGAGGTTGCCCGCAACGGCGACGGCAAGTACGAGGTAGAGGGCCGTGCAGATGGCGATAGAGATCACGATGGCCCGGCCGGTGTTGCGGTGCGGGTCGACGATTTCGCCTCCGCTGTTGGTGATGGTTGTGAATCCTTTGTAGGCCAGGATTGATAGGGCGACTGCGGCG
Organism: uncultured Acidimicrobiia bacterium; assembly: GCA_965530755.1. Taxonomy (GTDB): domain Bacteria; phylum Actinomycetota; class Acidimicrobiia; order Acidimicrobiales; family SZUA-35; genus SZUA-35. The sequence goes on along the minus strand of CBESNA010000112.1, from coordinate 3,799 downwards.
AGGAACCCATCGATTGATGGCGATCTTCCACCGGTTGTGCTGCCGTTGGTGAAGTTCGGCGAGCTTGCGTAGGCGAGGCCGACGACGGCGATGATCGCGAGGCCGCCGACCTTCAGGACGGCCATGATTCCTGCGGTCGTTTGGACGTAGTTGTTGCCGGCGAGGTTGATTGCGAACGCGACGACGAGTAGCGCGACGCCCAGTGCTGGTATCCAGAACGATGGCGGCCCGAGGTCGACGACCTGGAGGAGATATGTGCCGAAGGTTCGGGCGACCAGGCTTTCGTTGATGACCATGGAGACGTACATGAAGAGGGCGAGCACGCCGGTCGTGGTACCGAGTCCATATTCCTCTTTGAGGAACATGGCGACACCGCCTGACGATGGGTACGCGTTGGAGAGCTTCACGTAGGAGTAGGAGCTGAAGGAAGCAACGATTGCCGCAACGAGGAACGCTAGCGGGAACAGATCGCCAGCCAGGTTCGCCGCCTGACCCGTGAGCGCGAATACTCCGGCACCGATCATGACGCCGGTACCGAGCGACACTGCGCCCGGGAGGCTCAAGCTGGCGGCGACTTCCGCTTCGGTTGAAGGGTGTTCGGGAACGGCCGCGTTCTGTGGTGATGGGTGGTGGTCCATGGGTGGGGTCCGTTCAGTGGGCGGGCGGTCACGCCGATTGGGCCCGGTCGAGCTCGGCGAGCCGCTCGCGGTACTCGTCGGCTTCGAGCTCGCCCTTGGCGAAGCGTTCCGCCAAGATGTCTCGAGCGCTCGTGTTCGAGTCTGGCGCCGGTGGCGGATGGGATACTTGCCTGACGGAGCGGGCGAGCCAGACGATGAGGGCGACGAAGCCGAGCATCATGAGGGTTCCCCAGACCCACATCCAGCCGCTGTCCCAGTCGCCCATGTGGTTCCAGTTGTGGCTGTCGGCCAGGATCGATGTGAAAGCAGTCATCTTGTGTCCTTCTTCTTGTGATGGTGTTCGGGCCCGGAGGTCGGGTACCGGTCATGTCGACTGCCGTTGGGCGCCCTAGATACGTGATGGGCGTTGCTCTCCTTGTCGCGTGGTGGCGAGTGCATGGGGCGACAGATCGAGCCGACGAAGGAGTTGTGCGTTGGCAGCCACAACGATCGTGGAGAAGCTCATGAGGAGGGCGCCGACGGCGGGCGGGAGCAGGAACCCGATAGGAGCGAGGGCACCGGCGGCGAGGGGGATGGCGAGGATGTTGTAGCCGGCGGCCCAGGCGAGGTTCTGGAGCATCTTGCGGTAGGAGGCTTTGGAGAGTTCGATGACGCCGATGACGTTTCGGGGGTCTGAGGAGGCGAGGACGACGCCGGCTGATTCGATGGCGACGTCGGTGCCGGCGCCGATGGCGAGACCGACGTCGGCACGAGCGAGGGCGGGGGCGTCGTTGACACCGTCGCCGACCATGGCGACGGTGCGGCCGCGGTCTTGGAGTTCGATGACGGCTTGGTCTTTGTCTTCGGGCAGGACCTCGGCGAAGACTTCGTCGATGCCGAGCTGTTCGGCGACGTGGCGGGCGACGGCGTTGGAGTCGCCGGTGATCATGACGACGTTGATGCCTTGGTCGTGCAGGGTGTCGATGGCTGGCTGTGATTCGGGACGGATCTCGTCTTCGAGTGCGAACGCTCCGACGATCGAGTCGTCAGCGATGACGTGCAACACGGCTGCGCCTCGGGCCTCCCATTGGTCGGTGCGATGCGACAGCTCGGCTGGTGGGGTGAGTTCGAGGGTGCGGAGCAGGCTGGGGCCGCCGATGGCGACGGTCGTGCCGTCGATGGTGGCTTGGACGCCTCGTCCGGTCATCGATTGGAAGTCGGTGGCAGTGGCGGGTTCGACTTGGTCGGCTTCGGCTCGTTGGACGATGGCTCGGGCGAGGGGGTGTTCGCTGTCGGCTTCGACGGCGGCGGCGATGGCGAGGAGCCGGTCGGTGTCGCCGTCGAGTGCGTGGAGGTCGGTGACGACGTGTTTACCAGCAGTGAGGGTGCCGGTCTTGTCGAACAGGACGGTGTCGACCTTGCGCATCCGTTCTAGGGCGAGCCGGTCCTTGACGAGGATGCCGTTTTGGGCGGCCATCGCGGTGGAGAGCGACACGACGAGCGGGATGGCGAGTCCGAGTGCATGGGGGCAGGCGATGATCAGGACCGTGACGGTTCGGATCAGGGCGTCGTCGGGTTCGCCCAGGAGGAGCCACACCGTTGCGGTGAGGACGGCGGAGACGATTGCTACATAGAACAGCAACGCGGCGGCTCGGTCCGCGATTGCTTGCGCTCGTGATTTGGATTCTTGGGCTTGGCTTACGAGGCGCTGGATGCCGCCGAGGGCGGTGTCGTCGCCGACGGCGGTGACTTCGATGCGAATGGTGTTGTCGGTTGCGATCGATCCGGCAACGACATCGTCGCCTTCGGACTTGGCGACCGGGTTGGATTCGCCGGTGAGCATGGACTCGTCGAGTTCGACCGAACCGTCGATGATGCGGCCATCGGCGGGCACTCGGGCGCCGGAGCGGACAAGGAGGCGGTCGCCGACCGCGAGGTCGGCGACTGCGACGGTGACCGGATCTGCGTTGGCATCGAGTCGTTCGGCTTCGTCGGGTAGGAGTTCGGCGAGTGCGGCGAGGGCTCCTTGGGCTTGGCCGATGGCTTTCATCTCTTGCCAGTGGCCGAGGAGCATGATGACGATGAGGCTGGCCAGCTCCCACCAGAACTCCAGATCGAGCACGTTGGTCAGGGAGAGCACCGAGGCACCGAACGCCACCGAGATCGCGAGTGCGATGAGCAGCATCATGCCTGGCTGGCGTTGTTTGGCTTCGTCGTAGCCGCCGGTCAGGAAGGGGCGCCCGCCATAGAAGAAGATGACGGTGCCGAGGGCCGGGGCGATCCAGCCCGACCCGGAGAATGACAGGTCGTAGTTCAGCCATTCCTGGACCTGGTCGGAGAACACCAACACCGGGACCGCCAGCGCCAGGTTGGCCCAGAACAAACGGCGGAACATCTCGGCGTGTCCATCGTGGTCGCCATGGCCCTCTTGGCCGCCATGGCCATCGTGGCCTTGATGACCGTCGCTGTCAGAGTCATCAGATGCGTCGGTGATGTGGGCGTCAATCTCGTTGATGGTCATGGTGAGCCTTTTGGAGGATCAGGCGCAACCGAGGTTCAGAGCAACGCAGAGTCGGATTTTTGTCTCCATTACCAGGCTACGTCTCCAGGCGTGACTTGTGTCATCGGTCCGCGCCCAGTGGATGGTGGGTGGCGGCGGCCCCTCCGTGGGTTGCTCCTGTGTTGCGTTGAGAGATCGCTAAGCGCGTGGTGGTCGAAATCGGTTGACCGGCGGGCTCAGATCGTTTCGGTGAGTTCCTCGAACGCTGCAACAATTCGCAGGTGCTGATGGCTGTCGGTTCCGAGTTCGTCGTGGCCCCGCGGAATCAGGTCTGGATGAGGGCGCTACTCCTGCGATCGTTCGTTGATTGCGGTCTCTTCGGTCACCGCTTGCTCGTTCTCGATTTCGCTCCACCCGACCTGCACGAGTCGGAGCGTCGTCACCAATCCGACCCCACCAATCAGGTTGAGGAGTGCGGTCCACGAGACGAACCCCAGCCAGTCGGCGTACCCGAAGTCGGCACCGCTGATCAGCGCAGCGAACAGTTCGATCGATCCCACGATCGAGTGCGCTAGCGGACCTGCGACCAAGGCGAAGGCCAGTGCGTATGTGGCGATGAGCTTGGCCGGCATCGACTGCGTGCTGTGGAGCAACCAGGTCATGAGTGTGATGACCATGCCGC
>CBESNA010000111.1:0-4100 GCA_965530755.1 uncultured Acidimicrobiia bacterium | reverse complement strand
TCGTCTCGTCGAATTGGCCGCCCTCGCCGGCCTGATCGACGACAACATGGCCACCGCCGACCCAGACGACGGCGAACCAGCAGGTGCCCGGCAGGCCTCACGACCCACCGTCGACGTGATCGTCGATCTACCGACGCTCCTGGGTGCCGACTTCGACCTCGATGGTCACCGCGGTGATGACGGAAGCGTGGATTGGGAGTCGATCGAAGCCTCCTTCGCACTCACCGGGCCGGCCCCACGCAGGGTCATGCAACAGTTCTTCTGCGATGCGTCATGGCGAACCCTCACCACCGCCGGCGGTTCGATCGTTCTCGACTACACCCACGCCAAACCCGAGATCAACCGCTCCCAACGCCGTGCGGTGCAACGCCGTGACCGGCATTGCCAGTTCGCTGGCTGTGACCGGCACTGGACGTGGTGTGATGTTCATCATCTCCGAGCCAAAGTGGACGGCGGCTGGGATTTGTTCGACAACCTCGTCCTGTTGTGCCGAAGACACCACACCATGGTCCACCAGCAGGGCTGGCAGCTGTGGCGCGACACCGACGGACGAATACAAACCGCCACCCCCTGAGCCTCGGGGGTGGCGGAACCCGGAACTCCGCTCGGAGTCCGCTTTCGAGTCGCGATGATGGCATGCCATGCTCAGGGTCATGGCGAGTACCCCCTTCCTCCAAGCCCGCGACTTCCTTCTCGAGACCCGCGACGACTACGAGGCCGCCGTCGATGGCTTTTCGTGGCCGGACGTCGGTGACGATTTCAATTGGGTCGACGACTACTTCGATCCGATGGCGGACGGGAACACCGCACGGGCGCTCCATCTGCTCGAAGAAGACGGCTCGGCCTCGATCTTGACCTACGCCGAGCTGGCGGACCGTTCGAAACAGGTCGCCAACTTCCTCGTGGCGAACGGTGCCAAGCGGGGCGATCGGATCCTCGTGATGCTCGGCAACGAGACCGCGCTCTGGGAGACGATGTTGGCGTCCATCCGGATCGGGCTCGTGGTCATCCCTGCCACGACGCTGCTCGCCGGGCCCGATCTCGCCGACCGCTTCGAGCGGGGCGGCGCGTCCATGGTGGTCACCAATGCGACCGCCCGCCCGAACGTCGACGGTCTCGACGCGACCCTCACCGACGGAGTCACCCTCATTGCCGTCGGTGGTGCCGACGGCTGGATCGACTACGTCGGATCCGACGATCAACCGACGGCCTTCAGCGCTGCCGTCAAGACGAAAGCCACCGATCCGCTCCTCGAGTACTTCACCTCGGGAACAACGTCGAAGCCGAAACTCGTTCGTCACACGCAGGTCAGCTATCCGGTCGGCCATCTCTCGACGATGTACTGGCTTGGCCTCCAACCCGGTGACGTCCACTGGACCATTAGTTCGCCCGGCTGGGCCAAGCACGCCTGGAGCTGCTTCTTCGCTCCTTTCAACGCTCAGGCCTGCGTCTTCATCTTCAACTACGAGCGATTCGATGCACCGAGGGTCTTGAACGTGTTGATCGAACACAAGGTGAAGACACTGTGTGCCCCACCGACCGTGTGGCGATTCCTCATGCAGGAGGATCTGGCCTCGTACGACGTCGGGCTCCGAGAGCTGATCTCGGCCGGCGAGCCGCTGAACCCCGAGGTCATCGCCCAGGTCGAGGCCGCCTGGGGAATTCTCATTCGTGACGGCTACGGCCAGACCGAGACCACGGCGCAAGTCGGTAACACGCCCGGATCGGTCCTCGTGCCCGGCTCGATGGGTCGTCCCCTCCCTGGCTACACGATCCGCCTGCTCGATGCCGACGGGGCGTCGTCAGAGGAAGGTGAGATCTCGATCGATCTCTCGGTCGGAACGGTCGGCGTCATGGATGGTTACGCCGACGACGCGGACAAAACGGCCGAGGTCATGCGCGGTGGTTTCTACCGCACAGGCGACGTGGCGATGCGGGACGAGAACGGCTACATCACGTACGTTGGGCGGGCCGACGATGTCTTCAAGGCCTCGGGCTACCGCATCAGCCCCTTCGAGCTCGAGAGCGTCCTGATCGAGCATCCGGCGGTTGCCGAGGCCGCAGTGGTGCCTTCACCCGATGACCTTCGTGGTTTCGTCCCGAAGGCGTACGTGATCCTGACTGCAGGGCACGAACCGACCTCGGAGACAGCGGCTGACATCCTCGCGTTCGTGCGGGAGCGGGTGTCGGGCTACAAGCTGATCAGACGCATCGAGTTCGCCGATCTGCCCAAGACCATCTCGGGGAAGATCAGGCGCGTCGAACTCAGGGGCCTCGAGAATCAGCGCGAGGGAAGCGGTCCACGCTCCGGCGCCGAGTTCATCGAACGGGAGCTTCGGAGCTGACGCTTCCGCACCGGAGAACCCCTCAGGGGTGGACGTTCTCTCCGGTCAGAGCGCTGACGTTGGCCGGTACCTCGATCCCATCGACGAGATCGTCGGCCGGTTTCGGTGTTCCCCAAATCGTCACGATCGGGACGAGGCCGGACCAGTGCGGGCCATCGAGATCTTGGTCCTCATCGATCGGGTCGCCGTTCCTGACCTTCGCCGAGGCTTCTTCGAGCGGCACGGCGAGCACCAGCGTCTGGTTGAGGTCCACATCGCTCGGCGGCCGAGCGGTGTCCCAGATTTCGACCATGTGGTCATTGATGGCTCGAAGCGCGGCGAGCTTCTCATCGGCGTCGGTGACGGCGAGCGCCTCGCCGCGCACGACCACCGATCGATAGTTCATCGAGTTGTGGAAGGGGGTGCGGGCGACGACGAGGGCATCGACGATCGTGACCGTGACACAGACCTGCATGCTCTTGCCGGCTCGCATCATGGCGTTGGCCACCGATCCGTGGATCAGGAGCTGGTCGTCTGTGGCGGTGTAAGCCATCGGCAGGACGATCGGCCCGTCATCGGTGATCACCCCGACGTGTGCGATCGTGCCGGCCCGAAGGATCGTCTGGATCGCGGCCGGGTCGTAGACGGCTCGGTTGGCACCCCGCCGGACGATCGTTCGGTCTGAGGGTGGCTCGTGGTTCGGCATTCACGCACGCTAGAGCCGAGGGGTTCTGGCGGCGAACGCTTTCTGTTCTGCCCGCTGTGATCACCTACGGTGGGGCGATGTCTGATGTCGCCGCCAATTGGTACCCGGACCCGCAAGGTCGCGCCGAACTCCGATACTGGGACGGCACGGCATGGACGGATCACATCAGCAACCAGGGTGTCCAGGGAACCGACCCGGTCACTGGCGCAGGCCAGACGCCCAGCGGCGGTGCGCTCGACCAGATCGATGCCGCGCTCACCATCGGCAACGAGGGCAAGAACGTGGCCGATCAGATCTCGGGTCAGGGCTATCGCGGCGCAGGCATCCAGGGGATGGCGGCCGCCGGAGGCGGTTCGATCTTCAACGAGCCGATCCTGGTCGTGAACCAGAAGGCCAAGCTCATCGAACTCAACAACCAGTACTCGGTCTTCGACCAGAACGGGCAGCAGATCGCCGCAGTCGCTCAGGTCGGACAATCGGTGTGGAAGAAACTCCTCCGGCTGTTCGGGAGTCTCGACCAGTTCTTCACCCACACGCTGGAGGTCACCGGACCCGGGGGACAGGTTCAGATGCGGATCGTCAGGCCCCGGAAGTTCTTCAAGTCAAAGGTGATCGTCGAGGACCCGAACGGCAATGAGGTCGGCCGGATCGTGCAGAAGAACATGATCGGGAAGATCAGCTTCTCGCTGCAGGCGAATGGCACCGAGCTCGGAGCCATCAAGGCCGAGAACTGGCGAGCCTGGAATTTTCGAATTGAAGAGTCGGGTGGCACCGAGGTCGCCCGGATCACCAAGACGTTCGAGGGCATCGCCAAGACGATGTTCACCACTGCTGACAACTATGTCGTACAGATCCACCAGCGCATGCCCGAGCCGTTCAACAGTCTCGTCGTGGCCTCGGCGTTGTCGATCGACACGGCGCTCAAGCAGGACGCACGCGGATTCGGGTGACCGTGTGGCCTTCGGCCACCCCGAGTTGCTCGCTGCGCTCTCAACGTCGAGCCCGTCGAGGGGTTAGACCGTGTGGCCTTCGGCCACCCCGAGTTGCTCGCTGCGCTCTCAACGTCGAGC
>CBESNA010000110.1:0-4613 GCA_965530755.1 uncultured Acidimicrobiia bacterium | reverse complement strand
GGGCCGTCATAGTGACGGTAGACGTGGACGGCGACCTGGCACTCCAACGATCTCGCTGGGTCCTCGAGGACCGGCCCGAGGACTCCTTCAATGCGATCGAGCCTGTTCTTGAGCGTGTTGTAGTGAACGAAGAGCCGTCGTGCTGACTCGGCCATGTTGCGGGTTTCGAGCCATGTCTCCAACGTGGCGACCAGTTCAGTGGCGTTCGATCGGTCGTGATCAACGAGCGGGCCGATCGCGTGTTCGACGAACTCAGCCAGATCATCAGCCGACGCTGAAGCCAACAGACGTTCGAGTCCGAGATCGTCATAGACCTCGGTGGCGTGTCGGCCCTTCACCCAGCGCCCGACGTCGACCGATCGGCTCGCCTCGAGGTAGCTCCGGGGAAGCGACAAGGGTTCATACACGCATCGCCCAACGCCGACGCTCACCGTCACCGAACGCACGGTGCGGTCGAGTTCGGCCCGCAACATCTCGGCGCAGTGTCGGCGCTCGGAGAGATCGTCGCTGTCGAGGGCAAGCAGCGCGGCAACCGAGGCGGCGCGAGTCCAGACGATGGCATCAGGGCCGAGTGTGGCGCGGGCGGCAGCGGCGATGGCGACCAGCGAGCGGGGTGCTGTGTCGAGGTCGGTCGGTGGATCGATCGACGCGAGAAGCACGGCGCGACGACGCTTGAGGTTCCAACCAAAACTCGCGGCACGCTCGGCAACGTCGGCGATGTCGTCGGCTCGGCCAGAGATCAACTCCTCGAGTGACAACGCGGCGAACCGGTCGAGCTCCGTGGACGCGGCCTGGGCGTGGGCGAGACGTACGGCGATCGCCACCGACGCCCGTTGCAAGGCAATCTCCTGGTCGTGATCGAGCGGCGACCCGTAGGTGTCGACGACGATCTCGCCGTAGACGTGGGCACCGGCAACGATCGGATGGCGAGCAATCGATCCATCCTCGCCGCGGATCGCAGGAGCAGACCAAACCGAGTGGTCCTCCGGTTGGGCTGCGATGAGATCCTTGTCCTCATCGATGACAGCGATCGGCCGCCCCAGCAATTTGAACAGGAGCGATGCGATCTCAGGGATTCCTCCGGCCGAAAGCCCCACCTCGGTGAAGGCACTGTGAATCTCGAGCACGCGATCCAGCCGTTGGCGTTGGGCGTGGAGGAGTGCATTGAGAATCTCGGTCGTCATCGAGCTGAGGTGGATCTCCGGCGGAAAGGTGACCACAGGAAAGCTCTCGCGTTCGGCGACTTCGAGCAGCCCCACGGGGAGCGGGTAGTCAGCATCGAGGCGAACAACGAGCGCTCCGACGTCTCGTTGGCCGAGGAAGGCGATCAGATCACCAGTTGATCCATGGGCAGCAACGACGACGTTGGCGGTGACGACGACCACGTCGTGGGCTGAGACATCGAGGAGTTGCTCGACGCTCGCCGCCATTCGAGCCTGCTGTACCGACCGAGTCATGCCCCCTGCGCCGGCCACGCTGATCGTGTTCTCGCCCAGCGCCTCGACCATTCCGCCAACGTCGAACGTGCGCCACATGGCTGTCAGTATCATCTGAAACGATCTTGGAAACCGCAATATCGCGATCGGGATCGTGTCCGGTGTTGACCGCCTCACACCAGGCGTCGCCCTGGCGACGGGTTTCAGACCTGTGAACTCCCCACACACACCAGCACAAGGCTTGTCGAAAGCGGCCAGTGACGCTTCGTCGATTCCGGAGCACGATCGGAGTTGAACTGGGAGGTTCCAATGCTCGATGTCGTCGCCAAACTGCTGACAGTCGAAGCCGATCTTGTCGTGACGGTCACTGCGCCGCTCGACCGGCACAGGCCGAACAACGAAAGGGACCGCATCAAGGCGCGGAACCTGATGGCCCAGGCCAAGGCGAGGGTTCAGCAACACGAGAGCAACAGTGGGGGCGCCGCCGTCGCGTCGGTGCTACGGAGTCTCGATGACGCTGCAGCCCGCGTCGATCTCGGGGCGGGCGCACTGGGCTACGTCGTCGTGGCAACCGCGGACGGGTTCGAGACCCACATGTTGCCGTTCCCTGTGGTCGAGGCCGTCACCGTGGGGACCGCCCCCGCAACTCGCTCGCTCATCCAGGGACTTCAGCGAAGCCCTCGCTACCGGCTTGTCGTTGTCTCCGACAAAGCCACTCGACTCTTCGAAGGCATGCGGGATGACCTGTGGGAACAGAAGAGCCACGGCTTTCCCTTCAGCGCCGACGTGGTGCCTCGGGATCTCCGATCGATTGCGGGCCGCTTCGCCCGCCAGCCCGCAGGCGACGACAAGGAGCAGTGGCGCAACTTCTACCGTGATGTCGACGACGGCCTCACCACAGCGATTGGCGACGATCCACTCCCGATCGTCCTGGCGGGAGTCGCCGTCTCGACGGCGATGTTCGAAGATGTCAGCGCCAACAAGAAATCCGTCATCGGCAAGATCGACGGTGCCCAAGAGGGAGCGACCGTTCACACGCTTGGCAGCCAGGCGTGGCCTTTGATCCGCCAGAACCTCGAAGCCCGCCGCAGCACCGTCATCGCCGAACTCAGCGACGCCAAACACGCCAACAAAGCGGTCACCGGCATCGATGACGTCTGGCGTCTCGTGAGCGAAGGACGGGGCCGATTGCTCGTTGTCGAGGAGGACTATCGAGCCGAGCCGATGGTCGAGATCGATCACCAACTCGTCACGTCCGCTGCGGATCGCCCCGGGGTGATGGAGGACCCTGTCGACGAACTCATCGAACACCATGTCCGCTCCGGCGGCGCTGTCGAGTTCGTCGCCCATGACTCCCTCGCTCATCTCGGACAAATCGGCCTGATCCTCCCGTGATGACCGAAGAACGACCGCACATCACGGACGAACAACCTCGCACCCTTCGAGCCATGCTCACGCAGTCGAAAGACACCGCAGGTCTCATGGTGGATCTCGCGATCGGAGCGGTGTCCTTCCATGACTCTGAGATGTCCAAGGAAGTCGAACACCTCTGGGAAGACCTGACCGAGTCGGCTCACCAGATGCGAGTCGTTGGCATTCAGGCCGCACGAAGCCGGGCCGAAGCACAAGACATGGCTCGCGTCATCCAGGTCATCGGAGCGATGGAGGATCTCGGGCGCGACGCAGTCGACATTGCTCGCATCTCGTCTCGAGGCAGTGGGCTTCCTGCCGGACTCGTCAGTGCGATGTCGGGTACGGGATCACTCCTGGCGCGGGTACTCATCAGCGAAGGCTCCCTCTTGGATGGGCAGGCTCTGTCCTCCTTCCGCCTCCCACTCGAAGTTGGGATCAGGGTCATCGCTCGACGCAGGGGTGGCAACTGGGACACCGACATCAAAGGTGACACCGTTCTCCAATCGAAGGACGTTGCTGTACTGATCGGGCCGCGCGACGGTTTGGCTCACGTCCGCCGGCTCGCTGGAGAACCACCAACCGTCACACCGGATCCATCGGAAGCCAGCGGCCCCGCCGAGTTCGGTGTCGCGGCACACCTCCTGGGAGAAATGCAGACACTCGCTGAGCTCGCCGTCGGCCTCGCGTACGCCGCTCTGTTCACAGCCGACTCCGTCTTGGCCAGCGAGGTGACCGCACTCGCTCAACGCCTCGAAGAGCTCAAGAACGAGCTGCACGGATGGGTGCTCCGAACAGCCAACACCTCCGTTGCCGGATCTGGTCTGAGCGCGCTGCTGCTTCTCTCCCAAGCCACCGAGCACCTTGGCGATCGTGCCGCCGACATGGTCCGCCATGTCACAAACCAGGAACGGACACATCCCGTACTGCCGCTCGCTTTCGGCGAAAGCGATGAAATCGCCATCCAGGTGACCATCACCTCCGGCTCCCGAGCCGACGGGGGCAGTGTGCGCGACCTGGTCACTGGGACTGGATTCTCCGCTCTCGCCACCCGCCGGAACGGGCAATTCCAGCGTCGCCCGCAGCGCGGCGACGTGCTCCGCGCCGGTGATGAGATCATTGCCACGGGCCCTCCGGAAGGCCACGCACTCTTCTCGGCCCGAGCGCAATAGACGATGGAGCATCCCAGGGTCGGACTGCGTCCCGCAACAAGCTCGTCGCCCCGTCCGGTCGGCATCCGCTGTGTACCTGCCACACCTCCGACAGTCTTTGCTGTCGATTTCTGACAACGGTCACGGGCAGACCGTGACCGACACTGAACTCGAGCCTCCGAGCGCCTTCGAGCGCGTTGTGCTCACCATCCCCCGCTTCTGAGCCCAAGGAGACGCTGTGCCCACTTCTATTCCAACAGAGCCACGAACCAACGACATGCTCCGAGCAGAGCTACTGGCATCTGCTGACCAGGCACGAGGCGCCCTCATCCGCCTGCAAGGCGAGTACGAGCGCCTCGTGGAGGACTCCGATGTCATCCAAGAGGATCGGTCGGCTGCTCAAGTGCTGGCCGAACAAGCACGTCGGGCTCTCGAACAGGCAGCTCACGCCCTCGGCCGGTTCGACGCCGGGACCTACGGGATCTGCGCCGAATGTGGAAAGCCCATCGCTGAAGCGCGACTGCAGGCAGTGCCCGACACCGAAACCTGCCGAGATTGCTCGTAGGCGGCTCGCGACAATTGCATCAGTCGTGGGGTTGCTTATTTGAGTAAAGCA
>CBESNA010000109.1:0-4650 GCA_965530755.1 uncultured Acidimicrobiia bacterium | reverse complement strand
ACGGCAGCGCCCACGATCGCTACGACCACCACAACAGCACCGACCACCACCACCACGGCAGCGCCCACGATCGCTACGACCACCACAACAGCACCGACCACCACAGCAGCACCGGCGACGGACGTCGTGGATGGCGAGGAAGTCGCCAGCGCGGAACAGCGGCTCGACACCACAACCACGACGGCATCCATCGCAACCTCATCCACTACTGCCACGGCGGCGCCTAGCACCACGGCGGCGCCCACGACCACAAGCACGACGGAACCGGCGCCGGACGCTCCAGACGGTGAGGCTGTAACCAGCACCGAACCTCGCCTCGATTCCGACGCTGAACTCCCAGCCGATGCGTCGGCTGCCGCACCGACTCCACCTCAGCCCGGAGACCCGACCGGCCCGTCCGACTCCAGCAGCGGAGTTGTGTTCATCTCCGTTCTGATCGCCATCCTGGGCGGCGCGCTGCTCCTCTTCTTCCGAGTGCGACACGGAGCGGCGCGCTAGGTTCCGGCTCGATGGCGCATGCACGCAAGATCGCATTCATTGGTTCTCACTCGGTTCGCAAGACCAATGCGGTCCATTCGTTCGCTGGGGCGGTGGGACGCAGCGGACGCAGTGTCGAGGTGGGTCGAGAGGTCGTGCGTTTCAGTCCTCTCGGGCTGAATGAAGGAGCCACGCCCGAGGCTCAATTGTGGGCGATCGTGACCCAGATCCAGCAAGAGCTCGAGCTGCGCACGCGCGCTGACGTGCTGGTCGTTGATCGCGCCGTCGTCGACAACTTCGCCTACTTCTTGCGAGTGACGGGAGGCGACGACCCGTTCGACATCAAACCCCTGGTGCGGAACTGGTCGAAAACCTACGACCTCTATGTTCGTCTCCTGCCCGATATTCCGCTGAAGGCCGATGGTGTCCGCAGCACGAACCGGCGCTTCCGCAACGAGATCGAGAAGATCCTCGATCTGATCATCCCTCAGTACGTCGACGCAGACAGATTGGTCGAGCTACGAGCGTCCGAGATCACCGGAGCGTTCGATTGGACCGGCCTTCTCGAGCGCTTGTGCGGACCGGTCGGTCCGGACGACCCGGAGCCAAAGCCGGTCAGCTACACACCGACGCTCTTTGATTGAAAAACGTGACCCCATCGGCTCACGAAGCTCGAGTTGCAGCGTTCGTCGCCCTGACGGGATCGGCGACGGTCGAACCAGGTCAGTCCATCACCTCGCCGTTTGACCGACGCTTTCAAGGAACGCTGACAGGTGCGGCGCGATCTGGTCGGCGTGGTGGAGCCACGGCGCGTGGCCGCCTTCGACAACGTGCAGCTCAGCGTCGGCCATGGCGTCGGCCACCCGTCTTCCGACATCTGCGGCGCCCATCGGATCATCGGCGGCGAACACCAGCAGCGTTGGTGCCCGGATCTGCGCCAATTGGTCCGCCGTCAATGACGTTTCGGGGCGACTCCCTCGAAGTCTGACCAAGCGGTGCAGCATTGCCAGGAAGGTGTCCTCGAAGTGGGGTAACCGCTCGGTGGCCAGAATGAGCCGGGCGATCTCGGGAGGCAACGGGTGCTCGTGAACCATCTCGGACAGCTGCTCAACTTGACGCTCCGAAGGCGGCTGGAGCTTCATCATGAGTCGGCCCACCGGTCGGGCCGACAGGAGCCGCATCGGCAACGGTGTTGTTGTGTCGAGGACGACAGCGGGACAACCGATGTGAGCGAGGGCGAGGACCCGTTCGGGTCGGTCGATGGCCAGCCAACTGGCCCACAGGGAACCCAACGAGTTGGCGATGATCACGGGCCGGTCGAGACCCAGTCCATCGAGGACCTCGACGAGGAAGCGGACCGCGTTCCCTCGCAGATCGTCGGTGAAGTCGGGGGATGTGCTGGTCAGACCGAAGGCGGGCAGGTCGATGGCGTACTGGGTGACCCCTTCGAGGCGGGTCATCAGCGGAGCCCACATCGCCGCAGGAACCCCGATGCCATTCAGAATCACGACCGGCGGGCCTTCGCCGGTGACGAGCACGTGAGCCCTCCCGTTCACGACGGGGGCGTCGACCCAACGATCTTCGGCGGTCATCCCGTAGTGGGAAAGGACTTCCGCCTGCGCCTGTGAGAACTCCTCGTCGAACATCACCAGCTCCAACCCGTGCTTGATTTACTCTCTGCGTGATTTACGCTGTGTCAACCAACACTATGCTCGGAGTTTACGTGATGTCAACCAGCAGTCTCTACGGCGATCCTGAGACCCGGACCCGGATCCTCCGCGCAACCTGGGACCTCGTCGCCGAGCAGGGTTCACGAGTCAAGCTCGCTGACGTGGCGGTCCGAGCGTCGGTGTCGCGCCAGGCGATCTATCTCCACTTCGGCGATCGGACGGGCTTGCTGGTTGCGCTCGTCAATCACATGGACGAATCGCTCGACCTCGGCGAGTCTCTGGCCGCCGTCCACGGGGCCACGGATGGGACGAGTCTCCTCGAGGCTGCAATGAAGCTCAACACCACCTTCTGGACGCACGTCCTTCCGATCGCCCAAGTCCTCGAGGCATCCCAACACGAAGACAAGGCGCTCGGCGCCGCCTGGCGAGACCGCATGGGGTTCCGGCAGACGACATTCCGGGCGATGATCGAGACTCTGGTCGAACGGGGTGAACTCGCCGACGAATGGAACGTCGACGACGCCGCCGCCACGCTCTACGCAGTAGCCCATTTCGACACATGGCGCGAGCTCGTCATCGAGATCGGCTGGAGCGATGACCGCTACGTGTTGTCCATGACTCGCCTCTTGAGCGGTGCCCTTCTCCGGTCTTGAACGATGTTCAGTCTCCGGCGGCGATCGCGGCGCCGATGATGCCTGCGTTGTTCCCGAACTCCGCCACCAGGACCGGCGTATCCACCGTGATCCGGTCGGAGAACTTGTCGAACTTCTTGCTCGCGCCGCCACCGAGGATGTACGCAGCGGGCGTGAAGACCCTGTCGACGCGTTGCAGGAAGTAGTTGAAGCGTTTGCCCCACTGGGACCAGCTCAGATCGTCGGTCTTTCTGGCCTTGTCGCCGGCGTAGAACTCGATCGGCTCGCCATCCTTGCCGGGCATCCGGCCGAGTTCGATGTTCGGTATCAACATGCCGTTGTAGAAGACCCCGGAGCCGAGGCCCGTCCCGATGGTCACCATGATGACCGTTCCTGTCAGGCCTCGACCCGCTCCGAGCGTCATCTCGGCGATGCCGGCCACGTCGGCATCGTTCTGCACGACGAACTTCAGCCCGGTCGACTGCTGAAAGAGCTCATCGACCTGGGTGCCGCGCCAGGCCTCGTCGATGTTGCCCGCGGTTCGTGCCTGGCCGTCGACGACGACAGTAGGAAAGCTGCAGCCGACGGGCCCGCTGTAGTCGAGCTCGGCCACGAGCTCCTTCACAACAGCGGCGATCTTGTCCGGCGTTGCCGGTTGCGGCGTTGCGATGCGAATTCGATCGCTCAGCAACTCTCCGCTGGCCACATCGACGATCGCCCCTTTGATACCGGAGCCGCCGACATCAATTCCAAGTGTGCCCATCGAGTTCGTTCCCCCTGATCCGACTGCCCAGAGTCGCTGGTCGGGCGACCATAGCAGCCCGCCGACAACGACTTCCGACGATGATCGGCGCGACGGCCGGCCCGGTGGAGCATCGGGCCGGCCGATTCATCAATGCTGAATCTGAGTGCGTGGCGCAGACCCGCAGGGCCCTACTTCCCTCCGCCCCTGCACGCCTGGCCCGGCGTTCCTGGCGGGAGCATGCCAGCGGCGATCAGTTGACCGGGTGACTGCACCTTGCCCTTGGCCGGCGTCCCAGCCCAAAGGCCGTCATCGGGGCCGTCGGGACCATCCGGCTCGCCAACGCCATCGGCGATGTCTGGCTGATCCCGGCCGCTGAACGCACATTCGGAACTCGCCACACCGTCGGTCTTGACCGGTGTGAGTTTGTCCTGGCCCGGCGCCCACTCACCGGCAAGAGCCGGCCCTCCGGTGCCGAGCATCACCGCCACACAGGCAGCCGCTACCACCATTCGCCTTGTCCTCATCAGTTCCCCCTTTTTCGGGGGCAGGGCCGTTTGGAGCGTCTACCACCGCGTCCCTGCCCGATTATGTGGATTCTGATTTCGGCGACGACTGGCGTCAAGAAGTTCCCGAACTCGATCGACCGAAGTTGTCAGAGCGCTTCGACGAACGATCAGGCGTGCGGCTCGTCGTCGATCCACGGACCGACCCCGCTGATGCGATCGACCGACACTCGAATGACGACACAGTCGGGAGAGTCGCGCAGTGCGAGCGGGTGCTGGCGAAGACCGACGTACTTCGCCGCGAGCCGATCCATGAGGTCGGGGTCGGGGCCGGGCTCGAGCGTGGCCGTGCCCCGGATCACAAGGTGTCGTTGGAATCCGCGTTCACTTCTCTCGGTGTCCTCGATCGAAAGGATGATGTGGGGATCGACCGCCAGATTTCGGCACTTGACACTCTTGGCGTCAGAACCAAACAAGACATCGTCGTCCTGCGCGATCACCCAGACAACAGAAACTTGCGGAGACCCATCCGGGTTGGACGTCCACACGTGAGCCACGGCGTCCGAGCCGAGCAGGGTCTGGACCTGGGCCGGAATCGACACCATGACTGACCTCCTCGTTGT
>CBESNA010000108.1:0-5000 GCA_965530755.1 uncultured Acidimicrobiia bacterium | reverse complement strand
TCAGCAGCGTCGGGGGCTACAGGGGCATCGCCTTCAGCAGCGTCACCGCCACCTTCGAGGTCCTCGTAGTACTCGGCCCAGGCCGCCTCAGTTGCTGGATCGACTTCCGTCGGGCCGATGTAGTTGCCCTCGGAGTCGAAGGCGTGCTCACCGAATGCCTCTTGGTACTCCTGGGCGACGACGCCACCCTCGGCAGCCTGCTTGATTGACAGGCTGATTCGGCGACGCTGGAGATCGATGTCGATGATCTTCACCCACAGCTCCTCGCCGGGAGTGACGACCTGCTCGGGGAGATCGACGTGGTGGGCCGACATCTCCGAGATGTGGACCAATCCTTCGATTCCATCGCCCACTTGGACGAACGAACCGAACGGAACCAGCTTGGTGACACGTCCGTAGACGAGCTCGCCGACACGGTGGCTGGTGGCGAATTCCTGCCACGGATCCTGCTGGGTGGCCTTGAGCGAGAGGCTGATGCGCTCCCGGTCGAGGTCGACTTCGAGGACCTGCACGGTGACTTCGTCGCCGACGGCAACGACCGAGCCGGGGTGATCGACATGCTTCCAGGAGAGCTCGGACACGTGGATGAGGCCGTCCATGCCGCCGAGATCGACGAAGGCGCCGAAGTTGACGACCGAGCTGACCACACCGCTGCGGACCTCGCCGGGCTGCAGGTTGGCGAGGAAGTCCTCGCGCTGTTCCTTCTGAGTCTCTTCGAGGAAGGCCCGACGGCTGAGCACCACGTTGTTGCGGTTCTTGTCGAGCTCGATGATCTTGGCATCGAGGCTCTTGCCCACATAGGGCTGCAGATCGCGCACTCGGCGAAGCTCGACCAGCGATGCCGGGAGGAAGCCGCGGAGGCCGATGTCGATGATGAGGCCGCCCTTGACGACCTCGATGACCGGACCGGACACGACGCCGTCGCGTTCCTTGATCTCCTCGATGGTGCCCCAGGCACGCTCGTACTGGGCCCGCTTCTTCGACAGGACGAGGCGGCCCTCCTTGTCCTCCTTCTGGAGAACGAGGGCTTCGATCTCGTCGCCAACCGAGACGACCTCAGATGGGTCGACAGCATTGCGAATCGACAGTTCACGAGCGGGAATGACACCCTCGGACTTGTAGCCGATGTCGAGCAGGACTTCGTCGCGATCGACGCGGACGACTTGTCCGGTGACGAGCTGGCCGTCGTCGACGAGGACCATCGAGTTGGTGTAGGCGTCGTCGAGTGAACCGACGAGATCGTTCTCGATGATCTGACGAGGCACGTAGACCTCGCTCGGCATCTCTTCTGCCGGCTGGGCTTCGGGTGTTTCAGTGGTGGACACGAGGTAGGGGACCTTTTGGAAGGAACCTGAGCACGACGGAAATCTCCGCAACACAAAGGGCTCCGGCGTTTCCGGAGCGGACACAGACTATCGGTACGGTTCACCCGATCGTTCGACAACCAGCAAGAACTCCGGTTGGTCGATTGCGGCGACGAACGGCCCGTAGCCACCGGGAGTGACACTGTGCACGGCGAGCGGTCGCAGACCGGAAATTCGCGCCATCAAGCGCAGCTCTCGCGGGGTGAAACAAGTGGTCCAGAGTTCGGCGGGAGCAGTGTCGCCCGCCTGGTTTCGGATCTCGGTCGACTCGTGATTGACCCCGAGACGAGCATCGAACGCTTCGTCTTCTGAGCCGTGACGGAGCTGAAAGTAGGCCGAGAACGCAGAAATGGTGGCTCTGGCACCCGGTCGGAGAGCAGCCGCGATGCCGGCCATGATCGGTTCGTCCAGCTCGCGCAGCGGAATCGTGTCGATGGCTCCTGGCCCACCGGTGAGCCCGAACGCTCCCTGGCAGAGCGAGATCACGGCGTCGAATTCGTGTTCGAACGCCAGTTCGCGAGCGTCGGCGAGCAGGTAGGTCTCATTCGGTCCGGCCTGTGCCTCAGCAACCTCGACGAAACGGGGTGAGATGTCGACCCCGACGACCTCGAAACCGCGAGCAGCCAGCGCCCGGCTGTGTCGGCCGGTCCCACACCCGACATCGAGAATCCGCTGACCGGGGGTGACGTCGAGGATCTGGATCAGCGCGGTCACCTCCTGCTCGGTTCCCTTGGTGAACGAATACCGCTCGTACGCCGGCCCCATGTGGTCCGCCAACGCCGAAAACCAGTGATCTCCCTTGCTGTCTTCGGCTGTCGCCTCAGGGCCGTCGGCCATCTGTCCACCTCGCTCGGGGCTTGTCTCCTCCGTCGACAAGCGAAACAACTAGTCCTTCGCGTCGGCCCAGGTCTGACCGAAACTCAGGTTGATCGCGAGTGGAACGGCCAGATCGAACGCATTCGACAACGAATCCAGCACGACCTTCGTCGCTGCCGCCTTTTCCTCAGGCGGAACCTCCAAGATCACCTCGTCGTGGACCTGCAGTACGACACGGCTCTCGAGCTCGGCTTCGTCGAGCGCGCGATCGAGACGGACCAGCGCCACTTTGAAGATGTCGGCCGCCAGACCCTGGATCCCGGCGTTCATCGCTTGCCGTTCGCCGGCGAGCCTGATGTTGGTCCGATCGCTCCGGAGCTCCGGGATCATCCGACGGCGCCCGAAGAGCGTCTCGGTGTACCCCTTGTTTCTCGCTTCGGTGACCGTGGCATCCATGTAGGCCCGGACCGAAGGAAATCCCTCGAAGTAGGAATCGAGAATCATGGCGGCTTCGCTGGTCTTGATCCCCAGACGTTGGCCGAGTCCGTACGCCTCCATGCCGTAGGCGAGGCCATAGGACACCATCTTGGCCTTGCTGCGCTGCTCGAACGTGACGTCCTCGGCCAGAACCCCGAAGACCCGGGCGGCGACCGCCGAATGGACGTCGGTACCAGCGGTGAATGCCTCGATCAGTCCCGGGTCCTCAGCCAGGTGAGCAATGCAGCGCAACTCGATCTGGTTGTAGTCGGCGACGAGGAACTCGGTCCCCGGTCGGGGAATGAAGGCCTTTCGAAAGGTTCGTCCCATTTCGGTCCGGACCGGGATGTTGTGCAGGTTCGGATGCTCGCTCGACAGGCGTCCGGTGCGAGCAACCGTCTGGTTGAACGTCGCCCGAATGCGATCATCCGCATCCGCCTCGGCCAGCAGGGCTGCGCCATAGGTCGAGCGGAGCTTCTCGACTTCGCGGTACCGCAGGAGGTGGTCGATGACCGGATGGTCGCCCGAGAGCTTCTCCAGGGTGGCTTGATCGGTCGAATAGCCGGTCTTGTTCTTCTTGCCCGGCGTGAGACCGAGGTCTTCGAACAGCACCTCACGTAGAACCTTCGTCGAGTTCACGTTGAACTCCCTCCCCGCATCCTCCTGGATCTGCTTCGCGAGCATGTCGGCTTCGGCCGTCATGTCACGGTTGAGGGTCTCCAGCTCGGCCCGGTCGATTCCGACACCGGCATGTTCCATGCGTGCCAGCACTCTGACGAGCGGGACTTCGACCTCGGTGAAGAGTTGGATGACCTCTTCGTCGACGAGCTGTTGGATCAGCGACGGCGCGACTCGAGCGACGGCGAGAGCCTCGAGTGCAGCCCGTTCGGCGGGGCTCACCCCGACAGCACCGAAGTCCAGCTGGCCCTCGGGCGGGCCGTCATCGGCCGGCATCCGCCACGACGTGCGCTCGATCAGCAGCTCCTCGATCGGGTAGGACCGGCCGCCAGGATCGAGCAGGTAGGCAGCCAGGGATGTATCGGCCATGAGGCTCTGGCCGACGGTCGCGTGAGCGATCAGTGCCCGCATCAACGGCTTGGCGTCGTGGGCCCAGAAGCCGCTCGGCCCCAACTCCGTGCCTGGCGAGCGATCAACCGCAGTCGCGAACATCTGCGCCACCGGCGCGGGAAGGTCCGGGAACGGGGCCCAGCCCACCTCGCCTGCATCGGCGTCGAGAACGATCGCGACGCCGGTCAGCACATCGCCGTCGAACCCCGGAGCCAGTGCCACGGGAGTCCCGGTGGCGAATAGAACACTCCACCTGGTGTCATCGGTCGGCACGATCCTGGCGACCAGTTCGGTCCCTTGATCCTCCGGTGCCACCTCACGGTCGCCGTACTGGGACCCGATGGCGAACGATGCCTCGAGCCGCTCGTAGAGCGTCCGAAACTCGAGGAAATCGAACAACTTCTTCGTTTCGGCGACGTCGTACGGCGGGGGATCCATGAGATCGGCAACCTCGACGTCGACCGGAGCATCACGAACCAACTCCATCAGCTCGACGTTGAGTCGAGCCTGAGCCTCGTTCTCGATGAGGTTCAACTTGAGCTTCGGAGTCTGCGCATCGAGGTTGGCGTAGATGCCGTCGATGCTTCCGTACGTGTTGACGAGCTTGGCCGCCGTCTTCTCGCCGACCCCGGGAATGCCCGGCAGATTGTCCGACTTGTCGCCGCGCAGCGCCGCGTATTCGACGTAGTCGCTCGGTTTGACGCCTGTTCGCTCCAGAATCCCGGCCTCGTCGTAGAGCGCGTAGTCGCTGACCCCACGTTTGTTGTAGACCACCTTGATGTGCGGATCCTCGACCAACTGGTAGCTGTCTCGGTCGCCGGTGACGATCAACACGTCGATCGAGGCAGCAGCAGCGCGGGTCGCCAACGTGGCGATCACATCGTCTGCCTCGTAGCCAGGGAGCTCGATGAGCGGGAGCTGCAGGGTCTCGACGACCTGTCGCACGATCCCCATCTGTTCACGCAAGACATCAGGAGCTCGATCTCGATTGGCCTTGTACATCTCGGTTCGCTTGTGACGGAACGTCGGTTGCGGGAGATCGAACGTGACCCCGATGCCGTCCGGCTGATGATCTCTCACCAGATTGATGAGCATCGACGTGAACCCGAACACTGCGTTGATCACCTGGCCCGATGCCGTCGCAAGGTCTGGCGGCAGTGCGTGGAATGCGCGATAGGTGAGGGAGTTACCGTCGACGAGCATCAGCGTTGGCATCGCCGTCGACACTATCTTCCCCGGGTCGCCCCGGCCTTCCCCGGGTCGCCCCGGCCTTCC
>CBESNA010000107.1:0-5157 GCA_965530755.1 uncultured Acidimicrobiia bacterium | reverse complement strand
GTCACAGTTCGCGCGGTCACAGTTCGCGCGGTCACAGTTCGCGCAGCGCCGAGCTGATCGAGACGATCGCGTCCTTGCCATCGCCGAACAACATCAGGGTGTTGGCTGCGGCAAAGAGCGGATTCGGGATGCCGGCAAAACCCGGCGAGAGTGAGCGCTTGATCACCACGACTGTCCGAGCGGCGTCCACATCCAGGATCGGCATGCCGGCAATCGGACTCCCCTCTACGCGGGCGACGGGATTCACGACGTCATTGGCGCCGATCACGATCGCAACGTCGGTCTGGGCGAATGTCGGGTTGACCTGGTCCATGTCGATGAGTTGGGCGTAGTCGATCTCAGCCTCGGCGAGCAGCACGTTCATGTGCCCCGGCATGCGTCCTGCGACCGGGTGAACGGCGAACACGACCTCGGTGCCCCGCTTTTCGAGTGCTCGGGTGAGGTCTCGCACTGCGTGCTGAGCCTGTGCGACGGCGAGACCGTAACCGGGCACCATGACCACTCGAGAGGCCGAGTCCAGAATCAGAGCGACGTCGGCAGCGGACGTGGACCGCACCTTGCCGTCGTAGACGTCGTGGGGATCCTGTGCCTCATGACCGGCACCGATGGATCCGAACAGCACGTTTGGGAGGGTTCGATTCATGGCCACACACATCACCTGCGTGAGTACCAGCCCACTGGCGCCGACCAACGCCCCGGCGATGATTAGCAGGCTGTTTCCGATGGCGAACCCGGTGGAGGCGGCGGCGAGCCCCGACAGGGAGTTGAGCAGCGCGATCACGACTGGCATGTCGGCGCCTCCGATCGGAACCACGACCGTCACGCCCAGGACGAGACCCAGACCGATCAGCACCATCAGCCACGCCCACCCGGGTCCGGCGACGAAGAGTGCTGCGAGGGCGAACGCTGCGACGCCGAGTCCGATGTTGAGCGGTCGAGCGAGAGTGCTCGACCACGACCCGAGCGTTTCGCGAAGCTTCCCGAAGGCAATCACGCTTCCGCTGAACGTGATCGCTCCGATCACGGCGCTGGCCGCCGCTGCCACAAGGAAGGTGAGGTCCTCGGCAGCAGTGCCGATGACCTCGTCACTGTTTGCGGCCACCACGAGGACCGATGCCGCCCCTCCGAGCCCATTGAACAGCGCAACCAGTTCGGGCATCGCCGTCATCTGGACCCGCGTGGCCAGCATGACGCCGACTGCGGAGCCGACCACCAGTCCTGCGGCCAAGACCGGCCAGGACACGATCGCCTTGTCAGTGAGGGTCACCAGTACTCCAAGGAGCATTCCGGTCGACCCGAGCAGGTTGCCCCGGACGGCGGTCTTTGGTCGAGCGAGCCCCTTCAGGCCAAGGACGAAGAGGACGGCGGCCACCAGATAGCCAGCCTGGATGGTCGAGCTCACGGCGTGCCGCCCTTCTTCTTGGGCGCAAACATGCCGAGCATCCGATGCGTGACCAGAAAGCCGCCCACAACGTTGATCGTGGCCAGCGTGACTGCGGCGAAACCGAGCCATGTGGAGAGTGTGGAGTGATCCGTGCCTGCCGAGACGAGCGCGCCGAGCAGCGTGATGCCGGAGATGGCGTTCGAACCCGACATCAGCGGGGTGTGAAGCGTCGGCGGGACCTTCGAGATCAGCTCGACACCGAGGAACACCGCGAGAGCGAACAGGGTCAGCGCAACGAGAAATGTCATCGGAAGCAAGCCTTCATCGGGAGCTGTCGGATCGGAGGAGCGCCCCATCCTTGGCGACAACGATCGCCGAGGTGATTTCGTCAGCCATATCGAGCTGGAGCGCTCCTTCGGCATCGAGATGGCGGATCAGGGTCAGGACGTTGGTGGAGAACATCTGGCTGGCGCTGTGAGCCGCCCAGCTGGCCAGATCGGTCGGCCCGAGAACCTTGACACCACAATGGAGGACCTCCCGATCGGCCTCGGTCAGCTCGCAGTTCCCGCCTCGCTCGGCGGCCAGGTCGACGATCACTGACCCCGGCGCCATCGCGTCCACCATCGCGGTGGTAACGAGAAGCGGGCTGGCTGCCCCGGGGATGGCCGCGGTCGTGATCACGACGTCGGCGGCAGCGATGTGGGCTGCCAGCGCAGCACGTTGCCGCTCAGCGACGGCGTCGCTCTGCGCCGTGGCATAACCTCCGGCACCCTCGGCGTCCTCAGTGTCGAGATCGAGGTCGATCGCCTTCGCACCCAAGGATCGAATCTGCTCCGCCGCAGCGGGGCGGACGTCGTAGGCCTCGACAACGGCACCGAGCCGCCGCGCCGTGGCGATCGCCTGCAATCCCGCCACGCCGGCGCCGAGCACGAGCACCTTGGCCGGCGGGATCGTGCCGGCAGCAGTCATCATCAGCGGAAACATCTTGGGGAGGTGCCTGGCGGCGAGGAGCACCGCTTCGGTTCCGACGACGGTCGCTGTCGACGACAGCACATCCATACTCTGGGCGCGAGTGATTCGTGGCATCAACTCGAGAGCAATGATGGTCGCGCCGGCCGCGGCCAGCGTTGCGATGGGCCCGGGCCGCCAGCGTGGATCGAGCAACCCGATGAGGGTCTGATCGGGCGAGAATGATGCGGGCCCGGCAGTGGGCGGTCCGATCGTGAGGACGATCCCCGATGTGGCCCGAGCTGTGGACTCGTCGACGATGTCCGCTCCAGCAGCCTCGTAGCGGGCATCGGTGAACCCGGCGCGTGCTCCGGCACCGGAAACGACCGCCACACGATGCCCGTCGCTCACGAGCTTCCCCACGCTGTCCGGGGTCAGCGCAACGCGGCGCTCGCGATCGTCTGTTGCATCGAGGACGGTGATCAACACCGCTCGGAGGGTAGGCGGGGCGAGCTCGCCTGCGACTCCGAGGCGTCAACGGTGTGCCTGGCAGCACAAAGGTGTGTTGCCGCATCGGAAACGGGCATCGTGTGCGAGTGATCGAACCACGTACTGACCAGAATGGAGCGCCGTCGCCGCTCCGCCGAACATGGGTCGGCCGACCGTTCCCTCTTGGCGCCACCTACGACGGATCCGGCACCAACTTCGCTCTGTTCTCGAGCGCAGCCGACGGTGTCGAGCTCTGCCTCTTCGACGATGACAGCACCACCTCGGGTCGATCATCGCGAGATGAAGAGCGAATTGAACTCTCCGAGGTCGACGGGCACATCTGGCATGCCTACCTCCCCGAAGTGCGTCCTGGCCAGCGATACGGCTACCGCGTCCATGGCGCCTGGGATCCGATACATGGGGCCCGCTGCAACGCCAACAAACTCCTCCTCGATCCCTATGCGAAGGCCATCGCGGGCGACATCGATTGGGACCCATCGTGTTTCGGCTACGACTTCGGCGACCCGTCCAAGGCCAACACGGCCGACAGCGCTCCTCACGTCCCGAAGGCCGTGGTCGGCGATCGGTTCTTCGATTGGGGCCACGACCGTCCCCCGGACACACCGTTACACGAGACCGTGATCTACGAGGCCCACGTACGCGGCATGACGATGCAGCACCCTGCCGTCCCCGTCGAACTCCGTGGCACATATGCCGGCATCGCTCATCCGGCGATCATCCAGCACCTCCAGGAGTTGGGGATCACGGCGATCGAGCTGATGCCGGTGCACCAGTTCGTGCAGGACCATCACCTCGTCGAGAAGGGGCTGAGCAACTACTGGGGCTACAACACGATCGCCTTCATGGCGCCGCACAACGCCTATTCATCGAGCGTTGCCCTCGGTCAGATCCAAGAGTTCAAGACGATGGTGAAGACTCTTCATTCGGCAAACATCGAGGTCATCCTCGACGTCGTCTACAACCACACGGCCGAGGGAAATCACTTGGGGCCGACGCTCTCGATGAAGGGGATCGACAACCAGGCCTACTACCGCCTCGTCGACACCGACCCGCAGTACTACCTGGACTTCACCGGTACCGGAAACAGCCTAAACATGCGGCATCCGCACGTGCTGCAGCTCATCATGGACAGCCTTCGTTACTGGGCGGTCGAGATGCACGTCGACGGCTTCCGTTTCGATCTCGCGTCGACGTTGGCCAGAGAGCTCCACGAGGTCGATCGCCTCTCGGCGTTCTTCGATCTCGTTCAGCAGGACCCCGTCGTCTCCCAGGTCAAGCTGATCGCCGAACCGTGGGACATCGGCGAGGGCGGCTACCAGGTCGGGAACTTCCCGCCGCAGTGGTCCGAATGGAACGGGCAGTACCGCGACGTCATGCGTGACTTCTGGCGTGGCGAGCCGGCCACACTGGCCGAGTTCGGATCGCGGTTCACCGGAAGTTCCGATCTGTATCAGGCCGACACTCGGCGGCCGACCGCGTCGATCAACTTCATCACTGCTCACGACGGATTCACGATGCTCGACCTGGTGTCCTATGACGAGAAACGCAACGCAGCGAACCTCGAGGACGGCAACGACGGCGAGTCGCACAACCGATCGTGGAATCACGGCGTCGAGGGCCAGACGAGCGATCCCGAGATCAACGAGCTCCGGGCTCGCCAGCGTCGCAACATGATGGCCACGCTGATGCTGTCCCAAGGGGTCCCGATGATCGTCGGCGGCGACGAGTTGGGCCACACCCAGCTCGGCAACAACAACGTCTACTGCCAGGACAACGACCTGTCCTGGTATCCGTGGGGCGACGAGACCGACGAGGACTTCCTCGACTGGTGTCGGCGTGTCATCGCATTCCGCAAGGATCATCCGGTGTTCCGGCGTCGCCAGTGGTTCCAGGGTCGACTCATCCGAGGAAACGAGGATCTGGCGTGGCTTCGACCCGACGGGAAGGAGATGACAGACGACGACTGGTCCACCGGATACGCGCGAGCCGTCGGCGTCTTCATCAACGGCCTGACCATTCCCACGACCAATGATTACGGCGAACGGATCGTCGACGACACGTTCCTGCTGATCTTCAACGCCGGCCATGAATCCATCGAGTGGCGGCTTCCCGGACCGGAGTGGAGTCGACGTTGGACCGTCGACCTCGACAGCGCCGATCCCCGACGCGGGACTCGACGCAAGGCCGCTGCGAAAGCAGGCGACACCATCACCGTCGTCTCTCGATCGCTGATTGTTCTTCGGTCGACCGCCCTGGCCGCCCGGCACACGCGTAACCATCCCTCTGGGGTCGAAACGACCGCCACACCAGCTCCG
>CBESNA010000106.1:0-5588 GCA_965530755.1 uncultured Acidimicrobiia bacterium | reverse complement strand
GAGGAAGGCATCTGGGTCCTGCGCATCGTCGACGACAAGATCAGCTGGCAACTCAACTACGCGACCGACACAGACCAAGTGTCGCCGGCAGCGACCGAACCCGACCCGGCAATCGAGGCCGAAACCCGCGACTTCTGCGCCCTGTTCGAAGGCAGCGGATATGCCCGCAGCCCATCCGACGTGATAGCCGTCATGACCGACGACCCCGCAATCCACAACATTCCCAACAGCCTCCACTGCACCGGAGGAGCCGAAGGAGTCAAGGCCGAGGTCGCCTCCTATGTCGGATCCGACATCATCGACTGCGGAGACGTCACCACGAACGGTCAATGGTCGGCACAGGCCTCGACCATCGAGAACCCGCCATTGAACCTCGGACTCGTCGGCGTCCTCGTCCGGCAACACATCGACGGGAAGATCCACCGGCAATACGCCCAATACACCCAGACCTCCGGCGCCGGGAACTGGGGCATCCACCTCGACGACGAGTAGACCCACACACCCGAAAGCGCGACTCACGCGTTTGCTGGTGCCAACACCAACGCGCCCGACGATTCGACAGCGCAACAGGGCCAGTCGATGAACGTGTCGTGCTCGCTCACTCTCCGGCGGCAGGGCATGTGCGCTCGGCCACAAGACCGGGTGCATGTAGCGGCGCAAGGCGGGCGCGATTCCACGGCGACCCACCCGGTACTGCTCCCGACCAGCCCCGGTTCGAGACCCGCTCGATTCGGCGAGTCACTCGGTCGTGGTGACCCAAGCGTGGAAGTTCGTTGGGCCGACTCCCGGCAAGATTTCGGTCGCCAGAGCAATGACGGTGCCATCCAGAGCGGCCGTTTGGAACGGGAACACGTCGACCAGTCGTTCTGCAGGAATGTCTGCTGGGGTCCATGTCCGGGCGTCGGCTGCGACCCAGATACGGCCCTCTCGCTCGTCGAACGTTCTGCCAATCGCGACGAACACGCCCTCGCTCACGACAACGTCTGAAAGGAACATCTGGGTGAACACGGAGGGCCCAGTCTCTACATCTTCGGTTGCCTCGTCGGTGATGCGGAACAGCCGCACAGCCGCTTCGACCGGCGGGCAGTCGAAGGAGCCGTCATCACCGAAACTGAGCGACGTCGTTCTCGTTGCCCAGCGCGTAGAGGGACCCGTCGATGCTAAACGTGTAGCGAGTCGAGAACCACAGACGATCGGTCGGGTTCTGCCACACCTTGGTCCATGCCTGCGCGTCGTCAGAGTGCCACAGCGCCTGGGTTTGGTAGTCGGCGAAACCCTCCATCTGCACCCTGTCATCAGCGAGGGCAACGAACCCATCGTCGGTCGCCCTCATTGCCCTGACCAAGGCTTGGGACAAGCCGGAGTCGACGGGGTCGACGTAGGTCCACCCATCCTGGCTCTTGATCCAGATCAAGGTGCCGGTGATCGCCGCTCCGTAGTCAACGTCCCAGCCACCCTCGGAGGCGAAGACGACGTTCGGGGCATCCATAGGCCCAATCACGGAACAAAGGACGCGATCACCGACCGCGGCAACCGCGTTTCGGACGTTCTGGAGGGAGAGAGCTGGCGACCAAGAACGAGGTCAATGAACTCGACGACGGTGCCGCCCACCGAACTGCTCCGAGCCGCTACGAAGTGAGATCGACTACGCCTCGCGTGTCCCATCTGCGATCGGCAGGTCAGGTGCAGCGCGGGTGTCACCCGGCGACGAACGATTGCACCGTGACCGGGTTGACGAACCCCTTCACCATTCGTCGGCCAGCGGGCTCGAAATCACAGTTCGGAGCGGCGTCGACCAATTCCTGCGTCACCAACAGCTCCTGAGGGACCGCCTCGTCCACCAGCCTCGACGCTAGGTTCACGACCGACCCGTAGTAGTCACCGCCCCGCACGAGGACATCACCGTACGCCAATCCACCGCGCGGGACGACGCGGTCGAGTTCGGTTCCGAATCCGTCCATCAACGCATGCGCAGCTCGACACGCAGCCGCCGGATCCGTCGCAGCGAACATCACCTCGTCGCCAATCAACTTCACAACCCGAGCGCCCTCAGTCGTCACGACATCATGCGCTCGCCCTTCGAAGTCGCGGATGAACGCGGCGAGAGCCCGAGGCTCCATGCCGTTGGAGATTTCGGTGAATCCGACGAGGTCGACGAATCCAACGGCATATCGGTACTGGAACCGCTCCGCGTAGGAAATAGTCGCTCGCCGACTCCGCTCGATCGCCTGCAACACGTGCCGCCGCAGGATTGGATCAAGCCGTGCGGCCAACCCGTCGAACAGCCCGATTGCGTTCGTCACCTGCTGTGCCAGTTCGAGTTCGCTCGATCCGTCGACCAGCAATCGCGATTCGACGTCGGTGAGGAACATCGAGACCGAGGCATCGGCGAGACGGCCAATCGAGGACCCCACAACACGCAACAGACCAAGTGCCTCATCTTGCGTGAAGATCTCGAACAGTGCACCAAAGACGGCGAATGCCTCGACCTCATCGACCGTGAACCCGGGTTCACCCGAGGGTGCACCACCGACCGGAACGAACCCGAAAGCCGTCGCGATCGCGTCAAAGTCCGTTGCCTCGACCGTTGAAGCCTCGATCGCCTGCGCCCTCGTGAGCCGCTCGCCCGGCACCAACCGGCGATCACCTGACATCGCTCCCAGGCTGTCGGACGCTAAACCGGCCACCATTTCATCGATCGTGAACTCCTGCTCGTCCAGCCAATTCAGGAGATCCAAACGACCGTTCGTGGCGTGGAGATCAGGGTCGTAGAGCCCGGCAGCTACGAAGTCGTCCGTCGATGGCATGCACGGAGCGTACGACAGATCGCTTGACAGGTGACCGCTGTTCCTTTGTCCCATCTATTCGTTGGACGACTCAGAGGTCGAGGTGAATTCGAAGCGCCTCGTCGAGCTGATCCGCTAGCTCGAACCCGAGCGAACCAACGACCTCTCCAAGGCGCTCGACAGCAACGGAACGAACCTGCTCGGCTTGTGCCTTGGAGTCGACGTCGAGTCCCGTCTCGCCTGCTGGCAGCAGGACTTGGAACGGATAGACACGGTCAGTGTTGGACGTGACCGGCACAACCGTGATCACCCCACGGCCGAGGCGAGCTGCGGTGGTGTTCGCTCCGTCGTTGTTCACGACGACGGCCGGTCGGGTGCGAGCTGCTTCGCTGCCAACGACCGGATCGAGGTTGACGAGGCGAATCTCACGGCGTCGCATCAGCTGTCGACGACGGTGTTGTCCCACACGTCATTTGCCGAGTCGTCCGCCCATTCAGCGAACGCTGCCGCGTATGCGTCGCCGAGCTCGGATGCACGCAGTAGGCGAATCGCGCGGTGAAGTGCCGCAGATCGAGATTTGATGCGCACGAACTGGCACCGCCTCCGCGAGAACAGCGCATGCGATCGCACTGCATGCCAAGTCCCAGGGCAGCGCATATTCTCGAGCGGCAGGGGCAGGCAGAAAGTGTCCCACGTTTTGTCCCCGTCGAACCTCCGAACCAGGCACTACGAGCTGATATCTGCTGGCATGCGGTCCGACTCAAGCCGACACGAGACATCACCGTGAATGGGCCATTCCTAAAGCCGATATCAGCTGCGCCTCAGGGGCCGAGCCGCAACTCTCGACATCGGAGTTGCTCGACATCGCTGGTCCGCTTGTCGACAAGGGCAAACTCCGCACATGCAGATTCGAGTACTCGAAGCCCAAGATGGTTCAGCAGGAACCGCGATCGCGACCCCCGAAGATGCTGCGTCAGACGCTCGGTGGGTTTGGATCGATGTCGAGGCATCCCCGGACGACACCGAGGACCTGGTCGAGTTCGCATCACGATTTTCTCTTGACTCGCTTGCGGTGAGCGACACGGTGAACGACGTGGACCTGCCGAAACTCGACGACTTCGACTCATCGATGCTGGTCGTACTTCACGGCCTGGCCGAAGGTCGCATCTCGACCTACGAAGTCGACTGCTTCCTGAGCGCGAACATGCTCGTCACCATTCGGCACGAGCGTTCACCTTCCGTCGACGTGTTGTGGTCAGAGGTGCAGCGTCGGCCGGAATTGGCCAGCGGAGGGGCCGATGAGCTCACTGCTCGACTGGCCGACGTGTTGACCCGGCGCCTCTTGACAGTCCTTGATGCATTCGACAACCAGCTCGAAGATCTCATCGCCAATGCGCTACGAGCGGATCCTGATTTGGTGCGAGAGGTCACGGCCGTACGTAGCGACGTTGCTGTTGTCCGCCGGGCCATCGTCCCCCAACGCGAGGCTCTCGATCTCCTTCGCCGCTCGACGTCGCCGCTGCTCTCTGACGCAGCCAGAAGACGCTTCTCAGATGTGTTCGACGTTGCGTCGCGAGCGGTCCAGGGTGTTGACGCAGCGCGGACCGCCCTCGCCGAAGTACTCGACGCCTATCGAGGGGCCGAAGCTCGCAAGGCAACCGAGGTCAGCAAAGTCCTCACGGTGTACGCCGCCATCATGCTGCCGCTGTCGCTGATCGCTGGGTTCTTCGGCATGAACTTCGACAACCTGCCCTGGACCGCACGAGAGAGCGGATGGATTCTTGTCTCCGCCGCGATGGGCGTCGTTGCGCTGGTTTCCCTCGGGATGTTCGTTGCACTCGGTTGGATCCACCGCCCGTCTGGGAAGAACGCCGGTTCCGCGTTGGGTCACGGTCTCGTCGAAGCTGCCATCGCCCCGGCACAGATCGTCGGCGCAGTCTTCGAGATCTCCACGATGCCACTCCGGTCCGTCACCCGCCGCAAACGACCGAACGATGCTTCGTGACGCCCAACCGCACTCACGATGTCGAGATACCGTCGGGGCGGTGATCGGCCTATCTGTTTCGAAGCGTTCATCGACGCGCGCGACAGGTCCGCTCGAAGGATTTGCTGAAGCACTGCTCGCCGAGGTCGGTCCATGACTTGGCGGCTGCGGACCGAAGCGGCGCAGGACACGTCGGAGGTGTTGGTCAACGAAGCCCTCACCGACACTGACTGGATAACCGCTGCGGGGATCCTCGTCGGGAGCCTGCTTCTCGCCGTACTGGTCTCCCGACTCCTCCGCCGCGTGATCGCTCATGCGATCGGGCCCGGATTCGCATCGATCATGATGGCCCGACTCACGGGATACGCCGTCTTCCTCGTGGGGCTCTTCTATACCCTTTCCACCCTCGGAGTGCGAGTCGGCCCGCTCCTCGGCGCCCTCGGTCTTGGCGGCCTTGTCGTAGCGCTCGCCCTTCAGGGCCTTGTCGAGAACTTCATCGGATCGATCATCCTGCAAGCCCGCCGACCGTTCACTCTCGGCGATGCCGTCGAGATCGATGGCCGCCTTGGGATCGTCGCAGACATCGACTCACGGACAACCCTGCTGCACGCGCTCGACGGAACCCAAATCCGAATCCCCAATGCAAACGTCGTCTCGTCCACGATCGTCAACCTCACGCGCGAACCGGTCCGACGGAGCACCCTCGAAGTCGGGGTCGCGTATGACACCGATCTGGGGCAGGCGTTTGAAGCGTTGGAGACAACGTTCGCTCACGTCGCACGCGTCGTCGACAGTCCGCCACCGCTCGTCACCGTCAC
>CBESNA010000105.1:0-5799 GCA_965530755.1 uncultured Acidimicrobiia bacterium | reverse complement strand
CACTCGCCGGCCACCCCGCGTTCCACCAGTTTGCGAAGCAGTGGGGTAACCGTCAGATCATCCGCTGCGAACCGATCCGCTTCGGCTGCCGCCACGCTCGGGGCAAGGCCAGGGCCCAGCACGACCTCGGCCAATGCGCCGGCGATGAATCGTGGGCAAGCCGGGTCATCGACGATCGCTGTGATCACCGTGTCGAGATCGTGCACGTCGTCCTTGCCGAGGAAGGACTGCGGGCTGTCGTCGTGGCGTCCGGGCACGAACGTGGCCTCCTCGACGCTGCGGCGGTTGGACCAGCCCGTGAGCGCCCGTGCCGCCGCCAGCACGTCGGCTTCGTCGTAGTTGCCGACCCCCAGAGCGAAGAGTTCGAGCAGTTCCCGCCCGAAGTTCTCGTTCGGGTTGCTGCCGGTGCTGGTACCACCGTCGAGGTAGCGCAGCATCGCCGGGTCGATCGTGATCGCCCGCAGAAGCGGCTGCACCGGACCGGCCCCGAGCTCACGGAAGAGCCTGATCTGATTGACCATGCGCAGCGGCGATCTCACCTTGGCGAAGGACGAAACGAGATGGCCGTGCCAGAACCAGGCCAGCCATTCCGTCGTCGGCCGGGAAGCGAAACGAAAGCGGTCGAGCCAGGCCGCGATGGATGGGACCACGTCCCGAGGTGACTCGAGGATCAGCGGTACGTCGACGCCGGCCCAGGGGTCGCCGTCGTCTGCGATGCCCTGGCTGTCGGGATCGAAGAGCTCGTCAATGAAGGTGCCGATGCCGACCTCAGCTGCGTGCTCGAGGTCGCCCACGGTGGCGCCGAATCCGACCCGACGCATGATCCACGCCGCCGCCACTTCGACATCAACCGCCGAGCCTTCGGGCGTGAGGTTGAGTTGTTCCGTCTTCGCTGTGACCGCCGCCATAGCTAGATCATCGGCGACCAATGTGATGAGCAGATGATGACGCCGACAGTCAGTTGTTCTGACCCTCGTCGGCCCGGATCGAAATGAGCCACTCGGGGTAGCCGCACGACATCGCCGACGTGAGTCGATCCTTCCATCCGTTCGACGCATCGCCCAGCAATGAGTCAGCGGCGACTCGGAGCAGGGCCTGATGGGTGTCGTGTGGCCCGAAGGCGCTGAACGCCACACTCCAGGCTGATCGACCCTCGATCGAGACGGCGACGATCTCGGCGTCGCAGCCCTGGCCGACAGCGTCGCGTGTCGTCTCCGTGATCGGCAGCTCCTGTCCAAGAGCGTCGAAGCGTCGCTTCACGATTGCCTTCTCGACATCGATCCAGCGTGTGTCCTCGTCGATGCCGACGTGTTCATCGGCCGGGCTCCACCGCTTCCATCGCTCCAGCTGGCCGCAGGATCCGTTCGGCATCACGAATGACTCGGGGGGTCCTTGGCGTCTCTTGAGTTCCAGTTTCGAACCGAAGCGGCGTTTGACACCCACGTCGACGTGATCGCCGATGCGGTAGCTGTCGCTTCGATGCTCGCTGAGACCGATCATGTCGTCGGGTGCGAACCAGTCCAGGACCGCCGTCGGGAGCTTTCCTTCGAAGAACCATCGGAGCTCGGTCGTCTCGTCGATCGACACGGCCATTTCGTCCACCTCGTTCGTGATCACACTCCGCGTACGAAAGCGATCTGGCTTGGCTTTTGTAGCGGTGACGTCCACGATCTGGGCCCTCCTGGGGTGAGTGTTCGACGCCGATTGAAGCGTCGATCGCCCCCATGATGGAAGTACAGGTCGGCGAGAAAGCACTAGAGGCGAACGTCCATTCAGCCGAGAATCAGACCGGAGAATCGAACACCGACGGGCGGGTCTCGATGATCCAGGCGTCGATCGCCGCCCACTGGTCGAACAGCCAGTCGCCGAACTCGTCCCGATCGGTGGGGATCTCGGCGCTCGGCACCGACCAGTACGTGGCCTGCACGTTTCGACGCAGCGGCACGTTGCGCCAGATCGCCCCCAGCGAGTGGAGGTCGCCCAACCCGGCGTGCGCAACGAACACCACGGTCATGTCGTCGCAGGCTCGAACGGCGGCCAGGGCACCGGCGATCCGTGGCGGGAGCACGTTGACCAGCCCGGTGGCGCGCTCGGCTCGCTCATGCCGGCCGTTGTTGGTCAGTGACTCGATCGACTCAGACCAACGACGCGGCGTCCAGTTCCCACCCTCGGGAAAGATGATCGCCACGCTGTCGCTGTCCATCGTCGCGCACATCTCTGCGATGGATTCCAGGTCGGTCGCGCTGTTGCTTCCTCGTAGCCCGACGAAGTGGTGCGGTGTTCGCAGCATCATGTGGCTCAGGAACGGATCCCACAGGAGTTTGCTGGCGCCGAGCATGCGGAGCTGCCGCTTGTAGTCGCAGATCACGGTTCGGGCGAGCAAGAACGCATCACCGGGCCCGGCGTGGCGGGCAAAGGTCAGGATGGGGCCATCGATGCGTTCGGTGACGGGGAGCGTGAATTCGAAGCCCAGGTAGAACCGCATCGCCCGGGTGACGAGTTCCAGCCAGTGACCGAAGAAACGGTTGTGGAGTCGCTGCGAGCGCGGCGACCGGATCCGCACCCCGAAGCCGAACGCAATCCAGAGAACGAACGCGGCCATCAGGCCGAAGAACTCGGTCACGCACAGGGCAATGGCAATGCCGCCGAGACGAGAGAAGCGCCAGTGCCGTCGATCGACGAGGTCGGCAATCGCGAGGAGCACATGCAAGATCGGTGAGAGCAGTGTGACGAGGCCGGCGACGACAAAGACGACCGGAGTGACGAAAACGACGCGCGCCCAGCGAGGCGGTAACCACGCGGCGGCGGTCCTCTTCACCCGGCCCCCTGACGGTCGTTCGGCGGATTGCTCGGTCGGAATCCAGACCATACGTGATCACCAACGAGCGGGCCTGTGGCTAGCCTCGCAACATGTCCGAACCTCTCTCGTCCGATGCGTCGGGAAGGGTTGCCTTCGTGCTCGGCGGGGGAGGACTGCGCGGTGCCGCCGAGGTCGGAATGATCAAGGCGTTGGCGGAAGCCGAGATCTCACCGGACCTGGTGGTCGGGACCTCCATCGGTTCCATCAATGGCGCGATCGTCGCGTCCGGACCGATGGGAGCGATGTCAGAGCACCTCGTCGGCATGTGGGAGGAGCTGGCCGAGTCCGGTGTGTTGCGGGAGGGCGCCTTCAGTCGGCTGGTGAACATCGCCAGACATCGCACACACCTTCACAACAACTCCTCGATGCGCGACCTCCTCCTCGACTGGCTTCCGTATTCCACCTTCGAGGAGCTCGCGGTGCCGTTCCAGTGTTCGGCAGCCTGCGTGGAGACCTCGGCCGAGTGGTGGTTCGAATCCGGCGTGCTCATCGACGCACTCCTCAGCTCGTGTGCAGTTCCCGGTCTGCTACCTCCGGTCGAGGTCGACGGAAAACATTTCATCGACGGTGGTGTCGTCAACTCCATTCCGATCTCGCGAGCTCTCGAACTCGGTGCCACGACCATCTACGTCCTGCACGTCGGCAACATCGATGCCCCACTTCGGGTGCCTCGAACAGCGTGGGACGTCGCCTTCGTCGCCTTCGAGATCTCCCGTCGTCATCGGTTCCATCGCGACATCGAGAACCTGCCCAGCGGTGTGGAGATCCATGTACTGCCGACGGGCCTCGACGCAAACATGAAGTTCAACGACCCGTCGAAGCTGCGCTACAACCACAGCCAGTCGATCTCGCTTGGCATCGCCCGTGCTTATGAGGAGACGCTGGGTTATTTGGAGTCCGTTTCGGCGTGACGCCGGTCCGTTGCTGAAGAAATTCTCGCGATCGGTGCAATCGAGCAACGAGGTCCGCGTTGTAACCGGGGAACGAGCCGACGGCGGGTTGGCTCGACACACCGAAAGTGAACCCTCATGCGACGACTCCTTCTCTCGGCCGGGCTCGGCCTGACCATCTGCGCCGGCCTGGTAACGCCGGCCGGCGCTCAACGCGACCCTGGCGCGGAGACTCAACCAACCGACGTCCGACAAACTGACGTGCGGCCGCTCGAAGCCTTGCGCCTGGCCTGCCACGGCCGGATGTCAGACGCCGGTCGAGCTGCAGTTGCCTGCGAATGGTCACCAACGGCCCGAGACGGAGCCGCCGGCTACACCCTGATTCGTAGCAATGGCGACACCAGAACCACGGTCTTCTCGACCCGTGACCCCACGGTCACGACGGCCATCGACAGCGACATCCGTCTTGGTGTCACCTACACCTACGCGGTCCTCGTGTTGGATGCCCACGGCAACACGATCGGCGAGGGCGGGCCGGTCACTGGCGGTGTCCGAGCGCCAGATACCGACATCGAAGTCCTGAACCTGGAGTGCGCGGCCACTGACGAAGCGTTTGCTGCCCGCTGCCATTGGCGGGCATCGACCAGCCGCAACGCGGTTGGTTATCAACTCTGGCGCATCGTGAATCGTGGCGAGCGTGAGCTCGTGCACCGCGGTGGCCTCGACCAGACCTCGGTCGGCGATCACCTTCCCCGGAACACGGTGCTCGTCCGGTATGCCGTCCTCGCGATCGACGCCGACGGGGAGATCGTCGGACAGTCACGACCGTTCGCCCTCCGGTTCGACGGCGACACCGACAGCAGCCCGGTCCGGTCCACCCGTTCGCGGGTCATGTCCTACCGCTGATCTCGACCGAACGTTTCGAGTGTCCACCCTTGCCATTGCCGGCCCGGCAACCATCTGCTCTGTGAGCAGCCGTGACGACGACCTCCCCGATGAGTGGGATCTGGTCGAGCGGGCGAGGGCGGACGCCGACGCGTTCTCCGTTCTCTACCGTCGGTTTCTTCCGCAGGTCCACGCGTATGCACGACGACGGACCGGCAGCCCCGAAGCGGCCGAGGACATCTGCTCTGCCACCTTCGAGGCGGCGCTCGAGAACCTCCACCGTTTCAAGTGGCGAAGCGGCGGGTTCGCCCCGTGGCTGATGCGAATCGCAGCCAACCAGACGATCGCCCACTACCGGCGCGAGGGCAGGCCGACCACCGACCGAGGGCAGCTTGCCATGTCGAAGCTCCACACCGGTGAGACGATCGACGATCTGCCGCTCGAGGACATGGGCCAATTGCGGGCCGCCTTCGACGAACTCCCGGCCCGCTACCAGCGAGTGCTCTCGCTCCGTTACCTCGCCGATCTCGACCCTGCCGAAGCCGCCCAGGCGATGGGTCTGGCCAAACCGGCCCTTGCCGTCGTGCTGTCCAGAGCGCTGAAGGCACTACGCCGCGAACTCGAACGATTGGAGGGTGACCGATGAACGACCAAGACGACGTGAAGCGCCGACTCGAACAGTGGGGCAACGATGAGCAGTCTCCCGTCGATGGTGCCTTCGCCAATCGCCTCGACGGCGACCTCCGAGCGATACACCACAACGCGTCCGGAGCGAAGCGCCCGATCTGGCAGCCTGCCGTCCTTGCCCTCGCCGCTCTGCTCGTGGTGGCAGGCGGAGTCTTCGCCTTCACCCGTACGCAGAACGACGACCTCGTCGTCATGGCTGCGGCCACCGAGACCGAGGTCGTCCTGCCCGATGGCGAGATCATCGCCGGAGCGGCCGGGCTCGAACTGCCGGACGGGACTCGCATCAACGTGGGTGCCGATGGCTCCGCCATGATCGCCGGCGTGGTGCTCGAGGCCGGAACAACAGCGGTCATCATCGCCGGCCGACTCGAGATCCTCGTCGATGCCGGTCTAGATGAATCGCGGCCGAGCTCGACGCAGGCGCCCGCCAGCACTCGCCCTACCACCACGTCCACTCGCGCTACCACGTCCACCACG
>CBESNA010000104.1:0-5973 GCA_965530755.1 uncultured Acidimicrobiia bacterium | reverse complement strand
CCGACTGCGATGCCGATCGCGAGCGGAAGGCACGCCACTGCCCCGACGAAGGCGGCGCCGACAACGCGCAAACGTTCGCTGCGACTGGAGCGCAGGTATCCGACAGCGAAGAGGCCGGGAAGAAAGAACAGGATCACGACGTGGAGATACGCCCCGAGCACGGAAACCAGCACGAGGATCATCCATCGCCTCGTCGAGGGCGTCCGAAGTGCTCGCTCCAACAACCACATCATGGCTACGGCAGCGGCAGCGACCGCAGCGTAGGAGCGAGCTTCTTGGCCGTAGTAGACGAGGGCCACCGACGTCACGGACAGGGCGGCCGTGACGTGCGCCGCAGCAGAACCTGCGACGCGATTCGCCAGAGACCAGAGAAATCCGAGGAGCAGGCCGAACGAAATCACCGACGGGATTCGCAACCAGGCATCGGAGTCGCTCATCGGTGCCAGACTTGTCTCGATCACGTAGAAGAGCGACATGTTGCCCCGATCAGCAACGATGCCCCTCCAGAGTCCGGCCGCGTCGCCGTGGGCGAGGCCGGCCGTGATGGCCTCGTCTTGCCAGAGACTGCGCTGGAAGATCCCGACCAGAGCAATGGCGCTCCCGCCGACCGCCCAGATCATGGGCCACGCCACCCGATCCTTGGCCTGCCGCGACATCGCCTTCACGACTCAGCACGAACCAGAGGTTTGCCAGAGGCGACGAGGCCGGCAACAGCGGCGAGCAGGAGCAGGCCGGCGATCGCCTCGAGTCGGCCAGACGTGAGAGCGTCGTGAGTGATCTTCAACTCCACGTTCTGCGAGCGATAGACAAGCGCAAAGCCCGAGAGAATCAGAACCAAGCGGGTGCCACGAGATGCGAGGGCGGCAACGAAAAGGAGTCCGATCATCGGCAGGTCATATGTCTGAAGGGTGACAAACCCAACGATCGCACCGATCGAAGCAATCATCGTTCCCAATGGTTCGCCGAATCGAAGGTTTCCGGCACCTCCACGCCCCCGTGGCCATACGTAGAAGCCGATCAATGCCAACAGTGCGAACACGACGCCGACCTGGACTCCAACGTCGCCCATTCCCACCCATTCAGCAAGATTCCGGAGACCGCTGACCCGCTCGGGATTCGTGGGGCCGTAGTCCGGTGAATAGAGGGCATCCCAGTTGTCGAGCATCTCGGACAGGAGTTCGTTCGGTGAGGTCCTGATGAACGCCGGTGCCGCTGACAAGATCGTGGCCGCCGCAGCCTTTCCCACCATCACCCAATTCGTCCGATCGAACAGCAGGGCAACGCAGACGATGATCCCCACCTGCGGCTTCAGCATCAGCAACACAATGGCAAAGACGCCCCAGGTTTCCCGGTTGTTGATCATGGCCCACACCAACAACACCATGGCAAAGAACGCCATCACGCCCGTTTGGCCGGTGGTCAGAGCGATGGCCGTGCCTTGGAGAAACGTCACGAAGGCAAGGTGGACTGCGAACAGTACGAGCCGGTCGACGTCAGGTCGATCGGATTGGAACAGCCGCCGACTCCACTCTGGAAATGCAGGAAGCTGATCGCGCACGATGCCGGCGAGAATCCAGCATGCCAGTAGGAGCAGGATCGAGTTCCCGACGTTCCAGATGACGGATCCGGTCACGTCCCCGAACAAATCGAATGGAGTGGCCAGCACGAACCAATTGGGTGGGTAGACCCAGATGCGCGGGAGATCGCCTGATGTGAACGACTCAGCCCCGACGCGAGCGAACTCGGCCGAATAAGGGTTGGCGCCGTCGACCCACATCTGTCCCGCTACCCACGTGTGTCGAAAGTCGATCGACGACTGATCGGCGAAGGCGACGATTCGCTCGACCAGATAGCCGACACTCGTGACGACCAGACCAAGGGCGACCGCAACCCGAGGCCGCTGGGCAGTGGAGACCGGGCCAAGAATCACCGGGGCTCCGCCATTGCGCGTTCAACACCTTGGGCAAAGCGCTCGACCATGGAACTCAGACTGTAGATCTCGGCGCCCGCTGCGCAACCGGTTTGCAGCACCAGACTGAGTTCGACGTTGGTGAGCACCTCGGCTGCCGCACGGCCAAGTGACACCGGCGAGCTTCCGCTCTCGAGTACCCGAGCATTCACTCCATCTTCGAGATACGTCACTTCGTGGCTGTGGTCAGGGATGTCCGCGGTGACGATCGGAGCGCGAAAGTTGAACGAATCGATCACGTGCAAACCGATCAAGCCAGGGTGAAGTGTGATCTGAGCGATATCGCCGATTGCTTGCCGATCGGCGCCGAATCGACTCCCGACGACATGGAGCCATGGTCGGGTTGCTGCAGCCGAACGAACGATCGACTCCCCCGGACCAGCCCCCACCACAAAGAACTCGAAGTCAGGGACCAATCGTCTGACCTCGTCCGCCGCCTCGATCAACACGTCGAGTCGCTTCGTTTCGTCGAGGGCAGAGATCATCCAGCCGATGTTCGATGTTCGATGACTCACCTCGCGCACAAGGGAGGCGATGTCGTCGGCGGTCCGGTCTTCTGGTGCGACTGGAGCGGACGATCGGGAGTTGTTGACTGCGGTGATGCGGTTTCCGGGAAA
The DNA here is from genome assembly GCA_965530755.1 of uncultured Acidimicrobiia bacterium. Taxonomy (GTDB): domain Bacteria; phylum Actinomycetota; class Acidimicrobiia; order Acidimicrobiales; family SZUA-35; genus SZUA-35. The sequence continues at coordinate 3,387 of CBESNA010000104.1, read as the reverse complement.
TCCAGCAGCCATCACTTTCGTCGCCGAGAACTCCGTGTAGGCAAAGAACCAGTGAGCCCAGAGGCTCAATCGCCGTTTCACCTGCTCCGCTCGATCGAATCGATTGCTCGAGTGGATGTTCTCGCCGTGGCCCCAGAGCGCGATCGGTGGGAAGAGGCCGAGTCGGGCGGCAACAAGTAGGACGGGACCCAGCACAAGAGCAACGTCCTGCGGAACGACGACGAGATCGGCCTTGCGGCACAGCGTCAGCGCCGGCTGCCAGGTGAGACGGAAACCCCCGATGTTCAAAGTTCGGTTCCGAATCGGCCGGGCCCACGGGATGGCCACCGAATCGGCGCGCTCAACTCGCGTATCCGGCGGTTGTCCATGGACGAGCTGAAGCTCGATGTTGCGGAGATCCAGTTCGTGCCGAAGCTGGTTGAAAAACGCCTCCCGATACTGGGGAACCCACTCTTGGACGACCAGAACCATCGGGCGGCGGGCTTCCATCACGAACGACGTGGGACGAGCGCACGCGCCCACGTCCAGAGAAACAACGAATTGGTCACGAGGTACCGACGCCAGAGCCGGCCCGGTTCTTCTCCGAGCCGATACAGCCATTGCAGGCCAACGCGCTGCATCCATGCAGGCGGGCGAGTCAACGTCCCAGCGGCGTAGTCGAACGCAGCACCCACGGCCAGCATCGCTGCGTCGACCGACCCCCGGTGATCCGACACCCACCTCTCCTGCCTCGGGCAACCACGCCCAACGAGGACGACGCCGGCGCCGGATGCGTTGATCCGAGCGATGTCTGCTTCATCCTCACTTTCCGAGGCCTCACGGAAACGATCGGCTTGGTACTCGACCATCGTGCCGGGGAAGCGTTGTTCGATCGAATGCTTCAGCCCGAGACATGTCGACTCCGTCGAACCGAACAAGAAGATGCCGACATGCTCCTCCGCAGCCTGCTCGATGACCCGCCACGTCAGGTCGGGCCCATACACGCGGTCTTCCAGGCCGGCGCCGTGGAGGCTGTTCATCGCCCATCGAACGGGCTGGCCGTCAGGCACCACGAGGTCGATGGCGTTGACCGATCGCCGGAAGTCCTCGTCCCGTACTGCCTCCATCAAACCGTGCACCGCGAGCGCCGAGACTGCGAACGACCGCCGTTCTCGGGCCGCTTCCATGATGACCGCAGTCGCGTGGTCGTATGTGCTGACGGTCAGGTCGACACCGAAGAGGTCGACTTCGGTGCCGAGCGTCAGGCTTCCCATCGCTCCATCCCGTGTTCGTGAATGTCCCTGAGGATGCCCTCGATGTCGTACTCGAGTTCGAAGCTCGGGAAATGACGCTTGAACTTACGGATGTCGGAGACCCACCAGATGTGATCGCCGATCCGATTCTCGTCGGTGTACGAATGCTGAAGCTCCTTGCCGGCGATCGTCTGGCACATCTCGATGGCCTCGCGCATCGAGCAGTTCACTCCCGGTCCCCCACCGATGTTGTACGCCTCTCCCGCTCTGGGATCGCTGTGAAAGACCTCGAACGCCCGCACCAGATCATCGGCGTGGATGTTGTCGCGAACTTGCTTGCCCTCATATCCGAAGACCGTGTAGGGCTCACCTATCGCTGTGCACCTCATCAAATAGGCCAAGAACCCATGAAGCTGCGCCCCCGAGTGACCCGGTCCGGTCAGGCACCCGCCGCGGAAGACGCCCGTCTTCAACCCGAAATATCGCCCGTACTCCTGCACGAGAATGTCTGCAGCCACTTTCGAGGCCCCGAAAAGACTGTGCGTCGAGTTGTCGATGGACATCTCTTCGGGAATGCCGAACTCGGCCCATTCGTGCGATGGATCGAGAGTCCACCGCGACTCGGTCTCGACCAGCGGCAGCCGATTCGGCGTGTCTCCATAAACCTTGTTCGTTGACGTGAAAATAAACGTGGCGTCGGCTGCGTTCAGGCGCATCGCCTCCAACAGATTCAGCGTTCCCCCGGCGTTGACATCGAAGTCCGTGAACGGTTCCTTGGCGGCCCAGTCATGGCTGGGTTGGGCAGCGGTGTGCACCACGAGCTCGATGTCCGAACCCAGTTCCTCGAACAGCCGGCCGACGGCGGCTCTATCTCGAATGTCGATCAGGCGGTGTTCGTAGTTCGGGATCGTCGACTGAAGATCCTGCACTGCCCACGACGTCGAGGCTTCGGGTCCGAAGAAATACGAACGCATGTCGTTGTCGACCCCGATGACCCTTTCCGCCAGGGGCGCGAAATGACGAACCGACTGTGCACCAATCAGACCTCCCGATCCGGTCACGATCACGATCTTCATTTCGTCTCCAACGCCGATATTGCTCCGGGAAAGACTCGGAGACTACCCAAACGCGGCTTCGATTCGGAACAGCAGGCTTACCCTGGACTGCACAGTCATTCGCTCTATACCGAGACACCAGAGTCGGCCTCGGGACCCGGCCTCGGCCGCGATCCGTTAGATTCGTCGGCGGTGAGAATCCTGCAGGTCCACAATCGACATCGCTTCGCCGGAGGTGAAGACACGGTTGTGGGAGCTGAACGATCGGCGTTGATCGAGGCGGGGCACGATGTAGAGCTGTTCGAGGTGTTCAACCCAGAAGGGGCAGCGAGCGCGGCCCTCAACCTTCTCCAGTCTCCGTGGAATGTCGGGGCACGAAAGCGGTTGGCGGCGACGTGCAAAACGCTTTCACCCGATGTGGTTCACTTCCACAACACCTGGTTCTCGCTCTCCGGATCGGTGATCGGCGTTCCGCGTTCGCTCGGCATTCCCGCGGTGATCACGCTTCACAACTACCGCCATGTGTGCCTGAACTCGTATCTGCTTCGAGATGACCGAGCGTGTACGGACTGCACGGCCGGTCTTCCTTGGCGGGGCGTCGTACACGGTTGCTATCGCGACAGTCATCTCCAATCTGCGATCGCAGCGATCGGCACCAGTCTTCATCGAGTAGCGAGTACTTGGAACCGTGGTCTCGATGCCGTGATCGTACTCACCGAGTTCGCGGCCGACCTCGCTGAGGCGTCCGGGATCGATCGAGAGAAGCTGGTGGTCAAGCCGAATTTCTCTCCCGATCCGGGTCCGCGGACCAACCCACCCTCGGCCTCACGCCACCTCTTGTTCGTTGGCCGCCTCTCACCCGAGAAAGGCATTGACACACTCGTCGAAGCGTTCACCGCCGCTTCAACCGACCTCGGTCTCCGGGTCGTCGGGGACGGACCACTCGAGCAGGTCCTTGCCGAGGGAGCCGATCCGAACATTGAGTTCCTTGGACGCCGGACTCCCAAGGAAGTCGACCAGCTCATGCTCTCCTGCCGGGCCGTGGTTCTCCCGTCCACTTGCTTCGAGGGGCTGCCGATGACGATGGTCGAAGCGATGGC
>CBESNA010000103.1:0-6031 GCA_965530755.1 uncultured Acidimicrobiia bacterium | reverse complement strand
AGCGGGCGCGGCACCGCCGTGGTCATCGACACCGGCATGGCGTCCCAGATCGGGCGGATTGCGTCACTCATCGGCCAGGCGTCGGAAGAACCCACGCCCCTCCAACGCGAGATCAAGTGGCTCGGCAAGATGCTCGGGGTCGTGGTGGTCATCTTGTCGGCGATCGTCGTCGCCGCGATTGCCGTCACCGCCGAGCTGTCCTCGGTCGGAGCGTTCATCGACGCACTTCTCGTAGGTGTGTCATTGGCCGTCGCCGCGGTTCCAGAAGGGCTCCCAGCGATCATGTCGGTCGTTCTCGCACTCGGCGTGCAGCGGATGGCGAAGCAGAACGCGATCGTCAAGCAGCTGTCGTCGGTCGAAACGCTCGGGGCTGCGTCCATCGTGTGCACCGACAAGACCGGAACACTCACCCGGGACGAGATGACCATCGTTCGTGTCGTCACTGCGTCTGGGGTCGCCGACGTGACCGGCTCGGGCTACGAGCCCCACGGGCAGGTGCTGGTCGAGGGCAAGGCCCCCGATGCTGAGCAACTGACAGAGATCGAACTCGTGTTTGGAGCTGGAAGTCTGGCCAACAACGCATCGTTCTCACGGAACGATGAGGGCAGGTGGGAGGTGCTCGGCGACCCAACCGAAGCCGCCTTCCTCGTGGCCGAGCAAAAGATCGGCGCAACCGACCGTCGCAAACAGCGATACCACCGGGTCGACGAGGTTCCATTCACCTCCGAGCGCAAGCTGATGTCGACCCTGGATCGAGACAGCGAATTCGATCCGAACGCTGCTTCCCTACCCCATGACCACACCAGCGACCTCGTCATGTTCACTAAGGGCGCCCCTGACGTCCTGCTCGAGCGGTGCGATTTCGAACGCAAGGCCGGAAGGGTCGTGGAACTCACCGCGACCAGACGAAACGAGATCCTCGAAGCCGTCAATGGCTTGGCCGATCACGCCTTGCGCACGCTTGGGGTGGCCTATCGGCCCGTCGATGGTCAGGCAGCCAGCATCGGAACCGAGGCCGAAGAACGGCTGATCCACCTCGGTGTCGTCGGCATTGTCGACCCCCCGCGCGACGAGGTCTTCGGTGCAATTCGGGAGGCGGACCAAGCTGGAGTCCGGGTCATCATGATCACCGGCGACCATCCGCGAACCGCTGCCCGTATCGGCAATCAACTTGGTATCGGCGACGGGATGACCGATGCAGTGACCGGTCGCGAACTCGCTGCAATGTCCGACGCCGAGTTCTTGGCAGCAACCCAGACCAACGATGTGTTCGCTCGCGTCGCCCCAGAACACAAGCTGCGAATCGTCGAGTCTCTCCAGCGCAACGGCCAGGTTGTGGCCATGACCGGCGATGGAGTCAACGACGCACCTGCGCTCAAACAAGCCGACATCGGCGTGGCGATGGGGATCAACGGCACCGAGGTGTCGAAGGACGCCGCAAACATGATCCTCGCCGACGACAACTTCGCAACGATCCTGCGAGCTGTTCGCGAAGGGCGCGAGATCTTCGACGACATTCGCAAGGCCGTGCGTTACCTCCTCGCTTCTAACGCCGGAGAGGTTCTGGTAGTCCTCGTCGGCGTCCTCTTCGCGACCCAGCTCGGGCTGGCCGGGGAAGGCGAGGAGCTCGCTGTTCCGCTGCTCGCAACCCAGATCTTGTGGATCAATTTGCTGACCGACAGCGCATTGGCGTTGGCTCTGGGATTCGATCCCGCCGTTGACGACGTCATGGACCGTCCTGTTCGGCGTTTAGACGAGCGAATCGTCGACCGGTCGATGGTGGTGACCATCGCGTTGGTCAGCGTCGTCGTTGCTGCCGCTGGCCTTCTCGCCCTGGACTTGGAGCTTCCTGGGGGATTCATCGAAGGCGACGGGGATCTCGCTACCGGTCGCACGATGCTGTTCACCACCGTGGTCCTCGCCCAGATCTTCAACGCCTTCAACGCGCGGTCCGACAGCGTCAGTGCCTTCGTGCGCCCGCTCGAGAATCGATTGCTTTGGGGCGCTGCGGCGACGACAGTGTTGCTTCAGATCGTCGTGGTGCACGTGCCGTTCATGAACGACGCATTCTCCACTCGACCGCTCGATACCGGTCGCTGGATGATCTGCCTCGGGCTCGCCAGCACCGTGCTCTTCGCCGACGAGATCCGAAAGCTCATTCACCGAGTTCGGAAGGCTTCACGAGTTGACCGCCACGCAGCCGTCGCCTCGGTCTCGGTGAAGCCGTGAGACGAGCTGCATCGACGAAGCGGAAGACCGACAGTGCCGACCTCGGGACGAAGGACACTTCCCGCCTTCCTGGGCTGTCCCTACCATGAGGCCGTGGCAGCCAGTCCTTTACCGCAAGCCGGTCATCGGAGCGCTCGATGGGTTGTTGGCGTCGACGGTTCTGAGGGAGCAGAACAAGCGCCGAAAATCGCAGCGGTCCGACCGGTCTGTCACCGTCGATGTCGTCTTCGGCTGGCAACCACGAGCTGGCGACCCGTCGGACCCAGCTCCGATCAGCGAGGCGCTCGCTGCCCAGCAACCGATGCTCGATCGGCTCCGCGCACGTCTCGGCCCACAGCGATCGGCGGCTTCGACGAATCGTTGTGGGCATGGATGGCTCAAACAATTCGAGGGCGGCACTGAGATGGGCAACGCAGTTCACTACTCCGACAACGTCGATTGATCGCTGTCACGGCCCAATTCCAGCGGCCATCTTGGGTTCTGTGTCGACGAAAGTACTTCACGAAGCGACGCGCCCGGTCGTCGTCGTGCCGAAACTCCAAACCTAGGAAGACATCACCGTGCGTCGCTTCAGCAGCATTCTGTTCAGTCCGCTCGGAGAGAGCGATAACGCGGCCGCTGTCGACCGCGTGGCGGAACTGGCCATCGGCAACAACGCTCGACTCACGCTCTATGGCGTCGTGCCCGAACCATCAGGTCTTCGACGCGTGCTGCACCCGGCGGCGTTCTCCGACGAGGTCCAACAAGCCGAACGCGACGCCATGGAGAAGCGGCTCGGCCGCTGGGCCGCGAGAAACTCGGTCCCCGATGTCGAGACCACGGTCGAGGTGGGAAGCCAAGCCCTCAGCATCATCAACCGGGTCATCGTCAACCGTCATGACCTCGTGGTCGTTACCTCCGATGAAGATCGCGAAGACCAGGCCACGATCAGGCGCCTGCTCCGCAAGTGCCCCTGCCCAGTCTGGATCATTCGACGGACCCGGGCCCGTACGCAACGAGTTCTCGCCGCGGTGAACCCCGATCCCGATGAGACCGAACTCAACCGGACCATTCTCGAGCTTGCGGCGTCGACAGTGGAGAAGTTCGGAGGCGAACTCCACCTCGTTCACGCATGGCAACTCTACGGAGAAGCCACCATGAGATCGTCCGGGTTCATCCATACGACGCCCGACGAAATCGAGCAGATGCTCAAACGGGAGGAGGTGAGCCAGGCTCGGGCTCTCGACGAGCTCATCACCCAATGCGGCATGCAGGAATCCCCGTGGCGGATCCATCTCGACAAGGGGCCGCCAGAAGAAGTTGTCCGCAGAGTTGCGGAGAAGTCCCGAATCAATCTGCTGATCATGGGCACGCTCGCCAGGACCGGGATCCCCGGGGTCCTCATCGGCAACACAGCCGAACGGATTCTCGATGAGGTCAAGTGCTCGGTGTTCGCCGTGAAGCCACCTGGTTTCGTCTCGCCCATCACCCCTCGAACCTCGTGACACGAACCCCCATGCTGCGTCGACCTCGGCAACACGCCGCTCCACGATCAACGCCCGGTCGGACATCCCTGTGATGACTTCGGTTCTGTGGCTCAGCGCCATCGTTATCGGGCTTGCCGTTACCGTACGTGGAAGCAAGAAGGCCGTGAACAACGCGACTGAACTCGCGGCCGGGACCCGACTTCCGCCGTTCTTCGTCGGCATGACGCTGCTCGCACTCGGGACCGATCTTCCCGAAATTGCCAACTCGGTCGTCGCGTCCTACACCGACCACGGCGACGTCAACGTCGGCGACTCTGTGGGATCTGCCGCTACACAGCTCACCCTCGTGCTCGGCCTCCTGGCCTTCGCCGGATTCGACATCGCACTCGGCGAGCGAGGCACACGGTTGCTCCGGGGCCAACAGGCAACCGCCTGGCTCACAGCGCTCTCCTTACTCGGCGTCACCCTCTTGGTCCTCGACGATCACCTCGGCCGACTCGATGCCACACTCCTGATCGCTGCATGGATCGTCGGTTCCAGACTCGTCTACAGGACCACTCGCACCGACCCCCAACTCGCCCTCTCCGAACGAGCCACCGGTCGGGCACGCATCGTGGGACGACTCTTGGTCGCAATCGTTGCGATCGGCGCCGGAGCCACGCTCGCCGTCACCGGCATCATCGAACTGGCAGACCATTGGGGCGTCCCGCAGTTCATCGTCGCTTTCTTCGGCGCCTCGGTCGGAACGTCTCTCCCTGAAGCCATCGTCGCCTTCACCGCCCTCCGCCAGGGCAAGAACGCACTCGCGATCGGCGACGTCCTCGGATCATCCTTCGCCGACGCCACGCTCTCCCTGGCCGTCGGCCCTCTCTTCTTCCCAACCGCGATTAACGGCGACCTCGCCTTTCGGGCAGCACTCGTGACCGCTGGAGCAGCCACAGTCGTCGCGCTGCTGTTCGCCCGCGGCGGCGAGTACCGACCACGCGACGGCGCCATCCTCCTCATCGTCTACGCCGCCACCTGGCCCATCCTCCTCTAACCTGCCCCCGCCGGGATGCAGTCAGGAGACGAGCCCCCAATGCTGTGGATGTTGCGAAACACACCGCGCGAAGTTCGGAGCCGTCTGAAGTTCAGATCAGAGTTTGATCCTGCCCGTGTAGTGGTCGTCGATACCGTCGTTGTCGCAGAAGGTCCCGGTTCCATCCCCAAGGGTGTACGTCCCCACGATGCGACCGTGGCCCTTGGCGCCAGCGAATATGCCCGAGCCGTCGATCAGCTTCCACTTCCCTCTGTCAGTGGACCTGCACTCGGATGTGGACGCCCGGTATTCGAGGGTGAATGAGTTGCCGTTGCCGCAATCGAAGACCTTGGTTCCGCTGAAGTGCGTTCGTGGTCCGGTGGTGGTCACGGTGACCGGCGACGAGATAACTGACCCGAGGGCGGCCGGACAGTTGGGGATGTTGCTGATCAGCAAATCGCCCGGTGATGCCAACGGCAGGGTTTCGTGCACGGTGAAGTCGACGGACACCGGCGGAGCCGCGGATGTGGGTGCCGCCACGGAGATGATGCCGAACATAATTGTGCTTGCCACGAATGCTCGAATTAACCGCTGTTTGGTTGTGAAGCGCATGGTGTTCCTTCCTTCCGCCCGGCGGGCGCCGGGGTTGTCGAAATCTCATCAGGTCTCGCCTGCGAATGGCCAGACGCTTCTTCCAGTCGACCTCTCATCGTGTGTGGGCACCAGAGCCCAACGTCCCAGTGCGACCGGAAATCTTGTGCAGGCGTGCAATAAACGTGCGCGTAGCATCGGGGAATCACGGTCACGGGCGGGGTGTAGCGGAGTACAGCCGCAAGGGCCTGGCCAGGGCTTTCGCGTGTTTCCCCTGGTCAGACGATCGGCGACAGGTTGCTTTGGGAGCAGGGGGTCGAGTGTGCAAATCACTCCAACCAGACAAGAAACACCCCTTGAACAAGGGGTTTTCGTGCTTTTGGTGACCAGCGACAGAAGCCGTCGTGCGCGTGGCGTGCAATAACGCACGGAAACCTCGCCCCATCGGCACCGTCGTTCGTCTGCCCAAAACCACCTCAGGTACCCACAGCACCCGCGACGACGCCAGAATCGTCGAGTTCGTCGAGGCAGCCCCAGCGTCGGAGCAGGGACAACGTGACTGGGATGCCTCGCTCGACCGAGAGGACTAACGTCAAGTCATCATGAGGACCGCGAGAGTCCGTTCAGCCACCATCGTCGTCTCTGCCGTATGCGCCCTTTCGCTTGCGGCCTGCTCGTCTGACGATTCGTCGAGCGACACAACGGCCGACACCACCTCCGCTCCGAC
>CBESNA010000102.1:0-6166 GCA_965530755.1 uncultured Acidimicrobiia bacterium | reverse complement strand
CGTACTTCTCGACCCACCGCTTTGCGAGATCCTGAGCGAAGTCCATGAAGTGAGGCGAGAAACCCTGCGTCTCTTCGTATCGCTGGGAGTACTCCGGTTGTTCATCGACGAAGGCGGCGTTGAACACGAAACCGCACGAATTACAGAAGGCCAGCACCAGATCGCCTCGGGGAAACGCTGTCGCCTCGCCATCGGAGTCCATCAGAATGCAACTGTTCGTGGGGATCCCCGCCTCTTCGTAGAACACCTCGAGGTCGGCCGATCCGCATGAGCGGCACTGCTGATGCGCGATCAAGCTCGTCCCCCACTGTCGTCATGACCGTCCACTCGTGCAGCATCCTGCACGGCACCATCCGCTGCACCAAATCGATACATCGCTGCCTCCGTTCCGCGGCACGACCGTAGCCAGCCCAGGGCTGCGGTGCACTTCCGAAACGGCCCGACATGGACCTTCACCCACGCTCGCGTCGCACTCGACACTGCCTTGGCGGTGCTGTGGCGTCGGCGGGTACCCCAACGGTCAGAACAGCGCTTGCTGTCGTCGCCTGATCGCTTCTTCGTAGATCTCGACCAGCCCGTCGCTGGTGGCCTTCGAAGTGAATCGTTCGAGGAATCGTTGACGACCCAGCATTCCGACGGAATCGACGAGCTCGTCGTCGCCGAACAATTGCAGGCCGGCACCGATCTCAGATGCGTCGAGGCCACAGAACATCGCGTGATCGCTGCCGAGGACCGAGACCATGGAGCCCAGTCGGGTCGAGAGAACCGGCAGGCCGGAAGCCATGGCCTCGAGGAGCGTGAGCCCGAACACTTCGAACCACTGGGAAGGGAAGATCAATCCTCGCGCGTCGAGCATGCGCTTCAGGACCTCGCCCTGATCGAGCCAGCCGTGGAACTCGACGGTCGGGTCGTCGGCAGGCAGGAGGTGCTCGAGCGGGCCCTCGCCGACGACGTCGAGCGTCATACCCTCAGGGCGATCTCGGGCCCAGGCCTCGAGGAGCGGGCGGATCCCCTTCTCCTCGGTGAGACGGCCGACGAACATCAGTCGTCTGGAGGACGACGGCTGATTCACGCGCTCCCCCGGATCCGAACCGAAGTTCGGCTTGACCATCATGCGGTCGCGCGGAAGGCCACCCCGTTCGAGAATTTCCTTGGCCGACTCGGTCAACACCACGATCACATCGACGTCGTTGTGCCACACCGCCTTCTTCTTGGCCACGGCGATGGACAGGGCAGGCGCCAGCGTGAGGACCCGTGAGTTGTTGTAGCACCCATGGCGCACGCCAGACCACGGGCTCTGCTTGTCAACACAGGTTTGGCAGACGGCGCCGTCACGCATGAGCGAGTAGCTGGGGCAGACCGAGCGGTAGTTGTGCATCGTCACCACCACCGGCGCACCCGCCCGCCTGATCGCTCCCAGCGTTGCGTTGCTCAAGTGAAACCAGGTGTTGTGGACGTGGACGACATCGGGCTTGGTCTCGGCCACATACGCCGCCAGCTCCTTGGCCCGGAACGGATTCCACGGTGCCATGGCGAGGTCCCGAACGGCCTCGCGCTTCGACTCAGGGTTGCGAGTCAGGTATCGATCGACCTCATGGCCGGCGAGGCGGAGTTGCTCGACCTCGAGGTCGGCGACCTGGTCCTCACCACCCAATCGTCGATACCGATTGTGGACCTGCAACACCTTCATGCCGTTCCCTCCGCGAAACACTGGCGATACCAATCAGACAAGACTTCGGGTAACCGATCGGTCGACCATCGACCATCGATCGGGACTCGACGTCCACGGACCTCTTCGAGGCCTCGTGCAAAACCTGCAGGAGCCGAGCCGTCGAGCGGCACCGCCACCCCGCCATCTGACCCGATGATGTCAGGCGGGCCGCCGTGGTCGAGACACACGACAGGCGTGCCGAGCGAGATCGCTTCCCCGACGCTCCACGGCGAGGAATCGTGCATCGCCGGATGGATGAGCGCGTCCGCTTCTGCCACGTGTTTCATGAGTTGGCTGCGCTCGACCCTGCCATGGAACGTGACCCGGTTGTCCACCCCGAGCGTGCGAGCCAGGTCGAGAGCCGGCTGTTGGTCCGGTCCCTCACCGAAGACCTCGAGCCGCCATTGAGCAGCCGGCGGCTCAGCCAAGGCGGCAACGGCGATCCGGAGCCCCTTCCATGGGATCAGTCGGCCGGCAAAGACAGCCACCGGCGGCTCACCGGCTCTCCAGTCGCCCGTCGGCACCTCAACCGGGTCGACGGCGACATTCGGTCGCCGCACCAGGCGACGAGCCGACGACGCGAACCGGTCAGCGACCGTCTGGTTGAGGGCCACCGTCAGCGTGGCCCGCTTGGCCGCCCGATCACCGAAGACCCGGCGGAGCAGTCCGAGCCAGAGCGTTCGGAATCGCTCCACCACCGAACCGCGGCGCCCGACCCACTGCCCGAAACCGCGCGGCAGGACTTGTGATCCGCCAACAGGGCCCCAGATCGATGGCACGCCGCCGGCGCCAACGATCCCAGCGGGAAGCGAATCAGAAGCGAACGTGAGGTGGTGCGTGAGATCGATGTCGTTCGCGGTGATGAGCTCAGGTGCCCGGCGCCTGACGAGTGCCTGCCAGAGGCAGTAGTAGAGGCGGTGGCCGCGAAGACCCTTCTTCCAGAACCGGGCCCACGGCGGTAGATCGAGGTAGATCGGGTGGAAGTGCGCCCGATCCTCGGGCCCGAGCTCAGCTTCGATCGCGGCGGCATTGTTGGCTCTTGTGATGACCCAGACGTCGTGGTCGACGGCCGCTGCCTTCGCCCACGTCCAGCCGACACCGTCCTCGGAACCGCCTCCCGGCTCACACGAGTAGGCGGAGATCAACACGCGAAGCCGCGGACCTGATGGCCCGTTAGCCAACCGGCCATCCGGGTCGCTGTTCACCGCGAGCCACCGTTGCCCGAGCGCGCCGCCGAGTGGCGAAAAGCGCGCGTATCAACGGCATCGACCCGTCGTCTCATTCCATTCGACATCACCGCCCGCCGGCCGTGCTGTTGGTGGTCCGCCTGTGGCACCAAACCCTCCAAGCTTGCGCACGGCCTACCGTACGATCGCAATATTTCAACGCTAGTCGGCAGCCCCCGCCCTGTCAGGCAACCGGCAGGGTCGTCACCAGAGCGACATGATCGCTGCCCGGGGGCACCGCGACGCCACCATCAGCCCGATTTCCTCGAGATAGATGGGGTTGGCCACGAGGACCGTCGCGGGGTCGATGTCCGGGATTCCATCGGCGTCTGTGATCACATGGCCGGTCCCGGCGACCACCGTGCCTCGCTTCCTCGGGTTCACGTCGACCACCCCGGCCACGAGGCCGTTCGGGTCGGCGACGTTGAGGTACGTGGTTCCCTTCGACCCAGCCCCCCAGACCACGACCGGGCCGCGATCCGCCAACTCGCTGAGCTGCTCACGACTCGCCTGGATCTGGGCGGTCGCCCGAGCACCGAAGGCGCGAATCTCTTCGACCTCGACGGGAGGCGGCGCCGCCGATGCAGCGGTCCGCTGCGACGCGACAACCGACAGGAACTGATCTCCGAAGCCTGTATCGACACTCCCGATCTCGAGCTCGGCTTCGCGGCAGAGCCGCTCCAAGCTCGCCGAAGTGAAGTACGAGACATGCTCGTAGACAAGGTCCCAAAGCGCCAGGTCGCGAACCATGAGGTCACCGTTCGGGACCTCGTGGTAGACCACGCCCCCGGCCCTGAGCGCGTTCGTGCTTGCCCGGACCAGTCCCACGGGGTCGACCAGGTGCTCGAGGACGTGCCGGCTACACACGAGATCGGCCACCAGCGACCCGTCGGTGGGAAACGGATCGGCCGAGACCTCGACAGACCGATGCTGGACGGCCGCCAGACGAGCGGGATCAAAACTGGGATCGAACCCCCTCCCCTCATTCATTCCCGCTTCACACAGCAGTTCCAGGAAGTTTCCGGGCCCGCTACCGAGTTCGGCAGCAACACCGCCTTCGAGACCATGATCGGCAACGAGCCACGAGGCCCGCTCGGTGATCCACGACTGGAACACCTCGGAAAAGTGGAGCGAGTTCTCGTAGGTCGCGTCGTACGCCAGACGGGCGGGATCGAACGACGAGTTGAACATGTGGGAGCAATCGAGGCAGCACCTCAGTGTGATGTCTCCCCGCTCGACGCCGAGGCCTTCCTCGACGGTCGAACACAGCTGGTTCGGCAGTGTCGGGACGTCCTGAATGGCGAGGACGGCCTCCGTGTTCGTCCCTCCGCACACCACACACTTCGGCCCCACTTCGCCCGCGCTGTCACTCGCCATTGTTCCTCCGTAGCTGCTCGTCGTCTCGGACCAACATGGTCCGTTCAAGTTCGGTCATGAACCGCTCCTCGTCGGCGCTTGCATCGCCTCTGGTTCGCCGCGCATCGCAGTAGTGGCGCACGATCGGACCTGTCTCGGCGCTCACCGAACGGCCGAGATCGTCCAGCACGTCTTCGGGCGAACCGGCTCCGAGAAGCGCCCCGCACTGCACCAAGAAGTGGCACAGATCGAAGCCAGGGTCCGAACCCCATCGAGCGTGCTCGAAGTCGAGAACGACGAGCCGTCCGTCAGCCTCACGCACCAGGTTCCACGGCGCGAGATCACCGTGGATCAGCCCCACCTCGGCAAGATCAGCCAGCAGTGGGTCGATCTCATCTCGAACGACTGGACCGCCCGTGTGGCTCGCAGCGTCGGCGATCAACACGAAGCGGCCCCCGACCGACCCGGCGAAGCGCACCGGAGGTGTCCGCACAGACGAGTCGAGCGCCTGCAAACGCGCAAGCACGGCCGCTTCGTTTCGCAGCGCCTCATCGGCGAGCGATCCGACCTTCGCTACCGCGCTCAGGTCGTTGCCGGTGGCCAGCCCGACGACCAGGCGGTCCCTACCGGTCGAGGCCATGGCCGCCATCGAGGGCGCCCCATCACAACCGGAGACGCCGGCCAGCGTGGCGAACACCGGATCGGGAAGGGCAATTCGGCGCCCCCACCCGAAACGAACTGCGAGCGATCGAATCGGCGCCGTCAGCCTTGCCCGTTGAGAATTCGGCCGGTAGATCTCCAGGGCGGCAACGCCTTCGGCGCCCGCCATCGCCGTGATCCGATTCCGCTGCGGCGTCAAGGGGACAGCAATCCACCGCCCTGGCGAGTCGTTGACCGCGGTTTCGATGATGCCGGCCACCTGTGCGGGTGTCGCGATGACGGTGTCGACGGTGATCACCCTCCTGCCGGCTCGGGGGGCGAGCTCCACCCAGCGCTGCAGCTGGGCCTCGACCTCACCCTCGGTCAGCTCGGGCTTGCGACGAACGATCGATGCCGGATCCCCGCCGAGCACAACGACGAGGTCGGCTTTCGGCAGAAGGCGAGCCAAGAACGCCGCGAGCCAACGGAGGCTCTCGGGAACCCGGTATCGGACCGGATCGGCCAGATGATCCCACCAGCCCCGCTCGAGCACGATCACGCCAGAACGACCCGTCCGACGCCACGGACCGAGGTACCCGAGCACGAAGTCGCCGAAGACGGCAGCCAACTTGATCGCGGCCGCCGGGATGCTGCGCTGCGGATCGGCATGAGGGGTGACGGTCGCGATGGGGCTGCGCTTCCAGAGAATGCCGGGCCGATAGTGATCGATCGTGTGGACTCCGGCGGTCTCCGAGGAGGCCAGGAGTTGTGCTGTCGTGCTCTTGCCGGTGCCGTCCGGTCCGACCAGCAGCACGGTTCTCGCTCTCGATCCGCCGAACACCACGATGGACCGTCAGTCGGCCGAGTCGGCCGCAGCGACCGGGTCGTCGCCCGGCTCGGAGCCACGGCCCATGCGAGATCGTCGACCCGAACCACTCGAAGTGTCGGCCTTCTCGGCCTTCTCGGCCCTCTCGGCCTTGGTGGGCGTGTCAGCCTTGGTGGGCGTGTCGGCCTTCTCGGCCTTGGTGGGCGTGTCGGCCTTCCCGGCCTTGGTGGGCGTGTCAGTCTTGGCCGGCGCGCCAGCCTTCCCGGCGCTGCCTGGCTTGTCAGCCTTGGCCGGCGCGCCAGTCTTCTCGGCGCTGCCTTGCTTGTCAGCCTTGGCCGGCGCGTCAGCCTTCTCGGCGCTGCCTGGCTTGTCAGCCTTGGCCGGCGCGCCAGCCTTCTCGGCGCTGCC
>CBESNA010000101.1:0-7199 GCA_965530755.1 uncultured Acidimicrobiia bacterium | reverse complement strand
CAGCTTCCCAAGCTGAATACCGGGGTTCGATTCCCCGTACCCGCTCCATACGAAAACGCAGGTCAGAGCGCCCAACGGGCGCTCTCGCCCTGTTTTGGCGGGTCTTGCGAAGGCATGGCGTGCCTAGAACAGAGTGTGCTGGCCCGGGTCATGGTGGACATGTTGGCTCCGGTTGGTGTGTTCCAGTTCGGGGACGCGGGTCCGGTAGCTGGCCGACAGTGGCTCCGGTAGCTGTGTTCCACTCTGGCCTTCTCGACAGGCGGGGCTGAGCCCTCTTCCCTGGTGACGTTGACGCGTCATCAAGCTGGGGAGGGTCGTCGTGTTGGTGGACCTGAGTGGAGCCCGCGAGTCTTCCAAGTCATCGACGGCTGCAGCCTGGCGCCCACGCGTCCATCGATCGCATCGAGACCGCCCAAACACCCATGGCCTCACTGTGGCCGACCACATCAACAACAGGATCGGCTTACCAGACGACGGCCATGCTCGGCGGCACGATCGTTGCCGAACATCAAAGGCGCTGCGAGGCTGCGGCGGTCGCATCATCTTGGGAGGTTTCGTGTCCGATCGTCGGGTCGCTGTGGTCGGGATGTTCATCGAGAGCAACGCGTTTGCACGCACCGTCGGCGAGCGTCAATGGCGAGGTCTCTATCTCGAAGGTGACGAGATCAGCGACGACGCACGCGCCGAGCACCCAAGACAACCCTTCGAAGTCGTCGGCTTCTACGACGCGATGGACCAACTCGGTAGTTGGGAACCAGTGCCGATCCTCAACACCGTGGCCGGCGCAGGTGGCGCATGTGAACACAACTTCTTCGTCGACACCCTCGCCAAGGTCAGCGCAGCAGTAGCCGGTGCCGGACAACTCGATGGCCTGTACATCTGCAACCACGGGGCAATGATCACCACGCAGGAAGAGGACGCCGACGGGGTGTTCTTCGCCGCAATCCGCGACGTCGTCGGCCCCGACGTGCCGATCGTTGCCACGCTCGACCCCCACGGCAATGTGTCTGACTTGATGGTCAAATCGGTCGATGTCGTCGTCGCCTACCGGACCGACCCGCACGTCGACCAGGTAGAACGAGGCCGAGAAGCAGCGGCGGTGATGCACGAGCTCTGGGCGGGCACCGAACCGCATCCGGTGTTTGTGAGGCTGCCGATCGTGGCCCCGAACGTCTCGCTGTTCACCGATCGTGGACCGTTCGCCGAGCTGATCGACCTCGGCGAAGAACGGGACATCCTGAACGTTTCGATCCTCGGCGGGTTCGCCTTCTCCGACACCGCAAAGAACGGACTCGCCATCATCGTGACCGGGCGCAACACAGCGGATGCAGCCAGAGACCTCGCACGAGACCTCGCCGATCTCGGCTGGGCCAACCGGGAACGATTCATCGCCGAAGCAATCTCGATCGACGAGGCAGTGGAGCGAGCCGTCGCCGCAGGCTAGGACCACACCCTGCCAGCGATGGTCATGTCCGACCTCGGCGACAACGCCGGCGCTGGCGGACCGGTCAACACCCTGTGGATGCTCGAAGCACTTCACGAAGCCAGCTCCCAACACGCGCTCATCGTGAACTTCCGCGACCGACACGTCGTCCAAGCCGCCCAAGACGCGGCATCAGATCGACATTCACTGCCACGTTCACCGGCGACGACTGGCAGCGCAACGATCGTGCGACGTACCAAGCGGAGGCCAAGGTCCTTGCCCTGCACGACGGAAACCTCGTCGGCCGACGAGGGATCGTCGCTGGCAAGTCGTTGACCGCAGGTCCAATGGCGTTGCTCGATCTCGGCGGGGTCAAGATCGTCGTGACCACCTACACCGCTGTCGGAAACGACCCGATCTTCAGCGAAGCGCTCGGGGTCGACCTCGGTGAGGTCCAGACCATCGTGGTCAAGGTCCGCAGCTCGTTTCCTCCGGCCTACGAAGAGTACGTCACACCCGAGAACATGCTGTTCGTCGACACACCGGGCCGCACGTCACCGATGCTCGACCGAATGCCGCTCGAGCGCTTGCCCCGCCCCGTTTACCCGCTCGATCGTGGTTTCGAGTGGACCAACCCCCTGGCCCGATCCTCGACCTGAGCCCAGCTCCAATCGAATCGGTTGCCCTTGCACTGGGCGTCAGCTTTCGTGCCTGGAGCGTGCCTTGAAGCTGCACCCGCTCTATACGCCACGTCTCGCCACCGTCTCCACCTTGGGCCGGAAGGCGCCGCAGAGCGCCGCAGAGCGCCGCAGAGCGCCGATTCTCGGCCCATGCTGCCAATGGGTGGCTGACCTGAGCTGGCAGGGCGGGTGTGTCACATCTGCTCGAAGGCCGCTTGCACGATCGCTCGGACCTCGGGCAGGCCGCCGCCACCAACCGCCGTTGTGTACAAGTCGTCGGCGACGACCACCTCGCCCTCGTAGCCGCCGGCGCGCACCTCGTCGACGAAGACCTGACGGTCGGCTTCGGTGACCGGGGCCGGGATGAGGTGGGTGAGTATCAGCGTCGGCACCCCGAGCGCTGCGGCCTGCTCGCCGATGAGGTGCGTGTCGGCGTGGTAGTCCTTCACGTAGTGCCGGTGCGGCGGAAGGTCATCGAAGAACGAGAATCGCATGGCCTCGTACACCAGAACATCGACGCCATCCGCCAACTCCGCCACCTCTTCGCAGACCTTGGTGTCACCCGTGATCGCCACCGAGCCATCCGGCGTATCGACCCGGTAGCCCACTGAGTTCACGCACGGCTCGTGACGGACCTGGCCTGCCGACACGACGACATCGCCCTGACGCCAGACCTCGGTCAGCTGATCCGGAACTGCGAATTCGATCAGATCGAACGAGGGTCTCGTCCTGCGGCCGGCATGCGCCGAGCGAGTGTCGATGTCATCGTCCCAACCATCGAGCAAGGTCGCGACGTAGTCAGCAGCCGGGCCGCTGGGCGCGACGATGGGGAGCGGAGGCCGTGCGTCGGTCCGGTCCATGATCCAGTGGGTCATGACCACATCGGTGAGTCCGGTCAGGTGGTCACTGTGGTGGTGCGTGACGAACACCGCGCTCAACTCTGGGATCCACACGTTTGCCGCGGTCAACCGTTGGACCGTCCCCCGCCCGACGTCGAATTGGAGCGTGAGGTCGTCGAAGCGCACGAGTGCGCCCGGCCCGGCCCGGTTCGCATCGGGAATCGGGCAGCCCGTTCCAGTGATCGTGACGGATGTACTCATGGGTTCGCCTCCACTCCAACGTCGTAGCAGATTGGGTCGTCACATGCCTCTGCCTCGCCATGAACGACGCGAGGGGGCGCCTGGAAGTGCCGGCCAGCCGTGTCCTCGAGCGCTACTTCGGGCACCAGACTGCGAATTCGGGGCGAGGCTCCATGCCCCTCACTAGGGTCGCGCCATGATCGAGCCGATCAAGCCAGCGGACTTCTACACCGGCCTCGTCGCCGAGCTGTACCGGCACCTGCGCTCCGAGACGTTCGACCCCGCGCCGTATGCGTGCTTCATCGAGCGCTCTGGCCAACCAGCACTCGAACTCGGGTGTGGTGATGGCGATCCGATGCTCGAGCTCCGTGCGATGGGTCTCGACGTCGAGGGGCTCGACTCCTCGGCAGACATGCTCGACCGCTTTCGTGATGCAGCGGCCGCTCGCTCACTCGAGGTGACGCTTCACCACGCCACGTTCCAAGCCATGAACCTCGGCCGGCGGTACCGATCGATCTACCTCGCCGGCGCCACCTTCAATCTCCTTCCAGACGACGCCACAGCCAACGCTGCCTTGGAACGCATCGCGGCACACCTGCACCCCGAGGGCGCAGTTCTGATCCCCCTTTTCAAGCCCAAAGCCCCGGCCGAATCGGACATCGGGAAAGTCACCGAACACGTCACCGACGACAACTCGATCATGCGAGTGACCGTGCTCGACATCACCCGCAACGAGGCGACCCACGACCAGATCACCGAACTGCGGTACGAGCGCATCGACGGCGACGAACACCGGGTCACGGAGCGATCGTGGCAGCTGCACTGGTTCGAACAAGATGACTTCGCTGCGATGGCGGCCAACGCCGGCCTCGCAACACGCTCGGTCCGGGCCGAGAACGGCCCACCGGCGACGAGCCACGACACCGCCTTCACGTTCATCCTCGAACCCCAGCCGCGCTGAGTTACGAGGGCGGGCCGGTGAGCCTTTCACAGGTTGCTCACAGGCTTCATTTTGGCCTCATACCGAGTCGTCGCGGGCCCGAGGCTTGGGTGTCCGAACGACAGGAGTCACCATGACCTCGATCTCACCAACACAAGCCGGCGCCCCTCAAGACCGGGCGGGCGGGGCACCCCCTCCGCATCGGGCAGCCATGGACGCATCGGCGAAGCTGATCGGACTCGAGCCGTCTGACATGCGCCGTCAACTCGAAGCCGGAGCGTCGCTTTCTGACCTCGCTGCGAAGGCCGGCATCAGCACCGACGATCTGAAGGCGGCCATGACCGCGGCCATCGAATCGAGTGCGCCCGCTGGTGCTGTCGATCGGATGACGGCCGGGCTCGATTCGATCATTCCCGGAGACCGTCCACCGCCACCACCCCGCGGTGGCGGCCCCGGACGGCCAGGCGGCGAACAGAGCGCGAGCGATGCCCTCACGGCACTCGCCAGTTCGCTCGATCTCGACCTCGACCTCGACTCCTTGTTGGCCTCGATCGAGGATGGATCGTTCGCCGACCTTCTCAACTCGCAAGGAGTCGAACGAAGCTCGGCATGATCGTCGACCAGTCGCTCTGAACGGAGCCGATCAAAACTGGAAGGGCGCCGAGCCCCAAAGCGGACTCGGCGCCCTCATCGGTTTTTCTTTAGTTCAGCTCGTTGACTCGGTCGGTCGACGGCGGAGCCACCGGGCCGAACGTGCCGAGGTAGTTGGCGAGAGCATCGATGTCGCTGCCCCCGTCGAGCTTCGGCGCTGTGATCGCCTCGAACGTGCCGAAGTTGTCGCCACCGTCGGAGAGGAAGACGTTGACCGTGACGTTGTAGATCGCCGTCAAGCTCAGATCGATGCCGTCCAACTTCACGTTGCTGATGGTGATCGACGTGCAATCACCCGCCACGATCGTCTTCGCGAGATCGTACGTGAAACCATCCGAAACACCGAGGTGCAGGAAGGGGCGGCTCGAACCAGCAGGTTGACACTGCTCCTGGAGAGCGGAGATGACCTGCGCTCCGGTCATCGGGAACGTCCGGAGGTCGTTTCCGAATGGTTGGAACGTGAACGCCTCGCCGTAAGTCACGACGCCGTCTCCCTCACCGTCCGACTGGAGGTAAGTCAGGTCGGAGCGCACGCCACCGGGATTCATGAAGGCGATCTCGGCGAAATAGGGCGAGGTCGCCCACAGCTGAGCATCAGCGACGAGGTTGCCTGCCGGCGACTCCACTGCACGATCCGAGCCTCCAATACCGCCGCGGTTGATGTCAGCGGTGATCGAGCCGATCGGCGTGCCTCCGGCGGCGTCGACCAACGGCTGCCACTTGGCGATGATCGCGGTCTGCTCCGGATCGGGAGACAGCGTTGCTTGGTCGACGACATGGTTCGCTGACGTGCTGAGGTCACGACGAACGTCCTTGGTCCGCTTGTCGAGGACGAGGTTCACCTCGGTCACGACACGGCCGAACGAGTAGGCGCTCGTGACGATGCGGGGATTCCCAGCAGGGTCAGGGAGCAGGCAGTTGTAGGGCAGGTGCGTGTGACCGGTGATCATGACATCGATCGCCGGATCGAGAGCATTGTTGATGGCGACGATCGGTCCGGAAATGCCGACGCATGCGTCGACGTCGCCGGGAGGCGGAGTCTGTGACCCACCCTCGTGCAGCAACACGACGATCGCCTCGACGCCCTGAGCCTTCAGGATCGGCACGAGCGCGTTCGCCGTCTCGGCCTCATCGAGGAAGTCATAGCCCAGGATTCCGGCTGGAGCGACCAGAGTGTCGGTCGCTTCGAGCGTCATGCCGATGAACCCGACCTTGACGTTCTTCACTCGCTCGATCCAGTACTCCGGCAACGGGGTCTCGCCAGTCGCCGTTTCCACGACATTGGCGGAGAGCCACTGGAAGTCGGCGCCCGGGTATGGGTCACCGGGGAAGTAGCAGCCGGCGACGGGATGGCATCCGCCGTCCTGCATCCGGAGCAGTTCGGTGACTCCTTCGTCGAACTCGTGGTTGCCGACGCTGGACACGTCGACCTCCATTGCATTCAAGGAGTCGATGGCCGGCTCGTCGTGGAAGAGCCCGGAGAAGGCCGGTGAACCACCGATGAGGTCACCGGCGGCGACCGTGAGGCTGTACTTGTTACCCTCGCGCAGTTCGTTGAGCTTCGCCGCGAGGTACTCGCCGCCTCCGGCCGGAGCACCGTTGATATTTCCAGGCGTGGTGGCCTCGAGGTGGCCGTGATAGTCGTTGAACCCCAGCAGCTGAAGATCGACCAGCTGCCCGGGCGGATCAGCCTTTCCGGGCTTGTCCGGCTTTGCTGCCGCCGGGTTGACCGGTGCCGTCGCCATCATTGCGATCACCGCGATCAACACCACCAAGATGCGTGTCGATAGTGAGCCTGTTCGTTTGTTCATTACCACTCCCGTGTGAGAAGAACCTTCATGGATGCAATCGCGCGGTCGCGCCCTGATTTGCGATTGCGCATCGCTTCGGACCGCACCTTCGAAGCGAGCGTGACGACCCTAGGTCCTACGGCGGCTCCTGTCGACTGGGGCTGTGTGCGCGTGCGACACTGACCACATGGCTGACCTTCCAACCGAACCCGTGACCGGATCCGCGACAACGAGCATCGCCGCACCGATCAGTGAGGTGTACGCAGCGGTGACTGACGTGACTCGGATGGGCGAATGGAGCCCCGAATGCGTTGCGTGCCGATGGGTTGGCGAGGCCACTGGTCCCGCGGTCGGTGCCGAGTTCGAGGGCGACAACGTCGCCACCCTCGGCCCGATCACCCTCAAGCGGTGGACGACGACCTCCGAGGTCGTCGACGCCGAACCGAACGTCTCGTTCGGGTTCGTGGCCGAGGGCCACTCAGCATGGCGGTACGAATTCGCCGAACGAGACGGCGCGACGATCGTCACCGAGTCGTTCAGCCATCCACCGTATGTCGGCTGGCAGAAGTGGGTCTACGGTCGTCTGGCGAACCGTCAGAAGGCGATGACCAACGGCATGCGGGCGACGCTCGATCG
>CBESNA010000100.1:0-7651 GCA_965530755.1 uncultured Acidimicrobiia bacterium | reverse complement strand
TCGGAGGCGGCGCGGGTGCGGGCGGCGCGGGTGCGGGCGGCGCGGCGAACGCCGGAGGTGGCGTCGGCACAGAAGGCGGGCCGGCCGGGATTTGTAGCGCCGGAGGCACGACCGGAGGAACCGCGTGTGGGTTCGGGACTGTCGGCTCGACCCGTCGCGGGTCGTTCGGCAGAATCGGATCAGTCATGAAATGTCGCCCTCCGGACGTTCAAAGGCACGCTTTCGTGCCCCGGGACCAACGTCACGATCGTCCGACCCCTTGAGCAAAATGCGAGATCGACACGGTGACCGCCACGGCACCGCTGAGACACGCCAGCCATGGTCCCACACCAGATGCAACCGGTGTCAGCAGGACCGCTCCGCCGAATCCGATCAGCACCAGTCCGACGATGCCACCCGAGATCAGTGCCAGGTCGCGACGTCGAGCCAGGAGCAGCACCACCAGCCCCAGCGCTGCCACCGGGACGCAAAACCACACCACACGGAACGGCGTCAACTGTTCGATCCCGAGTCGCTGTGCGGCTCGAAGCGATGCGTAACTGTTCCTTTCGGCCGAGCCAGAGACCGTCCAGGTCAGCCAGCCAGAGATCGCACCGAGGACCATCGCCGCGACCAGCAGCCCGTCGACGACACGTCGACCGATCATGGTCTGGCCGCAGCGAGCGGACCTGCGAGATCGCCCTTACGTCCGACCGTGACCTCGTCGAGCCCCAACCATTCGGCCATCTCTTGGAGCGTCTCGGCCAGGGCTGGAGCGACGGCGTCGGCGTCGTTCCCTGGCTCCATGAATGCTGCTTTGGCCATGAGCGCACCCGATTTCCGATCGGCCTTCAAGTCGACTCGACCGACGATCCGGTCTCCGAGCAGGAACGGCAGCACGTAGTACCCGTGGACGCGTTTGGGCTCTGGCACGTAGATCTCGATGCGGTAGTGGAAACCGAAGAGGCGCTCGGCCCGTGGCCGGAACCAGACGACGGGATCGAACGGGCTCAGCAATGCCCGAGCATTCATCGAACGGGGTCGGGTGGCATCCGGGTGGAGGTAGGCCGGCTCTTTCCATCCCTCGACCTCGGCCTGCAGAAGCAGGCCCTCGGCGACGAGCTCGTCAAGCAGCGGACGGCACTCGGTGACCTTCAGCCGGAAGTAATCGGCGAGGTCCTTGTCGGTACCGATGCCGTGACTGCGGGCGCCGAGCAGCACCATCTCGCGTCTCGCCGCTACCGGCTCGACCTCGGGAACAGAGCTGACGGCGTGGGGGACTACCCGCTCTGGCAGGTCGTAGTGGGTGAGGAACGAGTTGGTCCTCTCGGCAATCGACAGCTCGCCGGCGATGTACATGACCTCGAGTCCGAGCTTGCCCTTCGACCAGCCCCACCATGGCCCCGTCCGGCCGCCTGGATCGGAGAGATCCTTCACCGACAGCGGGCCGCGTTCGTCGATCTCGGCTCGCAGCGCAGCCAGGTATTCAGGGTTTTCGTCCCGGAACGCTGCACCTGACTTCCAGCGCCGCAACGCCATGCGGTGACGAAGCAGCGGATACAGCTCCATCGAAGTGATCGAGGCCTCGTGAGCCAGATATTCGTGATTCTCGCCCGATCGCCAGAGCCAGGCATCGAGCTGACCTCGGTCGTAGGGACCGAGCCGGGCGTAGACAGGCAGGAAGTGGGAGCGGCACACGACGTTGACCGAGTCGAGCTGCAGGATCGTCATCCGGTCGAGGACCCGTCTGAAGTGCCGGACATCGACACGTCCCGATGGGGCGGGCTCGCCGAAACCCTGGGCGCGAAGAGCGATACGGCGGGCCTGAGCCAGAGAGAGCGAGATCACGATCGCCGATTGTTGCAGGCGCAGAGGTGGGTGCCGTGCCGAATCCTGAACACCTCGAGAACGGCGCGAACATCTGGCAGAATCGGGAACCTCTACCGGGTTGGATGATCCATGCGAAACCAAACGAGGTCTTTGTTCATCGTCGGCGGCACCGTTCTGATCGCCATCGTGGCGTACCTGGCGATCGGAGTGTTCGGCGTGCACACCCTGTTCATCAACGATGAAGTGGCAGAAGCCAACCCATTCGACACTGTCTCCGAGCCGACGTCTGCCGCGACATCGGAGGTTGCGGCGACCGACCCCGCCGACGCTGATCCGGCACCGGCGGCCGAGGTAGCAGAGGAGACGGCCGCGCCAGAAGAGGTCGCCGAGGTCATCACCGTCACGACCGGCGCGTTCGTCGATGGCGACCACCCCACGTCGGGAACCGGCTTCACCATCACCGATGGATCTCAGACATTCCTTCGGTTCGAGGACTTCGAGACCGACAACGGCCCCGATCTGAACGTCTACCTTCGATCCTCCGATGACCAGAACGACTACCTCGACCTTGGTGATCTCGAAGGCAACATCGGTGATCAGAACTACGAACTGCCGGTCGACATCGACCTCGATCGTTACGATCTGGTCGACATCTGGTGCGTGCGATTCGGTGTGAGCTTCGGCTCGGCGCTGCTCAGCGCCCCGTGACCTGCTGATCGACCAAGCGATCGAACAGACTGCACAGCATGCGTGCGGTCGCACCCCAGAGCGTGTCGCCCTCGAGCTCGAAGAAGGTGACTCCGAACTCGACGCCGTTGCGCAGCCAGATCTCCTCGCGATAGATGTCCGGATCCAGGAGTTCCCTGATCGAGACGTCCAGAACGGCGTCTACCTCGCCCGGGTCGGCCAACAACGTCGGACGCTCGGCGAGAACCCCGACGTACGGCACGATCGCCGCCGGCGAGGACACGGTGGTGAGCTGAGGAAGCCTGCCGACGACGTCGACGAGCGACGGGTCGAGCCCGATCTCCTCGTGGCTCTCACGGAGTGCAGTGGCCCGGAGGTCGGCGTCGAGCGGTTCGAATCTCCCGCCGGGGAAACTGACCTCACCGGTGTGGCTGCGCAGGTGCCAAGCCCGACGCGTCAGAATCAGGGTCGCACCGTCGGTGGCGTCATAGATCGGGGCGAGCACGGCAGCGGGTGGTCGCCCTTCGACGTGTCCGGGTTCAGGATCGCCGATCGGATCGACCATCCGCACCAGATCGGCGACGGTGAACGAACGCTCTTCCGGGGTGAGCCATGCCCACGACGGTGGCTTGCCCAGTCGGGCATCGTCCGGCCGAGGGATGAACTGCGGGCCACCCCGACCTGACGGCGGCCGGAAACTCAGGAGCCTTCTCCGGTCATCAGAGCCGCCTCGAGCAGCCCGAGGATTCTCGCGGAGTCCGCTGGAGGTCGATCCATCCCGAGAGGCTACCGCTGCGGTCGCTGTGAGCCCTGGTCGGTGGCACCCTTGTTCGATGCCATCGAACCCTCGGCTCACCGGTAAGCCGACGTCGAGCAACGGCGCCTCTTCGTTCCACGCCAGATGGAATCTCCCTGGTGTTCCGCTGCGAGCCGTCTCGGCCATACTCGAGATCGGGGAACCGCCGACGGTGCCGTCCCTCTACTTCTGGGCCTTGCAGGCTTCATTTCGGTCGGGGCGTGTCGCCCGTGGTGCGGGACACATCGGGCTTCAACACCACCCCGGCCACCCCGGATCCGGCGCAGTGAACTGGGGCGGCTACCACGATCGGGCCGACGGCGGAGGCGTGCTCGAGGGAACGGGTTCCCCGCTGCACTCCAGTCTCGGCAATGCGAACACATTCGACTACCCATGGCGGGCCGGAGTCTCGTACCGCCTGGAGATCGGGCTGGTTGCGCCTGGTCGGTGGCAGGGTTCGATCACCAATCTCGACGACGACACGGCGACGGTCATCCGAGAACTCTTCGTCGATGCCGACCATCTCGTCGCCCCCATGGTGTGGACAGAAGCGTTCGCAGACTGCGACGCTCCCCCGGTGGAGGCCAGATGGTCGAGCCTGGGGGCCGCAACGACCGATGGAACGTACGTCTCGCCGGCAGATGTCTCACTCTCGTACCAGCGCGAGGCCGACGGCGGCTGTTCCAACACCGACTCCAGCGTCGAGGACGGATGGCTGACCCAACGGACGTCCACCGAGCGGCGCCACGCACACGGCGCCAGACTGCCGTGGTGAACCAGCCGATCCGGTCCTCTCCCCTCTTCTGGCCGATGGCCGGGTCGCTCGTCCTGGTGTTCCTCTCGCTGGTCGTCGGCTCCCGCGCTCGGCTTGGCGAGATCGGCTACCTGGTCGCTGCAGCCGCGCTTCAACCGATCGCAGTCGAGACCTGGAGGCGATTCCCCCGGCCGGGCAACTGGGCTGCGTCCTCGGCACTGCTCGGCCTGATATCGGCTTCGGTGTTCGCGGCGACGGAGCTGTCAGACATCACGGCGGACGGAGGCGGAGGCCCCGCCATCATCCCCGTGGCGTGGCTCCTGGCCGCAACGAGTTGGTACACCCATCACCAGAGGGTGCGGACACTTCCCTGGGTCATCACGCTCGTTCAGGTGAGCTTCACTTCGATGGCTGCGCTGCTCTTCGCCCTGGCGTCGGTTCGCGCCGACGACGCCGTTCGCAGGCTCGGCTATGGCGTTGCTGCGGCCGTGGGCATGGTCGGCGGGGTCACGGCCGTGATCGGCATCATCGGTCGCATTCGGCGAGAGCTGGCACGACGGACCGAATGAGGTGAACGGCGATCGGCATTCTGGGCACAACTGCTCACTTTGCCCGTCGCTGCGCCGAAAGCCTTTCTGTTCGGCCTCAAGTCGGAGTCGAAGTAGATAGGACTGATGATGTTGGGTACCCAGAGGAGTTGGTTGGGACGGGCTCTTGCAGCCGGCCTGGTCACGGCGACAACCATGGCGACACCAATCGCGATCGGTGCTGAACCGGGCGGAATCGCAGAACCCGACGACTTCACCGTCGCCGAGGACAGCGTTCTCCAGAACGAGAACTACTTCGATGTCTTGGCCAACGATCTCAGCGGTACCGCGATCACCGAGTACACCCAGGGAACGAAGGGCACCGTCGGTCAAGTTCTCATCAATGGCGCGATTGTGAAACTGACGTACACCCCCAATTCGAACGCCTTCGGGACCGACGCTTTCACCTACACCGTGACCCAGGGCGAGACGACCGAGACCGAGACTGTCAGCGTCACCATCACGCCGTCACAGGACAATCCTGTCGCAACCAACGATGAGCTGCCTCTGCCTTTGGCAGCCGAGATCGTCGAGAATGACGAGCCCATCGACATTCTCGCGAACGTCCTCGCCAACGATGTCGATGTCGACGAGGACACGTTCACGATCCTCAGCGTCGACGCCGCTGGCGCTGCCGGGACCGTCGTGTTCACGCCTGCGGCCGAGCTCGATCCCGCGGTGCTCACCTATGAGCCGACCTCGGATACGGCCACGACCGACAGCTTCACGTACGTCATCGTCGACTCCGAGAACAACGAATCCGCCCCTGCGACGGTGACCATCACGATCACGGCCGTCGACGACGCACCCGTCGCGGCGGACGACGGCACCCCCGAAGCGCCGTTCGCAGCGGTTGACGAGGACGACTCTGTCTTCCTCTCAGTGCTCGCCAACGACGTCGACCTCGATGGCGAGGTTGTTGTCATCGATGCCGATTCGATCACCGAGCCGACGAACCTTCCGGCGAACGGCTCCGTGGAACTCTCCTTCGACGGCACCACGATCTACTACACCCACGA
This sequence comes from uncultured Acidimicrobiia bacterium, assembly GCA_965530755.1. Classification (GTDB taxonomy): domain Bacteria; phylum Actinomycetota; class Acidimicrobiia; order Acidimicrobiales; family SZUA-35; genus SZUA-35. Next base: position 1,999 of record CBESNA010000100.1, on the reverse strand, counting down.
CGGGAGCGACACGCTCACCGACAGCTTCACGTATGGCGTCGTCGGTGGGAACACCGCCACGGTGTACCTCACGATCAACCCGCTCGACGACGCACCCGTAGCGGAAGACGACGGCACCGCCGGAGCCCCGTTCGCCACGGTTCTCGAGGGTGACTCCATCATCCTCGACGTGCTCGCCAACGACACGAACCCTGACGGCGGAGACCTCGCCGTCGCGGCGATCACGAACGTCCCGACCGACCACAGCGCCACGGTCATCGCTGACGGCAGCGCTGACGACGGCAAGATCGAATACACCCACGGCGGTAGTGACCTCGCCGACATCAGCTTCACCTACGAGCTCAACGGCGGCTCCACCGCCAACGTGTTCCTCGCAGTCACGAACACCGACGACGATCCAATCGTCGTCGAGAACGTTTCGATCGATCTCGTCGAGGACGACGACGCGACCCCCATCGCAGTCCTGACCGAAGGCCAGAAGGACGGCGACGGCGACGCCCTCGTCCTCAGCGCAATCGGTTCAGACGGCGTCAACGAAGACGGCGTGAACCCCACAAAGGGCTCAGCCCAACTCATCGACGAGGGCGGTGTGATGACACTCGTCTACACACCCGATTCGGATGAAAACGGTTCCGACAGCTTCACCGTCGAGGTCTCGGACGGGACGACCGGTGACGAAGTCACGGTCACGATCACGGTCAACATCGCTCCGGTGAACGACGCTCCGGTGGCCGCTGGTGACAACTACACGAACACGAGCCAGAACGAGGCAAATGCCTCCGAGGAGCCTCGCGTTCTGGTTCTCGAGGACGCTGTCACGGTGCTCCCCGTTCTTCTGAACGACAGCGACGTCGACCTCGACGCTCTGTCGGTCGATCTCGACAGCATCGAACTCGCTTCGAACATCGGCACGCTCACGGCTCATGTTGATGGGCTGCAGTTCACGCCGGCCGAGAACTATTTCGGCTCGTTCAGCTTCACCTATCAGGCCATGGAAACCGGAACGGAACCAGCGCTGTCCTCTGATGCCGTCACGGTGAACGTCACGGTCGTTGCCCAGCCTGATTCGGTCACAGCCGGCGACGACGTCGCTGAGGTGCGCGAGGACTCCGTGGTCTACGTCTCGGTACTCGACAACGACAACAACCCCGACGGTTTCGGGCTCAGGATCGTCTCGGTAGGCCAACCGGACAACGGGTTCACCGCCATTGCTGGCAACCGAATTCGAGTCGAGGCCGATCCCGACTTCAATGGTGAGCTCGAATATACCTACGTCATCGAGCCTCTGAGCGTCATCGGATACAACGACTCCGGCGTCAGCGAAGTCGAATGCGGCTTGTGTGAGCGCACGACGGCCACGGTGACGGTGACCGTCACCCCGGTCAACGACCGACCCGATGCCAATTCCGACAACGGCATCACCACGGATGAAGATGAGCCGGTCAGCATCGACGTGCTCGACAACGACACCGACATCGACGGCGACGAGCTTTCGATCTGGTTCGTTGGAGCGGCCAGTCTCGGCACCACCGAGATCGTCAACGGCATGGTGCTCTACACCCCGAACGCCAACGTGTTCGGCACTGACTCCTTCGTCTACTACGCATACGACGGCAAGGCGCTCTCCGTGGCCAGCGTGAATCTCACGATCGCCCCGGTCGCCGATGCCCCGACCATCGAGAGTGTGGAGACGTCAGGTTCCGAGGACAACGACGTTGTCGTCGAACTCACCGTCGATGATGTCGATCCCGACAACACCGCACTCACCATTTCAGTTGCTGGCGTCACATTGCCCGGTTCTGATGCGAAGGGCACGGTGACCATCGACGGCACCACGCTCACCTTCAGCCCGCCGGCCAACTGGGTCGGCACCGCCCTGATCTCGCTCGTCGTCACTGATGACGATGAGCTCGTGGGCGAGGGTCTGGTCTCGATCGAGATCACCCCCGTGAACGACGCACCCGTCATCGACGATGCTGAAGCAACCACCGATGAAGAC
>CBESNA010000099.1:0-7882 GCA_965530755.1 uncultured Acidimicrobiia bacterium | reverse complement strand
CCCGGTTGCCGCTGTCTGGTGGTTCCGGCCGACTGATTGACCAATCCGGTCGCCCTGATCCTTCGCCGACGGCGGTGGGTTGTACCCTTCTGCGCTGATGCGTCCGGTCCGAGACACCTCCGATTCCCCCCGCTCGTCACGAATTCGCACATTGGTGCTGTTCGGCGTCGGCATCCTGCTCGTCCTGTTCCTGTCGGCGAGCGGCTTGGCCCGCCTCTACACCGATTGGCTGTGGTTCGACTCGGTCGATCTGACTTCGGTCTGGGGCACGGTGCTCGGGACGAAGCTGGTGCTCGGTGTCGGGTTCGCCGTGATCTTCGCTGCGTTGTTGTGGGTCAACCTCTTCATCGCCGACCGCCTTGCTCCGGACGAGCGGCCGGAGTCACCTGAGGAAGACCTGATCGAGCGCTACCACGAGCTGGTCGGCGGCTACGGCGGCCGGCTCCGTCTGGGCGTGTCGGCGTTGTTCGGGTTGTTCGCCGGAGCGCAGACGTCTGGTGAGTGGCAAACCTGGCTCTTGTTCCGCAACGGTGGCGATTTCGGACGGGTCGATCCACTTTTCCAACGCGATGCCGGGTTCTACGTCTTCCGTCTTCCGTTCTGGACCTTCCTGGTCGACTTCTTCTTCTCGGCCCTGGTGTTTGCACTTGTCGTGTCGCTGATCGCCCACTACCTGAACGGTGGGATTCGTGCGGCAGCCGCTCCGAGTCAGCGGGCGACGAGCGGCGTCAAGATGCACCTCTCCGGGCTGCTGGCGGTCTTGGCGCTGGTTCGGGCGCTGGCCTACTGGCTCGATCGTTACCACCTCGTCAATTCGCAACGCGGGCTCTACGACGGTGCTCTCACGACCGATGTCGAGGTGCAGCTCCCGGCGCTGAACCTGCTGACCCTGGTGTCGGTGTTCGGGGCCGTGTTGTTCATCTGGAACATTCGGCGGAGCGGTTGGGTGCTTCCGGTCGTCGCCGTGGGTCTGTGGGCCGTGAGCCACGTCGTGGTCGCCACCATGTTCCCTGCGTTGTTCCAGCGTCTGCGAGTCGAGCCGGAGCAGTCCGAGCGAGAGCAGGAGTACATCGGGTTCAACATCGATGCCACCCGATTTGCGTACGGACTCGACGACGAGGGCCTCTCGACGATCGAGTTCGCCTACGAGCCGACCCTCACTTCTGAGCAGGTCGTCGCGAACGCGGACGTCTTCGCCGATGTGTCGATCGTCGATCCCACTTTGGCGGCCGAGGATTACAACCGCAGTGAGGCCGGCCGTCAGGCGTACAAGTTCGACGACACCCTCGACGAGGGCCAGTACTTGTTCGACGACGGCTATCGACCCGTCACGATCGGTGCCCGCAGTCTGGATCTCACCTCGGTCGGTTCCAGTTGGGAGGATCAGCACATCGTCAACACCCACGGCTTCGGCGTCGCTGTTGCCTCAGCCAACACCAGCGACGGAAGCGGTCTGCCTGACTACGCGGTGCGGGGGATCGGCCGTGGGCAGATCATCGACGACGATCTCCAAATCGAGCTGAACCAGCCCCGGCTCTACTTCGACGAAGACTTCGGTGGCTACGCCATCGTCGGTGCCACACGCGACGAACGCGACATCGAGGCCGCTGACTCGGTCGACTTCCGTTATGACGGCACGGGCGGCGTCCAACTGTCGGGGCTCCTGCGCCGGCTGGCCTTTTCGCTCCGCTTCCAGCAGCTTGATCCGCTCATCTCGCCGTTCATCCAGGACGGCACCAGGGTCATCTACAACCGCGACATCGAAGAACGCGCCCAGGAGCTGGCGCCGTTCCTCCAGTTCGACAGTGACCCGTACCCGGTCATCGCCGAGGGCCGCGTCTTCTGGATCATCGACGCCTACACGACCACGTCCGACTTCCCCTATGCACAGAGCGTCGATGTTGCGTCCCTCGCGATCGGAGCCGATCTCTCACGTGGCTTCAACTACGTCCGCAACTCGGTGAAGGTCGTGGTCGATGCCTACGACGGGGATGTCTCGTTCTACATCGTCGACACCGAGGACCCGATCATCGAGGCCTATGCCGACGCCTTCCCTGATCTGTTCTCCGCCGTTGGTGAGGCACCAGCCGAGATCAGCGCCCACTTCCGGTATCCGACAGACATGTTCAAGGTCCAGACCGAGACGTGGGACACCTACCAGATCAGTGATCCGATCCTGTTCCTCGAGGGTTCGCAGGCGTGGCGGGTGTCGAGCCAGCCCCGGACCACCGGCGGCGAGGATGATTCGGCGGGCTCGTCGGTCCTGATGGATCCCCAATACCGCACGACTCGTCTGCCAGACGAGACCGAGTCCGAATTCGTCATCCAGCGGTCGTTCGTTCCCAACTCGAGCTCGGCGAACACGGGTCGCCCCGAGGTCGAGGTGATCATGGTGGGTCGCGTCAACCCCGATGGAACAGGACGCCTGCTGCAGTACGACGTGCAGAGCAGCGATCTGAATGCAGGAGATCTGATCGACTCGGAGATCCGCCGGGACGACAACGTGTCGCCGTTCGTGACGTTGCGCAACCGCGATGGTTCGACGGTCCGGTTCGGCGAGATGCAGATGGTGCTCGTCGAGAACACCGTGGTGTACGTCCGCCCTCTCTACATCGAGTCGGCGACGGAGAATGCGGTGCCACAGATCCTTCGGGTGATCGCCGTCAATGGCAACCGGATCGCGATGCGCGAAACCCTCGAAGAAGCGGTCGAGGGTGTCACCGTCGACGGGTTCGACCCCGGAGAACTGCCGGCCGAGGACGATCCCGATGCGATCGAAGTGCCGGGCAATGCCGACCTCGAGAACATGAGTGTGGCCGAGTTGTTGACGTTGGCCGAGAGCTTGCTCGACGATGCCAATCGAGTGGCCGATTCTGACCCCGAACTGGCCGGCCAGTTGCGAGCCGAGGCGTTGGACGCCCTGGGACGGTTGGGTGACGTCCTCGGTATCGAGGATTCCGGGAACTCCGGCGAAGCGGCTGGTGCCTGAGAGTTCTCCGTTCGTTCACCACCTGGTGGAACATTGGCGCTGCAATTGTGGTTCCCTGGTCTTCAGTTGATTTCTCGGAGGTTGAGATGTTTGGTTTGTCCCGTACCCCGGCCGGTGTGCCTGATCCCGCCGACTGCCTGCCCGGTCGAGAGACCCCGATCCCGGTGACCGCCCCTCACTACGTGAACGGAAACCCGCTCGTTGGTCCGTTCGCCGATCATCTCGACACCTTGGTCGTCGGCATGGGTTGTTTCTGGGGAGCGGAGCGCTTCTTCTGGCAGATGCCCGGCGTGTACACGACGGCCGCCGGATACGCCGGAGGCACCACGCCGAACCCGACCTATGAGGAGACTTGCACGGGAATGTCCGGTCACACCGAAGCGGTACTGATCGTGTTCGACCCGTCGGTCGTGAGCCTCGACGAACTGCTCGCAGTGTTCTGGGAGAACCACGACCCGACACAGTTCATGGGCCAGGGCAATGATCGGGGAAGCCAGTACCGGACCGCCATCTATACGAACAGCCCGGAACAGTTGGCGGCGGCCGAGGCCAGCCGTGACGCCTATCAGGCCAGGTTGTCCGAGGCGGGGTTCGGCGAGATCACCACCGAGATCGCGCCGTCCGGCGAGTTCTACTACGCCGAGGACTACCACCAGCAGTACCTGGCCAAGAATCCCGGCGGCTACTGCAACCACGGGTTCTGCCAGGTGTCGTACGCCTGAGTTCCCTACAGGTGGTTCAGAAGCGGGCCCAGAACAGGATTCGCTTGAAGGTGTAGAGGAAGTCGGCGACGTCGCCGTAGGTGGCCAATAGCCGTTGGGAGACGTCGTCGATGAACTCTGCGTAGTGATCGTCGCTCAGAGCGGAGCGGTATGGCCGAAGCGTCGTGCCCTGCAGCCATTCGACGACGTCGAGCGTGCGGGGGAGGACGTGGGCGTAGACCCGGAGCGTCACCCGTTGGTCGACGGCGCCCAGGCCGTGAAGGATCGTTGCGTACTGCTCGGGGAGTAGCGAGTTCGTGCTGATGAGCTTCGGTGGCTCGCCGTCGAACCACTCGAGATGGTCTGTCGCCGCCTCCGTGATGAGCTGCTGGGTCGGATGGTCGAAGTTGACCGGGATCTGGACGGCAAGTTGCCCGCCGGGGGAGAGGTGGGATCGCCATTCGGCGAGGACCCGAGCGTGCTCACCGACCCAGTGCAGGGCGGCGTTGGACAGGATCAGATCTGGCGATGGATCGGCATCGAATGAGCGGAGGTCACCGTTGCGGAATTGCAAACGCGGATCGTCGTAGTCGACGGTGCGTTCGAGCATCGACGCCGATGTGTCGATGCCGATGACGGTTCGAGCGTCGAGTGCGTCGGGGAGTTCGGTGGTGCGGGCACCAGTGCCGCATCCGAGGTCGTAAACGACGCCGCCGGTAACCGGCCCGCACATGTCCACGAGATCGACGAATGGCTGTCGACGCTCTGCCGCGAAGCGCTCGTAGCGCTTCGGTTCCCAGTCGGTCACTGCGCCCTCCAGATCGATCGGAGCCCTTCAGATCTGATCGGTGCCTTCCCAATCTGATCGGGTCAGGACCCAGTCTGGCCGAGTTGATAGTGGATGTGCAGCTCGCGACGAGTCGGCGCCGTGAGTTCGTTTCGATCTGCTCGCGGGGCTGCCTTGATCCAACGCTTGGCGAACGGGACGATCACACGGTCGTCTGGGGTCGCGTAGGCGCCGGACGCAGGGACGTAGTGCTCTGATCGTAGGAGGCCTCGATCGACGACCATCCAGGAAGGCATCGAGTCGAGATCGTCGTCTTCGTAGATGACACGGCTGACCCTCCCGACGGTTTCACCCTCGGCGTCGACCACGATGTGTCCTTCGAATGACGCGCTCACTTCCTCGTCCATACCTTCGTCCCTCCGGGTCCCGCCGTGAACCGTCAATGTTACGAAAGATATGACAAAAGACAAGGACCCCGTCATATTCCAGTGATTCGACACGGTTCTAGAACGAAGGTCCTGCTACGTTCTGGTCTCGCGTGACGATCTTGTTCGCAGGGGTCGCCCGCGGCGGGCGACCCTTACGACCACCGATTCGTCGGTGGAGTCGGCCCGTGGTTGCTGCGGCCTCTCTCCGCAGTGACCCCGGGTCGACTGAATTGCCTGCCCCGGCAGCGCGTGGGCGCCTTGGTACTTTGTTGTCTCGCTACTTCGCCGTCTCGGTTGGTGTGTGACAACGGCCGGGTTAGGCTTGAAGATCCACTCAACGCGGGGTGGAGCAGTCAGGTAGCTCGTCGGGCTCATAACCCGAAGGTCGTAGGTTCAAATCCTACCCCCGCCACCAAAAGGCCCTGGTAGATCGCGAGATCTGCCAGGGCTTCTTCCGTTCTGGGGAGACTTCTACCGAGGCTTCTACCGCGTGTGGCCGGTAGAAGAGCCGATGAGTTGACCGAACAGGCTGGCGGCGTCGGCTTGCATGCCAGGTAGTACGTGTTGGTAGGTCTCGATTGTGAACGCTGTCGTGGCGTGCCCGAGCCTCTCCGAGACGACCTTGACGGGGACTCCTTCCTTGATCAGCAGGGTCGCGTGGGTGTGGCGGAGGTCGTGGAACCGGATGACAGGGAGCCCGGCGTTTCGGCTGATTCGTTCGAAGGTTTGCGATATCGAGTGCGGATGCACGGGCTGGCTGTCGCCGGTGGTGAACACATGGTCGCAGGGTTCTCCGGTGACGGTCTGTTCGAGGCGGGTCCATTGTCGCCACGCCTTGAGGACTTCGATTGTGGGTGGGTCGAGGTCGATGCTGCGCCGGCTGTTGGCGGTCTTGCCTCTCGATTCGTGGAGTTCGTAGCCAACAGCGACGAGGCCTCGGTTGATCGACACCGTGTTCTTGTCGAGGTCGATGTCGCCCCATTTGAGTCCGAGGAGTTCGCTGCGACGCATCCCGGTGTTGGCGGCGAGCCAGAACGCCGGGAACAGACGATGCCCGACCGCAGCCCGCAGAAAGGCTGTCAGTTGTCGGGCGGTCCATGCTTGGGCTTCGTGTTTGGGAATCGACCTGAGCCGAGGCGCGTGAGCAACGAGAGCGACGTTTCGGTTCACGATCCCGCGTTTCGCGGCGTGATCGAGGGAGCCTCGGATAATGAGGTGAATCTCGAGCACCGTCTTGGGTGCCAGTGCCTTTGTGCCGGTTTCGGTGGGTCGGAGCTTCGACTCGTAAAGAGCTTCGAGGTGGGTGACTTTCAGTCTGCGGATCGGGACCCCGCCGAGGGTTGGGAGGATGTGGCGTTCGATCTTGCGGCGGTAGCTCTGCCATGTCGACTTCGCCAGGGTGTTGGCCTTTCCCGGTAGCCATTGTTGGGTCAGGTATGCGCCGAAGGTCAGTGATCGAGTTGAATCGGTGCCGCCGTCGATCTCCGAGGCGAGTCTGCCAGCGAGCGTTTCGGCCTCGCCCCTACAGGTGCCAGCGGGATGCCACTTGCGAACCTCCTTGCCGGTGACCGGGTCGAGACCCTCATAGATGACCGCGTAGTACCGGTTCCCCTTCTTCGCGACGTAACCCTTCATGACCATGCTCCTTCCGGATCCCGAGGCTCGGGTACCCGGTAGAACAATCGGTAGAAGCCGTCGCCCAAGCTGGATGAGTTCGGGTGATATGTCGAATGGCAGTACTGCCACCGAAGATTGGGCGCACAGCGTCGCGCCCGGTCCGGCCCGAACATCGCTCGATTGCCGGGTACTTCGCGGGTCAAGGGCTGCGCAGCTCCGTGATTATCGAGCACCGCATAGGGGCCGAACTGTTGCGGTCGATGCTGGGTCGGGGTCGTGATTCCGGGCGTGTGTTATCGAGTGGTCTTCGGCTCCGGGCTCTTGAGCGGAAAGCTTGCGTTGATCACTCCGAAGAATGCCTGCTCAGCCACTGATGGTCCGAACGGTGACTTCGAATGCTGCGGCTGCTGACCGAAGTGGAGTGTTGTCATCAACCTCAGCGAGACACACCTCGGCGGACAGGTGTTGCGCTGCAGCTAGAGCTTCGAGGGAGAGAAGGTTGAGTCGAGCGCCAGAATGAACAAGCTCGCCCATCGGCCAACTAAGTCTCCGGAGCGAGACAAGTTCGATTGTGTCGGGAAGATCGATGACCGTACCGAGCACGGCCGATGCCACTGCGTCGTCAACAGCCCCGAGTTGCCTCGATATCGAGCCAACGACTTTCTCGTCGGCGAGGGCTCGACAGAGACGGTGGTACCACAGGCCCGTCGTGGCGATCACCGTGTTGGATGGGCGAAGCGTTGGCGGTTCGTCCCCTAGCAGGACTCGTAGAAGTAGATGGTCGTCGACGAGAACGACGCTCAAGCGAGATCCGGTTCGCCTTCAGTGACAGCCGCAACCAGTTTGTCGTAGCCTCCCGCATCTTTGACCGCTGCTCCAACAATGGAACGCAAACCCCCGCGGCCAGCCGGGACGATCACAAGGGCGGTTCCGAGATCGGCGATCTCAACGGACCCGCCATCGGCCAAGTCCCATCGGCGACGTGTTTCAGCCGGCAACGCCATCTGTCCTCGGTCCGACACTCGGTAGCTCGTCACAGTCATGCCGTCATCATACAAGGGACACTGGCGTCTTTACAAGGCATACTTGTATCTCGGCCAATCGGCACGTTCCGGTAGATCTCGGGAGTCGCTCCTGGTCAACGAGATTCTTCCACTCGCGTGCGTCCCACCATGTCGGTGAAATTGCGGCGCCGTATAGGGGCCGAAGTGAGCGGTCGGCACGGCTGTCGGAGGGTGATTCTGAGTGGGTGTTATCGGGCGGTGTGCGCCGATCCGCAGCCTGTTGGCGTATGAGTCCCTTGGTGTGGTGGGGTTTCGTGGCGGGTCCACCCTTGGGTGAGTCACCGGCGTGAGGCTTG
>CBESNA010000098.1:0-8513 GCA_965530755.1 uncultured Acidimicrobiia bacterium | reverse complement strand
CCAGCGATGGTACCGGGGGTTCGAATCCCCCTCTCTCCGCCACAAAACCCCTGGTGGGCTCGCCAAACAGCCATTCGGCTCGACCAACCGGGAGGCCCGATGCGAGGCCAAACCAGCCGAATGCCACTGTGGCGCCACTGGCTTCAGTCCACATGGATGCGCTATGGCCCTGCGATCACCTGCTACTCCAAGGCGGAGTTCAAGCCTGTCGGGGTGTTGCGAGGCTATGGGCGGCGGCAGGGACGGGAGTCGGCTAACGGTCTCTTGATGGGCATGCTGATCAGCGATCGACCATGAGGGGACGAACCACGAAGTGATCCATGCCTCGGCGGCGCGTCGCTTCGAGCCGGCCCCGTCCTAACGGTGAGTTGGGGGCGAGCGGTCGCCCAGCCGGGCAGCGGCGCCGAGAACGGCGTCGGTGATCAGGCCGTGGTGGTGTGAGAGGTCGAGCTCGCCTGCCTCGTTCGCGATGAAGAAGCCGTCGGTGAGTGCCATGGTGAGATGGCCCAGCGATGCGATGGCATCGTCTTCGAGGTCGGGAAACGTGCCGTGATAGAGGCGACGCAGATTGTGCTGGACTTCCGTTCTGATTGCGACGAATCGCTGCCGGGCGGGTGTCGGTGCACTCCGCTGCTCGAGCGTCAGCATGAGCCCGAGTCGCAGAAAGTCGGGTGAGTCGGTGATCACCAGGATCGACTTCCCGAAGCCGTCGCCGAGTGTCTCGTGGTCGGCGGGCGTCGTTGCGGATTTGATGCGTTCGATCCAACGGCGATAGCTGTCTTCGATGACGCTGGCGATCAACGTTTCCTTGTCATCGAAGTGCCAGTAGATCGAACTCTTCGGCAACCCAGACCGCTTGGCGACTGCGGCGATGGTGGTCCCATCGAAGCCGCGGGCGCCGGCGAGTTCGGCTGTGGCGTCGAGAATTCGGCGTCTCGATTCCTCGCCGTCGGCCCGGATTCGCCTCTGTGTCTCCATGGGTTGACGATAGCTCAACGTTGTGTAATTGTACCGATGAGTCTAATTGGACCGTTCGGTACATGTTTGTCCGATCCGGCAGGGAGAGTGCAGATGATTCAGAACCTGGCCTACGTGGCCTTCCGCTCAGCGGCCTTCGACGAATGGCGCAGCTTCGGTGCTGACATCGTTGGCGGAGCCCTGGCCGCCGACGGGCCAGACGGTTCGGTTCGGGTTCGGTTCGACGCTCGGCCATGGCGAATTGCGGTGGCTCCGGGTGAACGCGACGAACTGGAGTGCATTGGTTGGGACGTGAGTGCCGAGGACTTCAACTCGACTGTCGAGTCTGTCGAACGGTTCGGCTGTGTCGTCGAGCGGTCGCCAGCCCAAGCGGAAGCTCGCGGCGCCAGCGAACTGGCAACCTTCGTCGATCCGTTCGGCCTGCGTCACGAGTTGGTGGTTGGGGTCGAGGAAGTCGAAGACTTCCAACCCGCCCCGCACATGAGAGGGACCTTCGTCACCGCCGAGCAGGGCATGGGCCACATCGTGCTGATGTTGCCAAGCCTTGACGACGGTGTGCGATTTGTGACCGAAGCACTCGGGCTTGTGCTGAGCGACACCATTGAGGCGGGCCAGACGATCCAGTTCTTCCATTGCGCCGGGACCACTGCCCGCCATCACAGCCTCGCAATTACCGAAGTTCCCGGACGGTGCGGGGTCCACCACGTCATGGTTGAAGTCTCCGACGTCGATGACGTCGGTCGGGCCCTCGACCGTGTGCGGGAGGCCGGCCTTCCGCTGTCGATGGACTACGGGCGACACCCGAATGATCTGGTTTCCTCGTTTTACGTCCGTACTCCCTCGGGCTTCGACCTCGAGGTCGGAGCGGGCGGCGTGACGATCAACGACGCCGACTGGCAAACCGACACCTACGACGCCACCAGTCTCTGGGGTCACCATCCACCGGCCGACGGTCCGCTTCGTCCCGGAATCCTGCGGCGCACAGAACCACGCAGTACCGAACAGACCAAGACAGCACAACAGGGAGCCTGACATGCCAGCAACGATCCACACCACCGATGTCACCGTTGGCGACATCTCCTTCCACGTTTCGCAAACAGGTCAGGGCAACAGCCCTTGTCTCGTCTTCTTGCATGGCTCCGGTCCGGGGGCCGATGCATTGAGCAACTGGGAGGCCGTCATTGGTGAGCTCGGCTCAGACTTCCATTGCGTTGCCCCCGACATCGTCGGGTTCGGGCACTCCACTCACCCAGATCCTGCACCCGATGGCCTCAAACCATTTACCGATTTGCGGGTCTCGACCTTGATCGACTTGTTCGATCAGATGGGCCTCGAACAGGTGACCTTGGTCGGCAACTCGATGGGAGGGCTCATCTCGATGCTGATAGCCAACGAGCGTCCCGAGTTGGTCGAGCGAATGGTCCTCATGGGATCCGCTGGCGGCAAGGCCCCGATGCTCGATGGTCTCAAGCGGCTCATCGGTTTCTACAAGGACCCGACAGCCGACGCCATGGAGGGATTGCTCGAGGGGTTCCTCCACGACTCATCGATCTTCGGCAGCGACCTTCGCAGCATTGCCGAGGCTCGTCTCCCCAACGCACTACGACCCGATGTCCGTCGCTCGCATCTGGCCACGTTCTCCGGAGCGGGAGGACGAGCCGGTCTGTCGATGGACGACTATCCGAAGCTGACGCTCCCGGTCCTGCTTCTCCACGGTGACGACGACCAGGTGGTCTCGATCGAGTCGAGCCGTTGGCTGGCAGAGCAGTTCCCGAATGCCAAACTCGACGTCTTCGCCGACACCGGCCACTGGCTCCAGATCGAAAAGGGCCCGGAGTTCGCTGCATCCGTGCGCCGGTTTGTTGCTGAGGGCCTCTGATGTCGGCAATGGACCAGCTGGATGACCTCGTCTCACTCGACCGAGGCGAGATCGATCGCCGGGTGTTCAGCGACGAAGAAATCTTCGACGCAGAGATGCGGCTCATCTTTGGACGGGCCTGGCTCTTTCTCTGTCACGAGAGCCAGATCCCAGAGCGGGGTGACTTCTTCGAAGCCGTCATGGGTCGCGACAACGTGCTCGTCGTTCGCCAGAAGGACGGCTCGGTCAAGGCGTTGCTCAACACCTGCACCCACCGCGGCAACGCCGTGTGTCGGGCTGAGGAAGGCAACGCCCGGAGCTTCCTCTGCACATACCACGGCTGGTCGTTCGGGATCGACGGCCGGCTCAAGGGTGTACCCGGTTACAAGGACCTCTATCACGAGGATTTCGACAAGGCCGACTACAATCTTCGTTCCGTCGCCCAAGTTGGGTCCTACAAGGGGTTCGTGTTTGCCACGCATGATCCGGAAGCGCCTCCGCTTGTCGATTTCCTAGGGCCTGCGGGAATTCTTGGGATCGAACAGATCGCGGCCAGGGGCGACATGGAGGTCATCCCGGGCATCCAGAAGTTCACCATCGGGTGCAACTGGAAATTCGCTCAAGACAACGCTCTCGACTGGTACCACCCTCAAGTCACCCATGCGTCGGCGATGAAGGGTGTGCTGCCAGGGCCGAAGCGACCGTCGATCGAGCATCTCGACCAAGACGGGATCACGATGCAGGACGGGCAGGCGCTGGACATGGCCAGGGATGCTGGCCTGAGCGGTACCAAGTTCCCGAACGTGGCGGTGCTGGGAGAGTACGGACACTCCATCGGCGGACCGACTACCGAGGCTCATGTCGGTGAATTCGATCCGAGCTGGCGGCTCGATGGTGACGCCGCCGAAGCACTTGGCGAGGCCAACAAAGACATTGCTGGCCATCCGGTCATCTTTCCGAGCGCCTGGGTCGCTGCGACGGCTCAGATCTCGGTTCGCATCCCACGCAGTGCAACCGTCACCGAGTTCTGGTGGTTCAGTTTCGTCGACAAGAACCTCGATGACCGGAAACGCAGAGTGGCAGTCGCCGCCGCCAATCGAGTGTTCGGTCCAGCGGGTGTTCTCGAACAAGACGACGGCGAGAACTGGATCCAGGCGACCCAACAGACTCATGGTGCGGCGAGCCGTGAGGTGCCGGTCATGATCAACATGGGTCTCGGCCGAGGCGACGTGGTGAAGGAGAACGGGTTGGCCCGCATCGACACCGTCACCAACGAACACCCGCAGCTCTGGCTCTATCACTGCTGGCAGCAATGGATGCGAGGCGGCAGCTGGGACGAGCTCCGTACGGCGACCGAACCACCCGAGCGAATCTGAGGATGACTGTGTCTCACACCGAAACGCCCGAGACCGAGATGTCTCACACCGAAACGTCGTCTGCGCTCAGCGGGATGCTGCGCCAGCACGAAGTCGAACAGTTCTACTTCCACGAGACCGCTTTGCTCGACGCTCGTGACTATCAGTCGTGGGTCGAACTGTTCACCGACGACACCCACTACTTCATGCCGATCCGCCGCACTCGAACGGCCAAGGAACTCGATCGAGAGTTCACCAAGCCGGGGGAGATGGCGTTCTTCGACGACACCAAGCCGCTGCTCGAAGGTCGGGTCATGAAGCTTGCGACGGGTCGTTCGTGGTCTGAAGACCCTCCCTCACGCACCCGGCACCTCATCACCAACGTGCGAGTCACCGCTGACGATGGCAACGAACTCGAGGTGGCATCGAACTTCCACCTCTACCGAACCCGTTTGAACAACGACGAAGACCACTGGATCGGCTCTCGAGCCGACCTGCTGCGTCGAGACGGCGATGGTCTGCGCATCGCCCGGCGCTACATCTACCTCGAGCAAACGGTGCTGACCGCCGCCAACCTGTCGGTGTTCTTCTGATGGGCTGGCTCGAGAAGACATCAATCCTGCTCACCGGCGGAGGCTCAGGCCTCGGATGGGCGCTGGTCGAACGATTCATTGCCGAAGGCGCCAACGTCGGCGTGCTCGAGCTCAGCGCCGAGAAGGCAGACGAGCTTCGAACTGCATTCGGCGACCGAGTGACCGTTAGGGTCGGCGACGCCACGTCATACGACGACAACGCCGCGGCAGTTGCTCAGACCGTTGAGGCCTTCGGGTCACTCGACGTGTTCGTTGGCAATGCCGGGTTGTGGGACTACGCCAAACCGTTGGAACGCCTGGACCCTGCCGCGATTCCCGATGCGTTCGATCAGATCTTCCGGCTGAACGTGATGGCCTACATGCTGGGTGCCCGAGCATCTCTTGATGCACTTCGGGCCTCGAGAGGGGCCATGATCTTCACCGTCTCCAATGCTGGCTTCTGGCCAAGCGGGGGAGGGCCGCTCTACGTCGCGTCGAAGCACGCCGTCATGGGCTTGGTCAAGCAGTTGGCCTACGAGCTGGCACCCGAAGTGCGAGTGAACGGCGTCGCCCCTGGGGGCATGCCAAGTGATCTACGCGGCCCTGCTGCGCTTGGTCAGGCTGACAGGGCGTTCGACAGCCTGCCGGTCGACGACATCATGAAAGAGTTCACTCCGCTGGAACGGGCGATCGCACCCGAGGACTACACCGGCCACTACGTGCTGCTGGCATCGCGTGAGAATTCCTTGACGGTGACCGGCTCAGTCCACAACTGCGACGGCGGCATCGGTGTTCGCGGTCGACGGCAAGCGGAGCGATGAGTAACGCAAAGAAGGTTGGTGACAAGCACATCGGTGACGAGCAGCGTGTTGCGGTCGGCCTCGGCCTCGCTCCCGATGTCTTCTGGCTCGAACGTTCACGTTTGCGTGACCTTGTTGAACAGATCAATGCCAGCCCGATCGACCATGTCGTAGTGACCGATCACGTTGCCTTCCGAGGCGGTCGTGGAGCGGATGGCATCACGGCGCTGACGTTGCTTGCCGGTCTTGGCATCGAGAAACCCCTGCACACCGGCGTGTTGATCCTGCCGTTGCGCCACCCATCGATCCTGGCTCGTCAGCTGCTCGACCTCGCCGACTTTCACGAACCCGGTGTTGTCCTCGGAGTTGGCGTCGGAGGCGATGATCCCGACGAATACACGATGGCCGGCATGTCGGTCACCGAACGCGGCCGGCGCATGGATGACAGCTTGACCATGTTGGAGGAGCTGCTCGGTCCACAAGCATCCATCGACCACAGCGGCTTTCACGCAGCCACCGGTCCTGGCCTTGACCGGCGCGGAGGCCGGCCCGTTTCGATTCTGGTTGGCGGTCGAGCCGATGCCGCTCACCGGCGCGCGGCCGCAGCAGACGGCTGGGTTGGCACGTTCTGTTCCGCCAGTCGATTCGCAGCGGGACGTGACGCAGTGCGAGCGATCACCAACGAACCCCTGACCAGTGGCTACCAGGCCTGGGTCGGGATCGGCCCCGACGGACGAGACCATGCCGACCGCGTGATCAACCAGTTCTACGGGATGGACCCCGCCCCATTCCGGCGGTATACCCCTGCCGGTTCCCCAGCAGAAGTCCACGCCGAGTTGGTCCCATATGTCGAGGCTGGCTGCGACCTGCTGAACCTCTTCGCAGCGTCACCGGCGCCTGAGACATCGGTCGAAGTGATCAGCGATGTCGCCATGCTTCTGCGATGACCCGATATCTACCGCCCGCCTCACCCATCTTCACGAAGGAAAGCCCATGACGATCGATCGCGAAACTGCCGCTGCACTCTCGGCCCAGCTGCTCGAGGCAGAACGGACCGGAGAAGCGATTCCTCCTGTCGTCGGTGTGATTCCCGAGGGAGACATCGACAGCGCCTACCTCGTGCAGTCACTGTCGACCGAAACCAAGCTGGCCGATGGTCGGCGAATTGTTGGCCGCAAGATTGGTCTCACGAATCCAGCGGTGCAGAAACAGCTGGGCGTCGACCAACCCGATTTCGGCGTCCTGTTCGATGACATGGCCTTCGCCGACGGAGACCAGATCCCTGCTGGGCGAGTCCTGCAGCCGAAAGTGGAAGCCGAGATCGCCTTTGTCCTGGACGCCGATCTCGAACGTGCCGACCTGAGCGAAGCGGACCTCATCACCGCTATTGGGTCAGTGCAGGCATCGATCGAGATCGTCGGAAGCCGAATCGCCGATTGGCAGATCGGCATCGTCGACACCGTTGCCGACAATGGCTCGTCGGCGGCTTTTGTTCTCGGCGGCCAGGTCAAGACCATCGGTGATGTCGATCTCACCGGGTGTCAGATGACGATGACCAGACGTCGGGCGACCTCCAGCGAAGTGGTCAGTCAAGGAACAGGAGCAGACTGCTTGGGCAGCCCGCTCATCGCTGCCCGTTGGCTGGCGGCAGAACTGGCCCGCCGTGGCGACGCACTGCGCGCCGGCGACATCATCCTCACCGGTGCCCTCGGACCGATGGTCGAAGTGGTCGCCGGCGATCGCTTCGAGGTCGAGATCTCCGGAATCGGCACGGTCGCCGCGGAGTTCGAATGAGCACCCTGTTCGCTGCGCCCGACATCGAAGTGACCGAGCGGCCAGATGGTGTTCGCCTGTTGTCCTCTCGCACACCATTGGGTGAGCACGCAACATCAGTGGGCGAGTGGCTGAAGGAGTGGGCACAGACCGCCCCTGATCGCACGCTGGTCGCGGAGCGTGATGGTGAGGCGTGGGCACCGTTGTCCTATGGCGAGGCCTGGTTGACGGCGCGTTCGATCGGGCAAGCTCTGCTCGACCGGGGTCTTGGGCCTGACCGACCGCTCGTGGTGTTGTCCGGCCCATCGATCGCGCATGCTCAGTTGATGCTTGCTGCTCACCTCGTTGGTGTTCCGTTCGTACCGGTGTCGGTTGCGTACTCCCTGGTCGTGGAGGACCCCACCCGGGTGCTCCACATCGTCGATCAGTGTGATGCAGGCCTGGTGTTTGTCGAGCAGTCGGAGCCGTTCGCTCGAGTGCTCGAAGCAATCACGGGTCGCGAGGTCTGCTCAGGTGATGGTGCGGTCGGCGTTGCGTTGCAGGAGCTCATCGATACGCCAGCCACCCCGGCGGTCGACGAGGCTTTCGTCGGCGTTGGCCCTGATCATGTGGCAAAGATTCTCTATACCTCTGGCTCCACAGGGATGCCGAAGGGAGTGCTCACCACTCACCGGATGCTCTGTGCGAACCAGAAGTCGATGGCTCTGGTCTGGCCCTTCCTGGCCGAGACGCCGCCGATTCTGTGCGACTGGCTGCCATGGAGCCACACCTTCGGGTCCAGCCACAACTTCAACCTCGTGCTTGCCAACGGTGGCACGCTGTACATCGACGGTGGAAAGCCTGCGCCAGGTTTGTTCGACACCACTGTGGCGAACCTCGCCGACGTGCGGCCCACCATCTCATTCAATGTCCCGGCAGGCTTCGCCCGACTTGTGGAACAGTTGGAGTCCAACAGCGAACTCGCAGATGCGTTCTTCTCGCGACTCCAGCTGATCTTCTACGCAGCAGCGCCGCTGCCAGAAGACGTGTGGCACCGTCTGGAAGCTGTGAGCATCCGCACCACTGGGCGAGCCGTTCCGATGACGTCGAGCTGGGGCCTCACCGAGACCGCCCCCGGGGTGACGAGCGCACACTTCCCGCTCGACCGCCCCGGCGTGATCGGCACACCACTGCCGGG
>CBESNA010000097.1:0-8572 GCA_965530755.1 uncultured Acidimicrobiia bacterium | reverse complement strand
ACCTGGTCCAACGCCACCTGGAGCAACGCCACCTGGTCCAACGCCACCTGGTCCAACGCCACCTGGAGCAACGCCACCTGGTCCAACGCCACCTGGTCCAGCGCCAGCTGGAGCACCGCCGGGTGGAGCTGACCCGACCAACTCGCCATGACACCACACGCACCGACCATCGACGACACTGAAACCGCATCAGGGCGCAGCCCGAAGGCACGCGTCTCGATACTTGGTCTAACGATCGCCATGGTCGCGGTCGGGCTGTTCCTTCTGGTCGGGGCGTCCACGGAGATGCGGATCGATCAGCCGCTTCTCGTTCTCACCTTTGCGCTCGCGTTCGCGGTGGCGGAACGAATGGTCTTCCACCTCGAAGCCCGCGACCAGGCGGTCAGCTACACGCCGTCCGAGATCGCGCTGGCCGCCGCCCTCCTCTTCCTCAACCCGCTCTCGGTCCTGATCGCCCGCATCACTGGCGCGGTGGTCGGCATGGTCCTCGTCCGGCGGCTGCCGCCCATCAAGCTGGCCTTCAACATGGCGCTCCTCTCGCTCGAGACCATGCTGGTGATCTATCTCTTCTCGACCATCAGCGGAGCCCTTGGGGACGGAGCACTCCAAACGTGGTTTGCCCTCGTCCTGAGCCTCGGCGTCGCCATCGTCAACGGTGGTGTCGTGGTCGCCGTGGCTGTTGCTCAGTTCGATGGCGACCTTCGTCAGCGAGTGCGACAGGAACTGCACAACGCCCCTGTTCTCTATCTTCCCGTCGTCATCTACGCCGCGTCCGTCGCAGTTCCGATGACCATCGAGCCTACGCTCGGCATCGTGGCCTTGGCCCCGGCACCGCTCATCTGGTTGATGCTCCGCAGGCACGGTGCACTGCTCCATCGGTTCACCGACCTGATCAGCGTTCACGATTTCAGTCGCAGCGTCGGCGACGCCGCAAACCTCACCGACCTGGCCGAAACCGCCGCCTCACAGATCTCGACCCATCTTCGAGCCGACATCGTCGCACTTCGGCTGTGGGTGCAGGACGATTCATGCATCGAAGCATTCGTTGGCGGCGGCAATGTTGCTGCACTCCCCGCGCATCCGGACGCCCACGACTGGAACGGTGTGCTGTCGACTCGTCGAGTGCGGCCCGTCGACGAGCTCGACTCGGCGCTGCGGTTGCGTATGGAGCAGGCCGACTTCGGCTCTGGTCTCATTGCCCCGATCGGCGATGAGCAGGGACGTCTCGGATTGATCGCCGTCGCATCTCGCAGCGGCATGACCAACACGTTCGACGTCGACGACGCAAGCCGCCTCGCTGGGATGGCCCAGCAGCTGGCCGTTGCGGTCCGAAAGGGTCACCTCCATGCCCAGATCACTTTTGACGCGACACACGACCGCCTGACAACACTCCCGAATCGCAGCTACTTCGAAGAGCGAATCGAGCGGGCCACGGAGTCGGGCGGTAGCGGCGCGGTTCTGCTCGTCGATCTCGATCGTTTCAAGCAGATCAACGACGCATTCGGACACCACGCCGGCGACCTCCTGCTGTCAGAGACCGCAAGGCGCATTCGGTCAGTGAGTGGCGCTGACGACACCGTCGCCCGATTCGGTGGCGACGAGTTCGCCGTGTTCGCCCCGGGGGTCAACGAGTTCGAAGCTCACGCCTTGTCCGAAGCAATCAGCGCCTCGCTGGAGGAGACGTTCGACATCGGGCCCGCCAGTGTTGCCATCGGTGCCAGCATTGGGATCTCCCTGATGCCGAGCCACGGCCGGAGTGCCACGGACCTGCTCCGCCGAGCCGACATAGCCATGTACGACGCGAAGGCCAGACGAATCCGATCCAGCCAGTACCGCCACGAGCTCCAGGCCAACAGCACCGACCGCCTGATGCTCCTGGATGATCTCCGCTCGGCCCTCCGTGCCGGCGAGATCGAGGTGCACTTCCAACCGCAGATCGAGCTGGCGACCGGAATCGTGTCCGGCGTGGAGGCGCTGGCCAGATGGGAGCACTCGACGCGAGGACGTGTGTCGCCCGAGGTCTTCGTGGAACTGGCCGAGCAAGCCGGCCTCATCGAGGAACTCACCCGCCAGGTCCTGCGCCTTGCCACCGATGCCGCTGCAGACTGGCACCGACAGGGGACGATGTTGGCGGTGTCGGTCAACGTCTCGGCCCAGAGCCTGCTGGACGAGCGCATGGAAGCCATCGTGGCCGAAGCCCTGATGCGCAGCGGCATGAATCCGGCACTCCTGACGCTCGAGATCACCGAGAGCACTGTCTTGGCGGAGGGAGCCCAAACCCACGACGTGCTGCGGGGCCTGGCCGGGCTCGGCGTGCGTCTTTCGGTTGACGACTTCGGAACCGGATTCTCCTCGCTCGTCAACCTCCGCAATCTGCCGGTCCACGAAGTGAAGATCGATCGCAGCTTCGTGATGCAGATGATGGAGACACACAACGACGAGGTGATCGTTCGTTCGACCATCGACCTCGCCCGCAACCTGGGGCTGACGTCGGTGGCCGAAGGCGTCGAGACCGATGCCGTCGGGGATCTTCTTGCTGAGCTCGGCTGCGACCATGCCCAGGGCTACGGCATCAGCCGCCCGCTGCCCAGAGCCATGTTCGAGGCATGGCTGGCTGACCGTCCGACGAGGACCAGCGTCGCCGTGTACGACACGATCGAGCTCATCTGAAGAACTCTGACGCAGAGGCGATCGGCGCGAACATGAGACCATGGCGGCCGATCGATGACACGCGACAAGCGCCCAGCCCTCGCAGATGTCGAGCGATTCCTGGGGACGCAGCACCCGGGCGGGGTCGGGTCCGTCGAGCCATTGAGAGGTGGATTCTGGTCCTCCGCGTACGCCTACCAGGCCGGCGAGGACTCCCTCGTGCTTCGCCTGGCCGGCGACAGCGCGGGCTTCGAGATGGACAGGATGGCGCATCAATTCTCACGTCCCGGACTTCCCGTTCCCGAGGTGCTCGAGGTCGGCGATGGGCTCAGCCGATCCTTCGCCATTTCTCGCCGCGCCCACGGCCGCTTCATCGAAGACGTTCGCCCAGAGGAAGCCGAACGATCGGCTCAGACGATCGATCGACTGTTGGGCAGCCTTCGTTCCGTCGAGGCTCCTGCGGGTGCCGGCGTCGACTGGTTCACGTCGGAACAGCCGGTCCCTACGTCGTGGCGTGGATGGTTGGCCCGAGGGTTGCAGGATGATCCGAGCAGAACCGTCAGCGGTTGGCGATCAAAGATCGCCACGGATCCCGAACTCGACGATCTCTGGGAACGCACGATCCGGCGGATCTTCGAGCTCGTCGACCACTGTCCGGAACGCCGGGACCTGATCCACGGAGACCTCCTCCATCAGAACGTCCTCGTCTCAGAAGCAGCAGATGAGGTCACGGCGGTGTTTTCCTGGAAGTGCTCGACCTGGGGCGACTTCCTCTACGACGTGGCGTGGCTCACGTTCTGGGGACCTTGGCATCCGGGCATCGAGGCGGTCGACGTCTGGAATCGGACGCTGACGGGCGGACTGAGTCCTGAGGATCTACACGACGCGGCGCGACGACACCATTGCTATGAGCTCCACATCGGGGCGCAACACTTGGCGTGGTGCTCCTGGACGGGCGACGCAACGTCCCTGGCCGAGGTTGCTGAGCAGACGGTCCGAGTGCTCGACCGCGGGCCAGCTGACTCCTGAAGTCGTGATGGTCGTGCCGCCGTCGCACGCTCCGCGTGTGGGTTGACTTCAGCGAGTCGCGCGGTACGGCATCGGTGCGCGCCAGTCGAACTTGAGCGCCGCCAACCGCATCAAGAACACGGCCAGCGCAACAATCGCAGCCACGACGCCCGAGTAGACGTCGTTGCGGGTTGCCGCGACGACTGCGGTGGCGCCCAGCGCGGCGGGGATGGCGTAGAGCGTGCTGAGCGGCTGGAACAGGCTGGGTTGCTCGTTGGCCAACACGTCTCGAACGATTCCACCGCCGACGGCAGAGATGACGCCGATCAGCACGGCGCCGACCGCGCTCGCACCGAACGCCACCGCCTTCACCGCCCCGGTCACACAGAACAATCCGAGCCCCGCAGCATCGAAGATCAGCACGGCCTGGGCGATCCGCGCATTGATCAGGAAGTGGGCGACGAACACCACGGCGGCGGCGGCGAGCGGAACGACGAGGTACCACACGTCGCCGAAGGCGGTCGGAGGCGTGGCACCGAGCACGAGATCACGGATGACGCCACCGCCGAGGGCGGTGACAAGCGCCAACGAGATCACACCAACGAGCTCAAATCCCTTGCGGACAGCGAGCAGCCCACCCGATACGGCAAACACGAACACGCCAGCGAGATCGAGCGTGCGCTCGAGCGTCGGCTCGAGGCCCGTCGCGAAGTCTGCGGACAGGAGCGAACCGATCATTCGGCCGGATCGACCTTGGCGAGGTCGGCGCCTGGGCCGGCAACGATCTCTCGAAAACGCTGTTCTGTCGTGTCCATCGCCACGATCGTAGGAGGCCTCTGCCGAGACGATGCCCGGGGCGGGATTTGAATGCGTCGCCGTTTCCAGGTTCGCTGAACAGCAGCCCAAGCGCCGGCTGCGAAGCGCAACTAGGTTCACCACGTGAATCAAGATCCAAAGGTCGTGACCGTCAAGTCCGCGGAGGCCAAAGCATCGGCGGCGGTTTTGGCCAACGCCTTCGCTCAGGACCCGATCTTTCGCTTCATCCTCGGCGACCGAAGCGACGCAGAAGACCGCCTGCGGCATCTGTTCAGCGATACCGTTGCGGCGGAGCTGCGGAAGCCAGCACACCTCGTGGAGATGACCGAAGACGGCAACGCAATTGCGTTGTGGCACGAGGTCGACGACTGGAAGACGCCGCCCGCCGACTTGGTCCGTTCATTGCCCTCGACGGTCAGAGCATTCGGAAGGTCCCTACCCCGCGCCTTGCGAGTGCTGCTGAGCGCAGAAAAGGTGCACCCACCCGAACCCCACCGCCATCTCGGATACATCGGAACGCACGATGACCACAAGGGGAAGGGTCTTGGGACCGCTCTCTTGACGTCAATGACAGACCGCTGCGACCAAGAGGGATTGGCGGCATATCTCGAAAGCACAAACCCCGCAAACGACGCTTGGTACGCCAGATTCGGATTTGAGTCCCGCGGCCCGGTTCCACTTCCCTCGGGCGCTCCTGTGCTGACAGCGATGTGGCGAGATCCTCGCTAGTCACGCCCTTTCCCCCAATCGAAATTGCCCGAATTCGAAGAAGCCTTCGATTGGACCGGATCATCAAGGTCCATTGCGTAGATGAGGATGGGGTTTCCGTCGTTGGGGATCAAAACTGCGGTCTCTTGAGTGTCAGCGCGACGCTCCGCCCGTCGTTGATCACTCACATGCGTCATCGGCAAAGAATTCTCGCAAGAGTGCAACGCTGAGGGCATCTTGGTGCTTTCAAGGAGATGATGACTGTTTCGGATCCACTTGCTGCATCCTTCGACCGTTTCGTGCGGGTCGAAGGTGAGCGCCTTCGCCGGGTCGTGTCGGCTCAACACGGTGTGGACGTCGGCGCCGATGCCGCTGATTCAGCGTTGGCCTGGGGCTGGGAACATTGGGAGCGAGTCTCTGTCATGGACAACCCAGCCGGCTACCTCTACCGGGTAGCTCAAACCCACGCACGTCGCGATCTCGGACGGGGGCGCAGCGTCTCGTTCCCGGCCGAAACTGCCTCATACGAGGACACATCGGACCTGATCGATGAGGGACTCGAAACTGCACTGCGACAGCTCACCGAACCCCAACGCATCGCAGTTCTGATGGTCCATGCCTATGGATGGACGCCAACAGAGGTCGCCGCTGTGACCGGATCATCTTCGGTCACTGTTCGTTCTCATCTCCGGCGAGGGCTTCGCCGACTCCGCGCCATACTCCCTGAAAGTGACGAATCATGACCGGCAACACACGAACGATCGAACAGCGAATCGCCAACTACCGAAGCTGCCTCGACGAGGCCATCGACAGCCGTCCTGGAGCTGCGACGATCACGGAAGTGACCGAGTCGGGAATTGGCGGGGTGGATGTCATCGACTTCGACCGAGAGGTTCTCGATGAAGATCGCCGAATCAACTGGGCACGAATCGGCTACGTAGCCGCAGCGCTTGCTCTCTGTGTCGGTGCCGCTGTGAGCTACGGGATTGCCTCCTCAACTGATCGGATCGGTGAGTCCGATGTTGCCGCCGGACCAGCCTCGACGATCAATGGAGCAGCTCCTGACGCCTGTCCCGGCGCAGACGACTCCGAGCTTGGATCCCCGCTGCCAGAGCTCGACTACTCCACCCCAGGTTTCATCGTGGCACTGCCCGCTGGCACCCCAGCACAGACGTTGGCGGTGCGAGCGTTGCTGAACCCCCGGGCCGGACAAAACTGTTTGGCGTACGACCCAGCGACCGCTCGAACCACGTTCAACTCCTCGACGAACACGGTGAGCATCACCACGCAATCGTCACCCGCTGCCGGCGAGCTCGACATCAGTCTCACCTTCGGGGAGTCGTCGGGGCTCGTCGGGGTGACAGCGATCAGCGGGCGTACTGAGTTCGTTGTCGACGCCTTCGATTCCACCACCCCGATCCTTCGCTTCACCGGGGGGATGCCTGATGATGCGACGAGCATGACGCTCCGCCTCCAGAAGGGTTCACAGAGTTGGTCACTCGAGCTGCCTTTGACCGAGTCGAACTCGACACTGATTGAACTCCCGTCGAGCGAAGTCGACATTCAACCTGACACGCCGTTCTCGTCGATCACGTTCACGCTCTTCAACCCAGAAGGACAAGCGGTTGACGCTGGCGGCATCATCCTCAACTAGCAGGCATGGCCGGTCACGCATCCTCTTCAGTGTCGTAGGCACCACCATTGCCGCAGGGCGTCTTCTTGGAGCACTTGCCCTGCGATCTTCACCCGAAGTGGTGGATCCTTCGGCACCAAGCGAATCTCCCACACCAAGTGAGATCGCTCCGCCGTCGACACCCATGCCCGAGCCAACCACGACCCTGCCGCCGGTCGGAAGGGTCGATGCCAGCGGTCTCGCCATCACCACCGTGGTCAAGTGTTCCGACGTTCCCTCCGACGGCGTCGTACCGATCATCGCGGACCTTGTGTCGTCGTGCCGCCGACGATGTGCTCGAAGTGAGCGTCTGGCAGACCCACGTGGTTCCCATCACCTCGAATGACGCACGATCAGAACTCCCTCGGGCCGAATCCGCACTCGAAAGCGACCTCGTTGATGTCCGTGACACCAGCGCCCTTCGCAGGTGAGGTTCAGCCCGGCCCGCCGCCCTCGCTCGGCATGAAGCGGGCCATCGCTTCGAGCGCTTCAAGATTCTGCTCGTGCGCCCCCTTGGTGGCGGCTCGCTCGGTCCACGACATTCGAGCAGCAGCCAGTGCTTCTGCGTTCCCCGAGCGCAGCATTGCTCTACACGAATCGGCGGCACGAGCGAGGTCGAACCTTGTCTGCAGATCGTCTGGTGCCGTCGCTTGAATCTCTTCATCGATCGAGAGGAGGCGCTGTCGCAGCCAGTCGAGATCCTCCGTGCTTTTCATTGCTCGACGGTAGACGACGACAGCCCTAGGCGTGGGTCGTTTCCGATTGAGGCTCCGACGCCCTGTTTTCAGCTTCCGGGAACCTTGAAGACGCTGACGAGCGTGCAGCCGGTCTCGGTGCGGAAGTCGTCGTGGGTGGTTCCAGCTTCCACTCCATAGGCGTGGCCAGCGGTCATCAAGACGCCTTGGGAGACCAATGAGCCTTCGAGGATGTAGCTGAACTCTGGCTCCTCGTGGTCGTGCACGCCACCGACATAGCCGGGCTGGAACTGGAAGGTGGCGATCATCCGTCCGTCTGCAGCAGCGAGGCTCTTCATGGCGACGCCCTCGCCCATGGTTTGCCAGGGCATCGCCCCGGAGTCAGCAAAGGTCCAGCCGGCAGGTGATTCGCTCATGGCCGAAACATAGCCCACGCCCGCTCGGCACCTCAGACCCTGGCCACCTCGACACCTCACGCCCAAGATGCTGACACGTCGCCGCTCAGAATGTCGATGGCCGCACTGCATCGGCCCAACGACCGAGGGCCCGGCAGCCCAGCCGGCGCATATCGCTCATCGGCTCGGTTGATCTCGCCGGGGAGCGGAGGCCGCGCAACCAGGACGTGCCGATCTCGCGCTAGACCGATCGGCCTAGCTCCCGCCGCGCTCGGTGACGGAGTAGGTGTTGCCGGTGCGTTCCGAAAAGCAGAAGTCCTCGTCGACCGGGACGACGTTGCGACTGAGGTTGCCGATCGTGTCCTCGAGGTCATCCAGGTCGCGACGAACCGGGTAGTACGCGACCGTTCGACTGGTGTCGTTCTGTCAAGTGATCTCGATTTCTCGCGGCTGGCCGCACGCACCGACCGCCGAGCACGCCGCGACCAGCGCTGCCGCCGACCATCTTTCGATCGCCTCGGGGATTCACCGAAACTCGACGATTCCCCTGTTCAGAGCGTGCCCGGGACGGGATTTGAACCCGTACGACCCTTTCGAGTCCGAGGGGTTTAAGCCCTCTGCGTCTGCCA
>CBESNA010000096.1:0-8643 GCA_965530755.1 uncultured Acidimicrobiia bacterium | reverse complement strand
ATCCAGCTGTCTTCGGTCTCGCTCTTGATGATGCGGACCGGAAGCCGAGAGGTCCTGGCTTTCCGCTTCTCGTAGGCGAGGACAATGAGTGTGACGACCACAGTCACGACGGTGCAGAAGATGACCAGTGCGATGAAGCGGTACCACAGGGTCGCGAGGGCCGAGCCGAAGTCCGGGGTGGTCAGCTCGAAACCAGCGAGGACGCCCGGGAGAAGGTCCGCCCATTCGGTCGATGTCGCCCTCATGGTCAGAAGGTCGGCGGAGTCAAGCGACTCTTGAGCCTTCATCTGCATCCTGTCGGCTGCTGGTCGGCGAACTCCGCACCCTCGGACCGGTGGAAGTGTCAGCCGGTGCCGTTAGTCTTGCCGAGTCCCACTCACAGGCTTTCGAGCCTGGGGGAACTGACGTCTGGAAAGGTCGGGCCACCCGCCTGAAACCACCCAGCACAATCGATACGGCTCCGCTCACTCAGCACGTTGCTTCACTGCACATGCGCCGAGAGAGACGGAGCCTCTGCGTGAACGGCCCTCGATCTCGATGGCCCGCTGACGGAAGTAGAAGGCATGACTCACAGTTCTGCTGTGCACAAAGCGATTGTTGGCGAGAAGGTCGGCATGACACAGGTGTGGGATGACGACAAGATCGTCCCCGTCACCGTCGTCAAGGTCGGGCCCTGCCGCGTCGTACAGATCAAGACGCCCGAGACCGACGGCTACTCGGCGATCCAGGTCACCATCGGTGATCGGGACCCCCGCAAGCTCAACAAACCCGAGGCCGGCCACTTCGCCAAGCACGGCGTGACTCCGGGCGATGAGCTCGTCGAGCTCCGCCTCGCTGATGTCTCCGGCTATGAAGTCGGCCAGGAGATCAACGCCGACACCTTCGAAGCCGGCGAGATGGTCGACGTCATCGGAACCAGCAAAGGCAAAGGTTTCGCCGGCGTCATGAAGCGTCACAACTTCAAGGGACAGCGGGCTACGCACGGCGCCCACCTCGTCCACCGCATGCCCGGCTCGATCGGCCAGTGCGCCACCCCGTCCCGCGTCTTCAAGGGCATCAAGATGGCCGGCCACATGGGTAACGACCGGGTCACCACGCAGAACCTCAAGATCGTCAAATCCGACCTGGAGAACAATTACGTGCTCGTCAAGGGCGCAGTTCCCGGCGCCAAGGGTGGCACCGTGATCGTTCGCAACGCGGTCAAGTTCGAGAAGGTGAGCTCCTGATGAGTGTCAAGAAAGCCATCGTCGAACTCGACGCCGAGATCTTCGGCATCGAACCGAACGTGCCGGTGATGCATCAGGTCGTGACCGCTCAGCTCGCTGCCCGTCGTGCGGGCACCCACAGTACGAAGACCCGATCCGAGGTCCGTGGCGGCGGCGCCAAGCCGTGGAAGCAGAAGGGCACGGGTCGTGCTCGTCAGGGTTCCACTCGTGGCCCGCACTGGATTGGCGGCGGCGTGGCCCATGGCCCGAAGCCCCGGGACTACTCCGAGCGCACCAACAAGAAGATGAAGCGTCTCGCGCTCCGCTCCGCACTGTCCGACCGAGCCGCCGAAGGCAACGTGATGGTCGTTGCCGACTGGGGCTTCGACACGCCCAGCACCAAGGCTGCGAGAATCGCTCTCACGGACCTCGGTGTGTCCGGCAAGGTCCTCGTGGTCACGAACCGCGACGACGATCTCACCTGGAAGAGCCTGCGGAACCTCTCGGAGATCCACCTCCTCGAGGCCGACCAGCTCAACACTTACGACGTGCTCAACAGCGACTACGTCGTGTTCACCGAAGCCTCGCTGCCCTCGAGTGCCGCAGCCGGCGACAAAGACGGGAGCAAGTCGTGAAAGACCCACACGACATCATCATCCGACCGGTGGTCTCAGAGAAGACCTATGTCGCGGTGGAAGACAACAACACCTACACCTTCGTCGTCGCCAACACGGCGTCGAAGCCCGAGATCAAGGACGCCATCGAGTTCATCTTCGACGGCGTGAAGGTCTCCAAGGTCAACACGCTGGTCCGCAAGGGCAAGCGTGTCCGCAACCGGCGGAACAACACCTTTACCAAGCGAACCGACACCAAGCGAGCGATCGTCACCCTCTCCGAGGGTGAGATCGAGCTCTACTCGAGCTGAGGACGCACTGATGGCCATTCGTAAACGCAAGCCCACCAGTCCCGGTCGCCGATTCCAGACCACATCGGACTTCGCGGAGGTCACCTCCACGACGCCCGAAAAGTCGTTGCTGGCCAAGCAGTCCAGCACCGGCGGACGCAACAACTACGGTCGCAAGACCGCTCGCCACCGCGGTGGCGGCCACAAGCAGCGCTACCGCGTGATCGACTTCCGTCGCAACAAGGACGGCGTTCCCGCGACGGTCGCTTCCATCGAATACGACCCGAACCGCAACTGTCGGATCGCCTTGCTCCACTACCACGACGGCGAGAAGCGCTACATCCTCGCTCCGAAGGGAGTGAGCGTCGGCGACCTCCTGCAGTCCGGTTCCGGCTCCGACATTCGCCCCGGCAACGCGCTGCCGATGCGTTACATCCCGGTCGGTACTGTCATCCACGCTGTCGAGCTCAAGGTGGGCGGCGGTGCCCGCATGGCCCGATCCGCCGGTACCAGCGTTCAGCTCGTCGCCAAAGAGGGCAGCAACGCCACCGTGCGTCTCCCCAGCACCGAGATGCGCCGGGTGTCGATCGACTGCATCGCCACCATCGGCGAAGTCGGCAATTCCGAGTACGAACTCATCAAGATCGGCAAGGCCGGTCGCTCACGCTGGAAGGGCAAGCGCCCCCAGACTCGTGGTGTGGCCATGAACCCTGTCGATCACCCGCACGGCGGTGGTGAGGGTAAGACCAGCGGTGGTCGCCATCCGGTGTCACCGTGGGGCCAGCCAGAAGGCCGGACCCGTAAGAAGGGCAAGAAATCAGATGACCAGATCATCCGCCGTAGGCGGACTCGTGGCGGACGGAGGTAAGGGATGCCGCGCAGCCTGAAGAAGGGCCCGTTCGTCGACGATCACCTGTTGAAGAAGGTGGACGCGCTGAACGACAAGGGCGAGAAGAGGGTCATCAAGACCTGGTCTCGCCGCTCCACCATCATTCCCGACATGGTCGGGCACACGATTGCGGTGCACGATGGCCGCAAGCACGTGCCGGTCTACATCACCGAATCGATGGTCGGTCACAAGCTCGGCGAGTTCTCGCCGCCCCGCACCTTCCGCTACCACGCGGGTCAGGAAAAGGTGGGTCGACGATGACCGGCGCCAAGACCAACGAGCGTCCGGGTACCCGCGCCCAGGTTCGTTACCTGCGGATGTCGGCCTCGAAGGCCCGTGTCGTGCTCGACCTCATCAGAGGCAGGAGCGTCACCGACGCCAACCAGATCCTTCACTTCTCCGAGCGCGGTGCCGCGAAGGAGATCCAGAAGGTGCTGCGTTCGGCTGTCGCCAACGCGCAGCACAACGATGAACAGAGCGCAGACGAGCTCTGCGTGTCTGCGTGCTTCGCCGACGAAGGCCCGACGCTCAAGCGTTTCCGTCCCCGTGCTCGTGGCCGCGCCGGTCGTATCCACAAACAGACCTGCCACATCACGCTCATCGTGAGCCGCATGGACGAAGACGTCCTGGACCGCATGCGTGACAAGGCTGCCGGCCGCTCGAGCACTGGCAGTACCGATCGTCGGACCCGTGTGGCCAAGAGCCGCGGTGAAGAGGTCGTCGAGGCCGAAGTCGAGGAGGCCAAAGCCTCCGACGCAGTCGAGACCGAAGCAGTCGAGACCGTTGTCGACGACACTGCCACCGACGTCGAATCGACCACGATGGACTCTGACAACGACGGCGAAGTGAACGCCGACGACGCATCGCCGTACGGCGACGGAAGCCACGCACTGATCGACGACGACCCGTCGGTCATGCCAGAAGGGTTCCCGGTCAAGGGCAACGACGATTCGAAGCTCTACCACAACGAAGACAGTCCCTTCTACAGCCGGACCAAGGCCGAGGTGTGGTTCAAGGACGACGACGCTGCCGAGGCAGCGGGGTTCTCCAAGCCCGAATCACAGCAGAAGAAGGAAGCTGCCGCCGACGAGGCCGCAGCCGAAGACGACGCCGCCGAAGCAGGAGACGCCTGATGGGCCAGAAGATTCACCCGTACGGCTTCCGCCTCGGGATCACCACCGATTGGAAGTCCCGTTGGATTGCCGATCGCCAGGAATATCGCGACTTCCTCCTCGAGGACCACACCATCCGCAAGTACCTCATGGCACAGCTGCCCAACGCAGCGATCTCTCGTATCGAGGTCGAGCGCACCGGTGACAAGCTCCAGATCGACGTGCACACCGCTCGTCCTGGCATCGTCATCGGCCGCAAGGGCTCTGAAGCCGATCGTCTCCGTCAGGGTCTCACCAAGATCACGAGCAACCCGCGGGTCAAGCTCAACATCATCGAGATCAAGCAGCCTGAGCTCGACGCTGCGCTGATTGCTCAAGGCGTCGCCGACCAACTCGTTGGTCGCATGGCATTCCGTCGGGCAATGAAGCGTGCCGTTCAGAACGCCATGAAGGCCGGCGCCAAGGGCATCCGGATCCAGAGCTCGGGCCGTCTCGGCGGCGCCGAGATGAGTCGGACCGAGTGGTACCGCGAAGGTCGTGTGCCGCTGCACACGCTGCGTGCCGACATCGACTACGGCATGCGTGAGGCCCAGACCACCGCCGGAATCATCGGCGTGAAGGTCCACCTCTACAAGGGCGACATCCTTCCCTACAAGGCATCGGTCGACAAGGCGTCGAAAGAAGCCGCCCTGGCGGCTGGCGATGCCGCCAACGCTGAGCCGGCCATGCCGGTCGTCTCTTCGAGCCGTCGTCCGGCCAAGGCCCCTGCGGCTGCGGTCGCCGAGGACGCAGCTCCCGTCGAGCCGGCACCGCTGGTGAAGGAAGCCGATCCAGAGTTCGAGCGTCTCCTGGCTGAAGAAGAGGCCATCGAGGCATCGCTCAAGGACAAGGTCGGCGACGACAAGTTCCGAGACGGAGACGCCGACTGATGTTGATGCCAAAGAAAGTCAAGCACCGCAAGCAGCACCGCGGCCGCCGAACCGGCACCGCCAAAGGCGCCACTGCCGTAGCGTTCGGCGAGTACGGCATCCAGGTTCTCGAACCAGGGTGGATCACCGCTCGCCAGATCGAGGCTGCCCGTATTGCCATGACCCGCCACATCAAGCGTGGCGGCAAGGTCTGGATCAACGTCTTCCCCGACAAGCCCGTCACCGAGAAGCCGGCCGAGACCCGTATGGGTTCCGGCAAAGGCAACCCGGAGCGCTGGGTCGCTGTCGTCAAGCCCGGTCGCGTGATCTTCGAGCTCTCCTATCCCGATCCCGTCATCGCCCACGCAGCCATGAATCGTGCGATTCAGAAGCTGCCGGTGAAGGCGCGAGTCATCACCCGAGAGGATGGCTTCGATGGCTGACAAGGCTCACACCGAACAGTCCGAGGTCGAACTCGAGACTGCCCTGTCCGAGGGCAAGCGCGAGCTGTTCAACCTCCGATTCCAGCTCGCCACCGGCCAGCTCGAGAACCCGGCCCGCATCAGGCAGGTCAAGCGCGAGGTGGCGCGAATCAAAACCGAACTGCGGGCTCGCCAGCTCGCCGAGGAGTCATGATGGCTGAAACCGAAGCTCCCGCTCGTAATGAGCGCAAGGTCCGCGAGGGCATCGTCCGCTCGAGTGCGATGGACAAGACCGCGGTCGTCGAGGTCACTCGTCGATCACGTCACCCGCAGTACAACAAGACGGTCCAGTCGTCGACGCGTTACTACGTTCACGACGAAGACAACACGTTGAACCCCGGCGATCGTGTCCGGATCACCGAGACCCGGCCGCTGTCGAAGAAGAAGCGCTGGCGCTTGCTCGAAATCATGGAGCGTGCGCGATGATCCAGCAGGAAACCCGAGTCCGAGTCGCCGACAACTCCGGTGCCAAGGAAGTGCTCTGCATCAAGGTGTTGGGCGGCTCCAAGCGCCGCTACGCCTCGATCGGCGACGTCTTCGTCGCCACGGTCAAGGACGCCATTCCCGGCGCCCAGGTGAAGAAGGGTGACGTCGTGAAGTGCGTCGTCGTCCGAACCAAGAAGGAAAAGCGTCGTCCGGACGGAAGCTACATCCGCTTCGACGAGAACGCTGCGGTGCTGATCAACGATCAGAAGCAGCCTCGTGGCACCCGTATCTTCGGCCCGGTCGGACGTGAACTGCGCGACAAGAAGTTCATGCGCATCGTTTCCCTCGCTCCGGAGGTGCTCTGATGAAGATTCGCAAGGGTGACAAGGTGCTCATTCTCGCCGGCAAGGACAAGGGACGCGAAAGCGTCGTGTCCAATGCCTTCCCCGCTGAGGGCAAGGTCACCGTCGAGGGTTACAACATCGCCAAGCGTCACACGAAGCCCATTTCGGCCGAAGAGCCGGGCGGCATCATCGACAAGGAAATGAAGCTCGACGTCTCCAATGTCGCCGTGCTCAGCCCCAAAGACGGCAAGCCCACCCGCGTTGGCTACAAGGTCAACGACGATGGCTCCAAGGTCCGCGTGTGCAGGCGCACGGGCGCCGAGATTCCCGATGTGGAGCGCGAGCGATGAGCGAAGCGACGTCAACGATGAGTGAAACGACAGCAACCACGAGCAACAGCCCGCGGATGAAGGTGATGTACAACACCGAGATCCAGGCGGCTCTGAAAGAGCAGCTCGAACTCCGCAACGTGATGATGGTCCCTCGTTTGAGCAAGATCGTCATCAACATGGGTGTCGGTGAGGCACTCCAGAACTCCAAGGCTCTGGACAGCGCCACTGCGGATCTCGCGATCATCGCCGGTCAGAAGCCGGTCATCACCAAGGCGAAGAAGTCGCATGCGAGCTTCAAGCTCCGTGAAGGCAACGCCATCGGTGCAAAGGTCACCCTCCGGGGCGATCGCATGTGGGAGTTCTTCGATCGGCTGGTCACGCTGGCCATCCCCCGTATCCGTGACTTCCGTGGGCTCAGCCCCAGGTCGTTCGACGGACGCGGCAACTACACCTTTGGTCTCACCGAGCAGCTCATGTTCCCCGAGATCGACTACGACACCGTGGACGTGCCTCGAGGCATGGACATCACGATCGTCACGACCGCAACCACCAACGAAGAAGGCCGAGCGTTGCTCGATGCCTTCGGATTCCCGTTCCGACGCGATGGGCAGGCTCAGTAATGGCAAAGAAGGCGCTGATCGAAAAGCAGCAGAAGACGCCGAAGTTCAAGGTTCGGGCGTACACGCGATGCAAGGTGTGCGGTCGCCCCAAGGCGGTCTACAAGCGATTCGGCTTGTGCCGTATCTGTCTTCGCGAAATGGCGCACGCCGGCGAACTGCCCGGTGTCACCAAGGCGAGCTGGTAGGGGGCTGATCACATGACAATGACTGATCCCATCGCCGACATGCTCACCCGCATCCGCAACGCGAACATCGCGATGCACGATGAGGTGTCGATGCCGTCGTCCAAGCTCAAAGAAGCTTTGGCCAAAGTCCTCCATTCCGAGGGCTACATCAACGAGTTCGCCGCTGCCGACAACGAGTCTGGTGTCGGACGGACCCTCACGATTGCCATGAAGTACTCGCCAGAGCGCGAGCGAGTCATCAGCGGCATCAAGCGTGTCTCGAAGCCCGGTCTTCGGGTGTACACGAGTTCAGATCAGATCCCCCGAGTGTTGGGCGGGCTCGGCGTTGCCGTTCTCTCGACCAACAAGGGCCTCATCACCGATCGCGAGGCCCGCAAGGGTCGTATCGGTGGCGAAGTGCTCTGCTACGTCTGGTAGGTCGAGATGTCACGAATCGGAAAAGCCCCCATCACCCTCCCCGACAAGGTCGAAATTTCGATCAACGGTCAGCACGTCAGTGCCAAGGGACCCAAAGGTGAACTCACCATCGAGCTGCCCGAGGGCATCTCGATGACCCAAGAGGACGGTGTCGTCACCCTCGGACGCACAAATGACGAGCGTGCGCAGCGTGCGCTGCACGGCCTCAACCGGTCGCTCGTCAACAACATGGTGATCGGCGTCAGCGAGGGTTTCATCAAGAACCTCGAGATCGTCGGCGTTGGTTACCGTGCCGCAGCCAAGGGCAAAGACGAGCTCGACATGTCCCTCGGTTTCAGCCACCCCGTCACGGTGAAAGCACCGGCCGGTATCACCTTCGATGTCCCCGAACCCACGAAGATCACGGTGATCGGGATCGACAAGCAGATGGTCGGCCAAGTGGCGGCCGAGATCCGCGACCTCCGCAAGCCCGAGCCCTACAAGGGCAAGGGTGTCCGCTACGCCGGCGAGCGGGTCGTCCGCAAGGCCGGAAAGGCTGGTAAGTAATGGCCTCGAAGACCAACAAACAACACGCTGCTCGCGCTCGTCGCCAGTTCCGTGTACGCAAGAAGGTCGTCGGCACTCCCGAGCGTCCGCGTATGGCCGTGTTCCGGTCCAACAAGCACATCAGCGTGCAAGTGATCGACGACAGCACCGGGCAGACGCTGGTTTCAGCGTCGTCCTACGAAAAGGACCTGCGTGAAGGCAGCGGCTCGATCGCCGGTGCCACCAGCGTCGGAACCCGCATCGCCGAACGAGGCAAGGCCGCTGGTCTCAGCA
>CBESNA010000095.1:0-9158 GCA_965530755.1 uncultured Acidimicrobiia bacterium | reverse complement strand
GCCGTGGGGGTCGGCGCGGTGGGGCGGCTCGGGGAGGAGCGTTTGGTGGTCACCCATCGGTCGACGATGCGAGAGGAGGGTGCTTCGACGAGCCGGTGCAGGCCGTCCGCCAAGAGCAGTGTCCCGATGAGAGCGATCGGAGCGATGAGTCCGAGCGGCACGTCCGGGAGGAGCTCGACGAGCTCGTCGGTCACGACCGGGTGGATCAGGTAGATGCCGTACGAGATGGCGCCGAGCCACTGCAGCGTTCGGGAGGCGAAGAATCGGCGTGCCCGGCCGAGGTCGGCACCTGGCAAGACAACGGCGGCAACGAGGAAGAGGCTCATCAAGCCTTGGAGGAGGAACTGCGCATGCGTCTGGAATCGGGTCGGGGTGATGAAACCGCCAGGGAGGCCGAGCTGGGTCACCGACCAGTAGGAGAGAAGGCCGAGGCTCGAGAGGTAGAGAGGGTGAGTGGCCAGCTGTCTGACCTCGAGCGTCGGGGGACGCTTCGACCAATGAGCGCGCAGTACGGCAAGGAGCAGTCCGGCGGCGAACCAATCGAGATACGCCGGCATCCAGAGAACGCGGCCATCTCCTGGTGTACCGAGGGCCCAGATGCGGAACACGATCGAGGTCCCGGCGAGCAAGCCGATGCCGAGGAACTGGATCTGCGTCCGTTCGATCAGACGCCGACCTCGAGCAGCCCGACGGAGAGGGGCTGCGATGAATGGCAGGGCGACGGAGAACCACAGCTCGATGCACAGCGACCACGCCACGAACGGTGGCAGGAACACCAGCGTTCCTCGGAAGTTCTGGATCAGCAGGTAGGAGGTGAGGTACTCGCCGACCCCGAGCGGCTTGTCCGGCTCGGTGACGAGGAAATGGATGGTCAGGACCACCCAGTAGAGGGGCAGGATGCGGGCCAGTCTGCGAACGATGAAGCGCCAGGTAGCCACAGGTGGAGCGTCGAACAACGCCCACTCGGCGAAGGGCCGGTACACGAGGAAGCCCGAGAGGACGAAGAACAGTGACACGGCGGCGTTGCCGAGCGGCACGGTGAGCCGTCCGAGCAGACCGCCCGGCGCGTCGATGGAGGCGAGGTGGAACGCGAACACTGCGAGGGCGGCTACGGCGCGGTAGCCGGCGAGCTCGGGGATCCAGCCGGCGCGTCGTGGTGTACTTCCGGTCATGTCCGAGGGTGGGCGATCACTCGTCGGCGATGGGAGCGTCGACGGCGAAGAACTCGTCGAAGGTCGCGACGCCGCCCGAGCTGGCGAAGACG
The DNA here is from genome assembly GCA_965530755.1 of uncultured Acidimicrobiia bacterium. Classification (GTDB taxonomy): domain Bacteria; phylum Actinomycetota; class Acidimicrobiia; order Acidimicrobiales; family SZUA-35; genus SZUA-35. The sequence continues at coordinate 7,894 of CBESNA010000095.1, read as the reverse complement.
CCGGCCGCAGTAGCTGTCTGGAAGGTCGGGTCGACAATGGAACCCACCGGCTGACCGTTCACGAACACTCGGATCTCGGGGCCCTGGGCAAGGACGGCCAGCCGGGTGCCGGCGGCCGTGCTGGTGAGCCCGGTCGCCACGCTCTGGATGATCTCGCCATCGACGGTCACGACGAGGTTCCAGGTAGCGAAGTCGGGTGCGGCCACGAGTGACCAGTGGTTGTTCAGGTCGACGAACCGGAACAGTAGGCCTGATCCGGCGGGGGTATCTCCGACGATGAGGCCCAGGGAGACGTCGGCCCAGCCGGTGTCGGTCACGGCCAGTGATGCCTGATCGCTGCCGTCTGACACCAGCTGACCCCCGATGATCTTCAGCTCGGGTCCGAGCACGCTCCATTTCGGATCCGAGGCCTCGTCGTCGCCGAGCACACCGTCTGGTCGTTCGAAGTCATCGAGAATTCGCTCGGCGGTGACGGGGATGGCCGCAGCCACGGCGTCGTTCTGTTCCTCGCCGGCTCGGGTCGACGCATACCAGCCGAATCCGATGAGAGCGGCAGCGCCGAGCAGGCCGATGGCCGTGAGGCGCGAACCGATGCGGCTGACCTCGTCGTCGGCTACCGCATCGTTGACCGCGGGCCCCGCTGTCTTGGTGGCGGGGTCTACTGCTGTCTCGGTGGCGGCATATCCCTCCACATCGCCTGCGGTCTGCGGATCGGTTCGCTCAGTCATGGGAGTAGCCCGCTCGTCCCAGCGACCGCCGCCGATCGACCAAGATCAGGGCAACGACAGCCCCGACGGCATGGGCGAAGACCCAACCCCATGTGGCACCCCAGACTGGTGTGGAGGTGGACTTCCAGATGGTGATGGTGAGGGCGATGACGGCAACGAGCCAGGTGACAGCAACGGTGAGGCGATGGTCGTCGGCGATGCGGGTCTCGGTGAGAGCGATGCTGGTGAGGCCGAAGCAGAGCACAGCGACGAACAACCACGGCAGGATGCCGGCGAGCTCCTCGTAGTTCGGCCCGAGCTGCCGGAGGATGACGGCGCCGAATGCCTGGCTCATGACCCACCCGACCACACCGACGCCGATGTTGGCGAACAGTGTCAGGCGGATGCGTTGGGCCCGCCCGCCGCCGAACAGGCTCGTCTCCGACAGGAGGACCTGCGAGAGCGTGTGCGGAACGAGGGTGGCCATGACGCCGATACCCCACACGAGGTAGAAGGCGGCATTGAGCGAGCTGCTGACATGGCGAGCGACGATGAGCGGTACGGCGTGATACGGCAGGTGGGTGGCGAGTGCGCTCAAGTGTTGTGACGCCAGGAACGTTCGGTGTCCGGGGGAGAGGTGGCCGTGCCAGGCAATGTCCCCGGAGCGGGTGAGGATGCCGACAGCGACCGCTCCAGACGCCGCGATCGGGGCCGATGCGGCGAGGACGAGCCAGGTCGCTCGGTCCTCCAGGGGAGAGACGAACAGCAGAGGGAGTCGGACAAAGGCCGGGACCGCGGACCGCAGGAAGAGGGCCTGCCACCGGCGAAGCGACATCAAGCGTGCATCGACGCCGAGGGTCAGCGCAGACCCCAGCGCCAGCACCGCCACCAGCACGCCGACGAGCGGCCCGGACACGCCGGACAGGGACGACCACTGCCGTCCGGCAACGATCGGCGAGAGCGCGCCGAGCAAGAGCGCAGCGCCGGCGACCATGCGCAGCGTTGAGCCGGTGATCGTCGGGGCGTTGCCGTCGCCGCCGGTGCGATTGAGGAGGATCGGCGCGCCGAGCGCCGTCGTGGCGACGACCAGTTGGATGACGGTGAACCAGGCTGCGGCTCGGCCGACGTCTGCGGTGTTCGTCGAGGTCCCGGCGGCCAGAACCCAGAACAGGAAGCCGCTGAGGGCCGTGCTGGCGACTGCACCGAGCGCCCAGACCGAGCCGCGACCGAGATCGCCGAGGTCACCCGAGGTGGGTGTGGAAGGTTCGCCGGTGGCTACGGGATTCTCCGCTGACACCGGCTGGCTGATTGCGTCTTCCCCCCCGGCGATGCCGCGCATCCGGCTGCCGACGCTACTGGCTGGTAACCGTAGGGTCCAGGGCTGTTTCACCCCACCTTCGGGCCGTGGAACTCAAGGCGTGCCGAATTGGCGTCGATGATTCGAGAGGAAGACGGTGCTTTTGTGCATCACCAAGGATGGGTTCTCGATGAAGGCACGATGCCTCACCACGATGGTCTGCTCTGCTGCGCTCTTTGCCAGCGGTTGTGCAACGACGGCGACGGTCGCGTCTGCTGCGCCCCCGATCGATGACACGATCAACACCGAGGCGGTGTTCCCGGACGACGGGCTGAGCCATGTGATCGTCACGCCCATCGTCGGGCTCCCCGAAGATGATGTGGGCAGTGGAGCTGCCGCACCTGCGAGCGCGGCATCCGTCGAGACCCCCGGAGGCGACGAACCCCTGGATCCCTCTGACTTCTTGACCCCGGAAATGGTTGCCGACGTGCCACCGGGCGTACCCCTGGGAGTTCGCGATGGTGAGATCGGCTACGTCGACGAGAACGGTCAGTTCGTTCCCTTGACGGTTCCCGTCCCGACGACGACGGTGACGACTGAGGCGGTTGCCCCCGATCCGCCGGCCAGCGATCTCGTGGAGGTCGCCATGTCCTACGGCAACCCATTCATCGATCAGCTGGCCGCCGACCCTGCGGTGGTCGGCATCACGGTGATCGGCGATGGCACCTTCGGTGTCAGCGTGAGCGATCTGTCGGTGATCGATCCGCAGATCTTTGCCATCGTGCCGGACGTCCCCTTCGGTGTCACGGTCGATCAGTACGAAGGCTTTCAGTGGGCACTCGAGAACGACGGTACCAGTCTGCAAACCGTCACTGCCATCGAGCAGGTTGATGACGCCGACCTCGATGTCGCATCCACCCTTGAACGGGCAGACGGGTCGGGAGTCGTCGTCGCTGTCATCGACTCCGGTGTCGACTTTGCCCACGGAGACCTCACCAACTCCGCATGGTCGAACCTCGGTGAAGTGTGCGGAAACGGGACCGACGACGATGGAAATGGCTATGTCGATGATTGCACCGGCTGGGACTTCGCCAACAACGACCCGGCACCGTTCAACGAGGGCGCCGACTCCCATGGGACCCACGTCAGCGGCATCATCACGGCCAACCGGGATGGCCGTGGCATTGCCGGAATTGCCCCAGACGTTCGAGTGATGGATCTGAACGTTGCCAAGCGGACCACGAGCGGCGACTCGATCACGGGGGCTTCGGTCACCGCCGCCATCCGCTACGCGGTGGACAACGGAGCGGACATCATCAACCTGTCGCTCGGATCTCAGCCGGGGACATCGGCTGCGTCGGTGGCGCCCATGGGTGCCGCCATCGACTACGCGGCTTCGAACGGTGTCGTCGTGGTCGTCGCCGCCGGCAATCACGGCATCGATCTGGCGTCACTTCCGGTGTACCCGGCGAGCTTCAATCGGCCGAACATGATCGTGGTGGGAGCGTCGAGCCCGTCGGATACGCGGGCGTCGTTCTCCAACTACGGGGCCGGCATCGTCGACGTCTACGCTCCGGGGGAGCTGATTCTGTCGACGGTTCCCGGTGACGACTTCCGGTTCATGTCGGGGACGAGTCAGGCATCGCCGGCAGTCGCGGCGACGGTCGCACTGGTGATGCAGACCGTTCCGGAGGCGACCGTCGCCGAGGTGATCGATACCGTAGTTTCCAGCGTCGATCGCAGTGACGGACTTTCGACGTCTGTGTCTTCGGGGCGGGTCAATACGGCCTCCGCCATCGGGGCCGATGGTGCGGCGCCGATCCCCACCGAGTTGGAGGTGCGGGTCAGCGGCATCAGCGGACCGTCGAACGCCGTCAACGCCACGGTCGAGATCGTGACGCCGCCTGCGGTGTTCGACGAGGACTACCGCTGGGAGCTCTCTTTGGTCCATACGAACGACAACGGTGCCTACGCCATCGTCGATCACCCGTTCCTGATCGACGGCGAGGTCGTGGTCACCAGCGCGATTGGAGCAGTCGAGTTGGCGGCTGCGGACGCGACCTCGGTCGCCGTCGGTACGACGCTGCCCGCCGGGCGCTACAGCTTCATCATCGAGGCCGTCGCCCTGGCCGACTCGGAGTTCAGACTCGGCGATGCCTTCGTGACCACCTTCGAGATCCCGGGCGATCCGGAGACACCGGTCGATACGACACCGCCGACGACCGCCCCGTTGCCCGCTCCGTCGGCGGACGAGGTGGACGATGGGTCGGCCACGACCCTGCCCAGAACGGCGTCAGACGGCGGCGGCACCGGATCTGGCGGCACCGACGAGTCCGGCGATTCGTCTGACGGGGGAGCGGCCTCGCCCTCGACGACGGTTCGAGCGAGCGACGCACCTGCTTCGACCGATGCGGCCACCTCGCCGAAACCTGTCGGGGACGACGCCTCGTCGTCCGGATCAACCGGCCCGTCATCTGGCACCGTCGATGCGGACGGCGGATCGACCGGATCCGACCCGGGATCATCTGAGCCCACGTCACCGTCGTCCTCGACGGAGTCTTCGCCTGGGACGACTTCGCCATCGGAGAGCGAGCCGGTCCCCTCCAACGCGATTCCGAAGACGCCGGCCCCGGTTCCTGACGGGCTCGGATCCGGGACGGCGCAGAAGGGTGAGTGGGAGGCGACGTCAGTGAGCCCGCAGGCCGGGTATGTGACTGTGGCGAACACGGTGGTCATACGGGGCACGTTCCCGTCGGACACCTACGTCTGGTTCGGCGATCAGCCGGGCCAAGTGGTGCATCAGAACCGAAGTGAGATCACGGTCCGCACGCCGCTACGGGCGGCCGCTGGCGTGGTCGACATCACGCTCCAGAAGTCACCGACCGGGGTCGTGTTGAGGATTCCGGACGCCTACGCGTTCGTCTCACTCGACGATGCGATGCCAGACGCCGACAGCGGGACGAATTCAGGGACCACCGATTCGGGGGCAGCCACGTCGCCCGGAAGCGGTTCGAACGACAGCGGTTCGAACGACGCTGGAGCGCCTGACAGCGGTTCGACTGACAGCGGCGGCGAGAGCGGAACCGATGGTGGCGATCCCGAGAGTGGGATCGACGTTTCCGATCGACGGGCCCGCATGACGGTGGGTGCCGCCGTCGATCTCCCCAATGGGTTGCGTGGCGGTTCGGTGATCATGAACCCGGCGTCGGGAACCACGGTGTGCTCGACTGATCCGTGCGTCTCTGTCCGTCGGTGATGGCGGCTCAGCCGACCTCGTAGACATAGCTCAGCGTGGCGCCTTTGTACGTCGCTGTGGCCTGCCAACAGCCAGGCGTGTCCGGTTCGATGCCGTTGATCATGAAGTCGCCGTCCTCGAGTGTGTAGGCGTTCGTGCCCGGCGCCGCGAACACGACCGTCGGGACGTCGGAGCCAAGACGTCGGTACGTGGTGTGCAGCTGAGGTTGTTCTTCCACGGCTCCTCCGGGGAAGTTGGCGCTCCACCAGACGCTCTTGCGCGGCGTGTGCCCGGTCCGGTTGATCACGGTCCAGAGGTCGTTGGTCCCGAACCAGACGTGGTCGTTCGAGCTCGGGGCCTCAGGCCATGGTTCCGGTGGTGTGAACGCGGTGTCGGGGACTGTGACGGGACAGGCCGGCGCTCCTGTTTCGTCGACCGGGATCTGGTCGGCTCCGGTGTCGGGGTCGAGGAGTCGGCGCCCGCTCGGCGTGATGAGATCGATGGCGAGTCGCCCGTCGGATGAGAGGTCGGTGCCGTTGAACTGAGCTCGCAGCGCTGTGACCCGCCACAGCATCGACCCGTCGGCGGGATCGATGCGGGCCACATCGCCCTCGGTCGTGCGGATGAGCACCGCTGGTCCGGTCTCGAAGTCGAGCACCGTGAGTAGATCGCTGGAGAAGATCGAGACGGTGTTCGAGACCTCGGTCGTCCAGACGGTCTCGCCGGTCTCGATGTCGACGCCCCAGAGCAGCGAGGCAGCGGCCACCGGCTGGTCGGTGTCGGAGACGTCGAGGAGGATGGCGAGCCCGTCGATGGTGACGGGGTCTGTCCTTTGCCAGCTCGTTGCGGCGCGACCCTGCGCTGTCCAGACCGCGGCGCCTGTTGCGAGATCGACGGAGCGGAGGCTCGGGGCTCGGTCGTCGCCTTCGCCGCTGAACGATGTGCGTACGAGGGCCAGGTCATCACCGAGGACGCTCAGGGCGAGCTGTCGTTCGTCAGGGTCACGTTCGAGGCGCCACACCTCGTCGCCGGTGGCAGGGTCGAGTGTGAGCAGCGGGCCGTTGGTGATCTCGAGGTAGACCAGCCCTGGACCACCGTGGAGGTAGGTGTCGCCGCCGCCGCCGCCGCCGGTGTCGTTTGTCCAGACCTCGACCAGCGTGTCGAGGTCGACGGCGGTGACGGCAGTCGACCCGGTGCGATGGACGACGACGTTGGCCTCGGGATACACCATCGGCCCCCAGGGAGCGCAGTTCGAACAGTTGACGAGGTCAGGCCACACCTCGGTGAGCGCCGCCTTGTAGGCGCCGGCCACCCAGATCGGGCGCACATCGAAACGGTCGAGCTCGGTATCGGTGAGGTCGACGGTTGTGGTGATGGTCGTGTTGAGCACCTCGTCGACTCGACAGACCCTGACCATGTTGCCGCTGTGGCCAACGGCGGAGCCCTGGGCGTTGAGCGCCAGGAGGTCCTGGTCGAGGCAGAATCCGTAGTCGATTGTGATCGTGGCGTTCGTCCCCTCGAGGTTGATGGGCGGGCCGGCCTCCGCTTCGATCAGGCGGAGGTCACGGCCGAGCTCCTCGGGAAGGGTCAGACGAAAGCGGCTCCCATCCGCGAGACGAAGGTCAGCGATCGTTGATCCGTCCACGGTGATCGTTTGGAGCGGGGCCCTGCCTTCCGGCTCGATCGCCGGTTCGTCCGGTCTGGCAACGGTGGTTGTCGCGGTGGTGTTCGGGGTGTCCGCGATCTCCACCGGGGCCGGGTTCGTAGCGCCGAGTTGGAGGGCAGCTACTCCCGCCGCGACGATGGCCGCAGCGGCGACCAGCAATGCGATTCGGCGCTCGGCAAAGAGGCCAGACGGCGTGGTGCTCGAATCAGAGCCGGTCGTCCGGGCCCAGACGTCTGGCGGTACCAGTATCTCGAGCGACCGAAATCGTTCGGCGAGGTCGGAGTCGAGAGCGTCGTCGTCGGCAGCGCTGTCGAGGGACGAGTCATCTGCCATCGGGGGCCTCCATCAGGCGGCGGAGTTGGGTGAGCGAACGGTGCAACTGGACTCGCACCGAGCCAGGGGTCGAGTCGATCAATTCGGCGATTTCGGTCGGTTTGAAGTTGCCGGCATACCGAAGCACGACGATCGCTCGTTGTTGGTCGCTGAGCGCGCCGAGCTGGGAGAGGAAGTCGACGATGGGGGCGTCGTAGAGCAGCAGCGTGGCGCCATCGTCGATCGGGCTCCGTCTCGAGCGTTGGTCGGCGAGGAGTCCGGCTGCGATCCTGAATGCGCTGCGCCAGATCCAGGCATCGACGTCCCGGATCTCCTCGCCTCGGCGGAGTGCTTGGTTGAAGGTGTTGGCCTCGGCATCGCTGGCGACATCGGGGTCGCCGCAGTAGGCAAGAAGCGCTCGCCACAACTTGGGGTGCAGACGTCGATAGGCCTCCTCCACGCGATCTGCAGTCATGGTCTTCACGAAGCTACAGGAGTGGTTCGGGGCCAGATCGTTAACAACGCGGTGACGACGACTCGCGAGGGCTCGTGGGGGCAGCGCTGCCAGCGGAGCCGCTACGCTCGACGACGGAGAGATGGCAGAGCGGACGATTGCGTCGGTCTTGAAAACCGTTGTACCAGCGATGGTACCGGGGGTTCGAATCCCCCTCTCTCCG
>CBESNA010000094.1:0-9637 GCA_965530755.1 uncultured Acidimicrobiia bacterium | reverse complement strand
AACAAGGGTCATGCCACCGGTCTACACCCGCCAGCACCACACTCCTGATCGTCGCAAGGTCTCCGAATCAAGGACCACGATCCCAGCCAGTCTGCAGGCGACCCGATGACCCGGACCCGTCGATCGGTCGACGAAGCTCACCGAGGCGTCTCGTCCGAGGGTTCAGCGGCAGGGCTTGGCCTTGCGAGTATGGCCGCGCCGAGGGCGGCCGCCGCCGCCGACGCGAGGAGTATCCCGATCTTGGCTTCGTCGGTGGTTGTGCCGGCATCGAAGGCCAGCCCTGTGACGAAGAGTGAAACCGTGAAGCCGATGCCGGCCAAGGCTCCGGCTCCGGCGATGTGGCGCCAGCCGACACCGTCGGGCAGGCGGCCAATGTTCGTGGCTGATGCGACCCAAGCTGCTGCGACTACACCGAGCGGCTTTCCAACTACCAGTCCGAGGGCAACGCCGATCGTTATTGCCGACGTGGCTGCGTTCGTCAGGGCGTTTCGACTGAGCTCTATGCCGGCGTTCGCGAAAGCGAAGATAGGCAGGATCACGAATGCGGACCACGGGTGGATAGCGCGCTGCAGCCGCTCTGCGACCGGGATCGTCTCTTTCGCGTCGAACAGCATCGACCGGAACGTCGCCCACGACGTGCTGGCCTCAACCTCGACCACAGTTGGTTCGGGACGGAATGGTCTGGCTGGCGTGAACAGGCCGAGGGCAGCGCCGGCGATTGTGGCGTGAACGCCTGACTCCAAGAACGCGACCCACACGCCGAATCCGACCACAACATAGAGCGGCACGTACCACACGCGCGCCAAGCGCATCACGATGATGAGGGCCAAGAATCCGGCCCCGGCTGCCAGCCACCCGAGCGAAATCCGATCGGTGTAGAAGATCGCGATCACCAAGATCGCGCCGATGTCGTCCACGATCGCAAGCGTCAACAAGAAGACCTTCAGCGGCGACGGGACCCGAGAGCCCAACAATGCCAACACGCCCACCGCGAAGGCGATGTCGGTCGCCATCGGAATCCCCCACCCATCGATACCCCGCCCACCGACGTTGAGGAGCGCATAGATCCCGGCTGGCACGGCCATGCCGCCGATGGCGGCGATCGCCGGGAATGCAGCTCGCCGCGGGTCGCTCAGCTCGCCTTCGACGAGCTCCCGCTTGATCTCGAGACCGACGACGAAAAAGAAGATGGTCATCAACCCTTCGTTGACCCAATCGACCAGTGACCGCTCAAGATGCAGGCCCCCGGCTTCGATGAGCAGTTCCGTGTGCCAGAAGTCGCCGATGTCGTCACCCCAGCCGGTGTTGGCCAACACCAACGCAGCGATCGTCGCTGCTAACAGCACGACGCCGCCGCCGGCTTCGACACGCAGGAACTCGCGCACCGGTCGACCGATCAGGCGAGGTACCGGTCGGTCGGCCTGGATCCAGGTTCTTCCGTCGCCATAGCTCGACGCAGACGGGTCACTCGGTTCGAAACCGGCCGGGTCGCTCTGGTTCATGACTGGACGGTCATTCGCTCAAGGTCCTCATACAGCCTAGATTTCGGGCGCCTGACCCACACCGGCTCTTCGTGGGCGTCGCGGGTCAGGCTACCCATGGGGTTCGCGCTGTCGAGCAGTCTGGGAACATCCGGATCGAGAACGACCACCCACGGCTCAAAGCGAGACGCCGACCACGACTGTCTACCGGCGGCCCAGGCCAGTCGGGTTGAGCGAACCGGGCGGCTTCTGTGGGCGCCGGAGGACGTCTTGCGCGTGGGCGCTCAACGAGGTGGTCTGGCGGTAGTCGCCGTGCGTCGGTCGAATATCGCAACTCTGTGTTGATAGGTCACCTCGCCGCCGATCGTGATCCCGAGCAGCGCAGCGAGCAGGACGAGGTCCAATGGACTTGTCGTGGCGATGTGGACGACCAGCGCGACGAGTGCGCCGGCGCACACGACGACGCCGACCTGCGACAGCCATCGTCGACTGTCGGTGCGATCGGCCATGCGGACATTTGCAGCGTTGGTGCACGTGAAGATGATCAGGAACCCGGCACTCGCCAACGACGAGATCGCCGACAGCGGGATGAGATTTGCGATCAGCAGCGATGTGACCGCCGTGATCAGCAAGCCCATCAGCGGTTTACCGGCAATCGTTCGTTCCAGTTCACTCGGCAACTCGCCGTCGACCGCGATGACCACTGTCAGGCGTGAGGTGCCGTAGAGCGTGGCGTTGATCGCCGAGGCCGTCGACAAGAGGGCCGCGACCACGATCAGGTTGAATCCGATACCTCCCCACACCACGCGCGCCGCCGCGGCGAGCGCGAAGTCGGCCGAACTCGCGATCTTCGACAGCGACAGCAATCCGACCGTCACGACGGCGACGAGCATGTAGAGCACGATCGTGAAGATCACCGAGGTGTACAACGCCCTCGGGATCGTCTTTCTCGGTGAGCGCACGTCGCCGGCCGAGTTGGCGATCAGTTCGAAGCCTTCGTAGGCGACGAAGATCAACATGCCGCCCGAGACGAGTGAGACCGGGCTTGCCCACTCGCCGGGTTCGATCGCGGAGAGGTCGGCATCCAGGAGCGCAGCGACCACGAACGCGCACAGGATCAACACCTTGGCGCCGACGATGTAGTCCTCTGCCGCTGCGATCAGTCGTGCGCTGAACACATTGAGGACGGCGACGCCGACAATCACCCCGCTGATGAGCACATGCGCACCGACTCCCCGAGCGGTGGCGGGCAGAAACGTCGACCCGTAGGAACCAAACGCGAACGCATACAACGATGTCGTGATCACGTACGACAACCACAACAGCACGCTGAGCGAACCCGAGAACCGGCCTGACCCGAATGCCTGATTGAGGAACTCGACGGTCCCGCCTTCCGACGGAAAGGCGACGGACAGCCGAGCATAGGAGTAGGCGGTCACCAATGCCACGAGACCGGCGACGAGGAACGCGATGAATGTGCCTCCCTCCCCCACGCTGATGGCCAATCCGAGGACGGCGAAGATCCCGCCACCGACCATGCCCCCGATGCCGATCGACACGGCTCCGAAGAACCCGATCGTGCCTTCGGATACCTCGGATCCAGCCGTTTCCGCGTCACTCGATCCAGGCATCCGTTCCATTGTCCACCACCACGCTCGAAACAAGCACGGTCGGTGGCGCGAGCACACGATCGACCTTGTCGTTGCACCGGATGGAGATTGCGTTTGCACGATGCAGCAGGACATTTCGTTCGGGCTCCGCCAGATGGCCGATGTCGGTCTCAAGGCGCTGTCAACGGGGATCAACGATCCGACCACGACACAGGACTCGATCTTCCACAGCGCGGCGGTACTCGCCGAGTTGCTCCGCCGCGATCCACCCCAGGATCTGAGCGGCGAAACGGATCGTCGTGTGGTGCTCGTCGAGCAGCCCAACGGCGACGATCTGGTTCGCCTCGCGTTCGCCGAGCTTCGGCGCGCCGCAGCCACGCAACCGACGGTGTGCATCTACCTCCTCGAAGCCCTTCATCTCCTCCGCGAGGGGCTCGACGCGGCGGGGCTCTCGTCTCGCACCGCGGTCCTCTTCGAACAGGCGCGCCTCGTCGTTGCGGGATGCAAGGCAGCCGACCTGTTGCCGGCCGACCTCGACGACGTCCGGGCGCGTACGACCGACGCTTCGCTGCCGACCCGCTTCGGCCACGGGGCTAGCGATGCCGTGTAGATGCCCTGCCAGAGGATCCAGCTGTTCATCGAGATGCAGACGGGGCGAATGGTTCGAAGACCACGCAACGGTGGGCGCGGACGGTCGCCGTCCGGGGGCGTCGCCTTTCAGGGCGGCCGGCAGACCGATCGCCGCCGAAACAGCACGTCAGTGCTCTTGAGTTCCGTCACCCGTTTTGTGTCGTGAGCGACGTGTGACCGCCGCCAGGCCGCGTCCGATCAGGCTGAGCAGCGTGCCGAGTGCATGGGCTGTTCCGCGCAGAACCGCCAACAGGCCACGGAAGAACCCGACCCCTGATTGTTGCTCGTCGTTCATCGTCCTGGAGCCTTGTCGTCTCGGAGGTGTGGTCAGCGCAGGAGGAGCACGATGACCGACGATGACCATGATACGGGGAGGGACGTTGGCCTCTTCCGGCAGCGAGATGAACGCGAGATGATGACTTCCTAGAAGAGAGGAGTGACCATGTACATCGGTGGAGGAGTAGTTGTACTCATTCTGATCATCGTCGCCGTCGTGTTTCTGATGCGCCGGTGATCGGCTTGGGGCGTCCTGCCCTCACGGCGGGGATGTCCTGACGGAGCAACCACGGCCGTCGACTGGCGGGCGATGGGGGTTCCACGCACGAATCGTGAGCGCGAATTCCGCCACGTGTGGTGCGACACGACGAAGAAAGGGAGTTGTCATGGACAACAAGGATCGAGTCAAGGGCAAAGTGAAGCAGGCCGTGGGTGACCTCACGGACAACGAGGATCTGAAGAAGGAAGGCAAAGCCGACGAGAAGGCAGGCAAGGTCAAGGAGTTCTTGGAGGGCGCCAAGGACAAGGCCGACGACCTGGTCGACAGTGTGAAGGACAAGATCACCAAGCACTGACCGGCGTCGGCGCTAGCGCACTCGTTCGCTGTGCGGACTTGTCATGCGTGAGATCACCAGACAGCATTGGCACGACGTACTCCCCGACCCTGGGGCCCACGACGCGACATTCACAGAAGTGAGCGAACCGGATGACGATCTTCGACGACCTGCGAGCGAGCCACGAGATCCAACGCGCGCTCGCTCGCACGATGACCCACGCGCGGGCTTCTGCGGACAACCGCCGCGCAGCGTTTCTCGCGCTCGCTAGCGAACTCGACGCGCACGCCACCGCCGAGGAACGCCACTTCTACATCCCGCTGCTGATGGATGACGCCGGGCTCTCCGTCAGTCGCCACGCACTGGCGGATCACCACAAAGCCGAGCAACTCGTCGAGCAGCTCCGTGGGGTCGATCCCGCCACCGACCGGTTCGGCAAACTCGCCAAGCAACTCTCCGCCGAGGTACGTGACCACTTGGACGAAGAAGAGCATGGGACGTTCCAGCTCGCAGGGAAGCTCCTGTCCAAGACCCGACAGCAGCAACTCGCCCGCGAATACCGAACCGAGTACGGCAAACGCGGCGGCCCGTACGCAATGTGAAAAGGCCCTCCGCGATCTGCTGAAAAGATAGATCGGGACGCAGCAAGCCAATGACTTCTGACGGTCGACGTCTGTGCTCGGATGATGGCGAGCGCTTCCGCGTGCCGTTTCCGATAGCGCTGACGATCGTGCCATGCAGCGAGAACCCGAACCCGATGGGGGCACTGAGCGAGAGTTGCTCCTCGGGTGGCCCGCGTTCCATCGCGACGCTCTGGCGGCCAAGTGTGCGGGAGTGGTACCGCAGGATCTGATCCGTACCACGAAGCCGGTGAACACGAGCTCGCCCTCGCCGAGTTCGGGACCCCGTACGTGCTGCTCGGCGCCCGAACGCTCGTCGACCCGAACAACCCGGCGATGTGCAGGCGGGCGTCTGGGCTCGCTTGGCCGTCACTGCCTGGCGGAGTGCCGGCTCAACCTTCGGTCGGGCTGCGGTGATCGGTCATGACAGGACCTCGTCGTCCTTCATGGTTCCGTCGGCGTCGCTGTAGCGGCGCATGTACAGCGTTTCGCCTCCAGCGACCAGGGCCGCGAAGACGACGAATGATGCGATCACGACCAAGTCGGTGCGGATCCGGTACACGAAGAACCCGGCGAAGACGACCGCGTCAACGACGATCGCCGCGACGAGCGGTGCGGGCTTGGCCCCGGTCTCGTGTCTGAGGTGTCGGAGGTGGCCGTAGTGGAGGACCATGTCGAGCGCCAGGTACGCGAACGCGCCGAGCGCAGCAATGCGCGACAAGTCGAACGCGACGGTCAACACGATCGCCACTGCGGTCGTGACGAGGAGGGACGGGTTCCCGAACGGGAGACGCCGACCAGCGGTCACTCGTTCGTCAACCGCGGGGATCTCGTCCATGTCGCTCAGCATCTTGAGCATTCGCGACGTGGAGTACATCGACGCGATCACGCTTGTCACCGTGGCGATCACCGCGAGGCCGGCAACGACTTTGAACCCGACGGATCCGAAAACGGGCTGGGCCGCTTGGGCGAGTGCGAAATCGCGGGCGTCGGCGATCTCGCCGAGGCTGAGGTTTCCGCGTACAGCCAACGCCACCGCGATGTAGACGACGGTGACGATTGCGATCGAGATCATGATCGCCCGTCCGACGTTCTTGTGCGGTTCCTCGATCTCGCCGCCGGTGTTCGTGATGGTGGTGAAACCCTTGTATGCGAGCAAACCGATTCCGACCGCAGCGATGAGCGAGTCGACAGTGGGCGAGTCGACGACCCCGGACTCGGTGGCAGGGAAGTCGGCAACCCACAGGCACGCCCCGGCGAAGAGCACGAGGCCGCCGATCTTGACGACCGCCATCACGTTCTCAGCGGTGTTCACCACCTGGTTCCCAGCTGCGTTGACGGCGAACGAACCCAACAACAGCGCAACGCCGAGTCCGCCGACCAGGACAGTGTTGCTGTCCGCGCCGATCATCTTCGTGAAGTACGTGCCGAAGGTACGTGCCACCAGGCTCTCGTTGAGGATCATCGACATCCACATCGCCATCGTGAACGTCGCAGCGATCGGGCCCACCCCGTACGCCTTGTTCAGGAACGTCCCGATCCCTCCGGCCGACGGGAACGTGTTCGACAACTTCACATAGGAGTACGACGTGATCGCCGCCACCACCGCCGCAGCCAGGAACGCCAGGGGGAACCATTTGCCGGCAGTGCCGGCGACCTGGCCCATCAGCGCAAACACGCCGGCGCCGATCATCACACCGGTGCCCATCGACACGGCACCTGACAGTGTGATCTTGGAGTCCGCAGAACCCATCTGGTCGCCTGACTCCTGACTCACGCCATCGTTCCTTCCGTCTCGTGGACACGCCGGTTTTTCCAGTGTTCAGACGACATTGTGTCGTAGACCGTGCTTCCATGCACCGGCGGCCTACCCCCTGGGGGTATCAAGATTGTCGGCGAGTTATGGTTCGCTTGGTGGTCAACGTCGATTCTGCCGGATGGTTGCGTGCGCGTCGCGTGAGTCGATTCGTCCGAACGTGCTGTCCAGCAGGCTTTGTATTTTCTGGGTCGCGTCGTGGCAGGCATGTTCAATGGTGTCAGCTGAACCGGTGACCACGACTGGGTCCATGCCTGATGGGCGTGCTTCGAGCAGGCACTGCTTTCCCTCACGGTTCTCGCCCGTTGTGCCGTCTTCGTCGCTGAGGTGGGCCTCGACTCGGGTGAGCCGGTCGCCGTAGCGATCGAGTGCAGCGCGAACTGTCGTTTCGACCGTCACAGCGAGGGCGTCGCTGCCCTCAACACTGCTATCGGTATTGACTTGGATCTTCATCGTCATTCTCGTTTCGGTTGTCGGTCGTGGAGCTTGCGCACTGGGTCGGACCACCATCTGGTGACGCTTCCGTTCGCCGCTGAGCACCATGGCTCGGACGTCGGGTCGGCCGAGAAGCTCGGCCAGGATCTGGCGGACCGGATCCGTGAACGGGCGGAACCGTTCATGATGCAGCCCAATCCTGAACTCAGCTTCGACGTCGCCGCCCTCGGCGACGACTCAGGGGTCGTCGGTACCGCCTCGATCGGCCAGGCGAAGGTCCTTCGGTGAGCACACTCGACCGGCGTCCAGCGACACCGATGCGTGACCTCGTCGGTCACGGTGCCGACGGCTCCTCACCACGAGACAATCGTCCAAACTCATCGCAGAGTTCGGAGGCTGCCGGTCCCCCACATCCTGCGCTCTGCGGGGGCCTCTCGATTTCGCACGCTCGTCGGTCGATCAGTCGGAAATGTCGGGCTCGGCGACTATCGGGGGCCAAGTTCTGGGAGGAGTATCCTGCCTGAGCGTCAGGTTCTGGGTAGTCGAGGCGATCGGAATACCTTCCATGGTGAGCCGGTCGAGAACCCGTCGGGTCAGTTCGTCCTTGACCGATCGGGCTCTGCGAACCGGGACCACGAATCGGGCGGCGAGTTCGAGATAGTTGTCGGTGGCATTGATGAACACCCGGGGTTCGACCTCTGTGCGTGCGACGGGAAACCGCTGGATCATGTGGGCGATGGCCTGTGCGGCCTCCGTTGATGACGAGACGCGCTGGGCTTCCTCGGTCATGATGCGCTCGGCGCCGTGCCAGTCGTCGCGGTAATCGATCGGGATCATGACTTCCTCCCAGATGAACTCGAACGACGCGCTGTAGTTGAAGACCGGATCGATGAACGTGGCCTTGTTGGCAATCGCGACGATGCGTCCCGTGTACTGGCGGCCTCGAACCCACGAGTCGTCGTCCAGACCGGATCCGATCTCCATGACCTTGGTCCGCAAGGGCGTGATGTCGATCACATCGCCCCGCACACCGCCCACGTCGACCCGATCGCCCACGCGGAAGATCGAGCCGGACTGGATGTTGAACCAGCCGGCGAGCGAGCCGATCAGATCCTGGAGCCCGATCGCGATTCCTGCAGCCACCAAACCGAGAACCAACCCGAGCTGTCCCGCGAATGGTCGCCACAGGATGCCCAGACCGATCACCGTGCTCGTAGCGACCACGTAGCGAACGATCTTTCGGGCGTAGTACTTGCGATAACGGTCTTCGACCCGTCTCGACCAGACCCGCCCGACGACCGTGCCGACGACGATCGCGATCGCAACGATCACGACGGTCGTGACGAGCTTGCCCTCCACCGAATTGTTGTCGGTGATCAGATCCCACACGGGCGGTACCTGCTCGATCTCTGGTCGTCTGCTCGGAACCGCTCGGCTGGATCCACGCAGTCCAGTCAAGATCATCATCCCTCGACACGCCAGAGAACGAAGTCCTGACACGGGGTGCGCCGGTGCCTGCCGGGCGAGATCGCGGCCCGACCGTCGATAACATCCGGCCGTTCTCTCACGTCACGGTCAGCAATCGCGTTTCCTTCGTCGAGGCACCCATGGCGTCACGCTCTAGCGGCCGCGCGAAGCGCCCGAACCCGGCACATTGATCGCCGGAACGCCGACAACCAGTGGTGGATACCCATGAGAACGTGCCCTCAGTCCGGTCGTCAGCGCCAGGCGGGTGCCACAGTGCGAAGCCCAGATGTGACGCGAGATGATCCCGCCGCATAGGCCACGCCGAATCGCTCACGAGTCGGGATTGTCCCGGAGCACGTGCGAGCGACGTTGCCGGTGACTTCCTCAGCGTGATGGAGGATCGCCAGGCTGAGTGTGCATCACATCGTGATCGTCGATCAGTTCGAAGTTCAGCTTCTTTGTCGCGTGGAGGTCCACGGGCTCGACGGGCTCATTGCCGGGTTGGCGTAGGAGGTTCCCTGAACCGGGGTGTCGGCGGGGTCAGACTGGGTGGATGCGACTACGGCTGAGCTCACTGATGGAACGGATTCGGGTGAGTTTTTTCTTGGTCCCGGTGGTGGGGGTGCTCGTCAGCATTGTCGGTGCGGCGGTCACGATCTGGATCGACAGCCGCCTCGAGTTGCAGGGCGCCGATCTGCCGCTCGGAGCCACCTCGACGGTGGCCAGCGCACGCGCGGTGCTGAGCACC
>CBESNA010000093.1:0-9882 GCA_965530755.1 uncultured Acidimicrobiia bacterium | reverse complement strand
GCCCTCGGTGAAGTGCACAACATGCTGGGTCGTATGCGCGACCTTGCAGTGCAGGCCGCCAACGACACCAATGACGCGTCGGCTCGTACCGCGATCGGTGCGGAGATCACGGCGCTGAACGCCGAGATCGTCCGTATCGGTGCCGACACCACCTTCGCCGGCGCTGCCGTCTTTGGTACCACCGCCCTGAATCTCCAGGTCGGCTCCGAAGGCAGCGGTTCCACGGGTCAGATCACCGTTGCAGCCACAGCGGCTCCGACTGCGGTCGCCTCGAACGTCACTGACGCGACCAACGCCCGAGCCACGATCGAATTGATCGACGCTGCCATTGCCACCACCTCGACGGCTCGTGGAACTCTGGGTGCCACCCAGAACCGCCTCGAGTCGACGATCAACAACCTCTCGGTCACGACTGAGAACCTGTCGGCCTCGGAGTCACGTATTCGTGACACCGACATGGCAGCGGAGATGGTCAACTTCACCAAGAACCAGATCCTCCAGCAGGCCGGTACCGCGATGTTGGGACAGGCAAACGCTGTCCCGCAGTCGGTGCTCAGCCTCCTTCGTTAGTGGAATCGGCGGTTCGGGGCCCACCGGCCTCGGACCGCCACTCCACCTCTCATTCTCCTCCCGCCGGCGCCCGCGCTACTGATTGAACAACAAACACCGAAACTCCTTCGGTACAAGCGGAACAGGACACAATCATGTCGTTCATCGACGGTCTCTCCACAGGTCTCGACACCACAGCAATCATCGATTCCCTGCTTGCAGTCGAGCGCATTCCCCAGCAGCGGATGATGGCTCGCCGAGAGCGAAGTCAGGCTGCCTCGACCGAGCTCAATTCGCTCCGTACCAGTGTCACGAGTCTCCGCAACGCTGCGGCAGATCTGCGCCTCGGCTCCGGTTGGCAGCAACTCGCGGCAACATCGTCGAGCGAGTCGGTGACCGTCGAGGCGACCACGGGAAGCTTCACGGGTGCGATCACGTTCAAGGTCGATGCCGTCGCCAGTCGCAACGTCGTCTACTCGAATACCGTCTTCGAATCCCTTGACTCCAACGTTGGCCTCCGGGGCTCGCTGGCGAGCGTCATCGAATCGATCAACAGCGATCCGGCGCTCAACTACTCGGCGGTCGCTGTCAACACCGGCAACGGCTATCGGCTCCAGCTCGCCTCCGATGCAAGCGGCGTCGATGCCGCCATCACTCTCGACGGGTCTGGCGGTGGCAACGGCAACGGAAACGGAAACGGCAACGGAAACGGCAATCCCGGTGGCCTTGCCCTCGACGCTGGTGGTTTCATCACCCTCACCGAGGGCAGCGACGCCCAGATCACCTTCGACGGACTCACGCCCTACTCGATCACTTCGTCGACCAACTCGTTCGCGAAGATCATGCCTGGCGTGAGCATCACGGTGTCCGAGGCGTCGGCCACCCCGGTCACCGTGAGTGTCGAGCACGACTTCGAGAAGATCGCAGACTCTGTCGGTGAACTCATCGCCCAGTTCAACGAGCTGAAGACGGCGATGGCGTCTGCGACGAAGGTCAACCCCGACCTGGCCGAACAGGCTCCGCTTGCGTTCAACACGAATGTTCGCCGGTCGGAGCAGGGCTTGTTGCGGGCGCTCGTCGACCCGGTCGATGCCAGCAGCTTCAATGCGCCGAGCCTCGTGGGCGTCAGCTTGCAGCGGGACGGCACGGTCACCTTCGACCGCGACAAGTTCATCGAGGCTGCCACTTCGGATCTCGACGCTCTCAGCCGCATGTTCACCTCGTCGTTCGAGGTGGGCGCCGAGGCCGGTGTCCTCGATCGCATGGTCGACGCGGCAGAGGTCGCTGCCGGTTATGGCACCGGTCTGCTCTACACCGCTGAGGAGTCCGAGAAGGCACGCATCGAGAGCTTCACCAAACAGATCGACGCCTTCGAGGAACGACTCGAGCGCAAGGAAATCCAGCTCCGACGTCTCTACTCCGATCTCGAAGTCGCCATCGGCGGCTTGAACAGTCAATCGAACTGGTTGGCCGGACAGCTCGGCTCCCTCCAGAACAACTGAGGAAACTGACCACATGAATGCACGGCTCGCTCAGCGATACCACCAGGACGGCATGTCCGTCACCCCAGGTCCCCAACTGGTGGTGAAGCTCTACGAACGACTGCTCCTGGATCTTCGTCGAGCCACGAAGGCGGTGGTCGACCAGGATGTCGAGGTTGCGCACGAGCAGTTGGTGCATGCCCAGGACATCGTGTTCGAGCTGAATCTCGCCCTCGATGTCGACGCATGGGATGGAGGTCCTGCACTGCGATCGATTTACGAGCACCTCGGCGAGAAGCTGGTCGACGCCAACGTCCGAAAGTCGGTGCGACTCGTCGATGAGTGCATCGACGTGGTCGCACCGCTTGTCGAGACGTGGCAGGAAGCGCTCGTGATCTCGCAGACTGAACGCCAGGTGGCGGCCCAGACAGGCGCTCCCGGCGGCGTGTCCGGATCCGTGACGGCATGACCGAGTGGGAGGCGGCGCTCGACTGCTACGAAGCCAGCCTCGCGCATCATGCGGCGCTCCTCGCCGATCAGGTCGTCGATGGCAACAACCCGTGGCCCCCGCCGACTCTCCCAACGACGCCGATCCCCGAAGAACTCCGTGAGCGGGCCCAGCGATTGCTCGGAACGAGCCACACGCTGATCGACGATGTCGCTGGTGCGATGGCGGCACTGCCGCCCAGACGTTCCGGCCGAGTGCTCCATCGAGACACGCCTGATCCGCCCCGCTGGAAAGTCCGGCTCTGAGTTCTCCAGTCTGACCGCCACGTCGAACAAATGATGCGGCAAACGGGCCGTTCGACCCCCTCATAGAACCGCTGGTGAGGCCGAGCCTCACCAGCGAGCCAGGATGCTCGATGACCAGACGCCCAAGGACGGGTGTTGCACGCCGACTGACGTCGGTGTGATTTCCCCGTCCTTCCAGGAGCGCCTGACATGATCATCGGAGATCTGACAACGCAGAGCCTGGCCACCGCCCTTCGTGGACTGGAGGCCCAGCAACAGGCTCACCAGCAGAACATCGCGAACGTCGAGACCCCCGGCTACCTCGCCAAGCGGGTGACCTTCGAAGACTCGCTTCGCAGCGCGATCGAACGAGGCCGGCCGGGGATGGCGGACGTCTCCGAGACCAACACGACCGATCCGACGAGGATCGACGGCAACAACGTGCGCCTCGACCGTGAGCTCACGGCGATGACCGAGAATGCGCTGAAACAGCAGCTGGTGACCGAGGCGCTCAACGCCCAGTACCGGTTGATCCGAGCAGCGGTGAGTCGTTGACATGAGCGGACCCTTTCACTCCCTCAGCATCGCCTCGTCCGGCATGGACGTCTATCAGACCTGGCTCGACGCCGTGGCCGACAACGTCGCCAACATCAACACGATTCGCAGCACTGACGAGGTCGCCTACCAGGAACGTTTCGTCGTCGCTCAATCAATCGAGGAGGGCGGCCGCCCTGCGGGTGCCGCCGTCACCCGCGCCGAGTTCGGCAACCCCCGTGGCCGCGAGCTCTACGACCCCGGCCATCCACTGGCGGATGAGAACGGCATGGTGCTCGGCCCCGACATGGACCTCTCCGATCAGATGACGCACATGCTTGCCGCCCAGCGGGCCTATCAGGCGAACGTGTCGGCCTTCGAACGGGCGCGCGATGCCTATCTGCGTGCCCTCGAGATCGGCAAGTGAGCTGATGATCGATCCCGTCCGGACCGTCCAGGTCAACACACTCGGTGGCGCCGGATCCGCCCCTTCTCGCGCCGCCGATCCTGGCGAGGCGAGTGGGTTCGGCGATTCCATCGGTGCTGCACTCAAGAGCCTCGGCAGCGCCGAGTCCCGCGCCGACTCGGCTGCCCTCGCCGGCGCCACCGGCGATCTCTCCTCGGTGAGTGACTACATGGTCGCTGCCACCGAGGCCCAGCTCGTCACCGAGGTCACGGTCGCCGTTCGCAACCGTGCCATCGAAGCCTTCAACGACATCATGAGGATGCAGGTCTGATGCCAGGAAACAGTATGGAGCCCTTCGGAGGCTCGGCGGTGCGGTCGATCCGGCGGATGAACATCAACCAGCAAGTCGTACTTGCCGGTGTGTTCCTCGCTGTGGTCGGCCTCATCGTGTTCGTCAGCCGCCTCGGCGGTTCGACGACGATGGGCATTCTGTACTCTGGCCTCGAGCCGGAGACGGCGGCCGGCGTGGTCGACGAACTCGAGAGCCGCGGCATTCCGTACGAGCTGTCGGATTCGGGACGCGTCGTCTGGGTGCCTCGCCAAGATGTCGCATCGACCCGGCTCGACATGAGTTCGCTCGGCCTTCCCGACAGCACCGACGGATGGTCGATCCTCGACGATCAGGGCATCACGTCTTCAGAGTTCGATCAACGGGTCGGCTACCAGCGGGCGATGGAGGGCGAGCTGGCCTCGACCATCGCCGTCATCGACGGTGTTGCCGGTGCCAACGTGCACCTGGTGATTCCCGAACAGGACCTGTTCGTTGGTGACGAGATCCAGGCGTCGGCTTCTGTTCTCCTCCAGACGAGCGGCGGCTCCACCATCACGCCGACCCAGGTGCAGGCGATCGTGAACCTCGTGGCCTCCTCGGTCGAGGGTCTCACCCCCGATCAGGTGACCGTGACCGATGATGCCGGCCGGATGCTGGCCGGAGGCGATACCGACGGCCTAGCCAGCATGGAGTCTGACAACCAGATCCGCATGCGTGAGTCGTTCGAGTCCGACATCGAACGGCAGCTCCAGGATCTGCTGATCGCCGTGGTCGGCCCCGGCCGAGCGGTGGTGAACGTCACCGCCGATCTGGACTTCGATCAGGTCGTTCGCACCGAAGAGTCGTTCAGCGAGTCGACCAACGCCGACGGCCAGACGTTGCCACGCAGTGAAACGACCAGGCTCGAGGAATACGGCGACGCCGGAGCAACCGAGCAAGGCGTTGTCAGCATCGAGGACGAGATCCTCGAAGGTCCCATCGTGGAAGGCAGTGACGGCTCCTCGTATCGGTTGGATGAACGTGACGTGATCTACGCCCTGGACACCGTGATCACCAGCACCGAGACAGCGCCCGGCGCCATCCGTTCGTTGTCGGTGGCGGTGGTCATCGACGAAGCCATGGTGCCGGCCGAACGGATCGCCGAGATCGAAGCCATTGTCACGGCAGCCGTCGGCGCCGACGTCGCACGCGGCGATGTCGTCGCCGTCAACCTCCTGCCCTTCGACGTCTCCGTCGAAGAACAGGAAGCCGCAGCGCTCGAGGCTGTCGAAGCCGTGACCGCTCCGAGCGGCATCATGGACATGGTCCGCACCGCCGGAGCGATCGTCATCGGTTTGCTGGTGCTCGTGATGGGCTTGATGCTCCTCCGCAAGGCCAGCCGTCGGCAGGTCATCGACAGCATCGACCTCGACGCCATCCCGGCCGGAGCACTCACCGCCGGTACGAAGGCCGACGGTCGCATGGAACGCACAGAGGGCGACCTGCTGGAGCTCGTTGCCAACCAGCCAGATGACATCGCTGCGGTCCTTCGTCAGTGGTTGTCGGAACCAGAGCAGGTTCGATGAGCACCACAGCAACGCTCCCCGGCGCGCGGAAAGTCGCCATTCTGATCCTCCGCCTCGGTGTGGAGAAGGCCGGACCCCTACTGTTCGGCCTCAAGAAGCACGAGGTGGCGGCTGTCATCGAAGAGCTCGCCAACCTCGGTGTGGTGGATGCAGCGACGGGCGATGCCGTTCTTCGGCAGTTCATCGACGATGCGACCGGCGAGCCGCCGCTTCCCATCGGTGATGCCGAGCTCGCCCGCGTCTTCCTCCAGGAGTCGCTCGGCGACCGTACGGCTCGCGAGATCCTGAGTCGCCTCGACTCGACTGCGCCCACCGTGCCGTTCCAGTTCTTCGACCGGCTCGACTCCAAGCTGGTCGCTGCGAGCCTGTCGGACGAACACCCGCAGACGATCGCTCTGATCCTCTCGACCCTGAACCTCGAGTTTGCAAGTGGCGTGCTCGAGGCGCTCCCTGTCGAGCTGGTGGCCGACGTCGGCGTCAGGCTCGGAGCCATCGACAAAGTCTCCGGTGAAGCACTGCGAGAAGTCGAGGTCGGTCTCGAACACGAGATGAAGCCGAGCCTCGAGAATCGCTTCCTGGCAACCAGTGGGGGAGTCGACACCCTGGTGCAGCTGCTCGGAGGGCTCTCCAAGGATCTGAACGAGGGAATCCTCGAGGCGCTCGACGCCTACGACGCAGCCCTCGGCGCCGAAGTTCGGGCGCAGATGTTCGTGTTCGACGACCTCAACTTGCTCGACGATCGCCAGATGCAGATCGTGCTTCGTCAGGTCGATTCGAACATCCTCCCTCTGGCGCTCAAGGGAACCAGTCAAGGTGTCCGCGACAAGTTCCTCAACAATCTGTCATCCCGGGCCAAGGAAAACCTGCTCGACGAGATGGAGCTGCTCGGCTCGGTCCGCATGGCCGATGTCGCCGAGGCTCAGACCTCGATTCTCGATTCGGTTCGCGAGTTGGAGGCGACCGGCGAGCTGGTCATCAACCGAGGAGGTGATGACTTTGTCACGTGAGTCATCCGCGGTGATGCGGGGCGAGGGCCTCGATCGCTTGCCCATCGCGACCCTGGTGGGCCAGACGCGTCAAGAGCCGCGGTCCAACAGCAGACACGGCGTCGACGCGAACGTCGACGGCGGAGACCGTGGGCCAACCACGGACGAGCTCGTGGCCGATGCGTATCAGCAAGGCTTCACCGAGGGTGTCGCCGCGGCCGATGCCGCGATCCGGAAGGATGTCGCGCTCGCCCTCGCCGCCGTTGAAGCGGCGACGGTCAGACTCGACCAATCCGCCTCGACGTGGGCAGAGTCCGGTCCGCAAGAGGCACTCGAGCTGGCGTTGCAGCTGGCCGAGGTGATCCTGATGCGAGAAGTGGCATGCAGCGACGCCCCCGGTCGCGATGCGATTCTGCGTTGCTTCAGCGAGATCGATCGGGGTGAGAGTGCTGTTGTTCGCCTGCACCCTTCTGACGTCGAGACCCTGGGCTCTGTCGACGACCTGATGGTCGATCGATCGTTCGAGCTCGTCGCCGACCCGACTGTCGCCATTGGCGATGCCGTGGCCGACACCCCCAACGGCTCGATCGATGCGCGGCTCGCTTCATCCCTCGAACGAGTCAAACAGGAGCTCCTGTCATGACCGGATTTCCCGCACTCGACGACAAGCTCATGCGCTCGGTGCGCCGCGCCGCTCGCCCGGAACGAACAGGACGCGTCGAACGCATCGTTGGCATGCACGCCGAGGTGACCGGGCTGCGCCTCGCGACCGGCGACCTCGTCATCATCGGCGACGATCCGGGCGTGGAGGCCGAGGTGGTTGCGGTCGCTCCCGGCAAGCTCACGGCACTCCCGCTTGGCTCGTTGTTCGGCATCCGCGCCGGTGAGACCGTGCGTTCTGCCAGGGCCACGCTCCAGGCGCCCGTCGGATCAGCCCTGATCGGACGCGTGCTGGACGGCTTGGGTCGCCCCATCGACGGATGTGGTCCCCTTCTCGGGATCGCGCAGGTCCCGCTCCACAATGAACCGCCCGCTCCGCTCGAGCGCCCGTTGGTTGCTGAGCCACTCCAAACCGGTGTGCGAGCCATCGACGGACTCCTCACCGTCGGCCGGGGTCAACGTGTCGGCATCATGGCCGGCTCCGGCGTCGGCAAGTCCAGTCTCCTGTCGATGCTGCTCCGGGGAACCGATGCAGATGTGACCGTCCTGGCCCTGGTCGGCGAACGAGGACGCGAAGTCCGAGAGTTCATCGAACACGACCTCGGTCCCGAGGGCCTGGCCAAGTGTGTGGTCGTCGTCGCCACATCGGACCAGCCTGCCCTCGTGCGTCGCAACGCCGCCTTCCTCGCCACACGAATCGCCGAAGGGTTCCGCGACGACGGTGCCAACGTCCTGTTGCTGATGGACAGTCTCACTCGCTTCGCAATGGCGCAACGAGAAATCGGCCTGGCTGCGGGAGAGGTACCGACATCCAAGGGCTACCCGCCCTCGGTGTTCGCGCTCCTGCCGCAGTTGCTCGAACGAGCAGGGACATCGGCATCCGGATCGATCACCGGCTTCTACTCAGTGCTGGTCGAGGGCGATGATCTCAACGACCCGATCGGGGACACGAGTCGCGCCATCCTCGACGGACACATCTCGCTGAGTCGAAAGCTGGCGAACGCCGGGCACTTCCCGAGCATCGATGTACTCCAGTCGGCGTCCCGCGTGGCCGGAAAGGTCACCACCGCTGAACAGCAGGCTGCTGCTGCGCACTTCCGTCATCTGTTGGCCACCTACGACGAGGCGCGTGATCTCCTCGAACTCGGCATGTACAGCGGCGGCAGCGATGTCTGGATCGACGAAGCCGTCGCACGACGTGAAGCGATGACGAGTTTCACCCAGCAGCCGATGGCGGAGCTCGAACCGATGTCGGACACGTGGCAACGGCTGGCTTCGGCTGTCGGCCTCGAATCGCCCCAGTTGCTCGATACCTCCGGGGATCGGCCCAACTCGACCGGGGCCTACCTGACCGACCCGATCAACAGCGAGAAAGCGATGGCGACGTGAGCACACGAACCAAGCGAATGCGGCGGCTTGCCGACCTCACCGAGAAGCGCGAGATCAGCACTCGACGCGCGTTCGTCGAGGCGACCAACGAACGGGAGGCGGCCGAGGTCGCCCTGCGTACCGTCTTCCTTCAATGCCGTGAGGTCGTCGAGCAGCCTGACATCTTCTCGGTGCGGTTCGGCCGCAGTTTGATCGAGGCGGGATGGCTCACTGAACAGCAGCGCAGGCTCGATCGGGATGCGGCGGCGATCTCCGTCGAGATCAAGCGCAGCGCGTGGCAGCACCAGCGAACTCGCCTCGATGCGCTCGGTCGACTCGTCGATCGTCTCGCCGAGGCCGATGCTGATGCCCAGGACCGTGAAGCGGAGCAGTCACTCGAAGACGTCATCAACGCTCGCACAACCCGGCAAGCGGACGAGGCAGCGGCATGAGCCTCGTCTCCATCACCCCCGCAGCAGGCCGGATCGCCGAGATTCGCTCGGCAATCGGTGGCGTCGCGAAGCCTGTGATCGCTCGCTCGAACGCGGCCCAGACTCGTGGGTCCGACCCGTTCTCGGCAACGCTCGGCGCCGCACTCGATGCAGATGGCGCCACGTCGCCGACAACGATGACGCCGTCTTCGATGCCAGCGTCTTCGATCCCAGTGTCGTCGCTGGCACCCGGAACAGCTGCTCCGACGATCTCGGCTCCCGTACCGAGCGCGGCCACGTTCGTGGCGGTCGATGCCAACACTCCCTATGCCGCACTCTTCAACGAGGCCGGACAACGACACGGCGTCAGCCCGACGCTCCTCGCCTCCGTTGCCGAAATCGAGTCGGGATTCGACCCGGCGGCCATCAGCCCGGTCGGCGCCGGTGGCCTGATGCAGTTCATGCCCGCCACAGCAGCAGAGATGGGTGTCGATCCGTTCGAACCTGTGTCGGCAATCGACGGAGCGGCTCGCTATCTGGCTCGCGACCTCGCCCGCTTCGGCCGGGTCGACCTCGCACTGGCCGCCTACAACGCCGGCCCCGGTGCGGTGGCCGAACACAACGGGGTTCCGCCGTTCACCGAAACCCAGCAGTACGTGCAGAAAGTCCTCAACGTCTTGGAGACACACTCATGACCGTCATGATCGCCGGCATTCCGACCACGGTCGATGCCAACCCTCCCGCAGACGCCGCGCCCAAGGCGCAGGCGTCGAGCCGCTCCGGCGACTCCGATCGGCGGGGGGGCGTCGGGCCCCCCCCCCCGGGGGCCAACGCAGCCA
>CBESNA010000092.1:0-10536 GCA_965530755.1 uncultured Acidimicrobiia bacterium | reverse complement strand
AGCATTGTGCGAAGTCCGGTGAGATCCCGGCACTGTCCCGCAACGGTAGTTCTGCCGCAGCCACCAGCTGCGAGTCGACGAGTCCGGTCGACCGATGTGGTGCGCAAGCAACCAGACCCTCGAGGCAAGGGCGGTTCGCAGGTTTCACCTCCGATCCCACTTGTCCTCCCCACGTGGAGGATTTTCCATGAAGTACACCAAGTTGTTATCGCTGTTCGCAGCGCTGCTCCTGCTCGCCGGGGCTTGCGGGAGCGACGAGCCCGACGGGGCGACTGACGTCTCGGAAACGACCGAAGCCGAGGACACTGCGACGGAAACCACCGAAGTCGTCGAAGAGACACCGGAAGAGGAACCCGAATCGGACGAACCGATGACGGTCTCGGCCATCATCTCGCTCTCGCCGGCCGCTACCGAGATGCTCTACGCGATCGACGCGCAGGGCCAGATCCTCGCCGTCGACGACCTCTCGAACTACCCAGCCGAGTCGGCCGAAAAGATGCAGGGCCTGTCCGCCTTCGAGCCGAACGTCGAGTCGATCGCCGCTCTGGAGCCGGACCTCGTCGTCACCGACGGCACCAATCCCGACTTCCTGGCTCAACTCGATTCCCTCGGCATCGCCCACTGGGAGGGTCCCGCCGCAGCAGGCTTCGACGACATCTACACCCAGATCGAACAGCTCGGCGTGGCGACCGGCCACGTGGCCGAGGCGGCCGAGCTGGTCTCCTCCATGAGTGCTCGCGTCGACGCTGCGGTCGAGTCGGTACCCGATGCGGCGGAGGCGCTGACCTACTACCACGAGCTCGACCCGACGTTCTACTCGGTCTCGCCGAACACGTTCATCGGTTCGATCTACACCGCTGCAGGGCTGGAGAGCATCGTGGCCGCTGATGCCGACCTCTACCCGCAGTTGAGCCAGGAGTTCATCGTCGACGCCAATCCCGATCTCATCTTCCTGGCCTGCACGATCTACTGCGGCGAGACCGCCGACTCGGTCGGTGCGCGCGACGGCTGGGCCGACATGAGCGCCGTGGCGAACGGCAACGTCATCGAAATGAACGACGACATCGCTTCCCGCTGGGGCCCGCGCTCGGTCGACTACCTGGAGCAGGTCGTCGCTGCGGTCAGCAACCTGGCAACCGCCGGGGCGAACTGACATGTCCGGCCGGCACGGCACGACGATCGGATGGTTGCTCGGCGCAACGGTCCTGCTGATCGTCTCCGTGCTGGCCGGGGCCATGTTCGGTCCGGCCGGGCCGGCGCCGTGGCGAGTCCCGCTTGCGATGCTCGACCACCTGCCGCTCGTTGACATCGACAGCGGCGTGACCGAGACGCAGTGGAACCTCATCTGGACGATTCGATTCCCTCGAGTGCTGCTTGCCGCCCTGGTGGGCGGCACCCTGTCGCTCGGCGGCGCCAGCTACCAGGGCGTGTTCCGTAACCCCCTCGTCGACCCGTATCTGCTCGGTGCCGCGGCCGGTGCCGGGCTCGGGGCGACGATCGCCATTCTTCACCTCCGGGACGTCACGGACTGGGTCGTCGACCCGACACCGCTGATGGCGTTCCTCTTCTCGCTCGCCGCGGTGGCTGCGACCTATGCCGTCGGCGCTGCGTTCGGTGGGAGCCGAACGGGAGCAACGCTGGTGCTTGCCGGCGTGGCAATGGTGTCGTTGACGACGGCGATCCAGACCTTCGTGTTGCAGCGCAATTCGGAGGTGGTTCGGGAGGTCTACACCTGGATTCTCGGCCGGCTGGTGAATGCGTCGTGGGCCGACATCCGCCTGGTTCTCCCCTACGTAGTGGTGACCACGATCGTGCTGCTCCTGCACGCACGGCATCTCGATCTGTTCCGGGTCGGCGACGACGAGGCGGCCACGCTCGGCGCACCGGTGGCCCGCGTCCGCCTGATCGTGGTGGTCGCGGCGACGCTCGGCACGGCCGCCGTGGTGTCGGTCAGCGGTCTCATCGGGTTCGTCGGACTCGTTGTTCCCCACATCGTCCGGTTGCTGGCGGGTTCCTCGTACCGCCTGATTCTTCCCTTGTCGTTACTGCTCGGGGCGAGCTTCTTGATCCTTGTCGACATCCTGAGTCGCATCGCCATTGCGCCATCCGAGTTGCCGATCGGCGTGGTCACGGCCTTCATCGGCGCCCCGTTCTTCATCTATCTCCTTCGTACGAAGCAGGTGGCGGTATGAGCTCGCTCGGGTTCGTCGACGTCACCGTGTCATACGACCGGCGCCAGGTGCTCTCAGGCTTCAACGCGACGGTTGCGTCCGGAGAATGGCTTGGGCTCATCGGACCGAACGGGGCCGGCAAGTCGTCGCTGTTGCGAGCAGCGGTCGGCCTGGTCGACCACGGTGGCGATGTCACCGTCGACGGCGCTTCGTTGCGGCTGCGGTCCCGGGCTCGCCGGGCAGCGTTGGTGGCCTTCGTGCCTCAGTCACCCATCTTGCCGAGAGACATGTCGTGCCGCGAGTACGTGCTGTTGGGTCGGGCCCCGCACGTGAGCTATTTCGGGCGGGAGACGAGGCACGACCGGGCGATGGTCGACGACGTCCTCGGGCGGCTGGATCTCACCGAGTTCCGGAATCGGCTCCTCGGCGAGCTGAGTGGCGGCGAGGCGCAACGCATCGTGATCGCCCGTGCGCTGGCGACCGAGGCACCGATCCTCCTCCTCGACGAACCGACAAGTGCACTCGACATCGGCCATCAGCAACAGGCGCTCGAGCTCGTGTCGACGCTGCAGCGCGAACACGGACTGACCGTGGTGTCGGCGATGCACGACCTCACGCTGGCCGGGCTCTACAGCGATCGGTTGGCCCTGATGCACGAGGGCAACGTCGTGGCGATGGGTGCGGCGACCGAAGTGCTCGAGGCGAACACGCTCGCCGAGTTCTACGGCGTGACGGTGAGTGTCCACCACGAGCCGGACGGCACCGTGGTCGTGATCCCCCGCCGCACCTGAAGGCACGGGGTCAGCAGCCCACGGGGTCGGAGCTTCACATTCACAACTCGACCGGTGAACGGGTGGGCTTGAAGCAACAGTGAGTTGTGAATGTGAAGCTCCGACCCCAATCGCGGGGCTCGGCTGCGTACGGTGATGTCGATGTCGGCACGAACAGCGGTGATCGGGTTTGACGCATGTGACCCGGCGATCGCGGCGGCGCTGATGGCCGACGGGCGTATGCCCCACCTGGCCTCGCTCGCCCGACGGGGACGCACGCGCTCGCTCGTTCCTCCGTACGGCCTTTTTGTCGGATCGATCTGGCCAAGCCTCGCCACCGGGTGTGGGCCGGGGGTGCACGGCATCTACAGCTGGCGCCAGTTCGTTCCCGGCGCGTACGCGACCAAACGAATGCAGCCGGCCGAAGCAGGCGGCGTCCCAGTGTGGGAGTCGCTCTCCCGAGCTGGGGCCAAGGTCGCAGTCGTCGATGCGCCGCTCAGCGCACCGACGCAGGGATTACACGGGCTGCAGATCGTCGACTGGGGCAGTCACGACCGATGGATGGCAGCGACATCGATCGGGGCCGACGACCTGATGGCTGGTCGAGGCTCGCACCCGATCGAGGTTCGCTGCGACCACACCGCACGCACGAGATCCCCCACGTCGATGGTGGAATCGTTGTTGGAAGGGGCCAAGGCCAAGGGAGATCTCTCGCTCGACGTGCTCCGCCGAGACTCGTGGGATCTGTTCCTCACCGTCTTCTCGGAGTCGCATTGCGCCGGCCATCATTTGTGGAAACACCACGACACCGACCACGTCGCCCATGACCCCGAGGCGGCCATCGCTCTGGGTGGGGATCCGCTGCTGGATGTCTATTGCGCGTTGGATGTCGAGCTTGGTCGACTCCTGGACGACCTCGAGGATGCGACCGTGATGGTGATTCTGAGCCACGGCTTCGTTCCCCACTATGGCGGGGAGCACCTTCTGGCAGAAGCGCTGCTGCGGATCGAGAACGCCATCGCCCCGACACCCACGACCCGTGCCATCTCCGGGTCCGCTCACCGTGCCGGCCACTGGGCAACGAAGAAGGTCCGGGCCCGATTTGCCGACGGCGATCCATCTCTCGCCTCCCTCGACGGCGCGAGAGCCTTCTTCCAGGTGCCGAACAACGAGCGGTTCGGAGGAATCCGGCTCAATGTCGCCGGACGCGAACCGCGGGGATTCATCGATCCGTCTGCGCCGTCAGGGATGGAGCTGGTCGACCGTTTGGAGGCCGAGCTCCTCGCGCTCCGCTGTCCCACTTCGGGCCGACAAGTTGTCACCGAGGTCATCCGCGTCGACGAGCACCATCGAGGTCCCCGCCGTGACCACCTCCCTGACCTGCTGGTCGATTGGGAGTGGTCGGCACCGATCGACGCCGCGTTGTCACCGACCGTCGGGCTCGTCGCTGGTCGCTACGGCGGCCTTCGCACAGGCGATCATCGACCAGCCGGCGAGATCATCGTCGCTCGACCAGGAGTGACGGATCCCGACGATGACGGTGGCGGGTCGATTCGGATCGAGGATCTGGCCCCGACGATTGCGGCGTCGCTCGGTGAGTCGTTGACCGACGTCGACGGCGTCGATGTCCCTGAACTGTCCGGGTCAACGACGGCGTAATCGCAACTCGGACCAACGACCGGGCTGCTCGCGGCCTCGATAGCGCCGGGTCACCAGAAGAGCACCCGATGGCGGATGCTGCCCTCGATCCGACCCACGCCCCGGCCGACGAGTCGGGTTGCGAGGACCCGGGCATGCGGGTCTCGGACGCCTCGGGCAGCCACGAGAGGGACTCGCCCCCAGAATCGGAGGCCGTCGACGGGTCTGCGTCGAGCGACGATCGCCCTGTGTTTCCGGTAGAGCTGCGGTTCGGTCCGGCCATACCGGCGGTACTGCTTGAAGCTGGCCCGCCGGGTCGAACGTTCCCGATAGTGCACGATCGCCTCCGGACAGAACTGCGGCACGTGCCCGATCGCCGCTGCCCGAATCGCGAGGTCGGCGTCTTCGTTGCCACCGACGAACGATGCGTCGAATCCATCGAGCCGGCGAAAGAGTCGGCGATTCACCCCGATGTTTGCTCCGACAGCGAAAGGTTGGCCGTCCGCGGTCCGGTGCAGGTCACGAGTGGTCGGCACCCCGGGCCCACGAGAGTGGCCCGTATGGAGTCGCCGGCGATCGAGCGCGCCTCCGACGAACTCGTGGCGATCAACGCCATCGGCCAGATTCTCCAGCCACAGCTCGTCAACTTCGTCGTCGGCGTCGCAGAACAGGATCGTCTCACCAACGGCGACGTCGGCTCCGCAGTTCCTTGCGAACCCAGCACCGATCCCGTTGCTGCCGTCGATCAGCCGAGCGGAGGCGAAGCGGCTCAGCTCGGCTTTCACGACACGAACAGTGAGGTCCTGCGAGCCGTTGTCCACGACGACCAGCTCCCATTCGCGATCGGTGCGCTGCCGGAGCAGCGCCTCGAGTTGCGCGCCGATGGTTGGTTCCCCGTCTCGGACAGCGAGTACGACGCTGACGACATTCATGGCGTTGTCGGCCTCCCGCAATTGCCGGCGATCGGAGCCTCTGCATCGCCGGCCAGCCACTGCACGACGGGAGCAAGGATCGCTCGGGCTTCGAACTCGGTTTCTGCTTTCTTGCGAGCGGCCAGTCCAGCGATGCGCAGACGAGTCGGATCCTCGATCAGGTCGTCCAGAGTACGGTCCAGCGCCGAATCGGAGCCCTCCGGCACGAGCCAGCCGGTCAAGCCGTCATCGATCAGTTCGGGTATTCCGGCCATGGCCGTGGCCACTGACGCAACACCGGCCCAGGCCGCCTCGACGACCACCAACGCTGATTGGTCGCGCCTGGTCGGATGCACCAGCAAATCCATCGAGGGCAACCAGTGTCCGATCAGTTCGCGACCGCCGAGTCTTCCGTGCTCGACGATCCTCGGATCGGTGACCCCGCCGGGGCTGTCGCCGAAGAGATGCAGCTCGACTGGTGCGTCAGGTCGACGACTCAACCAGTCGATCGTCCGGTCCATGCCCTTCCTGATCCACGGAGATCCAACGGAGGCAAAGCGAAGCACCGGGCCGGGTTGTCGACGATCAGCGAGTTCTGCGGCGTCGGTCGCTGCGAGCAGCGGCGGCGTGAGGAGCGCCCGATCTCGTCTGATCCCGAGGTCGTTGACGACCGAGTCGCGAGCCCACTCCGAAACACAGAGCAGGCGATCGGCGCGTGAGAAGCAGCCGGATTCGAACGCCACCTCTCGTCGGAACCACGAGTTCTGCGGCCAGTCGTTCTGCTCGGCGTGTCGGTGCA
The DNA here is from genome assembly GCA_965530755.1 of uncultured Acidimicrobiia bacterium. Classification (GTDB taxonomy): domain Bacteria; phylum Actinomycetota; class Acidimicrobiia; order Acidimicrobiales; family SZUA-35; genus SZUA-35. Next base: position 4,247 of record CBESNA010000092.1, on the reverse strand, counting down.
TGGTGACGTCGAGCATCACGGCAACCGGCACGCCAGCGGCGGAGGCGAGCGGAACGATGGCGAAGGCCGGGCCGGTGCCGACAGCCAACACCCCGCTGTAGCCGGCGAGCACACGGCCGAGGCCGTCGAGGTCGTAGCGGGGTCGCCGCCACCGTCGCCGATGACGGACTTGATCCAGGAGCGACAGACGAGATCTGGCCGGGCGAATGGGACGCCGCTTGACGACTTCGGGCTTGGACACGACGGTCGACACCTCGACACCCAGCGAGGCCGCGACCTCGGCGAAGCGGGTTGCCAGGACGGCCATGCCGCTGACGCCGCTCGAGATCACGAGAATGCGCTTCGAGGCCGGCGCCGGCTTGTGTTGCTCCGCTTCGATCAGCGAAGGCACGGAGCGGTACTCGCGCACCTCCGACGTCATCGGTCTGGCACTCCCCTGCTTCCCGCTACGGCGGACAGCACTGCGTCGAACCGGCGCTGGAATGCCTCGAGGCTGTGGCGAGACTGCACGAATTCATACCCGCGGCGTCCGGCGTCGAGCCTGAGCTGCGGATCGTCGGCGAGGGTGAGCAGCGCCGCGGCAAAGGCGTCGACATCGCCGATGTCGACGGCAAACCCGGCCCCAGCGTCTTCGATGAGTTCACCCGCGCTTCCGGCTCGGGTGGTCACACAGGGAAGGCCGCTGGCCATCGCCTCGATCAGCACGCCCGGCAGACCCTCGTTGTCCGATGCGATCGCGAAGACGTCGGCAGCGGCCAGGAAGGGAGCGACGTCATCCTGCCAGTCGGCGAACTCGACGTCGACGCCGAGCCGGTCCACCTGCTCGCCGAGCTCGGCGAGGTACGCCTCGGACAAGGGGCCCGTGGTCCCGCCGACGACGGTGAGTCGGAGGGGCCGACCCTGCTGCACGACTCGGGCGACGGCGTCGATCAGCAGGTGCAGACCCTTGCGCTCGGTGAGTGACGAGACGGTGACAACCTCGAGCGGTGCAGAGTTGTCGCTCACTGAACGCTGCGGAGTACTCGCGTAGCGGGCGATGTCGCGGCCGGACGGGAGGTCGGCGAACCGGGAGGAAAATCGACGCTGAAACCAACCGGGAAAGGTCGAACGGGCGCCCTCACCGATGAGGTAGATCTTGCGGCTGGTGAGACCGGCGATCACGGCGAGGGCGCCTCGCGGAATGCTGTTCTGTGCGTAGAGCAGGATGGGGCCGCGGTTGATGATCCTGGTGCCGAGGAGGAGCGCCGACGGCCTCACTGCGGCCGAGAAGACGACGTCGATGTCGTGATCGCGGATGACGCGACCCAACGCAAGGTTGTAGCGAACGAGATCGACGACGAGTCTGGCCAGAGCGCCCACTCCCCCTTCGAACGAGGTCCCTTCGAATCGGCGGAGCGACTCGGGTGCCGGAGCGACGTCGACAGGCAAGTTGCGACGTCGCGCTTCCGCCGCCAACGGACCTTCCTCCGTGGTGAGGAACAGCGGCTCGTGGCCGCTGCGCCTGGCCAGTTCGGCGAGGAGCAACACGTTCTCCTGAGCGCCGTACACCTGGTCGAAGCGATCGTCGAAGAAGGCGATCCTCATGGGGACGTCGACCCTTCGAGTGTGCACACGGCTCGATGGTAGGGTCCGAACCGTGTGTACCGAGGGAGCAATTCATTCCTCACCGACCACCGCTCACGGCCGGGAGTATCGAGAACGCGGCGTCGTTGCCGACACGTTCCCGCTGGCCGACCCGTCTGTTTTGGAGCGCCTGCTCGACGATGCGGCCGCCTTCAAGTCGGCCGTGAGCGACGACCGCGCGGCGGGACGCCAACGTGTCCCGTACGCGATCACCGACGCCATCCGAGATGTCGCCAACGATGCCAACATCACCTCGCTGGTCGAGGCGATCCTGGGTTCTGATCAACGGTGGGTGATGTGGGGATCGAACATCCAGAGCGGCACTCCGAACCAGGCCGGGTCGTGGCACGTCGACCTCGAGAGTTATCAATGGCCGACGATCACGGTGGCCGTCGGTCTCGAGGGGTGCACGTCGGCCAACTCGACGAGGTGCATCCCGTTCTCGCACGGTCTGCAGCGGACACCGTCTGTTCTCCGCGACCGAAGCGACACGAGCGAGGCGCTCGCGACTGCGGGCGCGCTCGACCATCGCTGTTCCGAGGTGACCGTTCCAAGCGAGTTCGCCACGGGACGGTTCTACGCGTTCAATGCCCGCAGTTGGCACAGCGGCGAATTGGCGACCTCGGACGATCGGGTGATGTTGTTTTTGCACTACCAGTCGGCCGCTGATCCTCGAATTCCGCTCATGACGAGCTATGCGGAGAAGACGTGGATCAGGGAACCGGCCCCGTATCTCGTCGGGCCGCCTCGACCTGGTCTCGCCCAACCCGTCAACACAGCGCTCTACCGTCCTCCGTCGTCGCTCAGACGACGGCTCGCTCGACTGAAGCGCACCGCTGTCCGAGTCCTTGCTGCCGCCCGATCGGTCAGGGCGAAGTCGTCTTCCTGACCACACCCTCGGCGGCCAAGGCACAGGCTGCGGCGAACGCAAACCACGACACGGGATCGAGAAACCCACCGCCTCCGGTGAACATGCGGACGATCACGATGATGAAGAGGCCGCTGAGACCGACAGCCGGCAGGGCCTCGACGAGCCCTCGAGCGGCGAACTGCTGCCTGACCGACCCAGCAACCCCGCGGCCTGCCATGAACATCAGCCCGAGGGCGGCGATCGCACCCGGCACGCCGGCGGCGAGGGTGAGGTCGAGGAACATGTTGTGCGGGGAGACAATCGGCGAGCCGGGGACTCGAGTCCGGTCGACCCCGAACGGCATTGCGTCGTCGAGCAATCCGACCGCATCCGACAGCGCTTCGCCACGAATCTCCGATGACTGATTCGACCCGTCCCCCACTGCGTCTCCGACGGCATTGATCTGCACGACGGCGATGAGGCCGACGAGAAGTGTCCCGACGATCAGGGATCCGCCCAGCCGTCCGAACCGTCGGATGACGAGGACGAGGGGGCCGAGCGCCGCCAGCGCCAGGATCAGGAGGTTCGCTCGGCTGAACTGCAGGACGGCGAAGCTCGCGCTGAGAGCCGAGGCGGCCAAGGGCCATCGGATGGATCGGATCGTGGGATGCCGGATCAGAGCCAAGCCCAGGAACGACGCACACAAGGCGCCCCGCACTTCGAGGTGACGGATCGTGGCGCCGTGGTCGATCCCATCGAGGCCGAGGTGGATCCGCCGGACTGCTCTGAGTACAGGCTGAAACGATCCGTCGGTGACAGCTCGACGGTAGGCATCGACGGGGTTGACCCCGGCTCGTACGTACAACACGCCGATGACGACCAGCATCGCGACCGTCACGATCGGGCCGACGAACGGCGCCGCCCGGCGTCCTCCATCGTCCAGCGCGGCGAGCGCCACGGTCACGGCCACGTAGGTGAGGACGAAGAACAGCGCCAGTCTGGCCAGCGAGGGAGCGCCCTCGTCGAGATAGGTGGGCTCGGGCCCGAGAGCGGCCGAGAGCACGAGACCGACGACAGCCAGGGCCGAGAAGGCGACCACGGTCAGCGCGTTGAGGTGGCGCCGTAGCGGAAGAACCGCTCCTCGACCACGTCGACTCGAAAGGCCGGCCGCAATCGCCACGACCACGAGCGCTGCCCCGGCGGTCGGAGAACCCAGGGGCCCGATGGAAAGCCAGGAGAACGAGACAACGAACAGCGCAGCAGCGAGCCCGGCCAGCACGATCGCCTGCAGAACGCTGAACGACCGGACCTCCATCGACCAAATCATGGGGTCGGAGCTTCACATTCACAACTCGGGGATGAGGTCTGCCTAGGCGCGCCCACGGGGTCGGAGCTCCGACCCGATCGCGCTAGGGCAAGGGTTCGAGCTCGATTTCGCCTTCGTCGTTCTCGAACAGCTCCCAGCCCAGCATCTCGGCCAGCGCTGCCCGACCTTCCTCGGGGCCGTTGGCCAGGATGTGGTCACCCACGAGCAGTCGAGCCGTCGACCGGGGGCGGTAGGCGAACCGGCCGTTCCGTTCGATCGCCAGCACGTTGAAGCCCGGCTCGATCGGCAGTTCCAGCTCGGCGAGCGTCTTGCCTGCGACCTCCGCCCCCTCACCCACCGGCAACTTTACGACCATGTCGTCGGTGTCGCCGAGCGCAATCCCGAGCACCGGGTGCAGGTCGCTCGACTTCTCGATCAGCCACACCATCTGCTGCGCCTGGTCGCCGA
>CBESNA010000091.1:0-10584 GCA_965530755.1 uncultured Acidimicrobiia bacterium | reverse complement strand
GTGGGCGTTGAGGGACTCGAACCCCCGACCTGCGCGGTGTAAACGCGACGCTCTAGCCAACTGAGCTAAACGCCCTGACCCTGCCGAGGCAGGTTTGAGGATTCTAGTGGCGGGATTTCGCTGACGTGGTCGTCGCTCAAGCCCACCGAGCAACGAGTCGACACACGATCATGGAGATGGACCGGACGACTCGCACGATATTGCTCGCGCTCACAGTCACGGTTTCCCTCGGCGGGGCGCTCTTCCTCGGGGGGTTGACTGCGATCAGCTTGCTCGACGGCGGCCCATCGGACATCGTGATCCTCGGCTTCTTCGGCTGCGCGCTGGCGCCGGTCGCTGTGGCCAGAGCAACAGCTCCGGCTGAACACTCCGAGACGACGGAACAGGGCACGCTGCTGGCGACCATGACCCTCACGGTTGCCGGTGTCGCAGCGCTCGCCGCCGTCCCGATGGCAATCGTCGCGCTGTTCATCTTCATGATCGTCTGATCGAACCGGACCTCCCCCGCAGAGCGGGGAGTATCAGCGGACCGCGACCCACGACTGCCACATTGCCAGGAGTTCGTCGAAGAGCTCGGAAGTCGCAGCCACGATCGGCGCACGCCGCTCGGTCATGTCGAGAGTGACGAGCTCGCGTCTGGCTCCATCGCCGACAACAGCTCCGGCTTCGGAACACACCAACGCAGCGCCGGCGTAGTCCCAAACACCATGCGCCCCGTCGACGTCGACGAACCCGTCGAACACCCCGGCGGCGACAGCACACATGTCGAGCGCAGCCGCGCCGTAGACGCGGAACTGTCGCCAGCCGCCATGCGACGGCGGTAGCCCCGAGAACGAGAGCAGCGCATCGGCCAGGTCGGTGACACCGCTCGGCGATCCGGGCGTCGGCCGCAGAGTGTCGGCCGGCTTGGTGAACTGCATCCCTTCGCCACGGACCGCCTCGTAGCGATCGCCGAGGGCCAGGTTCGTGACCGACGCCGCAAGCAGCCCCTGCGCATCGACGGCACAGAAGCTGGCGGCGTACCAGGGCAACCCGTGGGACGCATTCGTCGAGCCGTCGACAGGGTCGACCACGACCGTGATCTCAGCGTCGGGGTTCTCGGCGATCAGCCCCGACTCCTCAGTCAGCACTCGGAACCCGGCATCGAGCAGCGGGCGAATCACCACTTCGTCTGCGATCACGTCGTGGCGATACTGCGTGTCCTTGGTGCCGCTCAGGCCCCAGTCGTCGAGATTCGCCAGGGCGGCCGTGACATCTGCAGTCAGATGGTCGAAGAGCGTCACGAGGTCGGGTCCGTCCACGGCCAGACGCTAGCGGCCGCTTCTCGTGCTGGACGGCTTCCCGAATGTCTTGGCGACGGAACCGCCCGATCATCTGGCAGGATTGCCGGCATGGCGATTCTCGACGTTCCGGGGTTCGTGGCCGACCTGAAGGACCACGCCACCGACCATGGATTCCACGTCCACGACGAGCGGCACTTCATCGAGACCTACTCGATGCGTCAGGCCTGGGAAGTCGACCTGCACCCCGAACGAGCCTGCGGCGGACCACTCGATCTGCATCTGGCGATCGAACTCGATCCGCGCACGCTGCTCACCTTCGAAGACGCCATGCTCGAGCTGCCCGAGGAGGCCGAACCGCCTCCCGGCTTCGAATTCCCCCTCATCTTCACCTGGGTGATGCCGCCGCTTCCCAAGGGGCCAGATCTGCTTCGCCTCGCCACCGACCTCGCCGGTGTCGGCGGGCCCGGTCTACCGCTCGAGGTGTCCGCCATCGACTCGACTGTCGCGGTCACCGATGCCCCGGAGCGGACACTGTCGATCGCCGCGAAGCTCGAACTCTCGCTCGGCGATCTCTTCATGCACCGCGAGAACCTCTGCGAGGTCTTCGACCGGTGCTACGAGGTCAGCGAATTCATCCTCGACCGCGCACCGATCTGGCTCGACGAGGTCTGAACCCCCAGGTCGGCTCTGAACCACCCAGTCGACTCAGCGCCCGCCGGACACGTTCACCAGCGAGCCGGTGACATAACTCGCCGCATCAGAAGCGAGATAGAGGATGAGCGAGGCGACCTCCTCGGCCGTTCCTCCTCGCTGCATCGGAACATTGTGGGCCAATTGAGCGACGCGGTCGGGAACACCAGAACTGGCGTGGATCTCGGTGTCGATGAGACCTGGCCGCACCGCGTTGACCCTGATCCCCTCGTTGGCCACCTCGATGGCGAGTCCGATCGTCATCGTGTCCATGGCGCCCTTGGTCGCGGCGTAGTCGACGAACTCGTTCGCGCTACCGAGATACGACGCGGCGGATGACACGTTCACAATCGCTCCTCCATCGCCGCCATGCAGCGTCGACATTCGACGGACCGCCTCTCGCGCACACAGGAACGCCCCGATGATGTTGACGTCGACAACTTCACGCAACCGCTCGACCGTGAACTCATCGAGCCGAGATCGGGTGTGGAGGATCCCAGCATTGTTGACGAGCACCGTCAACGGCCCGAGCTCGGCCTCGGTCTCCTCGAAGAGGTCGATCACCTCCCGCTCGTCGCTGACGTCGGCCTTGACCGCCATCGCCGACACCCCGGAAGCACGACAATCGGCCACGACCGCAGCGGCCGCCTCGGCGTTGTTGGCGTAGTTGACGCAGACGTCGTAGCCCTCGGCTGCCGCCATGCGGGCCGTCGCCGCCCCGATCCCCCTGCTCCCACCGGTGATCAGGATCACATTCGACATTTCTGCATCTTGGCACACACCTCGACGGGGCGAGCCCTGAGGCCCATGATGGATCGATGCGCTTCGTCGACCCCCAGCCAGCTCCATCCGTCGCCGCCGACCAGTACGACCTTTGCGCGCCCCTGGGATTCGGATCGACCATCGGGCTCTTCGCCAATGGATTCCCTGATTCGGTCGAGTTCCTCTCGAAGGTCCAGGCCGCGCTCGCCCAGCGCCTCGAGCAGCCACGGTTCGTCCACATGAACAAGGGCAACGCCTCTCGCCTCGCCACCGACGACGAGGTCGCCAGCATCGCAGAACGATGCGACGCCGTCGTCGCCGCCTACGGGCATTGAGGCTCGTGCACCTCCGGCACCGTGCGTGACGGAATCAGCATCGCCCGCGAGGGAACCCCGGCCGTCGCACTCGTCACCGAGATGTTCTGGCCCCAGGGCGACTTCGTGGCCGCTGCGGCAGGCATGCCCGGTATTCCCCGCATCCAACTCCCCCACCCAGTCGCCGGCAGCGGCTCGGCTGCTATGACGGAAGAAGCCGACCGCATCGCCGACAGCATCCTCGCCATCCTGCGAGGCACGACCGAGCCCGCATCATGAGCAGAGCGCTCCTCGATGCATCCGACGAGGCCGACGCGCTCGAGTGGCTGCACGCCAATGATCGAACCGACGGGCTCCCCGTCGTGATCCCGACTCCACCAAGGGTCGATCGCATGGTCCTGGCGTCCGGCCTCGATGGCGAGCTCGATCTCGGTCCCATGGGCCCCGGCAACGGCGCCACATCTGTGGACGCCATCGCCACGAACGCCGTGATGGCCGGATGCCTCCCGGACGACATGCCCGTCGTGCTCGCCATCGTCCAGGCGATCATGCAGCCGGCGTTCGATCTGTCCGAGATGCAGGGCACCACGCACAGCATCGCTCCCCTTGCGATCGTGTGCGGACCGATCGCACCGACCCTCGGCATCAGCGGCGGTTTCGGCGCCCTCGGGCCCGGCCATCGAGCGAACGCCTCTATTGGTCGCGCCGTCCGGCTCTGCATGATGAACATCGGTGGCGCCCGTCCAGGCATCTCCGACATGGCGCTGCTCGGCCACCCCGGAAAGTTCACTTTCTGCCTCGCAGAGGACACCGATGCGTCGCCGTGGGCACCACTCCACACCAGCCTCGGGTTCGGTGTCGAGGAAAGCGCAGTCATCGTCCTCGGCACCGAGGCCCCGCACTCAGCGATCTTCGTCGGCGACGCCGACGATCCGACCTCACCCGATCGCCTGCTCGACACACTCGCCGCCACGATCGCCAACCTCGGGTCGAACAACGCCCACTTCGGCTGCGGCGCCGTCGCCATCGCCCTCAACCCCGAACACGCGGACGTCCTCGGCGCCTCAGGCCTGTCCAGGAGCGACGTGCAGCAGCGTCTGACTGAACGCGCAACCAACCCTCGAGCCACCATCTCGCGGCTGAACCCAGCGTTCGCCAGATCCGGCGATCCGGCTGACGACGTTCGGGCCATTGCCGACCCAACCGACGTCGTCGTCTTCGTTGCCGGCGGCAGTGGGCTCTACTCTTCGGTCTTCCCCTCGTGGGCGGCCGGCGGTCACAGAAACCCCGTCGTCACCCACCCGGTCGTCACCGATCTCGCCTGCGAGATCCCTGGTGCCGAACCCGCCACCATTGGAGCAACCTCATGACACCACGACCGCTTCCCACCGCCCCATTCGGTTCCACCGGCCACCAATCGACCCGTCTCCTCTTCGGCGCCGCCGCTCTCGGAGCGATGAGCCAGGAACGAGCCGACGCAACACTCGACATCGTCCACCGCTGGGGAATCAATCACATCGACACCGCCGCCTCCTATGGGGAGGCCGAAGATCGGCTGAAGCCCTGGCTCGCCGTCCACCGCAGCGAGGTCTTCCTTGCAACCAAGACCGGCGAGCGCAACGGCGACGCCGCCCGGGCCGAGCTCGAGCGGTCGTTGGAGCGCATGGGAGTCGACCATGTCGATCTGATCCAGCTCCACAACCTGGTCGAGGACGACGAGTGGGACGTGGCGCACGCGCCTGGCGGCGCGGTCGAGGCCATGGCCAAGGCACGCGACGAGGGCCTCGTGTCCCACCTCGGGGTGACCGGTCACGGCGTCCGGATTCCGGGCATGCACCTGCGAAGCCTCGAGCGATACCCGTTCGCCTCGGTCCTGTTCCCCTACAACTACCTCATGATGGAGAACCCGGCCTATCGCCACGACGTCGAGGCGCTCCTCGAGCGGTGCGTCACCGACGGCGTCGCCGCTCAGACCATCAAGTCGATCGCTCGGGGTCGTTGGGCCGAAGGGTCCGACGCCAAGAAGTTCAGCTGGTACGACCCGCTGACCGACCCCGCTGCCATCGGTCGCAATGTGCAGTGGGTTCTTGGGGACGAGCGGGTGTTCTTGAACACTTCGAGCGACGCCCGCCTGCTCGAGTTGGCGCTGGTAGCTGCGGCCGAGCCGATCGAGCGTCCGAGCAACGAGACGATGGCCGCCGACGTCACTGCCGAAGGCATGTCGCCTCTGTTCGACGGAGCCGAACTCGAGCGCATCTGAGTTTTCGCCTTCGGCGAAACCCGAGTTGCTCGCTAGCGCTCACAACGTCGCACATGGCGACGGCCGAGAACGGTCAGGAGTTGAGCAGCGCGGCGACCACTTCGGACAAGATCGTCGCGTCATCACCAGATGCGGGGCGGCCCTTGAAATCGTGCATCCGGGAGTAGACGTCGGCGGCACCACGGTGGAAACCGTCTGGCAGACCGGCAGCGGCGAACGAGTCGGCGATCTCGTGCATCTCGGCTTCGAAGCGCCAGGCCTTCGGACCGATCGTGGCGGCCGATCGTTCGCTTCGGCTGACCAGCTCCGGCATGGATGTCGCCCACTCACCGAGCAACGCGTCGGTGACACCCTCGGCCTCGGCAAGCGCTCGGAGCCCGAACAGCAGCGCCGAAGTTCCTTTGGTCCACCCGGCGAAGCACATCTTCACTGCGGAGGCCGCCCCCGGGCCACCGTCGACCACCCGCACCTGCAGATCGCTGCCGGTGAACAACTCGGCCGCAGCGGCAGCGCTCGAGCCTGACACATACATGCGAGTCGTTCCCGGTTGCGTCGGCGGAGGTCCGATGATTCCACCGTCGACGAAGGCGGCCTGACCGTCGAACACGCCTGCGATCGACCGAGCCGTTGAGGGCGACACCGCGTTTGCGTCGAGGTAGGAGCCGACGAAGCCGGCGGCGGCGACGGTCTGCGCCAGCTCGAGGGCGACGCCTGGCGGGCACACAGACACGATGGTCGCTGCCTCGGCGACGAGGGCATCGAGCGAGCCGATGTCCTCGAGACCCGCCGCTTCGGCTCGCCCTCGAGTTTCCTCCGATCGGCCGGCACCGGCCCAGAGGACTCGGCGATTCGGATCGGCCACGCGGAGGGACCGCCCGATCTCGGCCCCCATGGCCCCCGGATGCAACAGGCCGACGTTCGGTTGCTCAGTCTGCATTGCCGGAGCGTAGGTGCTACATCATCTGGGTGACCGAATCGCTGTACCTCGCCCTGATGGAACAGGGGGCAACCGACGCTCCTTTCCTGACCGTTCCCGGCCAGACGACCTTGACCTACGGCGCTGTGGCCGACCGATCGGCCCGCCTCGCCGGCGCTTTGGCCGCCGCGGGGGTGCGACCGGGAGATCGGATCGTCGTCCAGGTCGACAAGTCAACGGACGCCATCGCTCTCTATCTCGCATGCCTGCGATCCGGGGTCGTGTTCATCCCGATCAACACCGCCTACACCGATGCCGAGGTGCAGTACTTCGTCGATGACGCAAGCGCCTCACTGCTGGTGTGCACTCCCGCCCGCCTCGGCGCGCTCACGTCGCTTGCCGAGCGAGCAGTGAGCCTCGGCAACGACGGCACCGGAACGCTGGAGGACCTCGCCCAATCGGCGACTCCGCTGGCCGACGTCGCCGACGCCACCGCCGATGACGTGGCCTGCATTCTCTATACGTCAGGCACCACGGGCAGGTCGAAGGGGGCGATGCTGACCCACGGGTCGCTCCTGGTGAACGGGCAGGCGCTGCACCAACTCTGGGGCTTCGAACCGGGCGACGTACTCCTGCACATCCTGCCGGTCTTCCACGTCCACGGACTCTTCGTTGCCCTCCACTGCGCCATGCTCAACGGCTCCGAGGTCCTGTTCTGCCGTGGATTCGACGTCGCACTCGTTCGATCGCTGCTTCCGCAGGCCACCGTGATGATGGGTGTGCCGACCCACTACATCCGCCTGCTGGGTGACCCAGGCTTCGGCGCCGCGGACTGCCAGAACGTTCGCCTCTTCACCTCAGGGTCGGCACCGATGACGAAACCGGTCCACGACGACTTCTCTGCGCGATCGGGCCACAGGATCGCCGAGCGCTACGGCATGACCGAGTCGGGAATCATCACCACGAACCCGGTTGACGGTGAACGCATCGCCGGGACGGTCGGCTTCGCGCTGCCCGGCATGGACCTACGAGTGGTCGACGGCAGCGTTCAGATCCGGGGACCGCACCTGTTCGCCGGCTACTGGCAGATGCCGGACAAGACCGCCCAGTCCTACACCGAAGACGGTTGGTTCATCACCGGAGACGTCGGTGAGCTGGCAGATGATGGCCGCCTGACGCTGGCCGGTCGAGCGGGCGACATGATCATCTCCGGTGGCTACAACGTGTATCCAAAAGAGATCGAGCTCATCATCGACGAGACGCCCGGCGTCGACGAGTCCGCCGTGATCGGCGTCCCCCATCCGGACTTCGGCGAGGGCGTGGTGGCGGTCGTCGCCTACGAACCGGGAGCGGATCGCTCCGCGGTCGACGCCGCGATCAACGCACGATGCGACGACGAGCTCGCCCGGTTCAAGCATCCGAAACACGTCATCCCGGTGGAGTCACTCCCCCGCAATGCCATGGGCAAGGTCCAGAAGGCCGCCCTCCGGACCGAGCACGCCGACCTCTTCAGCCCCTGAGCCGAGCCCCAAAACAACGGGGACGTGGATCAGTTGCGGCCGACGTCGGTGTGGTCGTCGTCGCCACCGAACGACGGCGACTGGATCGAACGCCGGGCCTTCGTGGCGATCTGATCCGGTGTGTTGTCCTTCGGCTGGTACCGAGCGATTTCTGCTCGACCCACCACCATGTGGTGCACCTCGTCCGGTCCGTCAGCGAGACGGAGGGTGCGCTGCTGGGTGTACATGTCGGCCAGCGGCGTCCACTGCGACACGCCCGTGGCGCCGTGCATCTGGATGGCCTGGTCGATGATGGTGCACACTCGCTCGGGAACCATCGCCTTGACAGCGGACACCCAAACACGAGCCTCGGCGTTACCCATGAGGTCCATGGCCTTGGCGGCCTTGAGCACCATCATGCGCATCGCTTCGATGTCGATGCGGGCCCGCGAGATGATTTCGGTGTTGCCACCGAGCGACACCAGCGGCTTGCCGAACGCTTCGCGGACCAGGCCACGCTCGACCATCAGCTGGAGCGCCTTCTCGGCGGCACCGATGGAACGCATGCAGTGGTGGATCCGACCCGGACCGAGACGGAGCTGGGAGATCTCGAAACCACGACCCTCACCGAGGAGCATGTTGCTCTTGGGGACCCGGACATCAGTGAAGCGGATGTGCATGTGGCCGTGCGGAGCGTCGGTCTTCCCGAACACGTGCATAGGGCCGAGGATGTCGACACCGGGAGTGTCGATGGGCACCAAGATCTGGCTCTGTTGGAGATGAGGAGCTGCGTCCGGATTGGTGCGACACATCGTGATCATGATCTTGCAGCGGGGGTCACCCGCACCGGAGATGTAGTACTTCTCGCCGTTGAGGACGTACTCGTCGCCGTCGAGAACGGCTTGGGTCTGCACGTTCTTCGCATCGGACGAGGCATAGGCCGGCTCGGTCATGGCGAACGCCGAGCGAATCTCGCCGTTGAGCAGTGGCTCGAGCCACTGCTTCTTCTGCTCCGGCGTGCCGACACGCTCGAGCACTTCCATGTTGCCGGTGTCGGGGGCGGCGCAGTTCAAACACTCCGACGCAAGACGGTTCTTGCCGAGCTCGACCGCGATGTAGGCGTAGTCGAGGTTGCTGAGGCCTTCACCGGTCTCGGCGTTGGGCAGGAAGAAGTTCCAGAGACCGTTGGCCTTGGCCTTCGCCTTGACACCGTCGAGGAGTTCGAGCTGACCCGGCGCATAGCTCCACGGGTCTTGCTTTCCTTCGTCGAGAGCGAAGAACTCGACCGACATCGGGACGACTTCTTCCTCGATGAACGTCTTGACCGCTTCGAAGAGCGGACGAGCTTTCTCGGACATGGCGAGCTGGAACAGCTCGCCACCGAAGTCGTCGGTGTTCAGGGGCTTCACGGGCATGGGATCTCGCTCTCGAGGTTCAGTGGCGCAACGGTCGGAGGTGCCGACCGGAAGCAGATGACGGAGTCCGGGCCATCATGGCATGGCTCGCTCGGATCCCGAAAACCGCTCCGGGTCAGTCGATTCGAGCGATGAGCGCCTTCAGGTATGCACCCTCCGGAAAGGTCACCGGGTGGTCGATGGCATGACCGGTTCGCTCGATCTCGACGAGAGTCCGGGGCGAAGCGGCCGCGACATCGAGGACCTTGGCGAAGAAGGCGTCGGCCGTGATGCGACTGGAGCACGATGCCTGCACGAGCGTGCCTCCGGGCTCGACCAGATCGAGCGCCAGTTCGGTCAGGTTGCCGTACGCACGGAGGCCACCGGCGATGTTGGCCTGGCGTTGCGCGAAGGAGGGTGGGTCGACCACCACGACACCAAAGCGACGGCCCTCCGCGCGAAGTCGGTGCATCACGTCGAACGCATCGCCGACAATGCCCTTCCACGGCGTTGGACCCGAGGGCCCGGGATTGGCCTTCATCACCCGTTCGGTGGTCTCGATCGCGGACGGACTCATGTCGACGCTCACCACATCGGTCGCCCCGCCAACCGCAGCCGCTACCGAGAACCCGCCCGTGCAGCTGAAGACGTCGAGCATGGTGCGTCCGAGCGAGCGATCTCGGACCCGTTGACGGTTGTCCCGCTGGTCGAGGAAGAAGCCGGTCTTCTGACCGCGACGGGGATGAGCCAGGAAGTGCAGGCCATTTTCGTCGAACCAGACGTCATCGGGATCATCCGTCGCCCCGCCCGTGGTGTCGAACACGACTGTTCCGTCGGCCAGACCAGGGACGTCGAGGCTCCGGGCGGTTCGGATCACGACCACGGCCGGCGCCGTAGCTGCAATGAGCGCATTCAGGACGTCGTGGAGATGCGGAAGCCACGCCTCGGAATAGACCTTGACCACGATCGTGTCGGTGTAGTGATCGGCGACCAGGCCGGGAAAGCCGTCGTTCTCACCGTTGAGGATGCGGTACCCGGTGGTGTCGCTGTCCTCGATGAGCGGCAATCGGAGCTCGAGCGCTCGGTCGATCATGCGGGTCCACCAAGCGCTGTCGATGGTTGCCGGCGAGCCGCGATGGAGCACCTTGATCCGAATCGGCGATAGCGGGTCGAACAGACCGATGGCGTTGAACCGGCGCTTGTCGTCGAACACGACAGCGAGATCACCGGCCGAACCGGCGTGGCTCACCGACACGATGCTCTCGTCGTAGACCCACGGATGACCCGCCCGCACGTGCCGGAGCGCGTCCTTGGTCAGCCGGATCGCCATCCGGCGGTCTCCCACCGAAGGCAGTGAAGGCAGATCGAGGTGCGGGGTCGGCATCTGCAGCACGGTATGCGCACGTCGCTTCGACTCATCCCATACGTCGCTGCCGCTCATCCCCTACGTCGCTGCCGCTCATCCC
>CBESNA010000090.1:0-11143 GCA_965530755.1 uncultured Acidimicrobiia bacterium | reverse complement strand
CGTTCGCTCACGTCGCACGCGTCGTCGACAGTCCGCCACCGCTCGTCACCGTCACCGGCTTCGGGGATTCGAGCATCGGATTCTCCCTGCTCTATTGGCACAACAGTGACATCCCATCCGAGCTCGCCACCCGCTCCGATCTCACGATCGCCGTCCACCAGGCCTTGACGGCTGCGGGCATCACGATCGCATTCCCTCAGATGGTGATCTGGGGCGGAGTCGACGAAGGCTCCCCCTACGAAGCTGCTCCGGGCCCGGTCACGACCAACTACCCGGGCCAGAGCGGTTCAGTCTCGGAAAACAAGCGACGAATCGGAACCCAATTCCGCAGGGCTGGCCGGCGCAAGCCGACCGACTGATCCACATCGGCTTCAACACGAAGCAACGCATCTGGAAGGACAGTGCCTTCATGCCGACGGATGCGAGTTCATCGAAAAGCGGTGACCGGCGGGTACGACCTCGCCTCGGCCCTGCTGCCTGTCCTCACGACCGACTACAGACGAAGCACAATCATCGACCCCAGCAGCCGAACCCGTTTGACCGTTGACCGTCGACTGCGGTGCTCGGACGAAGACGGGAACACAGCCGTCCTCAATGCCATCGTTGTCGAAACGAAGTCGGCACGTGCCCCGAGTGCTGCTGATCGGTGGCTCTGGCAGCACCACGTGAGGCCCACCAAGATCAGCAAGTTCTGCTCTGGTCTCGCTGCGATTCGCCCCGAACTGCCAGCGAACAAATGGCACCGCGTCATCACCCGCCACTGGCAGACCCAGCCCCGCACCCTCGCACGTCACGCAGATTCATACGTCTGCCCGTCATGAGCACCACGCGGGATCGCGCTGCCCACCCAATCGATTTCCACTACCACCTGCCGCGTCATGGGGGTTAGTCAAAAGTTGAACAATATTCGGATAGAGTCATTCAAGTCTGAACGATCAGATTCGTACCTTTCGATGAAAGAGCACCCATGGCACTCCCCGTCACCTCCGGCAACTGGACTCTCGATGCAGCGGCGACCGAGGTCGCGTTCACGATCAAGAACATGGGCTTCCGTACCGTTCCCGGCAGCTTTGGTGCCATCGATGGCAGTGCCACGATCGGGTCCGATCTCGCCAGCTCATCGATGTCGGCAACGATCGACGCCACCTCGTTCGACACCGGGAACACCAAGCGCGACGACCACGTCAAGAGCGACGACTTCTTCGACGTCGCCAACAACCCGGCCATTCGATTCGAGAGCTCGGCGATCCGAAGCGCCGGATCCAACTTCGAGGTCGACGGAACACTCCACGCCAAGTCGTCCGCACCCATCACGTTCACAGTCACCGATGTGCAGACCGAGGGCGAAGCCGTCCGTTTCGTTGCCACCGGTCAGGTCGATCGAGCAGCGCTCGGCGCCGGCAAGATGCCGAGCCTGGTCATCGGCAAGGTCGCTGACATCACGGTGAGAGGTCGGGCAACTCCGGCCTGACCGGGCTGCCGCCGCTTTCTGACCGCGGCGGCTAAGCGTTCTGCGCGTACTTCGATGCCATTTCGGAGGCAGACCTCAGAACGTCATCGGCGCGGGCTCCGAACTCTGCGGATCGTGAGTCGGTGGTCTTGCCAGCGTTGTGGCGGCGGTGGAGCTGCTTGAGCACGACGGCGAGTTTCCAGAGCCCGAACGCTTCGTACCAGTCGATTGCTTCGACATCGAAACCTCGGTGGCGATAGCGGTCGATCAGCTCGTCCCGGTGGGGAAATCCAGCCATGTCCAGACTGATGGTTGGCGACCTGCTGACGCTGGAGCCGTTGGCCGGCCAATAGCTGAGCAAGGTCCCGAGCTCGACAAGCGGGTCGCCGAGCGTTGTCATGTCCCAGTCCAGGATCGTGGACACTCGATCGGGTTGATCGATCGAGAACATGCAGTTGTCGAGTTTGAAGTCGTTGTGGACGATGCAGTGCCTCTGCGATGTGGGCTGGGACGACACGAGCAGCCCGTGCGTGGCGTCGAACTCGGCTGACTTCCCGGCGGCGAGTTCCCATCGATGGGCCCAACCAGTCAGTTGGCGATCAACGAAACCATCTGGCCGACCGAGGGTGGCAAGCCCGGCGCTCGCCGGGTCGACGCTGTGCAGATCCGCCATTGCGTCGATGACCGCCATCGAGACCTCGCGCCGGACGCCGTCGCCACTGCCCCATGCAGTTGGGAGGCGATCCCGCACGACGATGCCGTCGCGGCGTTCGACGACCACGAACGGCGCCCCGATCACTGTGGGGTCGCTGCAGAACGCCAAGGATTGTGGCGCTCGGTCGAACACAGGTGCGAGTCCGGCGAGGACTCGGTGTTCTCGGGCCATGTCGTGCGCACCGGGGGCGATGTCTCCGTGGGGCGGGCGGCGTACGACAAGCTCTCGCTCGCCGAACGTGGCGCAGTAGGTGAGGTTGGCGTGTCCGCCGGGGAACTGCGCGACGGCCATGGGGCCGTCGAGATCCGCGACGGTGGACACCAGCCAAGCCTCGAGGTCTTTCCAGTTGAGTTCGTCACCTTTTCGTACTGCGATGACGTCGGCGGCATGAGTGGTCACGGCGCTACATCAACGTGATCCCGCCATCAACGAGCAGCATCTGCCCGGTGATGTACGACGACATTGTCGATCCGAAGAACAAGGCGGCGTCACCCATCTCGTCGGCGTCTCCCCACCGACCAAGGGGGATGCGGGCGAGCGTCGCTTCATAGGTCGACGGGTCTTGATGGCTTCGTTCGGTCAGCTTTGTCCTGACGAACCCGGGTGCGACGCCGTTGACTCGAATCCCGTCGCGCGCCCATGCGTGGGCCAATGACTTCGTGAGCGTGACCAGTGCTCCCTTGCTCGCTGAGTAGGCCGGTTGTCCGGGAGTGGCGATGAAGCTGGATGTCGACCCGATCAACACGACGTTCGCCCCGGGGTCTCGAGGGACCGAGCGAAGCGTGGGATGGAAGGCTGAACACAGGCTCATGACGCCGTTGAGGTTGACATCGATCACGTCACGGAAGGCCGGCATGTCGAACTCGCCGCGTCCGTAGCGCACGGTTCCGACGCTGACGATCAGGACGTCGAGGGAGTCGAACCAGGCTGCGCTGTCGAGCACCGCCTGGTCATCGCGGACATCGAGATGATGAAAGGTCATCTGGTCGAGGTCCGGTTCGTCATACTCCTCGGCCGTCAGCCGAGTTCCTGTGACGTGGACATCGGCTCCGGCCTCGTTGAACCGCCGCGCGATGCCAAGGCCGATCCCGCTCGTGCCGCCAGCGACGAGCACGGTCCGCCCCGACTGATCGATGACGATTGACACCGTTCAGTCGTCAATTGCGACAGGGGGAACCGAATTCTCGGTTGGTGCCGAGATCAGCTCGTCTGGGGCGCCGATCACCATCTCGTAGAGCTCTGCCGGCATGCCACGTGGGTAAGGCATCTCGGGATTGCGTTCGGGCTGAGCGACAGGCTCGCTCGGCCGTTCGAACGGCGCGGGTGACCGATACCGGGCGAGCTCTTCCGGTGTGATCCCAGCGAGTTCCACGACTTCAGGATCGATCCAAGCCCGTCCGTCGATCGCTGTCTCCGACGTGGACACCTCGAGCGAGAGGTCTTCGTGGCCGGCGAAGTAGATCGAGTGACACATCCCATGATCGATCGGTCCGTAGATGTTGAGTCCGCGATCGCGAATGCGGTCGCGGATGGCGAGCAGGTCGTCGTAGGTGTCGACGTTGAACGAGACGTGCTGCATCGTGCCGCCTGCGCTCGCTCCACCAGGCCAACCTGGGTGAGTTGCGCCGATCTCGGCCGGCGCTTCGGCGTTCTCGGCCATCTCTACGAACGCGATGTAGGACTGATCATTGAGCTTCAGGAAGCCGTGCCACGCACCCTCGACACCGTGCATCCAGTACAGGGCAGCGAGCTCGCACCCGAGGACGTCGGTGAAGAACTCGATCTGCTTCTTGATGTCGGTCGTGGAGATCGCGAGATGGTGAATTCCGTTGGGCTTCATGAGTGTGCTTTCTGGGTCTCGTTGGATTTTCGGTTGATCGCAAGCGGCTTGATGAAGGAGCTGGCTGTCAATGGTCGTCGGCCACGACGGGGTCGTCGAGGTCGAGTCCAGCGAGTTCGCAGCCCCGGCGGAAGTCGACGATGTGCTTGGTCATCCAGTCACGCGCCGTCTCGTGGTCTGCGCTGCGGATTGCTGCGAAGATCCGAGTGTGTGCTTCGAACAGTCGACGGCCGGGGCCGATCTCGCGAATGACGGTCCGGTAGGCCGGGAGCAGAAGTTGGCCGAGTGGCTCGCGGGCGAGGAGGAGCGCACGATTCCCGGAAGCCTGGGCGACGAGCTCGTGGAACTCGATGTCTGCCCTGGCCAGTTCATCTGGGTCGGCAAGCACGCGACTCGTCCACTCGAGGTTCTCTTCGATGGCTTGGAGGAGGTCGCTGTCGGCACGGTCATCGGCGACCCTGCGCGCTGCCAGGTCAGCGGCGGCGGGCTCGAGTGCATTGTTCACTTCCCAGAGCTCGCGATAGGACACGCCGTGGAGCACGATCGAGTTGTGCATCGCGTCGCTCACGACGTGCGAAGCCGGGGCCGTCACCATCATGCGGCGCCGAGGGCCCCGACCGATCAATCCCGAGTTCTCGAGCGAACGGAACGCCTCGCGCACCGTTGGCCTGGTCACGCCGAGTTGTTCGGCGAGTTCGGTCTCGCCCGGCAGCATGCTGCCCAACGACAATGTCCCATCGAGCACTGATTTGCGAATGCTCTGCTCAACGACCCGGTAGGCCGGCTCGCGTTTGATTGCCTCGAAGATCACTTCAGTCATGGTCAGCCTCTTTCTCTCAAGACGTTCCGACGGACTTTGCCGGTGACCGTTTTGGGAAGTTCGTCGACGAACTGGATCTGACGTGGGTACTTGTATGGCGCCGTTGTCTTCTTGGTGTGGTTCTGGAGTTCGAGCACAAGGGCGTCGTCACCCTCAAATCCATCGTTCGCCACGATCCACGCCTTGACCACCTCGCCCCGCTCGACATCAGGTACGCCGACAACGGCACACTCTTGGACTGCCGGGTGACGAAGGAGCGCGTTCTCGACTTCTTGGGGTCCGATGCGGTAGCCGGCGGACCCGATGATGTCGTCGGCGCGACCGGTGTAGAAGACGTAGCCCTCATCATCAATCTCCACGTTGTCGCCCGTCATGAACCACGTGGTGCCGTCGATCTGCAATTGGGTGGATTCGGTGCGTTCGACGTCTTTCCAGTAGCCGAGCATCAGCTGTGGATTCGGGAGGCGAACGAGCAGCTCGCCGGTTCCGGTCGCGGCGGCACGATCCTCGTCCGAGTCGCTGTCGCCCACGATGTGCACCGCAACCTCGACGCCGGGCAACGGACGGCCCATCGAGCCGAGCTTGACCTCTCGACCAGGACGGTTCGTGACGGTCATCAACGTCTCGGTTTGCCCGTACCCGTCGAGCACGGTGGTGCCCGTGATGTCGCGCCAACGGTCGATGACTTCAGGGTTCACCGATTCCCCCGCCGAGACCGTCGAGCGGAGCCGGGTCAGGTCGAACGATGACGCGTCTTCCAAGACCAGTCGGCGGAGTTCGGTCGCGGCGGCGCAAAACACCGTCACGTCGAACTCTTCGAGGAGTTCGAATCGTCCGCGCGAATCGAAGGGCCCGTCGTAGAAGAGTACGGAGGAACCCTGGCTCCATGGGCCGAAGAGAATGCTCGTTCCAGCCTTGGACCAGCCGGTGTCGGCCGTGCACCAGATCCGGTCGGCGTCGGTGAGGTCGAGCCAGTGAACTGCCGAGTTCGACCAGGCCCACAGCGAGCGAGCAGCATGGGTGACGCCCTTGGGCGAACCGGTGGAGCCAGACGTGTAGAAAAGAATCGCAGGGTCTTCTGCCGCAACGCGAGCTGGAGCGAACTCGCTCGAACACTCCCCCGCTGCGTGCATCGGAACCCAACCGGCGGGAAGCTCGTCCCCGATCGATGCCGACAGAGCGACACGAACCATGGCCGCGTCCGCTTTGGCGAACTTGTGGACATCGCCAACCAGACACATCGCACCGACCGCGCCGGCGTGATCGATGCGGTACGTCAGATCATCGGCGGTGAGCATCGTGATGCACGGAATCGGGACCGCACCCATTCGAGCCAGTGCAACCATGGCGATCTGCCATTCGGCGACACGCGGCAGCATCACAATCACGCGATCGCCCTGGTTGATCCCCTGTTCGCTCAGCAGATTGGCGAGCCGCCCGGCCCGGCGCGCAATGTCGGCATAGGTGAAGCGCTCGCTTCGTCCGTCACTGTCGACGGTGATGAGCGCCAGTCGATCCGGATCGGCGGCCCATTGATCAACCACGTCGCTCGAGAAGTTGAACGTCGCCGGGACATCCCACGAGAACTCATCTGATGATTTCATCGGCGAGCGATGCATGTTCGAGGTCGGTTCGCATCCACTTGTCTGATTGTATTACAATTCAACTTCACCGGCAAACGTCACGATTGACAGCGCCGTGAACAGCCCAAACATCCACATGAGGCGGAGAGCCGTGATCGACTTTGCACCAACTGACCGCCAGCTGGAACTACGTGAACGGGTTGACACCTTCGTCCGAGACGAGGTCATTCCCGTCGAAACAACGCTCGGAGAGGGTCGGGTCGATGACGACCTGCGACGCCAACTCAACGAGCGTGCGCGAGCGCACGGCCTTCTTGCCCCGCAGGTCTCGGTCGAACTCGGAGGCATGGGACTCAGCCATTCCGAGATCGCCGACGTGTTCATGTCTGCTGGCTACTCCCTGATCGGGCCGGTTGCCATGAACTGTGCCGCGCCTGACGAGGGCAACATGTATCTGCTCGACCGGGTCGCCACAGACGAGCAGCGCGAACGCTGGCTCGTTCCCCTCGCCGCAGCTCAGGTCCGATCCTGTTTCTCGATGACCGAGCCGTCCCCCGGTGCGGGTTCGGATCCAAATGCGTTGGCCACCACCTACCGGCGCGACGGCAACGACTATCTCGTGTCAGGCGCGAAGTGGTTGATCACCGGCGCTGACGGTGCCGCGTTCACCATCGTGGTCGCCCGCCCCGAAGACGGCGTCGAGGGCGGGCCAACGATGTTCCTCGCCGACATGGACTCGCCAGAAATCCACATCGATCGCCAGATCCCCACCACCGATCAGACCTTCCCTGGCGGGCACTCCGATGTGAGCTTCCACGATCTGCGGGTGCCGGAAGCACACGTGCTCGGCGAAGTCGGCCTCGGGCTGCGCTACCTCCAGGTCCGCCTCGCTCCGGCTCGTCTCACCCACTGCATGCGATGGCTGGGCGCTGCACAACGAGCGCACGACATCGCGCTCGACTACGCCAAGCAGCGTCAGGTGTTCGGCAGCCGACTTGCCGATCACGAAGGCGTCGGGTTCATGCTCGCCGACAACGAGATCGACCTGCAGCAGTGCCGCCTCACCGTGATGCACACCGCCTGGTTGCTCGATCAGGGTGAGCACGCTCGGCACGAGTCGAGCATGGCCAAGGTGTTCTGCTCTGAAGCCACGAGCCGCGTCGTCGACCGCTCCCAACAAATCCTCGGCGGCACCGGAGTCACTCACGACACAGCGGTCGCCCGCATCGCCACCGAGATCCGGGCGTTCCGTATTTACGACGGCCCCTCCGAGGTCCATCGCTTTGCAATCGCCCGCCGGGTGGCGCGGCCATGACTGCCCGGCCGGCGATGCGGACGATCGAGAACCTGCGCCTCGAACGCATCCATCTCGGCCGGCCTCTCGCCGAAACCGTGATCGCCGAGGCAGACCGCCGCGGTGCGCAACGAACCTGCCTCGTCGCGTCCGCATCATTGTCGCACAACACCCCAGTGGTTGATGACGTCGCTGCTGCGCTCGGCGATCGCTGCGTTGACCGGTTCGACGACCCAACCGTCCACGTCCCGCGCGCCAGCGTGATCCGGCTCGCCGACCGCCTCCGGGCCTGCGATGCAGACCTGGTCGTGACCATCGGTGGCGGCACCCCCATCGACACGGTGAAGATGGCGTTGGTCTGTCTCGCCGAACAGATCACCAGCACCGACCAGCTCGAAGCGTTCGCGATCAGCGTCGATGACGACGGCAACCGCGTCACGCCAACGATCGGCTCGCCTCCATGCCGACAAATCGCTGCACCCACCACGCTGTCGGGCGCCGAGTTCAGCGACCTCAGCGGGTGCGTCGACCCAGACCGCCAACTCAAGCAACTGTTCTCGGGCCCCGAGATCGGCCCGGCCGCGGTGATCCTCGACCCGGCGATCACGGTGCACACGCCGTCGTCGCTGTGGTTGTCGACCGGCGTGCGCGCCCTCGACCATGCCGTCGAGACGCTCTGCTCAACCAAACCTGAAGCCTTCGCCGACGCCGGGGCCATCGAAGCCATCGGGCTGCTCAGCGCATCGCTCCCGCGCACCGTCGCCGATCCGACCGACCTGGACGCCCGCCTCGACAGCCAGATCGGCGTGTGGCAGGCATGCATGGGCCTCAACCGGGTTCCCTATGGCGCGAGCCACGGCATCGGGCACCAACTCGGCGCGGTGGCAGGCGTCCCTCACGGCTACACCAGTTGCGTCATGCTGCCCCACGTCATGGCGTACAACGAGTCAGCCACGGTCGAACGGCAACAACGCATCGCAAACACACTCGGCCGGCCAGACCAACCAGCGAGCGAGTCGATGAGCGAGCTGATCGCCTTGCTCGGCATGCCGACCCGATTACGGGACGTCGGCGTCGAGCAACACCACTTCGAAGCCATCGCTAGCGGCAGCCTCGCCAATGCGTGGGTCCGGGCAAACGCTCGACCGATCACCTCCGCCGAACAGGTAATCACCATTCTCGAACGCGCCTACTGACCGTTCGCCTTCTCGTCCACGCCTCCAACACACACCCATCCATCACCCACCCGATCGAGAGAATCCATGCAACGCGAAGAACACATCGTCGACGACATCTTTTGCTACCGGTACGCCAGCGACAACCCGACGCACGCGCTCCTGGTCTTCCACGGCGTCGGCGGCCACGGCGCGATCTACGACCGATTCTGCACCCACTACGCCAACCAGGGTGCAGAGGTCTGGACCTTCGACGCCCCCGGGCACGGTCGCACCAGCCCAGACAAGCCTCGCGGGACATTCACCCTGGCCGAGTGGGTCGAAGCCGGCCAACGAGTCGGCGCCCACATTGCCGAAACCTCCGGCCTCCCCGTCTTCACGAAGGGGTCGAGCCTCGGCGTCGCCGCCGCATACTGTTCGCTGTCGGCCGACCAATTCTCCGGCGGCATCTTGATGGGCCACGCGGTGCCAGGCGGACCGAGCTTCGCCGCGATCGGCCCAATTGCGGGCGCAGAGGCAGTTCAACAACTGGTGGGCATCTTCGGGCGATCGCTACGACTCGACATCAACCTCATGATCGACTTCGACGAGGACTACGGCTTCCGCGGCGCCGGCGACGAGAAGAAGCGGGATCCCCACAACACTTGGTCATACGACCTCGCCGCCTGGCTCTCGATCCTGACCTACACACCCGAGGTTGCACCGGGCGACAACACGAAGCCGATTCTGTTCACCGTTGGCGAGAACGATCCGCTTGCTCCGCCGGCGCAAGTCATGGCCCTCGAAGAGGCAACGTCGGGGCCCACGGAGCTCTACGTTCACCCCGACGGCGTCCATCAGCTCATGCTGTACTCAACCGTTGAATACTCCGAGGTCATCCGCAACTGGGTCGCCCGCACCCTCGGAACCGTGTCGTGACCCCAGACGACTTCATCCAAGCTGCCCGCGATCTCGCACCATTCCTTCGTGAGAAGGCCCGCGACGCTGAGGTCGCAAGACGCCCGCTCGATGAGGTGATCGAAGCAGCCCGCGACAGCGGGCTGTTCACGATGATGGTGCCGAAGCGCTACGGCGGCCATGAGATCGACATCGACACCTATTTCGAAGTGGTGTTGATCTTGTCCGAGGCCGACACCGCGATGGGGTGGGTCATCGGCTTCTACATCGAGCGAGCGTTTTGGCTCGCCCAGTACCCCGAAAGTGTGCAGGACGAAGCGTACGGCGACGCCGATCACGTCCTTGCTCCTGCCGGACTCAACATTGCCGGCGGCACCGCCACACCGGTCGACGGCGGCTACCGGGTCAACGGTCGCTGGGCGTGGGGCACGGGAATCGTTCACGCTTCCTGGGTCATCTCGGGCTGCCTCGCACTCGATGCTGACGGACGAACGGTCCCGATGATGTTCCTCCTACCTCGCTCCGACGTCGAAACCATCGACACGTGGCACATCTCAGGCATGTGCGGCACAGGATCCTGGGACTACACGATTGACGACGTCTTCGTACCAGCAGATCGAGCCGTTCCTTTCGTTGGCCTCGTCGACGGGAGTTGGGGCATCGCCGATCGCTACGACGCACTGGTCTACTCGACGCCGTTGATCCCGATCCTGCTGTTCGCCGCAGCAGTCCCATGCCTCGGCGCCGCTCGCGGAGCACTCGCCGCCTACAGCGAGCAAGTCAAAGCAAAGATCGAAGCGACCGGCACCGTCAAGGGAGAAGGCAACTTCGGACTCATCACCGAAGCCGCACTCGCCATCGACGCGGCGGAACTCGTGATGCGTGACGTACTCCGCGAGATCATCGAACAACGAAACAACGCCACCGTCGAAACGCGCAGCAAATGGGCGAGCCGAATCTCCCACGCCGTGTTCAGGTGTCGCGACGCAACAAACACGATCGCCTCACTCGGCGGCGCCAGCGGTGCCTTCCTCGACAACCCGATTCAACGCTTCGCCCGCGACATCAACACGGCCTCGAACCACGTCGTGTTCGAACGCGAGTCCCGATACGGCGATTACGCACGTCAACTCCTCGGCCAACCAATCACCAACAAACTGGTCTGAACCCCCGCAGAAGCCCAAGAGATCCTGGACTTTGTGCAGGATGTCATCGAGGCGACGATCGGCTACGACCACCCACTGTTCACGCTCAATGCGTTCGCATTCTCGGCAGGCGGGGAGATCTTCCCCGGCTCGGGCATCATCCCGGACAAGATCGTCATGGGTGACGGCATTCTCGAAGGCGTCGAAGCGATCGGGCTCGCAAC
>CBESNA010000089.1:0-11899 GCA_965530755.1 uncultured Acidimicrobiia bacterium | reverse complement strand
GGAATTCGAAGTGCAGCATGATGAAACTCCAAGTTTCGTTAATTGTTCGGACCCGCAAACCGGGCTTGGTTTCCTCAACGGCACGAGGCCGCCTGTTCTCAATGGGCCGAACGGCCTTTCGACCGATGCGGCGTCAGTTGAGGGTGACGATTCCCATCCGTACGGCCTGGAGCACCGCTTGTGTTCGGTCACGAGCATCGAGCTTCTGATAGATCGACGCGAGATGGTTCTTCACCGTCTTCTGACTGATGTAGAGCCGTTCTGCCACTTCGGGAGTCGAGCAGCCGTCTGCGATGTGCTGCAGCACCTCTTCTTCCCGCTTGGTGATGATGCGGGTCTGCTCGGCCTGATCTTCCTGGCGGCGAACCTCGGCCAACATCGACGCAGCCAGTCGGGGCGACAGTGCTGTCTCCCCGCCGGCAACCGTCTCGATCGCCGAAGCGATCTCGTCGGTCGAGCAGTCCTTGACCAGATACCCATTGGCACCGGCCCGGATGGCATCTGCCAACACGTCCTGGTCGGCGTGCATCGTCAGCATGACGATACGAACGTCCTTTTGTCGCTCTCGGATCTGGCGGGTCGCCTCGACACCGTCGATCTCTGGCATCGAGACATCCATGAGGATCACGTCTGGTCGGAGCGAGGCGGCAAGCTCGACTGCCTCTGCGCCGTCGCGAGCCTCACCGATGACGTCGAATCCACGTTCGATCATCGATCGACGAAGGCCCTCCCTGAGCATCTTGTGGTCGTCGGCGAGCAGCAAGCGAATCGGAGCGGGATCGCTCCGTTTTGCCGGACTCGTCGTCAAACGTGGTTGGGTCAGTCCTGTTCGAGGCTGCACCGTACTGTTGTCCCTTCTCCAGGCGATGAGGTCAGATCAAAGGAAGCGCCAATACTCGACGCTCGCTCTCGCATGCCGAGCACCCCGTAAGAATCGAGCCGCCCGGCCGAAGCCGAGAATCCTTTTCCGTTGTCGGTGATTTCGAGCATTGCGTGTGTCCCATCGCAGCTCCACGAGACCGTTGCCCGCGAAGCGTGTGCATGCCGTTCGACATTCACGAGCGCTTCTTGAGTGATTCGCCACATTTCTCGCTCTTGTAATATGGGCAATCGGGCCCCCTTGTCGCAGTCCAAGTCGATCTCCAGGTGGGCACGTTCGGACAACCGAGCAGCGAATTCGGAGACGACGGAGGCGAAATCGCGTGCCTCATCGACGTCGGTACGGAGGTCGTAGAGCGTGTCGCGCACCTCGGACACAACGTTTCGAACGTCAGATCGCAACTGCCGGAGGTCGTCACCCACATCTTCGGCACCTTCGTGACGCCGCACGACGCGGTCGAGCTCGAAACCGAGATACGCCAACGACTGACCGATCCGGTCGTGCAGGTCGCGAGCGATACGTGTGCGCTCCTCGTCCGCCCCAACCGTACGCAGGCGAGCGAACCACCTGGCATTGTCGATCGCGAGTGCGACCGGATCAACGAAGCTGGCGAGCACCTCGCGATCGCGTTCGTCGAAACGGCCTGGCTCGCGATGCTCGATCGCCACGAGCCCCACCA
Organism: uncultured Acidimicrobiia bacterium; assembly: GCA_965530755.1. Taxonomy (GTDB): domain Bacteria; phylum Actinomycetota; class Acidimicrobiia; order Acidimicrobiales; family SZUA-35; genus SZUA-35. Next base: position 10,340 of record CBESNA010000089.1, on the reverse strand, counting down.
GACTCCCCCGGGCCATCAGCGGCGCATAGAGAGCAGACTTCGACGAAGGTCGAAGAAACTGTCCGCCCGACTCGAAGTTCTCGTCTCGGCTGGTGTCAACGAGCACGACCTGGGTGAGCAGGACGGCCGAGCGGACGGCGGGAGGCAGATCGCTCAACGCGACGTCGTGGGGAACCGGAAGGCCCGCCCGTTTGGCCACAGTCCAGCTGCCGTCGGACTCCTCGACGGTGAAGATGACCGCTCCGTCGTTGAAGAACAGGTTTCGCAACCGCACGATCGTCGACTCGAGCACCTCCTCGAGATCGAGTGACGCAGGAAGGGTTTGAGCCACGCGGTGCAGGTTGAAGAGCAGGGCATTGGCGTCGGCGAGTTGTGTCAGCCGGTCGAGCGCAAGCGTGGTCTGACGGTTGGCTTCGCCGGAGATGCGCCTGCCGTAGCCGGCAACGACACCGACGAGGAGGAGCACGACGGTCCACTGAGCTGAGAGCCCCCATGCCTCGGGAGTCCAGCCCGCGGCGTCGAGCGTCGGAATCGACACTGCGACCGCAGACGCGACACCGATGCGCACGCCAAAGCCGAAACCACGAGCAAATCCGCCGATGATGATGGCCGTGACCAGGGAGAACACCAACGGCGATGCCCAGTACCCGGTTGCGGCGAGGACCAGGACATGCAGACCGACCTCGAAGAGGAGCGGGATCAGTCCACGAGCCGTCGCGACGTAGCGAAGGGGAGCAAGTGTGCGGAATGCGGTGTTGAAGATGACGACTGCCACCCACGGAACAACCGAGAGGTCGGCGTTGGCAAACGCCCCGAGCGCAAGGGTGAGCGACACCATCGTGGTCGCCCAGCGCACCGCCAGGATCGCCGGAGCGTATGGCGTGAGGAGGTCGTCGTCCCGAGACGGCCTGCTCCACTGATCGAGCGATGGTGACGTGGACGCGCCTCGACCGATGGCCGGCACAGCAGCGACGGCGGGAGATTGGCGGCGAGGGGCGGTGTTGGTTGGCACGAGATTCAGGCGATCGGCGGCGACGACAGTGCTGCCGTCCTCCAAAGACCATCGGTCGATCGATCGCCGGATTGAGCCATACGGCCCAAGTGGCTACCTTCGCCGGATGCGACTCATCGGCCTCACCGGCGGTATCGGATCGGGAAAGTCCTCGGTATCGGGCCGTCTCGCCCAGCGGGGCGCAGCGCTCATCGACGCTGACGCGATCGTGCACGAACTCCAGCGGCCCGGCGAGGCCGTGTTCGACGCCATGGTGGGGCGCTGGGGCGACGCCATCGTCGCTCAGGACGGCACGCTCGATCGAGGGGCAGTCGCCGGCATCGTCTTCAGCGACAAGGACGAGCTCGATGCCATCGAGAAAATCGTGCACCCCGCTCTGCGCAAGGAGATGGACCACCGGATCGAGACACTTGCATCCACTGACCAGATCGTGATCCTCGATGTCCCGCTTCTCGCCGAGAGCCGCTCCAAGGACGGAGCGCTCGACGCCAGAGGGACGTCGGCGATCATCGTGGTCGATTGCCCCATCGACGTCGCCGTGTCACGCCTGATCGAGCACCGAGGGTTCGACGAAGCTGACGCAAGGGCTCGCATCGCTGCCCAGGCCACACGGGAAGCGCGCCGCGAACTCGCCGACTTCGTCGTTGACAACAGCGGCAACCAAGAGTCGCTCGACGCCGAGGTCGACCGGTGCTGGCAGTGGCTCCAGACACTCGAACCGACCCCATGGCCTCCCCCGAAGCAAGCGACCTGAGCAACGTCGCCGGTGTCAGCGGTTGTCTGGCAGAGCCACGATCCAGTCCTCGGACTCGAACTCGACGTTCCATCCGCTGTCGTCTTCACGGATCCAGTCGGCGAATCGACCGCTCGCCTCCCACAGCACCACATCGGCGTCGTAGCGATCGAGGATCTCGGTGAACTCACCGCCGAAGTACAGGTCGGCATGGTCGTCGATGACAGCTTGCGGGTACATGTCGTACCGATCGTCGATGAAGACGCGGGCACGCTGACCGAAGCGGAGCTCGAGGTAGTTACCCGTGATGTCGCGATGCACGAGATTGATGTCGTCCTGAGCGACGAGCCCACGTTCCTCGAGCCAGTCGACTTCGAGAACCGGATACTTCTCGTAGTCGATTCCCGGGGTGATCACGGCAAACACGGCGACCAGTCCGAAGACAGCCAACGACGTCACAGCGACCGCACGGCCGGCAAGACCCCTGGCCCGTCCATCGAGCGTTCCCGGAATAGCTCCGAGCCCTGGTGCGGCGCCGGCCACCAGGACGACGATCGCGGGGTTGATGTTGCGGACGGCGAGGAGTCCAGTGACGAAAAACCCGAACGCTGGCAACAGATGGCGCCACTTGGCGCCCAGTTTGGCCGAAGCCAGTAGGGCAAATGCCAACATCACGAAGGCCCACTCGCTCGGACGATCGAAATCGGGTGGACGCCACTCGGCCACGTCTGCGAGTGCTTCCTGGCGCGAAAGCAGTTCGAACGGGAACACGAGCAGCCGGAAACCGAGCGGATTCAACGCACCGAGCAACGTGGCACCGGTGAGCCAACCCGCTGCCTGGAGATCGCGACGACGGAATCGTTTCGCGTCGATCAGGTGGCCGAGACCGGCCGCGCCCAGGTAGACGAAGGCGAGGGGAAACGAGCCGTGGGTGTTGACCCAGAGCCACATCGTGGGAATGAGGAGCCACAAGGGTCGACGATCGTTCTCGACGATCTCGATCACGAAGGCCAGCCCGAGCAGGCCGAAGACAAGCGGTCGAGGCGACCACATCAGCGTGCCGACGGTGAGCGCGAGACCAACGAGGCCGACCCGAGGCAAGAGGGTCTTCGATCCCCTCGTGAGACGCCACAACGATCCGACCAGGGCAGCGATCAGCAGTCCATTGGCGATACGGACCGCACCGAGGCCCGCCATCTCATAGAGACCTCGATACCAGATGGTCGCCAACCAACTCTGGATCGTCCACGGTTCGCCGGTGGCCGTGTAGGAGAACACGTCGGCCGTCGGCACTGACCCCGAGTCGAGCACGAGGTTGCCGGTGGCCAGATGAGTGAAGAAGCTGTTGTCGGTGATCGTGCGACTTCCGATGAGGAAACCGACCGTCGCCAACAACCATCCGATCGATCGTTCGAGCGTCGGCCCCGACCCATCTGCAGGCGAAGCGTCAGAACGAGGTATCGCCGCACCGGCTCGAGGCCGACTCGGGGCGGAAGACCGTCGGCGTGCGGGCGCCGCCTGTGCTCCCATGAGCAGTCCTAGAAGTTCTGGATGATGTTGATGACAGCGGGACCGATCACGACCACGAAGAGGGCGGGGAAGATACAGAACACCATTGGGATCATCATCTTCACCGGCGCCTTCTGCGCCTGCTCCTGAGCCCGCTGGCGACGCTTCACACGAAGCTCGTCCGCCTGACTTCGCAGTACTCGGCCGATGCTCACACCGAATGTGTCGGCCTGGATCATCGCCATGACGAAGGACCGGATCTCGGGCGTATCGCAGCGCTTGTCCATCGCACGGAGGGCATCGGAGCGGCTGGAACCGGCCCGGCTCTCACCAAGCACTCGGGAGAACTCGTTGGAGAGCTCGCCCGGCACGTTGGCGATGACTCGATCGAGCGCCTGCTCGAAGCCGAGACCTGCCTCAACCGAGATGACCAAGAGGTCCATCACGTCCGGCAGTGACCGTTGGATGGACTTCTGGCGGGCGTCGACCTTCTTGTTGAGCTGAGAAGTCGGACCGAGGGCGCCGATCATGACGCCGAGGCCGAGCATTCCCCAGAACAACAGCCCGCTCACTCCCAGGGGATTGAAGACGAACATGACGATCGTCCACACCGGGATGAACACGAAACCGACGATGCGCTGGGCAAGGAACCGCTCGACCTTGTCCGGGCTGTAGATGCCGGCCTGGACGTGCTTGCGGCGAACGGACTCGACGTAGTCCGGCGGATTGAACCGGCCACCGAAACGACTCAGCAAGTCGACGGCTGGTCCGACAACTCGCTCGCGGAGCGGAATGAGGAGCTCCTGATCGCGTACGTTCTCGACCTCGTAGTCGTCGAGTTGTCGGAGCGAGGTCCGAATCGCTGACTTCTCCTCGACCTGCGACAGGATGGTGAAGAGCACCAGCCCGACGCCGACCGCGAATGCAGCGACATAGCCCACGGTGGGGACACTTGAAAGAAGATCAAACATCGATCGTGATCACTTTCTTCATCCAGACGAGTCCGATGATGGAGGACACGATGCCGAGACCGAGGAAGACGTTTCCGAGGAACTCGACAAAGAGTTGATTGATGTACTCGGGGTTCATGATCCACATCACGAGTCCGAGACCAGGAGGGAGACCACCGAGCAGAATGGCGGACATCTTGCCCTCAGCTGTGAGGGTGGCGATCTCGCCCTTGAGTCGTTCGCGCTGCACCATCGTGTCCGACACGGTCATGAGCAGCTCGTTCAAGTTGCCGCCCACCTCCCGTTGGATGCTGATGGCCATCACGGCCCAAGCGAAGTCGGGGCTGCTGAGTCGTTCGGCAGCTGCGGCGAGAGCTTCTTCGAGCTCACGGCCGAGGCGAGCCTCGGTCATCACCCGGGTCAGTTCGTACCCCATGGGCTCGGCCGACTCCTTCGACACGGCCTCGAGGCCCTGAGGAAGCGAGTAGCCGGCGCGGAGAGTACCGGCGAGCAACTGGAGCGTGTCCGGCAGCTGCTTTTCGAATTTGCGCATGCGCCTTCTGGCCATGAAGCGAACGGTGAGGATCATCATCACCCCGGTCACGAAGGCGAAGATCACACCGCCGAGGATTCCACCGAGGAAGACGAAGCCGAGGACGAGCGAGAAGAAGATCGACGCCATCCAGAATGACATCGCCTCACCAGGCCGGAGTGGCAGCTTGGCCCGCTCGAGCAACTCTTCGATCTTGAGCAGGAAACCGCGATCCTCAGCAAAGGTCTCAGACATCTCGACCGCTCGCTGGACGAGCGCAGTCTGGACGATGTTGGACTCCTCTTCGGCCAAGTCCTCCCCGCCGGTTGCGTACCGGGCGATGAGGCCGTCAAGGGTGCTCTCCCCGCTGGCGAAGATCGATCCCAGCATGAAGATCGTCAGACCGATGCCGAGGAAGGCCATCAGCATCGTGACGTAGAAGCCGGTCCGACTCTCGAAGAATCCGAAGGCCCCGGTCGTGTTCGTGTCGAGGGACGGTGTGAGTGCGAGCGCACGAATGGTCAGCTCGGCACCGTCGTAGGAGATCGCCGAGCTCGCAGAGCCGACCTGGAGGGTCAGGTCCCCTCGAGCGTCAGCCTCTGACTGGCCGGTGAAACGAACCACGTAGCGGTCGGATGCTGCAGTCACGGCCGTCTCCACCGCAGGAGCGACATCGGAGGCCGAGGTCACGTCGAACGACAGACCGCCGGTGACACCGACGACATGATCGAACAGGGGCTCACCGCCGTTGAAGTTCACAGTCACCAACTGGCCGCCACGGCGAATCAAGCCACCCTGGCCTGCGCCGACGCCGGCATTCGAGCCGACATCGAGGCCGCCCGAGAAGAGCACGACAGATTGGATGCTGGTGGCGATGCCGCCGATTTCTGGTTCGGACAACATGGCCACTGCCTTGTCGACACCGTCGATGACCTTGCCGCCTTCGGAGAAGTCGATCTCCAACACTGCGAGGGCCGCAGCTTCACGATCGGTGGTCATCGGGACGACGATGATGGCCGAGGTGGCCGCATCGACCACTCCGACAGAGGTGCCGGACGGAAGACTTCGAATCTCAGCAGCAAGCGCCGCCTTCATCTCGCCGAGAACGTCGTTCTTGCGGAGACGCTGGCTCGTGTCGAGAACGAACACGATCTCGCGATCGAGGTTGATCGCACCGAGGGTTGCGAGCTGCGCGTCCTTCTCGTCGCCGTTCTCCTTGATCTGGACAGACGTCGACGAGTAGTCGTCGGCGATCGCGATGAGCTCGGTCGTCTCGGATCGGGCATCAGCCCGATGGATGACGAGCTGGCTCGGCCCATCGGCCTCCTGCGCCGAGACGGCCGGAAGCATGCCGAACACCACGGCGAACACCGCAGCGAAGACCGCAACCAGCTGTCGCAAGGAGATCGACGCAGCAGAGTCGGGGCGGAATCTTGAACCAGAAGTCATCGTCGTCCTCGATCTTCGGCGCCGCCGTCTGCCTGAGTCGCGCTGAACATCTCCGGACCGAGGCGGATGCCATGGTCGGCGAGTTTCTGCGAGAACTTCGGGCGAACGCCGGTGGGCTTGAGTTGTCCCTTGAAGCGACCGTGCTCGTCCACTCCAGCGGAGTAGTCGAAGAGGAAGACGTCCTGGAGGGTGATGACTTCACCTTCCATGCCGGCGACCTCGGTGATGTGCGTGATGCGACGGGAGCCGTCACGCAGACGCTGGAGCTGCACGATCATGTCGACAGCAGAAGAGATCTGCTCTCGGATGGCTCGGACCGGCAAGTCGTAGCCGGCCATGAGCACCAGGGTCTCGAGACGGCTGAGCGAGTCTCGGGGGTTGTTCGCGTGAAGGGTGGTGAGCGAGCCGTCGTGACCCGTGTTCATGGCCTGGAGCATGTCCAAGGCTTCACCGGACCGGCACTCGCCGACCACGATGCGGTCTGGGCGCATACGAAGGGTGTTCTTCACCAACTCGCGGATCGTGACCTCACCCTTGCCTTCGACGTTCGGCGGACGGGTCTCGAGCGAAAGAACGTGATCCTGGTGGAGCTGGAGCTCCTTGGCGTCCTCGACGGTGATGATGCGCTCGTCTGCAGGGATGAACGACGACAGAACGTTGAGCGTGGTGGTCTTACCGGTTCCGGTACCACCCGAAACCACGACGTTGAGCTTGCCGACAATGCAAGCCTGGAGGAACCGGGCCGCATGGACGCTGAGCGTGCCGAAGCGAATGAGATCGTCGATCCGGAGCGGATCAGTCGAGAACTTACGAATGGTGAGGAAGGGACCGCCCACAGAGAGCGGACTGATGACGGCGTTCACCCGGGAACCGTCGGGAAGTCTGGCGTCACACAGCGGCGAGGATTCGTCGATGCGTCGGCCGACCTGAGCGACGATCTTGTCGATGATGCGGCGGAGATGCGTCTCGTCGACGAAGGTGACCTCGTCCCGTTCCAGCTTGCCGCCACGCTCCACATAGATCTGCTTCGGGCCGTTGCACATGATTTCGCTGACAGCCTCCTCACGCAGGAGCTTGTCGATCGGGCCGTACCCGAGGATGTCATCGGAGACGTCCTGGATCAGGGTCGCCTTGTCGGCGGCCGAGAGCGGGGTCCGTTCCTGCGCCAACGCAGCGTGGAGCGACTCGTGCACCCGCTTGCGAAGCTCGTCTTCGCTCATACGGGTGTCGTACAGGATCGGACCGAGTTCCTCGATCAGCACACCGTGGATGCGGTGCCGAATCTGGTCGATGGCGGGTTCATTGCGCCCCGCGTTCAGCCTCGGGTCTTGCCCGGTGTCTCCACCGGCTTCATTCAAACGTCGATATAGCGACATGTGCCCAGCTCCTCAAGACCTTCTCAACCAAAGAACCGGCGGCGACTACTTGTCGACGCCTCGACGATCGCTCCATCAATGAAGCTCTCAGCCAGTTTCTGAATCTCGCGGGCCACACCGGAACGTGGTGCCGACAGCACCACGGGGTGACCCTTGTTCACCGAGATCGGCACCACCACGTCGGACGGAATCCGGGCGGCGGCAGTGATCTGCAGCGTTTTCTCGACCTCGCCGACGTCGAGCTTGACCTTGGAGTCGGCTCGATTGAGGACAAGGTGCATCTTCTCCCGCGGGATGTTCAACAACCCGAGGGTGCTCAAGCCGATCTTCACGTTCTTGATGTTCGGGATGTCGAGGCCGGCGACGAGGATGACGTCGTCGGAGTTCTCGATGATCGCGAGCACTGTCTCGTTGAAGAAGGCCGGAAGGTCGACAATCACGAACCCGGCGTACTGCCGGACGATGTTGATCAGCTTGACCATCTGCTCGCCCGTGATCTGATCGGCGAAGCTCGGTTCCATGGGAGCCGGCAACACCTTGAGCTTGCTGTCAGCGTGATCGCTCAGCAAGCTCGCAACCATCGAGGGATCGAGACGATCCAGCTGCGACACAGCGTCGACGACAGTGTGGTGCGGAGCGAGTTTGAGCATGACCGACACATCGCCGAACTGGAGATGGCCGTCGATCAGAACGACCGGACGCTCGGTGTTCTCTGCAAGCGTCACTGCGAGGTTCACGGCGAGCACCGACTTTCCGGAACCGCCCTTGGTCGAGAAGACCGAGATGATGCGTCCGGGATCGCCTTCGCCGGCGGCGATCGCGTCGGCAACTTCGGGAGTAGCCGGCTCGCCGCCCCCCGTTTTCGGAGCCATCTTCAACGTGTCGCCGATCCGAGAGACCGTGTCGACGAACTGCATCTGATCGATCGGGGCCGAGAGGACGTCACGAACACCAGAACGGAGAGCGGTCTGGAGCAGTTCGGTCGACAACTCGGAGGTGACCAGGATGGTCCCCACTTCGGGGTGCGTCCGACCCCACTGTTCCACCAGCGCAAAGTCGGCAGGGCTGATACATGACGGGCCGAGGACAGCCACGATCGGTCCCATACCGATGCGTGCTTCCATCTCGGCGAGTGATGACACCTTGGCGACATGGTCGCCGAGCTGCGAAGCGAGGTAGTCGCGGACCGCAAGGTCGGCGTCGACCACGGCCACAGCGACACCGCCGAGACCCGACGATTCCTCAGCGGCACCGCTCGGCTCGTCAGCGACGGCCATGAAGTCGTCAAGCTCGAAGCTCGAGAAGTCACTCGTTGTTTCACTCATTGTGTACTCCTGGAGAACAGACGGGACGGGTGGGAATCACTCAGCGGGTGCGGCTTCGGCATCGACGGCGAAGTACGGGGTGAGCCGTGTCTCGTCCTCGGCCGGGTACAGCAACTCGGTGATGTCCATGGGAAGCAGAGCTTCTGGTTCGTAGCTGGACGGAACCAGCGAGAGGTAGAGGTTCTGGGTGCCGACGGCGAGGACCTGCTGGACGACCTCCGGCGGGACGGCGAGGGTGATCACGCCACCGGTGGCGGCGGCTGCCTCGGTGCCCTCGGTGGTCTCACCGAGATCGAGAGGCAGCGACTTGCCGACGGCCAGGACTTCAGCCTTCTGGTAGAAGTAGCGGGCGTTCTCGAGGTAGAGGCTCTGCTCTGACGAGGCGGGGATCGGGTTCGAGTAGTACTCCTCGAGGTCGGGGAGGTCACCGTCTCCGGTGCCGCCGCCGGTCTCTTCCGGATCGGCCTCCTCGGCCGCGTCGAAGGCGAGCGGGCGAACCACGAGCATGTTGACGAAGTCACCCGGCTGGATGAATCCGGCCACGCCGGCAACCTGATCGATCGGGAAGGTCACCGTCACCATGCCGCGCTCCTCGAGGCGGTCGGTGATGCCGGTCGACAACACGTTGGGAGCAACGAAGTTGCCGGCGACGAGCATCGAAGCAGCGGGGAGATCCACCACGGCGACGAGGTTGTTGAGCTCGGCGTTGGGATCGACGATCGCTGTCGAAGGAATGAACTCGACCGGAACCGAGGTCAGTTCGATCAGGCCCTGGCCGATCGCCTGTTCGGCCGGCGTCCCCTTCGGGATCTGGCTCTGGACGATCCACACCTCACCGAGGGCGGCATCGCCATAGACATCGTCTTCGAGCCCACGCACGTAGCGGGACAACCCCAGCGCCGAAACGGCGCTGACGACGATTGCAATGAGAAGGATTACGGTTCGCCGTGAGTTCACGACACTCTCCTGGTCTCTGCCAAGGTCTCGATGACCCGGGACTTCGAGTTGACTCTCCGTTCCTTCGGCCCAAAGGTGGGCCGGGCTTAGTACTTGCCCGTGACTTCTTTTCGTGGCGACGGGTCGACATCGCTCCGAAACGAGCGTTTGGCCAGTGGCCACGGGCCAAAACGCGAAGAAGCGCCCCGCCAAAGCGGGGCGCTCCATCTGAGTTGTCAAGCCGGTGAAATCCGGAAGGTTCAGCTCTCGGTCGCTGATTCCTCGCCTGGAGTCTCGGCCGCCGCAACCTCATCGGTAGCAATGACGGCGTCAGCCTCGACCGGTGCGTCGCTTTCGGCTTCGTCGGGTGCCACAGCAGCCTCGGAGACCACAACGGCCTCGACTTCAGCAGCATCTTCCGGAGCCGCAGCGGCCTCGACCTCAGCAGCGTCGGGGGCCGCAGCGGCCTCGACCTCAGCAGCGTCGGGGGCTACAGGGGCATCGCCTTCAGCAGCGTC
>CBESNA010000088.1:0-12040 GCA_965530755.1 uncultured Acidimicrobiia bacterium | reverse complement strand
CGAGCGCACACTTCCCGCTCGACCGCCCCGGCGTGATCGGCACACCACTGCCGGGTCTCACGCTCAAACTCGTTCCGTCGAATGACAAGACTGAGATCCGAGTGTCTGGCCCCTCGGTGACAGCGGGCTACTTGCACGACCCAGAACGGAGCGCTTCTGTCTTCGACGACGAGGGCTTCCTGATCACCGGTGACGCCGTGAAGCTCGCTGACCCGACGAACCCAAACGCTGGGCTCCTTTTCGACGGACGCGTCGGCGAAGACTTCAAGCTGACGACCGGAACGTGGGTGAACGTTGGCCTCCTCCGACCTCAGATCGTGTCGGCGACTGCTCCGCTCGTGCTCGACTGCGTCGTCACTGGGCACGGTCGTGATCAACTCGGCCTGCTCGTCTGGCTCGCACCGGGACAAGCCGACAGCCCCGAGACCCGACAACAGCTCGCATCGTTGCTGACTGACCACAATGCAGCGAACGGCAACACCTCGTCAACCCGGATTCGACGCGTCGTGATTCTCGACTCGCCTCCGTCGATCGACGCAGGGGAGACCACCGACAAGGGATACGTGAACCAACGTCGGACGCTGCTCGAGCGATCCGGCGATGTCGAGCGTCTCGAGTCCGAACAACCCGATGACGGAGTGTTGATCGTCGATTGATCCAACGATCGGTGGACAGCTGACCCACGTCCCGCCCTCTGACCCAGCAGAACCATCTAAATCCAAGCAATTCGAGGTGCTGCTCGTCGAGCAGCCTGAAAGGACCACCGTGACGGCAACAGCCGCGATCGTTGGTTCCGGCAACATCGGAACCGATCTCATGTACAAACTCCAACGCTCGGCCGACATCGAGCCTCGGTGGATGATCGGCGTCGACCCAGAGTCTGCTGGTCTCAAGCTGGCCCGCGAGGAAGGGCTTGAAGCGTCCGCTGATGGCGTTGATTGGCTCCTGGCCCAGGCCGAACTCCCTGACCTGGTGTTCGAGGCCACGTCGGCATATGTCCACGTACGCAACGCGCCTCGGTACAAAGAGGCGGGGATTCGGGCCATCGATCTGACCCCGGCGGCCCGTGGTCCGTATGTCATTCCTCCAGCGAACCTCGATGCCCATCTCGATGAGTGGAACGTCAACATGGTCACCTGCGGGGGCCAGGCCACGATCCCGATGGTGTACGCCGTTTCCCGCATTGTCGACGTTGACTACGCCGAAATCGTTGCCACGGTTGCATCGAAGTCTGCCGGCCCCGGCACCCGCCAGAACATCGACGAGTTCACCCGCACCACATCGAACGCCGTCGAAGTATTGGGCGGCGCCACCAAGGGCAAGGCGATCATCATCTTGAACCCGGCCGAACCACCCTTGCTGATGCGTGACACGATCTTCTGCTCGATTCCCGCTGACGCCGACACTGACGCGATCACTGAATCGATTCACCAGATCGCAGCTGAAGTCCAGGCCTACGTGCCAGGGTACGCGCTCACCGCAGACCCTCAGTTCGATCCGCCGGGGCCCGGGGAGACAACCGGCCGCGTCGGGATTTTCGTCGAGGTTGAAGGCGCTGGGGACTTCCTTCCTCCCTATGCGGGCAACCTCGACATCATGACTGCAGCGGCCACCCAGGTGGGCAATCGCATGGCGCAGCACCATCACTCCGACCAGAAAGCTTCTGCCTGATGGATCTCACCGGAACACTCCCACGCACCTTCTCCGACACACTCGACGTTCGGGTCACTGACACCTGCCTTCGCGATGGCTCGCATGCCAAACGGCACCAGTTCACCGAACAGAACGTCCGCGACATCGTCGCTGCTGTCGACGACGCTGGGATGCCGGTGATCGAGGTGACCCATGGCGACGGCCTCGGCGGATCGTCGTACAACTACGGCAAGTCGCTTGTGGATGAACGCATCCTCATGAAGGCCGCTGTTGACACAGCGACCAACGCGAAGATCGCCGCGCTCATGCTGCCGGGCCTCGGTACGAAGGACGACATCAAAGCCATTCACGACATCGGTGTCTCGATCGTGCGAATTGCCACCCACTGCACCGAAGCTGACATCTCAGAACAACACTTCGCTCTCGCCCGCGAGATCGGCTTGGAGACCGGTGGCTTCTTGATGATGGCGCACACCATCTCCCCGGACGCTCTTGCAGCGCAGGCTCGGATCATGGCTGATGCTGGCTGCCAATGTGTCTATGTCGTTGACTCCGCCGGGGCGATGATTCTTGATGACGCAAGCGAACGAGTCGCGGCGGTTGTCGCTGAACTCGGTGACGACGCACAGGTCGGTTTCCACGGTCATGAGAATCTGTCGCTCTCGCTTGCCAACACGATCGCTGCGATCCAAGCTGGCGCTGTGCAGGTTGACGGATCGACCCGCCGTTTCGGAGCTGGGTCGGGCAATACGAGCTGTGAGGCCATCGCCGCAGTGACCGAACGAATCGGGATCAACACAGGTCTCGACGTGCTGAAGATGATCGATGCCGCTGAAGACGTCGTCCGGCCGGTGATGGATGAGGAGTGTGTGCTCGACCGACTGTCGATGATCATGGGCTATGCGGGGGTTTACTCGAGCTTCCTCAAGCATGCGTTCCGAGCTTCGGAGCGTTACGGCGTGTCGGGTGCCGACATTCTGATGGAGTGCGGCAACCGCAAGCTCGTCGGCGGCCAAGAAGACCAGATCATCCAGATCGCGGCCCAAATGGCTTCTGAACAACAGGGCCGCGTTGCCTGAACGCACCGCGGCAATGCTTGAGGCTCGGCCTCGAAAGCCGTTGTAAGCGCCGGGGTCTTTCTCGTTCGGGGAGCAGAACGGGGGCGGCGGACAAAGGAAGGTCGGCGAAGGCGACCCGATGGTCGATCGCTTCGACGCCATCGTTTACCGAACGTCGGGAACTGGTCGTCGTGCTGGCCGGCAGCGACCTCGTTGGCCGCAGCGACGATCCATGTGGCGATGCTCGGATCGAGCAGACCGAGTTCGAGGTTGGCTGATGCGCTTGCGGCTTTGATGCGCCCAAGCCAGTGGATCACAACGAGTGGTACAGGTTCGCCGGAGATCGCGAAATTCTCGATTGCCTCGCTCGTTTCTTCACCCCACCGCTGTTGCGTGCTGCCGTTTCCGCGGTGCGTCGTCATTGGGTGCGATCCGGGAGGGCAAGCAGGACCTTGGTGTCGTCGGCTGTGGCAGCGACGCCGTAGGCAACGGAATAGGTTCCGGGGTGGGTGCACACAGCGACGAGCGCGTAGAGGATTGCTTGATCGCCCGGATCGCTCGCCCCCTCGAAGCGAACCACCTCGTCGATGGTGGCTTGCGAAGGGTCGAATCGTGCGCCGCATAGGTCGCAAACCAATTGGCCACTGTCAGCATGGAACGATGCCGTGTAGCCAGTGTCGGTCAGTCTGCTGATGGCGCCACTGAGTGTCTCCATTGCGGCCATTGCGTTCCTCCTCCGAGGGGATTGGTGAGTTCGAAAGTACTCGCCACTGGCCAGATCAACGTGTCGTCTAACGTGCGCCTGGTGAGCGATGCTGAGGGCGGAATCGAGTTGGATTCGGGTGAAGGTCGCACTCTGCTGGCCACGGTCGTGCTCGGATCCGCTGCCGCATCGTTGACGGCCACGGTCGTGAACGTCGCGCTACCAAAACTCCCTTTGGGAATGACTTGGGTGCCGTGATAGATCCAGACGGTGTCGTCGGAAACGGTTGCGACGAATCTCTCGACGTCGCCAACAGCGAACGCGGAGAACATCTCCTCCGCGACTGCTCGTACCAAATTGCTCATGATCTCTCCTCTGCGTTGCGACTCGCTGCCGGCTTCCAGGGGAGGCAGAGCTGAGGCGTCTAGCCGGCTTGCGTCGCAGCCTTGATGCGGTTGCCGATCTCGGTGTCGACGTTGCGCCAGTACTGGAACGCTCGCTCGCGAACATCGGCCCGCACGCCGCTGAGGGCGCCGGCCACGGTGGCGACGAACCGGTCGCGATCGTCGTCGTCGAATACATCTCTTACAAGCGTGCCCGCTTGTGCCCAGTCGTCGTCGTCGGCGTGGAGAACATATGCCTGGCGAACCATCTCGCCGTCGGCTTCCCATCCTTCGTCAACCGGCCCTTCGTGATCGGCGTAAGAACGTTCGTCGCTGTTCGGGGCGTACACCGGGGCGGAGCCAGCGTGGTCGAAGGTCATGCTGCCGTCGAACACGTAGGGGTTCGGCGCCCCGTTCGTGGGCTGGTTGACGGGAAGCTGGTGGAAGTTCGTCCCGATTCGAGACCGATGTGCATCGCCGTAGGCAAACACCCGGCCGAGGAGCATCTTGTCAGGAGAAAAACCGATGCCAGGAACGACGTTTCCAGGAGAGAACGCTGCCTGTTCGATCTGAGCGAAGAAGTTCTCGGGGTTTTCGTTCAGCGTCATCGTGCCGACTGGGATGAGTGGGTAGTCACTGTGGGGCCAGGTCTTAGTGAGATCGAACGGGTTGTAGCGGTAGTCCGTTGCGTCGGCGTATGGCATGACCTGCACCGACAGCTTCCAGCTCGGATGCTCGCCACCGGCGATCGAGTCGAACAGGTCGCGGCGGTGGTACTCGGCGTCACTGCCGGCCAGGCGCTCGGCTTCCTCGGCCGACATGTTCTCGACACCCTGGTCGCTGTGGAAGTGGTACTTGACCCAGAATCGTTCGCTGGCTTCGTTGACCCACATGTAGGTGTGTGAGCCGTAGCCGTTCATGTGTCGCCAGCTGCGTGGAAGACCGCGGTCGCCCATCAGGTAGGTGACCTGGTGCGCCGACTCGGGCGTGTGGGTCCAGAAGTCCCACTGCATCGTGGCGTCTCGGAGACCGGAGTCGGGTAGACGCTTCTGGGAGCGGATGAAGTGAGGGAACTTCATCGGGTCGCGCAGGAAGAAGATCGGCGTGTTGTTGCCGACGAGGTCGTAGTTGCCGTCTGATGTGTAGAACTTGAGGGAGAACCCGCGAACGTCGCGCCACGTATCGGGCGATCCGAGTTCACCAGCCACGGTGGAGAACCGGGCCAACATCTTCGAGGTGGTGCCGGGCTGGAAGAGTGCCGCCTTGGTGTAGGCCGACACGTCGTGTGTCGTCTCGAACTCACCAAAAGCACCAGCACCCTTGGCGTGCGGCCGACGCTCGGGAACGTTCTCGCGGTTGAAATGGGCGAGCGTGTCGACGAGATGGACATCGTGAAGCAGCAAGGGGCCGTTGGGGGAGAGGCTGAGACTGTTGCGATCGCTCTCGGCCGGCGCGCCCGACAACGTGGACGAACCGCTGGGGTCGGTGCCTTCGTGGATCAGATCATCGTTGCTGTTCGGCATGGGATCTCCTCTGTTGGTAGCTGCGTGTGAATTGTTGGCGGACCGATCGGCCGATCTGCTCACCATATTCAGCGTGGCCGCCGGGCGTCCTCGTGGAGTTCCGACAAGCGCCCGGCCTGTGAATGTGACTATTTGCCATCCTTGCCGTGCGTCGCAGGGGCCACACTCGACGGTGTCGTTGGAGCGCTCGCTGACCTCGACCTCATCGAAACAACACACGAAGGCGAGTCTCCGGTCGAGGCAGCGCCAGTGGACACGCCGCAATGACCAATCGGTCCATTCCAGGTGCCCCGGCACCAGCGCATCGATCCAGTGCCCCCAACCACACCCAACAACGCACACCTAACAATCAAGGAGACCATCACCATGAGCGATCGGCCTCGGGTTGTTGGCTCTACTCGGCCGGAATCTGGACCTCGGGATCGACAACACGTTCATCGACAGTGTGAGCGAGGATCTCAATCCGGGGACTCTGCACTCTTCCTCCTCGTGGGAGGTGCCGAAGCTGAAACGATCGCGACGGCGCTTGGAGAGCACCAAGGAAAGCTGCACCACACCTCGATGTCCGAAGCAGCAGCATCTTGATCGTCGTTGTCGACGACGTGGGATACTCCGACATCGAGCCGTTCAATGCTGCTGTCGGGATGCGACAATCATCGGGCCGGGCTCAGGGTGATGTCAGTCGTGCCGGTCGCCGTTGACGGCAACGAGCAGCTTCTCGAGGATGGAGTCGAGTTCGGATATCTGGGTTGGCGTGAGCAGCGAGGCGAACCGGGCCTCGATGTCCCGGGCGTGGACCGCAGCCATGCGGCGCCGAAGCCTGTTGCCCTTCGGGGTGAGGGCGGCGTGCACCACACGGCCGTCGATTTCGCCCTGAGTCCGCTTGATGAGGTCATCGCCCACGAGGCGACCCACGATTCGGTTGCATGAACTGTTCGCCACGAGCAGTTGCTCGGCGAGCTCACCCATGCGCATCGGGCCATCGTGGATGCTGAGCTGGTGGAGTATGTCGTAGTCGTCGAGCGATCGACCGAATGTGACCCGGAGGTGCTCGTCCATCGCCGCCGTGGTTGTTCGGTGGTAGCGGAGCAAGAGTCCCCATGTATCGATGACGTTTCGATCGCCCATGACCACATGATACATCTATTTCCGTTCGGAAATAGACGATGAGCGAAAGGTGTTGTACAAGCCATGACCACATCAACGATTGGCATCCGCAGGTCAGCTGACCGATTCCACACACGCGCCGGCTGGCTCGATTCCAGGCACTCGTTCAGTTTCGGCGGTCACTACTCACCGACCAACACTAACCACGGCCAGCTGTTGGTTCTCAACGATGACCGCGTTGCTGGCGGCACGGGGTTCGAAACCCACCCGCACCGCGACATGGAGATCATCACCTGGGTCCTCGATGGCGAGCTCGAGCACAAAGACTCCGAAGGAAATCGAGGCTTGATCTATCCGGGTCTGGCGCAGCGCATGAGCGCAGGCCGAGGGATCTGGCACTCGGAGAAAAACTGGAACAAGACCGACGAGGTCCACTTCATCCAGATGTGGGTGCTGCCCGACACGCAATCGATCGATCCCGGCTACCAACAGCTCGACATCAACGATGAACTCGCCGCAGGGGGCCTGGTGCCGATTGCGTCCGGTCAAGGCCATGATGCGGCTATCTCGATTCAACAGAAGGACGCTGTCCTGTGGGGTGGCCGACTGAATCCAGGTGAGCAAGTCACCGTGCCAGACGCAGATTTCGGTCACGTGTTCGTCGCCAGGGGCAGCGCAGACCTCGAGTCACAGGGAACACTCGCTACCGGCGATGCCGCCCGCCTCTTCGGCGCTGATGGCATTGCGATCACTGCAGGCGACGAAGGCGCTGAACTGTTGATCTGGACCACGGGGGCATTGCCGTGATCAACCAAACCGAAGGAACTGAGATGACCGAAACAGCACACCCCGACCGGTCCGCTGAATGGGATCAGCTCCGCAGCACGTATCTCATGGAGCATGACGCCAGACCTGCGTCGTCTGCCCGTGGCGTACACCATGTCGCGTTGGTGTCGAGCGACGTCGAGCAGACGATCCGCTTCTACCAAGATGTCCTGGAGTTCCCGCTGACCGAACTGTTCGAGAACCGGGACTACCCGGGCTCGACTCATTTCTTCTTCGACATCGGTCATGAGAACACACTGGCGTTCTTCGACTTCCCTGGACTCGAGCTCGGCGACTACGCCGAAGTGATGGGCGGGCTCCACCACCTGGCCATCTCGGTCGCGCCCGACAAATGGGAGCGACTCAAAGCCAAACTGGATGATCTCGATATCGAGTACGCCCACATTCACGGCTCTTCGATCTACTTCCGGGGCCCGGACGGCGAACGACTCGAGCTCATCTCTGATCCACTGGGCGAGATGTACGGATCGCCGGTGATGTGAAAGAAGACGCCATGACTTCCGCCATCGAGCTCCGCATCGAACCCCGTGACCGGCCCGTCGGCGGTGGACAGGTCCGGCGTCTGTTGCCTCACCGCACTCGTCGCATGGTCGGCCCATTCATCTACGCCGACATCATCGGCCCCGAGACGCTCGCACCGGGCGCAGGTATCAACGTCGACGCCCATCCGCACATCGGTCTCTCGACCGTCACCTACCTGTTCGACGGGCGCATGGTCCATCGCGACTCCACCGGCGCAGTTCAAACGGTCGAGCCCGGCGCGGTCAACTGGATGACCGCCGGATCTGGCGTCAGCCACACCGAACGCTCGCACACAGACGACGTCACCAAGGCCCGCACCATTCACGGCCTCCAGACCTGGGTCGCACTTCCCGTCGAAGCCGAGAACATCTCTCCATCGTTCCAGCACGCCGCGGCAGCCGACATCCCGACCGAGTCGGTCGGCCGATCGTTGGTGCGGGTCGCCGTCGGATCCGGGTGGGGACTCGACTCACCGGCCACCGGCTCATCGCCGCTGATCCTCGCCGAGATCCGACTCGAGGCTGAGTCACCCGTGCCGATCGATTCGAAACTGCCCGAGCTCGCAGTCATAGCTCTCGACGGCGATGTACGCGTCAATGACGAAACGATCACTCCGGGACAGATCGCAGTCTTGACGCGGCACGCAGCTGCGAGGCTCAGCGGATCTGGCTCAGCCGTCGTCCTGGGCGGTGAGCCGGTGGGGAAGCGCACCATCTGGTGGAACTTCGTTCACAGCGACCCTGATCGAATCGAACAGGCCAAAGCGGACTGGGCAGCCCAGACATTCCCCACCGTGCCGGCCGATCACGATCCCTTCGTCCCGCTGCCGACCTGACGTCAGTGCTGATGCTGCGCCTGAGTTCGCTGCTGTAGTGCGGCGATGTGCGGCCCGTGCCGGCTTCGTCTATTCGTGTTGAGTGCACGGGATCGTTGGGTGCGTGAGAGTGCGGGGCCATTGGTCCCGGGTCGATAAGGGTGTGCTTGCCATCGATGTAGGTCTGGTGGGTACATCCGAACCTAGTGTCACAGACGATGCGTGTCGAAGTACCAGCTGACGCATAGCAGTCAACGATTCAGTCGTTGAGTCGCTCAGAGGTAGTCTCGAAAAGCAGCGATCGGAACCCGAGAGGACAACAACATGGCTGGAACTGGCTCACAACTTCACGAGGGCAACGCTTCCGTTACCGATCGGAGTTCCCTGTGACGATTCTTCATCGGCAACTGGCGCCGATTTCAGATGGTGCATGGACGGAGATCGATGCTGAAGCTGTGGACCAGCTGAAGAACTTTCTTACTGCCCGCAAGCTCGTGGCGTTCCACGGCCCATCTGGTGCAGCGGCGCTGTCGACTGGTCGACGGGTGCGGGTCAGCGATGACGATGTACGGATCGAGAGTGTGACGACCGTGCCGATGTATGAGTTGCGGCGGACCTTCACCCTCGAGCGGTCCGAGATCGAAGCGCTGGAGCGCGGGGCTGGCGACGTGGATCTTGATCCGATTCGTGACGCCGCTCGAAGCATTGCAGCGGCAGAAGACAACATTGTGTTCAACGGTGTCGAGAACACCGTGACGAAGGGCCTGGCTGCCGGGTCGGTGCATGATTCGATCGAGATCCCTGCGGATTTCACCGACTATCCGACGGCGGTGGCGGCAGCGGTGGCAAAGTTGCGCGCCAATGGTGTGGGCGGTCCGTTTGGTATCGCGATGGGGCCAAGGTGTTATCAAGGCGTGATCGAGACCACCGGCGGCGGGATTGTCGTTTTCGATCACCTGAAGAAGATCACCGCTGGACCGATCGTTTGGGCTCCATCGGTGAGTGGCGCGATCGTCATTTCGATGCAGGGTGGAGATCATCACCTCGAGGCGTCGGAAGATTTTGCGCTTGGCTACCTCGGCCATGATGCAGACAGCGTTGAGCTGTATCTGACCGAGACGATCGGTTTCCGGCTCGAAGGCGACAACGCCGCCATTGCCCTACGGCACAACGACTGAAGGAGGCACGAGATCCATGAGCACACACTTGTCTGATGAAGGACCGAATCCGTTTGTCACCGACATCGAAGCCGACACCCTGGCAAACGAGAATTATCGCACCACGCGTTGGACGGGGTCCTATCTCCAGATGACTCTCATGACCATCCAGCCCGGGCACGACATCGGCCTTGAAGTCCACGAGGACGGCGACCAGTTCCTCCGGGTCGAGGCCGGCACGGCTCGGGTGCAGATGGGCCCCACCGAGCACGATTTGCCGTTTGACCGCGAGGTCGGCGACGACTGGGCAATCCTCGTGCCCGCCGGAACATGGCACAACATCATCAATGTTGGCGGCGATCCGCTGAAGGTCTATGCCATCTATGGGCCACCAGAGCATCCCCACGGCACGATCGACCAAGCGAAAGATCTACCGACGCTTACCAATGAAGGCGGCGATGGACTTGGCATTGGCAGCCTCGCAGGTTGGAGTTCGCTGTGATGGTTCCTCATCGTGGGTCGGATCTGACTTCCGCTGGTAGGTCGTGAATTCCAGATGAGCAGCCCGAGGACTCGGTGGATCGTTGGGGTCGACGGTTCAAGCGGATCGATTCATGCCTTGAAGTGGGCACTGGCGCAAGCGACGCTTCGTGAGGCGGACGTGACAGCTGTCCAGTGTTGGGAGATACTCGACGGTTGGCCCGATGACCCAAATCCAGCTGCGCAACTCGCTGCTGCAAGGGACAGGCTACGCGCGCTGAAATCGAGTCTTGGACCAGCGGCTTCGACACTCGAGATCGAAGTCTTGCGGGGTCACGCAGTCACAGAGCTGCTGCACCGCGCAGAAGACGCAGCTCTTCTCGTGCTGGGAACGAGAGGAATGGGTGGCTTTCAGCGGCTCCTGCTCGGTTCGACGAGTCTCCACGCAGTCACGCACTCGCCCATCCCGGTCGCCGTCATTCCCCCGGCCGCTGATCTCATCGGCAACCTGGCGAGTGTCGTCGTTGGCGTTGACGGGTCTGATAGATCTCGGGCAGCGCTCGAATGGGCGATGCAGTTCGCCCGACCCGCCACGACTGTGCATGCCGTTGGGGTGTGGCAGCCACCACTTTGGGATAGCGGAATGGACGCTGAGCAGGTGGACGTTGGCTCTGACGCGTTCCGCAGAGGGTTCGAGGAGGCCGTTGATGAGGTCGTTGCAGCGTTCCCGGATCAGATGCCCGAAGTCAGGCGCGTGGTGCGTCGTGCGAAACCCGCCACTGTGTTGCTCGAGTACGCGGCGACCTCTGGTCTACTGGTCGTTGGTGATCGCGGTCGCGGCGCGATTGCGTCAGCGATCCTCGGGTCGGTGTCAAACGAAGTTCTTCACCAGGCCAAGTGTCCAACGGTCGTCGTGCCCGTTGGGAGGGTGTGACCGCATCCATCCGGTGGGTTTGCTGGGGTCGGCCTTGGGCTCGGAGAGTCTTTTCTCGCTGGCGACGATAGGAGCGCCCGAGTTCGCTTGGCGAGTGCAGTGATTCGCTTCCAGAGTTTGCCGAAGTCGCTCGCCAGTTCTGCGAGTATCAGCCACCACAGCGGGGGTCCTGGCATTCGCACCACCTTGGGAGGGTCGAGGTTCGTTCGTCTTCGGCCGGGAACGGTGGCTGCGGCGTAGATCAGCATTGGATTCTCCTTCGTGGGTCGCGGTCATGTGTTGATTGCTTCACTTCAACTCTGCCAGAGGTGACCACAAGAGGCGATGGCCGAAAGTGACATCGTTCAGCTTGTTGACTATCCACAGCTGCCATGCCCGAGCCGACCGAATCTGCCGGGCGTTCAACTAGCGGAGTGCTGCGTATTCGCAAGCGACTTGTGCGCCGAGCCTGGCGTTGTTGTTCACGAGGGCGATGTTGGCGGTGAGGCTGGCTCCTTTGGTGATCTCGACGATGCGGCCGAGGAGGAACGGGGTGGCTTCTTTGCCGTGGATGCCTTTGGCTTCCATGTCAGCGAGGGCTTGTTCGATGATGGCCTTGATGTCTTCGGCGGGGATCTCGTCTTCGGCGGGGATCGGGTTGACGACTGCGACGCCGCCGGCGAGGCCGAGGCCCCACTTGGCAGCCATCAGCGCCGCGATCTCTGCCGGGGCATCGAGGCTCATCGGAGCGGCGTGACCACTGATGCGGGAGAAGAAGGCGGGGAAGTCCTCGGTCCCGTACGCCACAACCGGCACCCCGAGGGTCTCGAGTGCTTCGAGTGTGAGCCCGATGTCGAGGATCGACTTCACTCCGGCCGACA
>CBESNA010000087.1:0-12247 GCA_965530755.1 uncultured Acidimicrobiia bacterium | reverse complement strand
CTTTGGCCTCGCGAGCCTTTTCGATGAGCTCTTTGCTGTCGCGGGCGGCCACGTCAGCGGTGTAACGGAGGACCTCGGCGGCGATGCCGTCGAGGTCACCGGCATCGACACATTCCACCCGCGCTGTCACGGTGTCGGCGATGGACTGGGCGACCATTGACTGTGCTCTCGTCGGGCCAGCTACCAGGATCAGGCGGGCCTCGACTTGATCAGCCAGGACGCGAACGGCTTCGGCCACGTTGTCGGCGTTTGTATCCCAGGTGTTTTCTGCTCGCTGTTGGAACCGTCGCTGCGACCATCCTCCGGGGTGACCGCGATGGATGTGGACGTTGTCGCCGTCGACTGCGTCTGTTGCCACGACCTCGCCTCGGTCGATGGCGGTGATATTTGCTCCAGCGAGATCGGCTTCCACCACGACATGAGCGACGAGGCGTTGCCGCGCCTCGATCAATGGTGCCAGCCGCGGCAGCGGGCCTTCGTCGAGTCGAGCGCTCTCGATTCCGTTTCCGATGAACTCAACGACGGTTGGCCCACCCATGGCGTGGATGGCAACGACTGCCGCCCCGGCGTCGTGAGGGAGACCAGCAAGCTCCTGACCCAGCGCCTCGATCTCATCCGGCGGCCAGATGTCGGAAATTTCTTTGAAGGCGTTGACTCGTTCCACCTCGAACCGGTGTGCGGCGTCGGCGGTTGCACTGGGAGCGGGCACCATGAACGTCAGAAATGGGCCGTCTTGTTCGGCCAGCGATCGTAGACCTGCGGTGTGTTCAGACATTTGGATCTTTCAATGTTCGAAGTGGGCGGTGGCTGCTCGGGGCTCGTGTGGCCCAGGCAGGACGGGGGGCGATCAGTTGTCGGTTTTGGTGGGCTCGGCCTGCTTGGCCGGAGTGCCGCCGCTGTCATCGCGGCGCCACAGCCAGCTCAAGAGTGCGGTTGCGGCTGTTCCGAGGGCTGCGAAACCCATCCACTTCTTCGGTGTGCTCATCTGGGGAGTCCTTCCGTTGTGTTTCTTCATGATACTTGATATCTAGTTAGATCTCAAGTTAACTTGGAGCGAGAGGAGTCGCCGGTGACAGATCGCGTGCACAACATGATCGAAGAGTGGAGTGGTCGTCGACCTGATCTCGACACGTCGGCGTTCGCGGTGGTGTCGCGGGTGCTTCGAGCGGCGCATCATCTCCAGGCAACACTCGACCGCATTGCGGCGGCGTACGGTTTGAGCCACCAGGGTGATCTCGACGCCTTGATGGAGCTCTACCGGGCACACCCTGAGCGTGGGCTCACGCCGACCGAACTCGCGAACGCGTCGTTGCTGACCGCGGGAGGGATGACGGTTCGCCTGCAGCGCATCCAAAAAGCCGGACTGATCGACCGGCACCCCAACCCGAACGATGGCCGCGGTGTTCTCATCCGCCTGACCCAGACCGGCATCGACCTCGTCGAACACGCACTCCCGACCCTGCTCAACGCCCAAGCCACCAGCGTTGATGGTCTCTCTCAGGTGGAGCGCACGCAACTGGCCGACCTCCTGCGAACCCTGCTCGCCCACCTCGGAGACGTTCCCCCCTTCCGGCCACCTGTCTCAGCGGCAAGGGACCGCTCTTGAGCGACCCCGTCCACAACGACCGATGATCACCGACCCGCTGTCTGCGATCGCTGTCATCGTGCTGGCTGCAGCCAGCTGCCAGTGGCTCGCGGCCCGCCTCCGTGTGCCGTCCGTGATGCCGTTGTTGGCCGCCGGTGTGGCCATGAGTACGGTGCTCGACCCCGACCAAATCTTCGGCGACTTGCTCTTCCCGATCGTGGGCCTGGGGGTCGCTCTGCTGTTGTTCGAAGGCGGCACGACTCTGCACTGGCAGAACCTCACGACGGGGCGAAACACCGTCATCCGTCTCGTGACCGCTGGGGCGGCAATCACCTGGGCGATCGGCGCTGCTGCCTCCTGGTGGTTGTTGGACATCGACGGCATCCACGCGCTGTTGCTGGGCGCCATCCTCATCGTGTCAGGGCCGACTGTGGTGATGCCGCTGCTGCGAACGGTGCGCCCAGGTGAACCCACCAATTCCATCCTGCGCTGGGAAGGCATCGTCATCGACCCGATCGGCGCCGGTCTAGCCATCATTGTCCTCGACGCCATCATCGAAGACCGTTCGGTTGGCAAAGTGGCGCTGCGTGTCCTCACAACGTTCGGAAGCGGTGCACTCATCGGCGTCGCGGTCGGCCTCATCGTTGTTGAAGCGCTTCGCCGTCGACTCATCGAAGACCGCCTCCAGGTCTCTGCGACTCTGGCAGCGGTCGTCGTGGCCTATGGCGCGGCCAACGCCGTGCGGCCCGAAGCGGGGCTGGTCGCGGTGACAGTGCTGGGGATGGTCCTCGCCAATCAACGCCGAGCATCTGCCGCTCACATCGCCGAGTTCAACGAACACCTCGGCGCCACGATCCTCGGCGCACTGTTCATCGTGCTCGGTGCCCGAGTGAACATCGACGCAATCACGGACAACCTCGCCGCGAGCGCGGCCATCACCGCACTGCTTGTGGTCGGTGCTCGCCCGGTGGCTGTCCTGGCCGCGACCGTGCGGAGCGACCTGCGTTGGCCCGACCGAGCGTTCCTCATGACCCTTGCACCTCGCGGTGTCGTCGCAGCCGCTGTTGCCTCGCTGTTCGCGATCGAACTCGAACACAACGGCATCAACCCCGGCCCACTCGTCCCGGTGGTGTTCACCGTCGTCGTCGCCACGGTCACCCTCAGCAGCCTGACCGCCGGTATTGCTGCCCGAAAACTCCGGGTCGCTCGGCCCGCACCCAAAACCGTTGCCATCATCGGGGGAGGCCGCTTCGCCATCGAACTCGCGGCACGCCTTTCCGATCTCGACATCCCCTCGCTGCACGTCGGACTCGACGACAACGACGCTGCTGAGGCATCTCAGCGAGGTCACCTCGTCTATCAGGGCCGGCTCGACACCGAGGAATTCCTCGAGACCGTCACCTCCACCGGTGTCGGCACAGCTGTCGCGCTTTCGGGCACCGACTATCTCGATACCTATCTCATCACCCGCCTGGCCAATGTGGTCGGGTCAGCCAACGTCTACGGCCTGATCAACCGCGAAGTCGACGAGCAGCCCGGCACCGTCACACCCGTGACGGCGAAACCGGCGTTACCGGAGAACTACCCACCCGAGCGTCTCAGCCGACTTCTCGAGCGCGGCGCGAGGGTTCGCATCCGGCGTAATCCCCAGAGCCAGGTACCCGGATGGCTCCCGATCTGCCGGGTCGATGCCACCCACACGCTTACCTTTGCCCCCACCAAATTTCCGGCCGGCAAAAGCCAAGCAGTGCTCGAAATCGGCCCCGGCATCGGCGACGACTGACCAACTCGTTTGCCCCGAAGTCGACTGACCGCGACCGTGTGCTCCGCCGCCACAACGCCCGACGTGACATAATCGCTGTATGGAAGCTGTGGACAGCAACGTGACCGATGAATCGGTCACGTTGCTGTCGGTCCCGGAATGCTGGGCGTTGTTGCGCCAGACCGCGGTGGGCCGAATTTCAGTCAATGGCGTGGACGACATCGAAGTGTTTCCGGTGAACTTCCTCGTTGACGGCGGGAGTGTGGTCTTCCGTACGGCCCCCGGAACCAAACTGGCCATGATTGAAGACGGGACACGTGGCACCTTCGAAGCCGACGAGGTCGCTGACGATGGCGGATTGGTTTGGTGCGTGGTCCTGAAGAGTCCCGTTCGGCCGATCAGCGGGCATGACGCAATCGTCGCAACGTTTGGCATGGACGTGGCGACCTGGAGGGAAGATGCCGCTCCGATCTACGTCCGCATGAGGCCGGACCTGATCAGCGGCCGCCGGTTCTCTGCAGCCGCAGTATGAGGATCCCCGTCGCCGACCGCGAAGCTTTCCCCAGCCAGCCGAGCGTCGAGAGCTGAATTGCGGTCTTGGTGAGATCGTCAGCTGGGAGCCGATCCGAAACTTGACCGGGCAGTCGACTCTGTTCCGCTCGCAACGATCTCTTTGACCGCGTCGGCCAATCGATCGAGTTCGTCATTCCTGAGGCGGCGGCACAGCAGCGGCAGGGCAATCGTGTCGTCGGAATCGATGAGAGCAAGGAGGTCGCGGGTGAGCGTCCGGTCGGCATCGGGGTCGACGTTGTCAACAGAACGCAACCGTTGCACCATGTCGAGCGCAGATTCGGCGTTTCGTTCGGCGACCCATGCCAGATCCTCGGCACCTTCGACTGCCATGCGATCAAGTTCGGGGTACACCACCGTTCCGACAAGACTGACGTAGCGACCCAGCTCATGCTCGAGCGAAGCGGCTGTCGCGCGACGCTCCGCGCCGGTCGCAGTGCGCAGGGATCCGAGCCCGTCCAACAGGCGCTGCTGTGCCGCAACGATTGGCTCCGTGAACCGTCGACTTGCTTCACTCGGGCCACTCTCGACCGCGGCCTCATCGAGCGTGCTGACATCGACACCGGTATCTGCACCATGGGTCCGAGTCGTTTGAACCCGGACCACAACCGAGGCGCCGCCGTAGAGTTCGGCCGGCACCGAGCCGGAGTCCCGCTCGCCGTTGGACCAGTCGGGCAACTTGTCGATTTGGGTTCTGTCGATGATCGCCCGACCGTGCACAAGATCCACGATCGGCGCGATCAGGAAACGACCCGACCGGGCGACGGTGCGGGTGGTCACGTGATCGCTCGGTTCTCGACCGAGTTCGGCGAGGCTCCCCACGGCGGCACGTTGTTGGCTCGCGAGAGAGCAGCGGGCCCCGTCGTCGACCCTCGCGAACCGTCGTGCGAGCTCCGGGAGTGTGTTCGGCGTGGAGGTCGCCATTCTTTCCGATTCGAGGAGCTGAGCAATGGCCAGACCGTCGGCCTTGCACGGCACACATTGCCCGCACGACTCGACCGCGAGGAACTGCGCAACACCCTGCGCTACTGCGATGAAGTCGGTGTGATCATCGAAAACGATGAACCCTCCCGTTCCCAAACCCGATCCGATGCTCTGCAGCCCTTCGTAGGACAGTGGGGTGTCAAATTGTGTTGCTTCGAGCACCGAGTTGGCCGTACCCGAGATGGCTGCCACGAGTGTCCGGCCTGGATGCGGCCCGCCGCCAAGAGCGTCGATCACGTCCCACAGCGGCGTCCCCATCGGGAACTCCCCGACTGCGTGTCGTTTGGTGTCGCCAGTGATCGTGCACACGATGGTGCCGGGCGACTCCGGCGTGCCAACTTCACGGAACCAGTCCGGCCCATTGAGGACAATGCCTGCGATGTTGGCCATCGTCTCGACGTTGTCGATCAGTGCTGGGGCTTCGCGCGTCCCACCCTCGCCTGCAAGATCGACCCACGCCGACGAGTTACCCGATGACGCATTGGGATCGTCGAGACCTCGCCGGTACGGCGGTGTCACCCGCGGAAATGGATACCGACCTTCCACGACTTCGAGGAGTGCCGATTCCTCTCCGAACAGATAGTCGCTCGGACCTTCGACGATGCGCATTTCGATGTCGAGGAGGCCCTCGGCTTCGAACTCTGCGATCGCAGCGAGCAGTCGCCGAATTTCGGGTCGGAACGATGCTTTGATCGCCACAACGACCTCGGGGGCACCTACTGCTCGTGCGGCGATGAGCGCACCCTCGAGTACCCGATACGGGTTGCGTCGAATGATCGCGCGGTCCTTGAACGTGCCTGGCTCACCCTCGGCTGCATTCACCACCACCGCAGTGGGCTCGACCGTCGCCCGGCTGTCAGCCACCGTGCGCCACTTGATGCCAGTGGGGAATCCGGCGCCGCCACGCCCTCGCAGTCCGGAGGCGGCAATCGTGTCGATCAGGTCGTCAGGCTCAGTTTCCGCTGCGATCGCCAATGCCCGCCCACCGCCAGCGGCCAAATAGGCAGCGAGATCGGGGACGGGTTCGGCATCGAGCACTCGCGAAACTATGGTCATCCCACCGGTCTACACCCAGACACCTGCCTGCCCGAACCGAAGCCTCAAGCGGTCAAGCGCCTCCGGGCGCGATCTGGCGCCGTGACCGACGGAGCAATTTCGAGGGTCGGTCAGAGACTGGCGTACCGTTGGGGCCGAGTCGTGGTGAGCCGAGGAGGGGTGATGGTCGAGTACTGGGGAAGCGAAACTCGAAAGGCGATCGAAAACTTCCCGGTCTCTGGGGAGCAAGTTCCCGCCGAGGTCATCCGATGGCTCGGCCGGATCAAGTCGGCCGCTGCAACAGCGAATGCCGAGCTGGGAGTTCTGGACGGCGAGGTGGCGCGCCGTGTATCAGCTGCTGCCGACGAGATCGGAGCCGGGCTCCACGCTGACCAGTTCCCGATCGACGTGTTTCAGACGGGGTCGGGGACGTCGACGAACATGAACGTGAACGAAGTGATCGCCCACCTCGCAGGCACCGATGTCCACCCCAACGACCATGTCAACCTCGGCCAAAGCTCGAACGACGTGTTCCCGACAGCAGTGCACCTCGTTGCGCTGGAGATGGCCACCTCCAGCTTGATTCCGTCCCTGCAGTCACTGCGTGACGCGCTCGCCTCGAAGTCGACCGAGTTCGCTGACGTCACCAAGGCGGGGCGGACCCATCTCATGGACGCCGTGCCGATCACCCTCGGTCAGGAGTTCGGGGCGTTCGCCCAGCAGATGAGCCTCGGCATCGACCGGGTCGTGGGCTCGCTGCCACGACTGGCCGCAGTGCCGCTCGGCGGAACGGCTGTCGGCAGCGGCTTGAACACCCACCCCGCCTTCGCGCTCCGGGTGAGGGAACTTCTCACCGCACGAACTGGTATCGAGACAGTCGAGCCCGTCGACCGGTTCGAGGCCCAAGCAAGTCGAGATGCGCTCGTGGAGTTCTCCGGCGTGCTCAAGGTCATTGCCGTTTCGCTGACCAAGATCGCCAACGACGTCGCCCTTTTGGCGAGTGGTCCGCGTGCCGGCCTCGGTGAAATCACTCTGCCCGAATTGCAGAAGGGTTCGTCGATTATGCCCGGCAAGGTCAACCCGGTTCTTGCCGAGGTGGTGCTGCAGGTCGCAGCACAGGTGATCGGGAACGACACCGCAATCACGATCGGGGGAATGCAGGGCAACTTCCAGCTCAACGTGCGCGTTCCGCTGATTGCACGGAACCTGTTGGAGTCGATGCACATCCTGTCTGCTGCGATGAACCTCTTCGCTGAACGGTGCGTTGTCGGAATCATTGCGAACACGGAGCGCTTGTCGTGGCTGGCCGACAACACACTGGCGTCAGCAACCGCGTTGAACCCGATCGTCGGGTACGACGTCGCAGGTGAGATCGTTCGCCGTGCCGAGAGCGACAAGATCTCGTTGCGTGACGCGGCGCGAGACATTGGCCTCGACGACGATGTGATCGACAACGCACTGAACGCACGCCGAATCGCCCGCGGCAACCAGCTTGAATGACCGACGATCGATCGACGCGTCAAGTTGAACCCGGCACAGCGGTACTGTTGAGAACATGACCGACGACGAGCCAATGGAGACGCTGAGCCAAGCAACCACTCGTCTGACCCGCGCCGGCTACGCCGAGAACTACACCGCTCGCGATGGACGCCTCGTCTGCGGGCACGGTGGCACCAGCCACGACCCTGCCAACATGGCCATCGATGAGATCGTGCGCTTCGAAGGTGAAAGCGACCCGGGCGACGAGGCAATCGTGTACGCGCTCGACGCCGGTCACGGCCATCGAGGCCTCTACGTCGCCGCCTACGGGACAGCGGCCACCGCTGACGACATGGCCGTTGCCACAGCATTGCTCGATCCCACCGGTTGACCACACCCCGCGAGATCGGCGCCGACATTTGACCGCCTGACGAACGCGACTGCTTGCATCGAATCGTCGGGTACGGCCTGGGCGAACGTCCCCTCAACAATTCGACACCGAACCCGTGGCTCCCCTCGACGACGAAACCGTCGAAAGACCTCCTGCGTCGCCTCAGCGCAAAGCGCTGCAACCGGCGATCACCCCGCACCCCCGCAGAGGCGCTTGCCTGACTGAGGTGTTGTTCCGCGCTCCAGAGGCCATTCCTCCAACTCCTAGCGTCGCGACACCCACGCATAACAACGACCCCGCGAGCAGCGATGCCCGCTCGGTATCGAAGCCTCTTTGTGTCAAGGGGCAGTCTTGAGGGCGTTCGGGGCGCGGCGATCAAGACCCTCTTGCCTGGCCGGGCAGAGCATCGCAGCGCTGCGTCTGGGTCAGGGAAGTGACCCGTCCGAAGAGCCGGCTGTTCAGGATGCAGAGCCGGTCACGCTGGACTCAGAGTCGTTCCTGTTTTGTCCTCCCGGGCCCACCTCAACATCAGCTCTGTCGACGGGCGTCAGCAACGAGGTGCCGGTAAACGACATCAGAGATCCGCCGTTTCAAAGCTCGGATTGCTTCTTTGGAGGTCTTGCCCTCAGCAACCTTGCGGTCATAGAACGCTCGACCCAAGGTGTCGCGTCCGAGCTGTGAGATCGCGACAACGTGAAGCGCCCAGTTCAGTTTCCGGTTGCCGCTCTGGTTGAGTCGATGCCGAACTTGGGGCCCGATGACGCTTCGACTGGTGCGGTTGCGTTGTAGCTCGCAAAGTGGTGCTTGGAGGCGAATCGGTCGATGTTGCCGGACTCGCCAATGATCATCGCAGCCCAGATCGGCCCGACCCCAATTGATGTCAGCGTTGTTGCCGACGCAGCGAGTGCTGTGTTGATGCGTTGCTTCGACGCGTCGAGTAAGACGTTGTAGCGGTCGTGATCCGGAAGCTGGCGCCGCCAGGAACCATCTCGAGGAGCAGGGCGTGGAGTCGACAGCACGCCTTGTTCTTCAACCTGCCGAGGTTCGCGGTGTCGCTTCGACAACAGCTTCAACACCCGCGAGCGATCGTCGGCGCAAACGGTCGCGAGATCCTCAGCACGCAAAGCAGCGATCGCGACCGAGCGTGCGTCGTTGGGGTCGTTCTTTTGCGACTTGCCCGAGCCCAACACACGCACTCGAGATGCGCGGACCGGTGGCACGTCGATCACGTTCTCGCCCGCTGCGACGAGCTGCTGGGCGAGGAGGTAGCCGAGGCCGTGGGCGGACTCGACTGCCCAGGTTCGTTCCTCGAAACGCTCAGCCCAGTCGCGCCGACGGACGGTTTGGGTGGAGCAGGATCGCACTCGGATCTCGTCGAGGACGTGCTCGTTGCTGTCGATTGCGACAGCGGTGTGGGAGCCCATGTGAGGGTCGATCCCGATGGTGATGGTCATGGTCAGATGCCTTTCTCGGTGATGAAGGCACTGTTGCGTTGGTCGAACGCGGGCGTGGCACACCGGTGTGGCGTGGGTCTTCTGGTCAGATCGTTGCGGCCAGTTCGTCGAATGCTGCCGGGACGCGTAGATGCTCGTGGCGGGCTTCGGCTCCGAGTTCGTAATGGCCGCGCCGCAGGTTTTGAATGAACGCGTGCCCGCGGATCACTATCGAGGCAGTCTGATCGGTTCGTAGGCCGTGCATTGGACGCAGTCTCGCCTTGAGCCGGCCGTGGTCGCACTCGATCGGATTGTTCCCATATTGGGTGGTGTCGTGGAGCACTTCTGGGAGGAGGTCGTCGACGACGCGCAGCAACGGTGCTGCAAGGTCAGTTGTGACTTCTGTTGGACGGTCGCGGCCTGCCAACATCATTTCGAAGAACTTGGTGGCCGCGGCGACGTTTCGTCGTTTCGACACGAACGCGTCGATGACCTGGCCGTGCTGGTCGACTGCCCGGTAGACGTAGCGCCACACACCGGCCACCTTCACGTAGGTTTCGTCGACAAACCAGCGGTCACCGACACTGTGCCGACACGGGCGTGCCGCGTCGATGACGAGCGGGGTGAAGCGTTGCACCCATCGATAGATCGTGACGTGGTCGACCTCGACGCCGCGTTCGGCCAGAAGTTCTTCAACGTCTCGGTAGGTCAAGCCGTAGCGGAGGTACCAGCGCACCGCCAGCAAGACCACGTCCCGTGGGAACCGGAATCCCGCAAACGACGGAGAAGCAGAGCGGCGACAGCGACGACGAATCACCCGGGCACGCTAGGACCCCGCCCGATCCGTCAACGCAACAGTGCCGTCGAAGAGATCAGTGCCGGTCTCATCAACATCATTTTGCACAGCACCCTCGCCGACACAGAATAGACCTCTTCCCGACGGTGTAGAAACAGAGGACCAACCACTATGAACGAATCCGAACCAACACGGCCGACAGCGGCGCCGCCTTCGACGACGTGGGTGGAACGCGATCTTCCCCTGGCCAAGCTGGTGGCCAGGCCGGCGCGGCGCTTCATCCACGTCGAAACTGCCGGCGGACTGGTTTTGCTCACAGCGGTGGTTGCTGCGTTGGCGGTCGCCAACAGCGGTTGGAGCGACGCAGTTCAAACGTTCTGGGAGAAAGAACTGACCCTGATCGAGATCGGCGACTTTAATCTTGCGGAGACCCTTGAGCAATGGGTCAACGACGGGCTGATGGTGATCTTCTTCTTCGTCGTGGGTTTGGAAATAAAGCGAGAACTCGTGAGCGGCGAGCTCCAAGACAAACAACGCGCGGCCTTGCCAGTGATCGCGGCGATCGGTGGGCTCGTCGTCCCAGCTGGCCTTTTCACTGCGTTCAATGTCGGCGGCGCAGGCGCGGATGGCTGGGGGATACCAATGGCCACCGACATTGCGTTCGTCGTGGGCATTCTCGCGGTGCTCGGGCCGCGCATCCCGAGTGGGCTGCGGGTGTTCATGCTCACCCTCGCCATCGTCGATGACATCATCGCCATCTTGGTGATCGCGCTGTTCTATACCGCTGAACTCTCGCTTGGTTGGCTCGCGATCGCCGCCGGCGGCGTCGGGTTAGTTGTCATCATGCGTGCTGGCCGTGTCTGGTATGTGCCCGCCTACGTTATGGTCGGCGTCGTCATCTGGGTGGCGACTCTTGAATCTGGTGTCCACGCCACAATTGCCGGTGTCGTACTGGGGCTCCTCACCCCAGCAGTCCCGTTGCGGCCAGGAACAACCAACGTCGACGTCGACCCTCGGACTCCTGTCGAAGAACTCCGATCGACGCTCTTTGACGCCCGCGAATCGGTACCGGTCGCGGACCGGCTACAACACATCGTGCACCCTTGGTCGGCGTTCATTGTCCTGCCGCTGTTCGCGTTCGCGAACGCCCGCATCGAAGTCTCAGGCGACGCCATCACCGATGCTGCCACCTCGCCGGTATCTCTCGGCATTATCGCGGGCCTCGTCGTCGGCAAACCCGTAGGCATCGTCGCTGCTACCTGGCTCGCGACCCGACTCAACCTTGGCTCCCTGCCCCACGGCGTCACCATGAAACACGTCATTGGAGGAGGAGCGCTCGGGGGTATCGGCTTCACCGTCGCACTTTTCATCACCGGGCTCGCCTACACCGACACAGACCTCATCACCCAAGCCAAAATGGGAATCACCGCAGCTTCACTACTGGCCGCCCTCATCGGAATAGCCATCTTGCGTACCACCAACACGCCAACAACGCCACAGCACCCAGACGACAATTCCGGTCAATGAGCAGCTACGCATTGATCTTGGAATAACGAATTACGAGGGCGTCACGTCCGTGGACGATTCAGGCGATGGTCACCGCACGGCGATCGCCGTGGAAGTCACCTGCAGCAGCACGGCGAGCAGCACCGCGTTGAGGCGCGGTGATCGCTGTCGTCGACTCGGCTGCGACCGCGGATCGCCGCACGTGCAACAGTGAGGCTTCGATCAGGGCCAGGCGAACAATGCGGCGACCAGCGTCACCAGGGTGAGGGCCAGCCCGGTCTCGCCTGTGGTCACGATGATCGGTCCGGACCGTCCATCGGTTCGCCCCCGTCGGGCTGGTTCGGGGCCACGGGTTCCCAGGGTTGGCTGGAGTCCTGGATGACTCTGGTGGCGACGACCTCGATACCGGCGGATTCGAGGCTCGAATGCATGCTGCGGATCACCTGGTCCTTGACCGACCGGGCGCTGCGTATCGGCACGACGAAACGCACGGCGAGGCGCATGTAGTTCTCGTCGGCTGTGGCAAACACTCGTGGCTCGACCTCGGCGGTCGGCACCGGAAAGCGTCGTCGTACAGCAAGCATTGCCTGTTTGGCGCCCTCGGAATCTGATTGCAGGCGTGCCTCTCGTTCGGGAATCACCGATGCGGCTTGCCAGTCACCGTGGTGGGGGATGGCCACCTCGATCTCTTCCCAGATGTACTCGA
>CBESNA010000086.1:0-12331 GCA_965530755.1 uncultured Acidimicrobiia bacterium | reverse complement strand
GCCACCAGCGTCGGAACCCGCATCGCCGAACGAGGCAAGGCCGCTGGTCTCAGCACCGTGGTCTTCGATCGTGGCGGTAACCGTTACCACGGACGTGTGGCCGCCCTGGCCGACGCCGCTCGCGAAGCCGGCCTGGAGTTCTAGGAGACGTCATGGCAGACAACAATCGAAACAGCGGACGCAACGACCGTGATGACGGCCGTGAGTCACGAGTCATCACCATCAACCGTGTCGCCAAGGTCGTGAAGGGTGGTCGACGCTTTGCCTTCACCGCCCTCGTGGTGCTCGGCGACGGCAACGGCCGCGTTGGCCTCGGTTACGGCAAGGCCAAGGAAGTCCCCCTGGCCATCCAGAAGGGGACCGAAGAAGCTCGCAAGCTCCAATTCGACGTCGCCATGGCCGGCGGCACCATCACCCACCCGATCATCGGGATCAACGGTGCTGGTCGAGTGCTGCTCAAGCCGGCAGCTCGTGGTACCGGTGTCATCGCCGGTGGTGCTGCTCGCGCCATCCTGGAAGAGGCCGGCGTTCGCGACGTCATCTGCAAGTCGCTCGGCTCGGCCAACCAGATCAATGTGGCCCGGGCCACGATCGATGCGCTGAGCAAGCTCAAGCGGCCAGACGAAGTCGCCAGGCTTCGCGGTCTCGACGCATCCGAGTTCGTACCCAAGGGTCTGCTCGATGCCTACAACGAGACTCGCCGTGGACCATCCGCCGATCCGGTCGAGGTCAAGTGATGACGAGTCTGAAGATCACCCAGAAGAAGTCCTCCATCGGCATCAAGCCGAAGCAGCGGGGCACGCTCCGTGCACTCGGTCTGCGTGGAATCGGAAAGTCCAACATCATCGAAGACGGTCCGGTGCTCCAGGGAATGCTCTCTCGGGTCCCGCACCTCGTCGATGTGAGTGAAGTTGATGCAGGGGAGGCTGACTGATGAAGATCCATGATCTGAAGCCGGCGGAAGGTTCTCGCAAGGTCGGCAAGCGCAAAGGCCGTGGTATCGGTGGCAAGGGCGGCAAGACCGCCGGCCGTGGTACCAAGGGTCAGAAGGCTCGCGGCACCGTGCGTCTCGGGTTCGAAGGCGGCCAGCAGCCGCTCCAGCAGCGTCTTCCGAAGCTGCGCGGATTCAAGAATCCGTTCCGGGTCGAATACCAGGCGATCAACCTCGATGTGATCTCCGATTTCGTCGAGGCCACTGGTTCCACCGAGGTCACGCCAGAGGCGCTGTTCGATCGGAGCCTCGTCGGCAAGGGCAACCTCGTCAAGGTGCTCGGCCGCGGCGAGCTGTCGTCCGCTGTCACCGTCAAGGCCCACGCCTTCTCGGCATCGGCGGAAGCCGCCATCACCGCTGCCGGCGGCACCGTCGAGAAGCTCGACCTGCCGTTCTCGGTGCGCCCACCGTCCTCCGGCAACCAGCACATGAACCGCTGACGGTCTGTATCGCTTTCTTCGGCTGTCGCCTCAGGGCCTTCCGCCGACCCGTGTCGTCTCGGTGGAGCGTGCCTCCTCCGTCGGCACACCGGGCAAGTGTCGCCCGATCGGCTTGCTCAACATGAAGGCCTGATCGGGTGCCCTCCCTTCCGGGGGGCACTTGTTTAGTATTGGAACCCTCTTCGGGTCCACATCTCCAGACCCGCCACGCAATCGAGGAACATCGTGTCAACGCTGCGGAACGTCTTCCGAACACCAGAGCTACGGAACAAGATCTTGTTCACGCTCGCCATGATCGTGGTCTACAGGCTCGGGGCGCAGATCCCGGCGCCGGGGACCAACCTCGACGCCGTCGAGGCACTCCGCGACGACTTCGACAACACCTCGGGTGGCATCTTCGGCTACCTCAATCTCCTGAGCGGAGGCGGGCTGGCGTCGCTCAGCTTCTTCGCCCTCGGGATCCTGCCCTACATCACGTCGTCGATCATCATCCAGATCCTCACGGTGGCCATCCCGAAACTCGAGCAGTGGCAGGCTGAGGGAGCGACAGGGCAGCGCAAGATCACTCAGTGGACTCGGTACATCGCCGTGATCTTGGCGTTGGTCCAGAGCACAGGGATCGTCTTCCTGATCCACCGCAACCCCGAAGGCTTCTTCGGCGTTGCGATCGACCTGTTCCCGGATGGCGGCTTCAAGATCGCACTCGCCGTCGTCTGTATGACCACCGGTACGGCCGTGCTCATGTGGATTGGTGAGCTGATCAGCCAGAAGGGCATCGGCAACGGCATGTCGATCCTGATCTTCGCCTCGGTCGTATCGAGCCTCCCGTCGGTTGGTATCCAGATCCAGGCCCTCCGCGGTTGGTTCGGCGTCGGCATCGCCGTCATCCTCCTGCTTGGCTTGTGCGCCGGCATCGTGTTCGTCGAGCAGGGGCAACGTCGGATCCCGGTCAACTTCGCGAAGCGGGTCGTGGGACGTCGCCAGTACGGCGGGAACAACACCTACATCCCGTTGAAGGTCAACCAGGCGGGTGTCATCCCGGTCATCTTCGCCTCCTCGCTTCTCTCGCTCCCGACGCTCCTCACCGGCGTGTTGCCGGCCGACGGCTGGGGACAGAGTGTTCGCGACTTCATCGACCGCAATCTGTTCCGGCCGGACAACGTCGGTTACATCCTGATATTCGGCATGTTGATCGTCGGCTTCGCCTACTTCTACAACTCGATCGCCTTCGACCCGATCCGTCGGGCAGACGACCTGCGCAAGTCCGGCGGTTTCATCCCTGGCATCAGGCCGGGACCCCAGACCGAGCGTCATCTGGCCAAGATCCTGAACCGGATCACGCTGCCCGGTGCCTTGTTCCTCGCCGTGGTCGCGCTCATCCCGTCCGCCGCGCTTGCTCGATACGTCGGCGGCGGCACCGGTTCCACGAACATCACGGCGTTCTCGGGTGTGTCCATCTTGATCGGCGTCGGCGTGTCACTCGAGACCATGAAGCAGATCGACAGCCAGCTGATGAGTCGGAACTACGAAGGATTCCTCAAGTAGGTCTCGGCGCCGGCCCTGTGGGAAGAACCTCCTGCACATTTGCGTCCGACGCCGCCCTCTGTCACCGTTGTCGGCTCCACCGAGAGGAACCTCTTTCATGTCGAATCCCATCCGTCTCGTGATCTTCGGCCGTCAGGGCGCCGGCAAGGGCACGCAGTGCCTGCGCCTCGTCGAGACGTTCGAAGTGATCCACATCTCCACCGGCGACATGCTTCGGGGTGCGGTGGCTGCCGGGACCGAGTTGGGTTTGAAGGCCAAAACCGTGATGGACGCCGGTGACCTCGTCAGCGACGACATCATCAACGGCATCGTGCGAGAGCGGTTGGCGATGGATGATGTTGCCGACAAGGGGTTCGTGCTCGACGGTTATCCGCGGACGGCCGCCCAGGCCGAAGCGCTGGTGATGGTGCTGGGCGACGATGGGCTGCACGCTGCAGTCGATCTCGACGTTCCCGTCGAAGCGGTCACGGCGCGCATGAAAGCGCGCGGTCGCGACGACGACACCGACGACGGCATCGCCCGCCGACTCGCGCTGTACGAGCAGGAGACACGACCAGTTCTCGACTGGTTCGCAAAGCGGGATCTCCTGGTGACCGTCGACGGTCTTGCCGCGGAGGACGAGGTGACCCAGCGGCTGCTCGCAGCGGTCCGCTCCGCCGCCGACGTCGCCTGAGCCACCCGATCAGCACGAGCTGGCGCGTGAGCGATTCCAGCCGAACGGACCGTACGGCTGCGTGTCCCCAGAGCAATCGTCTGGTCCGGTCTTGACGCCTCGCGCGGCCAGCACTGGGGCGGCATCCGGACCGAGGGATTTCAGGTAGTCGACGTCGAGGCGAACCACGGCGTTGTCCCGGGCGAGATTCGTCGACGCGACCGTCGCCTCCGGATTCGACCAGCCGAACGCCGTCACCACGAGGGCCGCCGAGGTGACGACCAGCGGAGTGAGCCAGCCTCGGCCCGCGCCGACACCGGCGCTCCACGCTGCGGCCGCAACCACGAGGAAGGCCAGCCAACCGAGGAACCATGCCACGCTCAGGCGCAGCATCGTGAGTCCGAAGGCATCGATGTAGAGCGAGAGCCTCGAGAACGTGATGGCGACCAACAATGCGGTCAGTGAGCCGACGCCCCCGAGGAGCACCAGGGCCGAGGCGGCCTTGTGCCGTCCCAGCAGTCGCCCGAAGACGGCGAGCAGCACCAGGACGACGGCGACCACCGTAACGAGCTCGAAGAATCCCTCACGTGCGTGTTCTGCTCTCGTGACCGACGCGGTCGCCAACAATCGGTCGGCGCCGCCGAGAGCGACGGTCGCTTGCACCGCAACCCATGAGCCGAGGACGACGGCCATGGCCCCGAGGCCCATCATCGCCTCGATCGGACGGTCTCGGGGAGCCCAGGATTCGTCGCTCAGCCCTCTGGGGTCGTGGGCGACCACGGCCACGGTGGCGAACACGACGGCCATCGCCGCCGACACCACCAAGTGAGCCCAGGTCGAGGACTGGAGGGCGTCGCCGATGAACTGCCAGACGACGGCATCGGCATTGGCCAGCAACGAGGTCAGGAGGACTCCGACACTCAGAGCAATAGCAATACCTCGG
Organism: uncultured Acidimicrobiia bacterium; assembly: GCA_965530755.1. Classification (GTDB taxonomy): domain Bacteria; phylum Actinomycetota; class Acidimicrobiia; order Acidimicrobiales; family SZUA-35; genus SZUA-35. The sequence goes on along the minus strand of CBESNA010000086.1, from coordinate 7,760 downwards.
ATGACCGCCCGGCGCCGATCGCTCTCGGGGCCGAGAAGGCCCATGACGGGGCTGACGAGGTGTCGAACCGAGCCGACGAGCCCTGCGAACCACACCCGGATCGTGTCACCGACTGCGCTCGGGCGAGCCGACATCAGTTGATCGAGCGATGCAAGGACCAGCAGCAGCGTGCTGGTGGCGAGCGTCGGGCCGGTGACCCAGTCGCTGGTGCGCAGCACCAGGTTCGACCCGGCCAGCATGGCGATCCCGACTGACAGTGAGACGCTCGCCGTTCGTCGCCCAGGTGCAGCGAGGATGACGAGGGCGCCGATGACGATGGCCGCGAGCGAAGCGACCGATGCGGCACGGCCCTGGATCGCGAGGTTGGTGACGAATGCTCCGCCGATGATCAGCAGCCCGGTCGTCCATCGGGCCGGGGGAGTGATCCTGGCGACGGGCCGGGGGAGTGGTGGTGGCGGTGGTGGGTCACCACCGGTGGACGGTGAGGGAGGCGCGATGGGGCGCGTCGAAGCAGTGGTCATGGTGTTGTCTCTTCTCTCTGGTGCCGCGGTTCAGGTCAGCGCTGGAAGGCTGACGACGACACAGGCCCCGCTTGGTTGGTTGTCGGTGATCAGGATCTCGCCGTCGTGCTGGTCGACGATGCGTTTGCTGATGGCAAGGCCGAGACCGGCGCCGCCGCCGCCGCTTGGTGTTCCGTCGGCCTGCCAGAATCGCTCGAAGACCTTCGACCGCTGCTCGACCGGGATCCCGGGTCCGGCATCGCGTACGGCCACCCGGACCGAACGGTTCTGGCGGCTGGCGACGACGGTGACCGGTTCGCCGATCGGAGAGAAGCGAAGTGCATTCCCAATCACGTTGGTGAGTACACGCTCGAGCTGTTCACGATCGCCGACGGAGCGGAGGCCGAGCGGTGCCTTCACGTCGATGATCGCCGTTGGATGGGAGAGTCGGAGCTCGCCGGCGAGATCGTGGAGGAGATCGCCAACGTCGAGTTCCTCGGCGCCGAGTCTGTCGGCGCCTGCGTCGAGGCGGGAGAGGTCGAGCAACTGATTGACCAGTCGTCCGAGGTGTTCGGCCTGAGCCAACATCCGTTGCAGGGTTGCCCGGTCGGGGGTGCCGACACCGTCCACCAGGTTCTCCAGCGTGCCCTGCAAGGCGGCAACGGGGGTCCGTAGTTCGTGAGAGGCGTTGGCGATGAACTCCTTCTGATGTCGGTCGGCGTCGCCGAGATCCGACGCCATCTGGTTGAAGGCCGCGGCCAGCTGACCGACCTCGTCGGCGGCGGTCACCTCGACAGTGCGGGAGTAGTCGCCTCGTGCCATGGCGTTGGCTGATGCGGCCATCTGGCGAAGGGGATACGTCATGCCGTGGGCCAAGAACTGCACCATCAACAAGGCGAGGGCGCCGGCGATGACCGGGCGCAACCACACCGGCCAGCCGAGACGCAATCCAATGACGCTCATCAGCGCGGTGACCGCCACAGCAGCAACGATCACGACCGACCATTTCGTCTTGATCGAAGGGATCGGGTCGAGCGGTCTCGGGCGACTCATGTTGGTTCTCCGAAGGCATAGCCGACCCCGTGCACGGTTCTGATCGTGTCATCGCCGAGCTTCCGGCGCACAGATCGCACGTGGCTGTCGACGGTGCGCGCACCCGAACCGTCGCGGTACCCCCACACCATGGCCAACATCTGTTCTCGGCTCATCACGGCTGCGCCGGCTTCTGCCAACACCCGCACGAGGTCGAACTCGGTCGGCGTGAGATGCACCTGCTCGTTGTCTCGTGTCACGATTCGGCTGGCCGGGTCGATCGCGATCGGCCCTCGCTGCAGGCTCGGGCCGCTGTTGGACTCGGCCCGCCGGAGAACAGCCTTGACCCGAGCGACGAGCTCTCGGGGGGAGAAGGGCTTGGTCAGGTAGTCGTCGGCGCCGACGCCCAGCCCGACCAGCATGTCAGTTTCGTCGTCGCGGGCAGTGAGCATCACGACCGGAACTCGGCGGACAGCCTGGATCCGCCGGCACACCTCCAGTCCATCGATACCCGGCAGGCCGAGGTCGAGAACGACCAGATCGGGCCCGAGGTCAGCGCACCGTTCGACGGCGAGGAGTCCATCGTCGACGATGGTCACTTCGAAGCCCTCGCTCGACAGCCTGTCGGCGACGGCGTTCGCAATGGTGGGTTCGTCTTCGACGACGAGGATGTGAATGGGGGTGGTCGCCACGGACACCAAGGTAAACAACGGATGCGGCCGCGTCCCGCGGGAGATGTGAAGACTTGGTGCACGCAGCCTGCTGAGGGCGCCCGAGCGTTGGCTGCGCTGACTCTCTACTCGTCAGACCAGGGTCTCGAGAGCCTCGTCGACCTTGCGGAACATCGGCCGACCCAAGACGAGCAGCGAACCGACCACGCCCGCTGACATGAGATACACCCACTCGGGCCCGAACTGCTCGGCAATGACACCGCCGGTGAGGGCACCGAAGGGCTGCATCCCCCAGGCGATGAACAGATAGGCGGTCATCATCCTCCCGAAGATGGCGTCCGGAACGAGTCGCTGCCGCACTGTCGTGCTGACGATGTTCCACATCGGATGCGAGACGCCACCCAGCACCATCGCGAGGAAGACTGCAGCGACCATCGTCGTCGTGCCGAGGATGAGGGCGGCTGCGACGAACGCCACGACACTGAGCTGCATGCTGGCGCCGTGGCTGGCCCGTCGGACCAGCGGAGCCACCGCGAATGACATGGCGAGCGCGGCGACCGCCTCAACGGTCAGCAACAGTCCGAACTGCACGTTGCTGAGGCCGATCCGTTCGGTCACCAGCACCACGAAGATCGCGTTCCCGGCTTCTCCGACGAATGAGAATGCCGCAACCACCAGCGCCAGCGGCCGCAGCACCGGGTGTCGCCAGACATAGGAGAGGCCACGAGTCATTCGCTGACGCAGACTCCCGCTGTCGATCTCGACGTCGGGACGAAAGCGGCCACTGAGCCTGGCGAGGAATCCGATCGTGAGGAGATAAAGCAGGCCGGCCCCGAGGAATGGGAGCGATGGATCGACCTCGAACAACAGTGCGCTCAGCGGAGGCCCGATGAACATGTTGGCGACGGTCTGGCTGGCAGACAGCCGGCTGTTCGCGACGTCGAGATCGACGGCGCTCACGACAGAACGGACGACCGCAGGAAGGCCACCGTCGGTGATCACCTCACCGGCGCCGACGACGAACGCCGCCGCAGCCAGCGCCGGGATCGTCGCCGAGTCGGAGGCCAGCATGGCCGCGACCGCGCCGACGGCACCGGCTCGTCCGATCTGGGCGACGACGGCCAGGTTCCGTCGATCGAATCGGTCGATCACGACGCCGGCCGGTAGACCGAGCAGCGGGAAGGCCAGGAATCGGCACATCGAGACGAACGCGACAAGGCGAGCATCGTCAGTGAGCGACACGGCGAGAAGCGGGAACGCGACAAGACTCAGTCCGTCGCCGAGGTTGGCGGCGGTGAACGAGGCCCACAGCGTCCAGAAGCGACCGCCCAGACTCGTGTTCTTCACGCCGAAGAGGTTAGGCCCCTTGCATCGTCGCGCTGTTGAATTACTCGGCCGATCCGAAGCGCTGTTCGCTCAGGCGACGACGCCCATGTGAGTGGCGATCATCTCAGCGGCAGGGACAGGATGACCCATGTGGAAGCCCTGGCCGTAGTCGCAGCCATATTCCTCGAGCATGTCGTAGTGACCCTGGGTCTCGATCCCCTCGGCCACGACCTTGAGTCCGAGTCCGTGTGCGAGCTTGATCGTGGACTCGATGATCGTCGCGTCTCTGGATCCGAGCGTGAGACCTGCCGTGAATGATCGATCGATCTTGATCAAGGTCACTGGCAGGGTCCGTAGGTAGGTCAGCGAGGCATAGCTGGTGCCGAAGTCGTCGAGTGCGATCTCGATCCCGAGTGCACGGAGCTTGCCGAGATTGTGAATGGCGAGCGCCGGCTGGTCGATGAGGGCAGTCTCGGTGATCTCGAGGCAGACCCGACTCGGGTCGATGCCAGTCGAGCTCAGGACACTGACCACCGTGGCCGGGAATGAGACGTCGGCGAGTTGTCTGGCCGAGATGTTGATGGCGATGTCGAGCTCGATTCCGTGGTCGCGCTGCCAGGCCACGGTTTGATCGCAGGCTTCCTCGAGCACCCACGCTCCGATCGGAATGATCACGCCGGTGTCCTCGGCCAGTGGGATGAACTCGTCTGGGCTGATGAGGCCGCGTGTTGGATGGTGCCACCGGATGAGGGCCTCGACGCCGGTGAGGACGTGCATCTGGAGGTCGAAAACCGGCTGATAGTGAAGCTCGAACGCCCTTTCGGCAATGGCGTGATGGAGCGCCTTCTTGAGATCGAGCCGATCTGCGGCCTGCGTGCGCAGGAACTCATCGAATTCGGCAACCGTGTTCCGGCCGCTCGACTTGGCCTGGTTGAGGGCAGCGTCCGCGTTCCTCAGCAGGACGGCGGGGTCCGTGATCGGCCTGCCGTCGGCGCCGGTGCTGCTGGCCACGCCAACACTGACCGACACAGGAAAGGCTTCGTCATCGATCAGGAGGGGATGTTCGAAGGCTGTTCGGAGCCGATCGCCGATCGCAGCGACGCCGCCCACGTCCGACTCGTCGTAGCTGAGAACCACGAACTCGTCCGCTCCGAGTCTCACGAGAAGGTCCTCGCGTCGCACGCATCCGTCGAGGCGTTCTGCCGAGGCGAGCAGGAGCTGGTCCCCGAGCTCGTGACCGAGCGACTCGTTGATCAGCTGAAAGCGATCGATGTCGACGACGCACAAGCCAATCGGCTCGTCGCCAGGCAGTGCTGCTCCGAGGGCCTGGAACAACCGAGCCCGGTTGCCGAGACCAGTCAGCGGATCGTGAAGTGCCTGGAACTCGAGTTCGTCCTGCGCCATGGTGAGAGCGGAGAGGGCAGTTCTGGTGGCTCGGTGGTCCTGTGTGGCGAAGTGCCACAGCGTCAGGAGTGCCATGACCTCGGAGACGACGAAGAAGCCGTGGATCGCGCCCCAGAGGAGCGGGTTGGCTTGCGCCGCCTCGTGGTTGTAGACGGCGGTCGGATCGATCAGGCCGAGGATGGCGTGATGGGCGAACACGAGACCGGCAGTCGTCGTGATGGCCCGCCAATCCTGGAAGATGGAGATGAGCGGGAGGATGACGAAGAACGCGAAGTGGGATTCGATGAGGCCATCGGTGTAGTGCACGAGCTGCGCCGCGGTCGCCGCCAACCCGACCGACACCGACATCGTTGCGATCAACCGGTGCTGAGACCGTCGTGCGATGACGGCGAGGAGCAGCAGGGGCGCAGACTCGAGTGTGACGTGTGCCCAGTCCTGGCCTCGAGCGAGGCCGACCGCACCGACGAGGACCGTGACCACTACAAGGGCTATGAGACAGAGCCGGAGCCTGACTCGGAACGCCGGCTGCGCGAGTTCCTCGCCTCTGATGAGGAAGCGATCGATCGGATCGTCCGAGCGACGGCGCTCTGGCGATCTCCCGGTTCTGCGCGTCTCGGTGGCCACTACCCCCAGTATCGGAGGGCGAGGCACCGATATGATTCCTGCGCGAAGCCGAGTGGCATGACACCGAAAGCAGTGCGCTCATGAATGACCCGATCCGTATCGCCATCCCCCTCTTCGACCGAGTGACGGCGCTCGATGCCGTCGGTCCGTACGAGGTGCTCCAACGTCTCCCCGGGGCGACCGTGACCTTTCTCGGAGAGCAGATCGGTGAACTCCGTACCGACAACGGCTTTCTCGGTTTGATGGTCGACGCGACGTTCGCTGATCTGCCGGATCCCGACGTCATCGTCGTGCCCGGCGGCGTCGGGACTCGGTCGCTGGTCGACGGGACGCAACCAATCCATGCCTGGCTGCGCAAGGCGCACGAGACGACCAGGTTCACGACCTCGGTCTGCACCGGCTCGTTGGTTCTGGCTGCCGCCGGCCTGCTCGATGGACTGAGCGCCACCACCCACTGGGGGGCGTATTCGAACCTCGAACAGCTCGGTGCGACGCCGACCGGTCAACGAGTCGTGGAGCATCTCGATGATCGGATCATCACTGCGGCAGGAGTGTCATCGGGGATCGACATGGCGCTTCGGCTCAGCGAGCTTCTCGTGGATGATCTGGCGGCGAAGGCGATGCAGCTCATGATCGAGTACGACCCGCAGCCGCCGTTCGATGCCGGCAGTGTCGAGAAGGCCGGAGACGACGTGATGGCCCGTCTCGTCTCCTACAGCGACAACACGTCGTGACGCCCGGTCGGGCGACCGAGGCGTGCTACAAGTAGCTCGATGGCAGACGAACCGGAGGGCGGGCACGAGGAACTCGGCATCGCCGGCCTCGAGGGTGCGGTTCGAATCGGTCGCGGCGGTTCGGCCACGATCTACCGAGCGTGGCAGCCACTCTTTCATCGGATGGTGGCGATCAAGGTCTTCGCTCCGGGTGACAACGATCGGCTCGATCGCCTCATGGAGCGCGAGTTCACCGTGATGGGACGGTTGTCGGGGCACACCGACGTCGTGGCAGCGTTCGACGGCGGGAGAACCGCAGACGGCTTCCGCTACCTCGTGATGCCGCTGTTCGGTCGCGGTTCACTCCATGAGCTCATGCAGGAACGCGGGCCGTTGCCGTGGCGTGAAGCAGTCTTTCTGTTGTTGCCAGTGGCCGACACGGTCGCAGACCTCCACTCGGTCGGGATCGTCCACCGCGATGTGAAACCGGCGAACATCCTGCTCTCGGACCACCTCAGACCCCGGTTGACCGACTTCGGGATCAGCCTTGAGATCGGGGTGGATCCGACGTTACATGGTGCAACCGTGGCCTTCACGCCGTCGTTCGGCGCGCCGGAGACATTCGACGCTGTGAGCGTCGACACGACCATCGACGTTTACAGCCTCGGTGCGACACTCTGGGCGCTGCTCTCGGGGCGCAGCCCGTTCCTGGTTGATGACGGCGGAAACGATCTCGAGTCGGTGGTCGATCGAGCCCGACGTGGCGCCGAGCCACCCGCCCCGGCCGTCCCAGCCCAGATCGCCGACCTGATCGGACGTTCGATGAGCGCCAATCCCGCCGATCGTCCTCGTAGCGCCCGCGGTTTCGCCGAGCAGCTGAGGCGATCGATTCGCGAGGTGAACATGCTCGAAGACAGCGGTGCCGAGCCGTCCGTCGACTCAGCAGCGTCGACCTCCGAGGTCGGCTCGGGTTTCGACCGTTCGCTGATGGTGATCGTCGGCCTGCTGCTGATCGGCGCCGTCTTGGTGTTGTACTCCCTCCTGACCTGACGGTCACTGCATCACTGCCGTCGATGGGGAGCGGTCCCCATCGAGGGGCGATCGGTCGGACGGTACGGTCGAAGAATGCGCCATCCAGGGCCCGACGGGAGGTCACCGCGAACGGTTGCGGCCATCATCGGTGCCATCCCCGGTGTTCACACGGCCGTCGCCGACGCGCCGCATTTCGGATGGCTGTTGTTCGGTGACGGGTCGGTGTGGCCCGTGCAGCGCAATGTGGTGGTCGGTCGGAGCCCGAATCGATCTGCAGTGGACGGTGGTGGGTCGCCCGGCGGCGGGGTCTCGGCGGATCTGATCGTCGTGCGAGACCCGGCGGTGTCGCGCACGCATCTGCTCTTCGACGTGATGCGGCAGCCGCCGACGGTTCGAGACACGGCGAGCCGTAACGGCTCCCGGGTGGGGGGCGGAACCCCCCCTCGGGGGCGGATCTC
>CBESNA010000085.1:0-12568 GCA_965530755.1 uncultured Acidimicrobiia bacterium | reverse complement strand
GCACCAACACCTTCTACCTCAAGGCGTTCGACGCCGCCGGCAATCTGTCGTGGCGATCTGGCACGACAACCGTCGTCATCGGCCCAGCCGCCGACACCGAACGGCCGTCCACACCGACTGCGTTGACGGTCGTGGGAGTCGGCAGCGGTTCGGTCGATCTCACCTGGAATCCCAGCACCGACAACGTCGCCGTCACCGGCTACAACATCTACGACTTCGCCAACAATCAGATCGTTGCGACGTCACCCGGTCCGTCAACCACGGTCACCGGTCTCACCGGAACCAACACGTTCTACGTGAAGGCATTCGATGCTTCAGGCAACACATCGTGGCGCTCGAACACCGTTACGTTCGCCGTGCAATGACGCTCAGCGTGTAATGAGACTCAGCGACGCGCTCCGACGGGAGTGACGTCCGCGAAGGCTGAGAACCACGACTCGTAGCCGAGGTCATTCGGATGAAAGCGATCGCCCGCCGACCGACCCCGCCAACGGGGAAGGTGAGCATCGACGTCGGCGACCACGAGGTCGGAACGATCGGCCTCACATCGGATCACCTTGTTCAAACGCTTGGCCAAGAGGCTGCCCTTGGCCGGCAGCGTGGCCAGGACCGCTTCGTCGGGAAGCCGGGAGATGAGTGAGTGCATCGAGCTCTCGATCCGCGAGAACGACCCGCCCCTGGCGAAGTCATTGCTGCCCACCGTGCATGTCACCAGTTGGACCGGCCGTGCGATCGCTCGCAACGCCGGTAGCTGGACCCGGAGAACGTCGTCGATGCGGGCCCCCGAGCGCGACAGGTTCACGATCCTTGCCGGTCGGTTGCGTCTCTGCTGGGACTCGTGAAGGACCAGACGGTGCAACCACGATTGCTGGACTGACGACGCACCCACGGCCTGGCTCAACGAATCGCCGAGCACGACCATCAACGGGTGTTCGTCATGATCGGGCGAGCCGAGCGCGGCCTCTGCCTCCAAGCGCCAGAAGTGGGCGTGGGCCGCAATCTGGTCTCGGGTGGCACGAATTCCCGGCACGATCGGCGCGAACACGCGAATGAGCGGCCCCGGCGTCGGAGGGCGAAATGCCTCGGCCACGCTCGGATCCGAAAAGGGTGTCGTCACATGGTCCATGCAAGGTGACCATCGGCGGTTGGAAGCCTGTATTGAGACAGCCGAGAAGACGGAATGCCCCCTCCGAGAACCGGATGGTCCGATGGGCTCCGCCAGCCCACCGGACCAACCAGACACGTGCACTCCGTCTTGCCGGTTGTGAGATTTCCTAACGAGTACGAGTTTGGTGCGACGTCGTCGATCGATCTGTGAACCACCTCACAGAGAGCGATGTTTTCCTCGACCGACGGCCGATCAGCCAATGCTCTGGCGGAGATCACCTTCTCGAGGAATCCGGATCCTGCCGCGCCGCACCTCGATCAGGCCTTCACTCGACCACGATCGGAGCTGCTTGTTCACGGACTCGCGTGTGACTCCCACCCGATCAGCAAGTGCCTGTTGGGTGGCCGACACGACGAGACCACCCTTTTCATCGTCGACACCGAGGTCACAGAGCAGGTCGCACAGCTGCGCATCGAGGCGCAGAAAAGTCTTGCCCTCCACGCTCGTCGAGAGTCGTTGCACCACCGAGGCGAGGTATCTGGCCAAGCTGAGGGCCATCGACGGGTGCTCGGCCAGCAGCTCGAGGAACCGCCTGCGACCTATCGTGAGCACGATCGCCGCAGTACGAGCACGCAGTGATGCTGTCCTCGGGGCACCGTCGAAGATGCTGACCTCGCCGATGGGTGCTCCCGGTCCGAGCGTGACGAAAACCAGATCCCGCCCGTCGCGGCTCGAGCGCTGCACGTCGAGCTTTCCCGCCATCACGATCGAGAAGCGTTCACTCGGTTCGCCCTGGTGGAAGAGGAACTCTCCAGGGTCGAGTTCGATCGGCCACATCGTCGCCGCGAGGGCAGCCGCCGCATCGTGATCGAATGCAACGGCCGAGGCCTCGATGAAGGCGACGACGTCGATCGATTCCGACGATTGCCGATCCCGTTTGCTCACGATGTCAACGCCTCTCCCCCACTGCCCAGTTGGGGAAGGTAGCGCACGAAGTCCTAGGATCGCCGATCTTCGGGCTGCGGCCCGTCGGCTTCGGGGGGGACGGCGAAAGGACTGGAAGCGATCGTGCCGACGCGAACGATTCTCTTCGTCGATCAGGTCGGTTCGACGCGCCTCCTCGCCGAGATCGGGGACGAATCCATGGTGGCGGTCCGTCGACGCCTCCAAACGCTGCTTCGGCGGTGCGTCGACCAGTCGGGGGGCCGAGTGTTCGGCGACATGGGCGACGGGGTCGCTGCGGTCTTCGATTCGCCGATCGACGCTGCCCATGCTGCGTTGTCCATGCGGGCGGAGGCCGCCGGCACCCACGAGCCACCGGTCAGGGAGCCGCCGATCGAGGTGCGCATCGGACTGCACACCGGCGACGTTGTCCTTTCCGGCGACGGATTCGTCGGTATGACCGTTCATCTCGGTGCTCGGCTCTGTGATGCCGCGCCAGACCAGCAGATTGCGGCGTCTGACGCGTTTCGAGACGCCATCGACGCCGACCCGATCCTGCGAGTGGTCCCATTCGGCAAACGCATACTGAAAGGGCTCGTCGAACCGGTCAACATCAACCTGGTCGTTTCGGCCGCAGAGGAATCACCTGAGCCGAGTGTCGACGCCGAGAGCTCCTGGTCAATTCCTTCCACCGCCTGGTTGGCCGAGCGGGACCTCCCGCCCGTGTTCATCGAACGTCAGCGCGAAACCGTCGAGATCGAGAGGTTGGCCTCGGAAAGCGACGGTCGGGTGCAGCTGGCGTTGGTCAGCGGTGAACCCGGCATCGGGAAGAGCACGCTGTTGCACCAGACGGCGTCGACGCTGGCAGCACGCGGGCATCTCTGCGTGGTCGGCCGCTCGGACGAATCGATCAGTACCCCCTATCGCGAGATGATCGAGGTGCTCAGGCACATCATCAGTCACGCTCCGCCACAGCTCTTGGTCGACCACGTCCTCCGACACGGCAGTCTGCTCACCCGCCTCATCCCGGGCCTTGCCGACCGCGTGCCGAATGCGACGATCACTCCGGTTGACGAAGAGCCGGACCGATTCAGATTGTTCGAAGCCGTCACCGACCTCCTCCGGTCCGTGGCCCAGCATCAACCGCTCGTGATCGTGCTGGAGGACATCCACTGGGCGTCCGAGTCGTCGCTCGAGCTGATCCGCCACCTCATCCGTGCCGGCGAGTTGGGTTCGGTGCTCGTGCTCGCGACATTCCGCCCGACCGAGATCGACGCCGATGCCCCGCTCTCGCGATTCTTGCGCCAAGTGTTGCTCGAGCCGAACGCTCATCGGATTCGCGTCGAGCCTTTCACGCTGACAGAGGTTCAGCATCTCGTCACGTCGTCGTACGCAGAGTCGGCGGTCGACGAGAATCATGTCCGCAGGGTCGGACGACACCTCCACCGACAGACGTCCGGCAACCCGCTGTTCGTCACCGAGATGCTTCGCAGCCTCGAAGAGACAGGATCGTTCGCCGATTTGGCGGGGACGGCCCCCTCGACGATCACGGTTCCTGCCACCGTCCACGAGTTGGCCACCGCTCGAGTCGATCGTCTCGGCCAAGCCCACCGCGAGCTGCTCACCGTGGCTTCCGTCCTCGGCGCTACGTTCGACCACGAGGCACTGGCAGCGCTGGTCGATCCCGCGATCGACGTGCTCGAACTGCTGGCCGGCGCACAGCGGGCGGGCCTTGTCGTCGAGCGCTCCACCTCGGCAGACGAGACCTTCCGCTTCGGCCATGCCCTGATCCGCGATGCCCTGTACGAACGCATCAGCCCGGCACGACGCAGACGCCTTCATCGTGAAGCTGCAGAGGCCATCATCTCGGTTTCCGGCGACGATCTCGGCCCCCGGGCTGCTGTTGCGCTCCGCCACCTTCGCCTGGCGAGCCACGCCGACCCCGAGCTCGTTCTGCACCTGGCTGAGCTCGCGGCAGAGCAATCGAGCTCGAAGCTGCTCTTCGAGGAGACCGTCACGTTCCGGCGAATGGCCGTCGACGCGGTTCGGACCGCCGACGATCAGGCGGCCTTGGCATCGGCGCTTCTGGCCCTCGCCGACGCCGAGACCGCAGCCGGCAAAAGCGACGGACGACAGACGAGCGTGGCTGCGGCCGATGCCGCTCGGGCCGCCGGACGCTGGGACCTCTTCGCCCGTGTTGCTGTCTCATACGGCGGCCAGCTCAAGGAGAACCAAGCCATCATCGACATCGCCGAGCCCGTCGCTCTCATCACCGAGGCTTTGGACCATGAGACCGAGCGGACACCGATGCGAGCCCGGCTACTGGCGGCACTGGGGATCTGGCAACGACAGCACCGACCGTATGTCGAACGTCGAGCAGTGCTCGACGAGGCCCTCGACATCGCTCGATCCCTCGACGACCCGCGAACGCTGGCAAGGGTGCTCGCCGGCTTCTATCGGGCGCTTCACGGACCGAATGCCACCGACGCGGCATGGGAGGTGAGCGCCGAACTCGAACACCTAGCCCTCGAGCTGGGCGACGACAACGTGGCGCTCGAAGCACTCAATCTTCGTCTGCTGGCAGCCCTCGAACTCGGGCACTGGACCGAGATCGAACGAGTCGAAGAGCAATTGGAACAGGTCGCGGCAAGAGTCGGCAACATCGAGGGCGTACGTATCACACTGCTCTGGAAAGCAGCCAGGGCCAACCTTCGAGGAGAGTCGCCGGCAGTACTGGTGGAGGAGCTCAGCCGGCTCCTGGCCGGATACTCACCGGAGAGCCGAACCATCATGATCGGTGCGCTGAACTTGGTGGTGCCATGGATGCAGGGCCGATCGGGGGCCATGTACGAACTCGCATCGTCATTCGCTCCTCCCGGTGTTCTTGTATTGCTCGCTGCTGACGGCGGCCTCGTCGATGCCGCCAAACGACACGTCGCCGAACTCGGCGGCCCGGCTCACCTCGAGCGCGATCAGGACTATCTCTTCTTCCTGGACCTGCTGGCAATGGTTCGAGTCGCTTCCCGAACCGGCGACCACGACCTCGCCAGAGATCTGTACGAGGTCTGCCTGCCGTACCGGGCGCGGCATGCACGACTGGGCCTGGTCGCCTATCTCGGGTCGATCGAGCACCTCCTCGGCACCCTCGCTGCGGTGTGCGGGGAACACGGCCTCGCGATGAGCCACTTCCAGCAAGCCCTGGGCCAATATCGCGAGATCGGCGCTCGGCCCCATCTTGCACTGTGCTCGGCTGAACTGACCGCGTCGCTCGAGGCGGTCGGACGAAGCGCTGCCGATGCACGCTCCGAGGCGACCGCGATCGCCGAGGAGTTGGGGTTGGCCCTGGTCTTGGAGCTGCTCGAGCGTCAGTGACGTCGCAGATGGTCGACGATGTGGGGGAACACATCGACGTGTGCGTTGCGACCCACGAGACCGTCGAGGTGGGCGTAGTCGTCGAGCGTGAGAAGTTCGTACAGGTCGGGATCGTTGTGCTCGGCCAGCCACTCGAGGGTCTTCGCTGTGCCCTTCGGCTTGAAGATGTAGTTCTTCGAACCCTGCACGAACAACAGCGGCAGTCGCAACCGTTCGACGTTGGCGAGGTAGACGTCATCACCGTTGTGATCGACTGCCTTCTTTGCTCTCGTCATCTCCGCAAGCTGCCGCAGCGGCGTGATGTCACCATTGCCGAACGCGGTGGTGAAGGACGCGTGTGTCGCCTGGTTCAGCTGATCATGGGTATGGGTCAAACCAAAGACCCCGTTCAACCACCGACACACCGGTTGCTGGCACGCCTCACCCTTGGGAATGGGGAGCAACCCTGCCGCAAGGTCGATGAGCCGATCGGTGGGCCCCCGCCCTGTGTTCGGGGCGAGTCCCTCGATCCCGAGCGCATCGAAGATGTCGACGATCCGAGTGGCGTTCTTCAAGCGGTTCAACGCACTCGTGTGCGGATGAAGCGCGAACTGGGAGCACACGGCCGAGCGCACGCCATCGAGCCCGGCCAGCAGCGCCATGAGGATCGACACCGAGCCGACGCAATGCCCGACGACCTGAACCGACTCCGCCCCCGTGCGGCGTCGCACCTCGGCCACCCCGACCGGCCAATCGATGGTCGCGATGTCGTCGATCGTGAAGTCCACGAGACTCGACGGCAACGCGATGCTGGCTCGGTAGTCGAAGAGCCAGACATCGAAGCCGGCTTCGGCCAACGCCTCGGCCAACGTCGTCTCGGTGGTCGGGTGAGCCAACGAGTTGGCTCTCATGCTGAACCCGGCGGCAAGCATCACCGGGCCCCGGGTCGGCTGGTCTGAACCCGTCGAGCGAGGGAAATGCGTGAGCATGAGCTCGGCATCCTTGCCGACACCGTCGAGAATCGGTCCGGAACCGTGGCCCACCACGAGATCGGATGCGGTCAGTTGCGCCTGCTCGAGCGCGTCCCCTTCGAGCTCGTGCCATCCCGTGGCGGGTGAATACCAACAGATCTCGGGTGGCGGAAGGCGAAGCGGTCTGAGCAGACCGGACGGTCGATGCGACAGACGACTGGATTCTTCGAGGACACCGCCGTAGATCGGGAGGAACCGACCCTTGAAGGCTCGAGCAAAGCGGTACTTGGTTCGCCACCCCCGCACGCTGGCGGGCGAGGTGGTCTCGATGGTGGAGAGTTGGCGAATCAGATCTCGCTTGGAGATTCGGAGCACTCCCTCGGCGATCGGATCGCCGTCCCCACCGTCGACGCGGTCGGCCGTGAGTGTCACGAAGAGGGTTGTCGTGTCCTTCCATCCGCGGAGGAGCGAACCGGTGCGGATCACCTTGCTTCCCTCGAATCGGTAGGTCTTCCCCTCAACCGACCGGAGGCGCATGCGGTACGACATGTTCCACTCCTCGGCCCGGTCCCGGCGTTGCTGCATCAGCCGGAACTCGCCGTCACTGATCGCCAACGGCTCGGCTGACAGGCGGGGCACCTCGACGGTGCCGGACATCGATTGAACCTGTCCGGGGTCACGTTCGAGGCCGGCCATGTCGGGGATCTCGATGGTGACCACGAACGAGACGTCCGAACGCGTGTCGCCGAATCGACACCATCCGGCCATCCGTTCGGTGAACACGATCCCCGGCGCCCTCAGACCGGTCGTCTTGTTCGGCGGCTCACCTTTGTCGTTCGGAGTGAGATCGAGGCTCCATCCGCGATCGACGATGATCGCCTCCACCGCTCGTTCTGTGAGCGCCGAGATCGTCAACGAGGGGTTGGTGTCGACGGGTCTGGGCAGCACCGAGCCGTCGAGGACGTGCAGGCCGGGATGGACAATTGACCCGGCGGGACCGGCGAACACCCCACCGAGATCATTCACGACACCGGCCGACGCATCATCGGCCATGACACAGCCGCCGAGAGGATGGACACTGACCAGTTCGTGACCGGCAGCCGCAGTCCACAACGGTTCCGGCGCGTACTCGGCGCCGATGGAACCCGAGATGCGATCGAGCAGTTCGTTGTTCTCCCGAATTCGCACGTCGGTTCGAGCACCCGGCCAGTCGACGACGATGCGATCGTCCTCAAGGACCAGGTTTCCGTCGGCCGCGTCGTCGCTCATCACGAGAAACGTGAGCGTCCGTTCGGCCGCCGCTCGCCACCGGCCGAAGACCATCCTGATTCTCTGCCACAGCGATGCGTTGCTCCCGATGAGCGCGCAGCCGAGGAGCGCCAGCGGCATCACACCCTTCAGCGCTCCGGGGATGGCCCCCTCTTCGATGGTCAGCCCTGCGCCCGGGATCGGTCCGGGACGCGACACTGGAACCATGCCGACGATCGTCGGGCCGACCTCCTCGCCTTCCTCCCCCTTTGCCCAACCGAATCCATTGACTTTCCGATCTGCGCCGTATCCGAAACCCAGCACGTCCCCATTGCCGCTGAATCGTCGACCGACGGCATCGGACACCGACAGGCCGGCGCCGCGTGAACGAAGCATGATTTCGGTCGAACCAAGAGTGCCCGCAGCGAGGATGACGATGTCGGCGGTGACGAACTCGTCCCCTGCGCCGAACAGGCGACGACGACTGCCAACCGACTCGAAGTGCACCTCCCATCGTCCGTCGCCGGCGGCGCTCGGCTCCACGGAGCGCACCAGACGTTTCGTGAAGATCCGGGCTCCATGGCGCACGGCGTCCGGCAGGTAGTTCATCGCAACGGTGTTCTTGGCCCCGACGTTGCAGCCTGTGACGCAATTGCCGCATCCGCTGCACGGCGGCTGGCGGATGCCGGCCGGGTTGGGAGCGTCGTCGAAGGAGACATTGATCGGAGCCCGCTGCATCGCTGCTCCGAACGAACTGGCCACAGCATTCAGGGCATCGACCTTGGCCAGCCGCGGTGCGTCATCCGGGTAGGGATTCGAGCCGAGCCATTCCTCGGCCCTCGCGAAGTAGGCGTCGAGTGCGCCGGGTCGACGCAGGGCCTCCGGCCAACGGGGATCGGCGAGCACCTCGGCTCGAGGGCGGAGTGCAACATTGGCATTGATGAGGGAGGTCCCGCCGACCCCGCACCCGACCAACACGTTGACCTCATCGTCGAGCCGGACATCGAAGAGGGCTGTCGACGACCCGAAGTGCCGCTTCCTCGTCCTCACCTGGGCGCTGCGTACGGCCTGCCACAACGATTCGGGAAAGTCCCCGACCCGATGCTCGACGCCCCTTTCGAGTACACACACCGAGCGTCCAGCGCGAGCAAACCGCGACGCAGCGATGGCCCCGCCGTAGCCGGATCCAACGACCACGACGTCGTACGAGCTCTCGAGCGTTCCCCCCGGCGATGCGAGCATCTGGCGAACGTAGCCGGTCAGAGGACCTGGAATGGCCGGACGGTGGCGTGACAGACTGCGGCATGACCGATCACGCAACGATCCTGTCGACTCTGGCCGAGCAGCGCGCAGAGCTCGAACAGACCTTCCGCAGCTTCGATCCCGAACTGCTGAGCACGCCCTGTACCGAGAGCGAAGATCCAGGTGGCTCCGACTGGGCCCCGATCGATCACCTCGCCCATCTGCTTCGCATCGAGCATGCCTTCCTCGCGATGGCGAAGCTGACGATCGCCGGTGACGAGTCGCCGATCAAGATCGCAGGCTCGACCTGGGAGGAACGCATCGCGCAGGTCCATCGTGACAACGAGGCGCATCTCGAAACGCTCCGGCCGCTCGAGGTCGAGTCACTCCTGTCGGCACTGTCGGACGCTCGCGGGAAGACCATCGACTTCATCACCGAGCTGTCAGAAGATCAGCTGGCCACTGCGATTCCCGGGGCGCCATGGGGCGACGGCACCATCGGTGGTGTCCTGATGGCCAACGCAGGCCACGAGCATCAGCACCTCGAGTGGGTCGACGCGGCGATCGGCTGAGGCCGGGGCATCACCGTTTGGCAGCTGCCTTGGCGCATTTGCGGGCCCGGCGCAGGATGCGGCCGGAGTCACGCTCCTCGGCGATGTAGCGGCCGAGGAGGCCACCCGTCACCGGGTCGAGATCTTTGTTCTCGAACATTCGGTCGAACACATCCGGCCCGCCGGGCTTGCGGCCAATCCCGAACACCTTGAACTTCTCGTGGTCACTCAACGACGAGCAGGCCATCGCGAACTTGGCGTCCGATTCGATCGAGGACGGCCAGCGGACTTCATAGCCCAGCTCGAGCATGCGCTTCGCGAAGGCCTTCCCGTGTTCGCCTTCGCGCATCGCCACGAACCTAAGCGCCGCTTCGACCTCGGAGTTGTCACTCACGTTGGCCCAGCCCAGGAGGTATCGCTCAGCTTCGGTTTCGGCCACGGCGATCGCGTTGAGCAGCCCGAGGAAGCTGGGCGCCTGGTTCGATCCGTCGCGCTCGTTCGTGCCCGATCCCGACTTCTTCTTGTTCTTGGCCATTCGATGAGTCTGGCAGAGCTGTGCCAGGGAATCAGATCCGGGTCGGTGCGTCGAGGAAGAGCGCGCCGGTCGTCGTCGAGGTCAGGTCGTCGAATGAGATGTGTTCCTGGCGAATGAAGCCCCGAGGCTCGAGTCGGCCTTGACTCACCAACTCGATGACCGCAACGGCGCTGGCAGCGGTCGTCCAGGAGATCGCCGTTCGCTCGAGCCCACACAACACCCGCGGGTAATACGAACGAACGAACTCGTTCCGGTGCAGTTGACCGTGCTGCAGCCCCTCGGCCGCCACATGGATGTGGACAACGTCGTCGTTCACCGGGGGCTTGGCATGGGTCAGGATGCGTCCGGCAAGCTCTCGATCTTCACGCATGCGGAGCTCGTGAAAGAAGAAGTTCATCTGGTCGACGTGGCCCGGATAGCGCAGTGTCTTGTAGTCGATGTCGGCGACTCGCCCCAGGTACGTCTCACACATGGTGCCAAGGCCTCCGGATGTCGTGAACGCCTCGAGTTTCGTCCCACTGACGTAGAGCGTCTCGTGCCACTCCATGGCAGACACCCACTTACGCACGCCGTCCTCGATGACCTCGCAATCGTTGAGGTACTCATTGACCACGCCCTCCGGGGACCAGTTGAACGCATATCCGAGCAAGCCCCGCGGGTGCTGAGGCAATGCGCCGACGCGCAGTCGAAGCGATCGGCAACTCGTCATCTGCGACTCGAGATGGGCAGCCACGACCCCGACGAGCCCGGGAGCAAGACCACACTGCGGCGCCATCACGGCGTTGGCCGATTCGGCGAGTTCCCGGATGTGTTGGGTCGTCGGCACATCCTCGGTGAGGTCGAAGTAGTGGAGCCCGTTGCGGTGGGCGACGTCCGCGATCCGACGGTTGAAGTGGTACGGCATGCAGGACACGACGGCGTCGTGGTTTGCGAGTTCCGCTTCGAGCTCCACCTCGCTGCCGACGTCCAGCACGACCATACGGACACCTGCGAGATTCGTGGCTCTGGTGTCGATGCCGGTCACGTCGAGGCCGCTCTCTGCGAGGAGCTCCGCAACGAGATGGCCGACCTTGCCGAGGCCGAGGACGGCGATGCGTTTGATGGTCATCGATCGATCGTACTGTCGGCCTCGCTGGTGTCGGGTGAATCGCTGATTCACATGGACCATTGAGGCCGTTCGCCCTCAAGTCGAGTTGCCCACCCGCCGTAGAGGAAATGTCAAAGAGAACACAGACGAGATGCTGATCCGCTTGGTCGTTACCTGGTCGCCAGGCCTGCGGGGAGTCAATGGCGAACCCACCGTCTGACACAATCACGGAGATCGAACGTGTCAGTCCAGAAGCCGAGGATCATCGACAAGGCCCGACCAGCGACGGTCGCCAGAGCGATCGCTGCCGTCGTCCTCGCCGTAGCGGCAGTGACGTCCTTCGTGTCGCCAGTGGCGGCGCGGCCCCGTGAATCCACACCCGATTCGCAAGCCGTCGCCAGCGACGGTTCGCTGACGACCATCAACGCGCTCATCGGAGCGACCGACGTCTGGGCAGATGGCTTCACCGGAGATGGCGTCCATGTCGCCGTGATCGACACCGGTGTCGCTCCTGTGGCCGGTCTGGCCGGACCGGACAAGGTCGTGGCAATTGTCGACCTGTCATTCGAGGCGTCCGATCCTGCGTCGGCGTTCATCGACTCCTTCGGACACGGTACGCACGTCAGCGGCATCATCGCCGGGAACGATCCAGACACCGGTTTCCGTGGTGTTGCGCCCGGAGCCGGACTGGTGTCGGTCAAGGTCGCAGACCGTGACGGCGTTGCCGACGTGTCTCAGGTGATCACCGCCATCGATTGGGTCGTGGAGCATCGCAATCAGGACGGATTGAACATTCGTGTCCTGAACCTCGCCTACGGGACCGACAGCACCCAACGCTACGAAGTTGACCCGCTGGCAGAGGCCGTGGAACGTGCGTGGGACGCAGGGATCGTGGTCGTGGTTGCGGCCGGCAACGACGGACGGGGCGAGCGACGCTTGTCCAGCCCCGCCAGCGATCCGTTCGTCATCGCTGTCGGAGCAGCCCGCAGCCGGAACAGCAACGTTCATGCGGCTCGTTTCTCCACCTCGGGCGACGGCACGAGAGACCCGGACATCCTCGCTCCCGGGGTCAGCGTCGAGAGCCTCCGAGCACCAGGCTCCACGGCCGATCTCGACCATCCAGATGCCCGCATCGGGGAGTCGTTGTTCCTCGGATCGGGCACCAGCCAGTCGGCTGCGGTCGTGTCCGGCGGCGTCGCTCTCCTGTTGGAAGCACGACCCCAGTTGACTCCTGATCAGGTCAAGTATCTGCTGACCACGACCGCCTCCCGTGTCCCCGGCCGGAATCGCTTCGTCGGGCACGGCATGCTCGATCTCGCCGCAGCGGCAGCCGCACCTGTGCCCGGTGTCGAGTCGATCCAGTCGTGGGCCCGATCGACGGGCGAGGGTTCGCTCGTTCTCTCGAGAGGCTCGCTCCATGTCGAACTCCACGGCGAGATCCTTGCCGATGACGTCGCAGTTCTCGAAGATTGGTCCAGCGCCACCTGGTCCAGCGCCAGCTGGAGCAACGCCACCTGGTCCAACGCCACCTGG
>CBESNA010000084.1:0-12751 GCA_965530755.1 uncultured Acidimicrobiia bacterium | reverse complement strand
CATGCATGATCGAGCTGTCGAAGACGCTTGGCGTGCCGATCGCAGGCAAGGACTTTAAGACCGGCCAGACGCTCATGAAGACCCTCATCGCCCCCGGTCTCAAGGCGCGAATGCTCGGACTCCGTGGTTGGTACTCCACCAACATCCTCGGCAACCGCGATGGTGAGGTGCTCGACGCACCCGAGAACTTCAAGACAAAGGAAGAGTCGAAGCTCGGCGTGCTGCACAAGATCCTGCAGCCCGAGACCTACCCGGACCTGTACGGCAACATCGATCACGTGGTCCGCATCAACTACTACCCGCCGCGTGGAGACAACAAGGAGGGTTGGGACGCCATCGACATCTTCGGATGGATGGGCTACCCCATGCAGATCAAGATCGACTTCCTCTGTCGCGACTCGATCCTCGCTGCGCCGATCGTGCTCGACCTTGCCCTGTTCATGGACCTCGCCATGCGGGCCGGCCAGTCCGGCGTACAGGAGTGGCTGAGCTTCTACCTCAAGGCCCCGCAGGCGGCGGGGGACACGACCGCCGAACAGGATCTCTTCATCCAGCAAACCAAGCTGAAGAACACCCTTCGCGAATGGATGGGCGAAGAGCCCGTCACCCACAGCGAAGCCGGTTGAGCGAAGCGAGACTGGACGAGCGGGCGCCATTGCGTAGCAATGGCGCGCAACCCTCGGGTTGCCGAGAAGCCGCCTGATCCAAACGATTTGCTGAGCCTCGTTCGGTGCCCGGGCCATATGGCCCGGGCAACGCGCGTTTTCGCTCACGCACGAGACCCGGCTGGTCTGCTTGGATGGTGGCCGGAGGGTGATCAGTGACGGCAATGCTGGAACGACGCGTGGAGGGAGAGGTCACCAGCGACGCAGGAGCCTGGTGGCGATTGTGGTCGCTCATGGCTTTCGCTCACGTCACAAACAACGGCCTCGCCCTCGGCTTCTCCACTCGCAGTGTCCCGAACTTGCTCCTGGGTTTGGTCGCACTCTTCGTTCTCGTCCGTCCGAACGATCGATGGGCCCGCACCGCCATGGCTGCCCTCATCGGGATGTCTGCTCTCGCCGAAGCCCCGTTCATCGGAAACCACTGGGTACTTGCCGCAGCGGTGAGCGCCGCCGCTCTCGTCGCCAGACCCTGGGGCGACACGGAGAAGTGGTGGCGCCGGTTCACTCCGTCTGCTCGGTTGATACTCCTGATCTTCTACGCCTTCGCCGCGTTCGCCAAGCTGAACAGGGGTTTCTTCGACTCCGCCGTCTCCTGTTCGACGTTCTTCGCCGACCAGATGTTGAAGCTGTATCAGCTCCCGGAGGTGGCCGCGTCGTCCTCGTTCGGCACCGTTCTGCCATTTGCCACGGTCGCGGTCGAGCTCAGTATTCCGCTGCTGGTCCTGCTGCGCAGAACACGCGGTTTCGGCGTGTGGCTCGCCGTCGCCTTCCACCTCTTTCTGACCCTCGACCTGATCCAACACTTCTTCGACTTCACCCTGGTTCTCATCCCGCTCTACCTGCTCTTCGCTCCAGAGGGCAGGCTGCTGGACTTCGATCGCCACCTTCCGCGTCTGACCGTGCTCGGTGGCAAGCCGTGGCTGGCGCTCGGGGCCGTCTGTGTCGTGGCGACCACGCTGCCATTCCCCGAGGCGGTGCGGGTGTCGGGGACGCTCCTCGTGCGCGTCGGTTGGCTGTGGCTGCTGTGGTACTTCGTTCGTCACCTGGTCCTCCGTCGGCCCGGCCCTGGTGCATCAACCGTTGCACTGCGGCCAACGTCGATCGCCGGGTCGGTGATCGTGGGACTGGTCGTCCTCAACGGACTCAGTCCCTACCTCGAACTCAAGGATGGCTTCGGTTTCAACATGTACTCGAACCTGGTCACGGTCGCTGGTGAGACGAACCACTTCATCGTTCCCGGAACCGCTGAGCTACGAGACAGTCAGAGCGAGACAGCCGTCATCTTGGCGAGCTCGGACGAGGACTTCGCGGAGTACGTCGACAGCGGTTTCGCCCTTCCCTTGATCAACCTCCGCAACTACCTGGCCGAAAATCCAGACATCAGTGTCTCCTTCGTCGTCGATGGCGAACAATTCGACCTCGAGCGCGCCGGCGACCACCCCGAATGGATCGAGCCGCTGCCGTGGTACATGGACCGCTTCCTTCCCTTCCGGGCCGTTTCCACTGTCGACCCACCACGTTGCCAACCGTCATTCCTTCCGGCGGACTGACGCCAAATGGCTCCTCTCGGGGTGCGTGACTAGGGTCACTCCTCAGGCATGGAGAGGGCCGAATCTTGGTGAATCTCGAGCATCAACCCGACAACGGATGGGAGGGCGCAATCGACCACGCCCTCATTCGGCGGCTGTGGGTGTTGGTGCCGAGTTTCCTCCTCGGCCCCGAGTCGTGGCGGGGCGTGGCCCGGACTCTCGAACGGCTGGGTCAGGCAGTCGTCGTCACCCCGACTCACCGCACCACCCCTCGGGACGAGGATCACATCACCCCTTGGCTCGATGCCGTCGTCGGCGCCGTCCCCCCGCCCGTCGGGCTGCCGACCGTCGTCGTTGCCCACTCGGCGTCATGCCCGCGCCAGCCGCTGGTCGTCGACCGACTGCTCGAGCTCGGCCACGACGTGTCCTCGATGATCATCGTGAACGGCCGCATCCCCGAGGACGGCGTTGTCCCCACCGAGCGGGACTCGCCCTTCATGGACACCCTCGACGCCCTCATCCGTCCAGACGGATACCTACCTCCGTGGCATCGCTGGTGGGGCCCGATGATCGAGGACATGCTCCCTGACGACGAAGCCCGAGAACGCGTCCTGAGCGAAGCAAAGCCCGTGCCCCGCGCCGTGTTCGACCAGCCCATTCCTGCGCCGAAGCTGCCCGGCGAGGTCGGCCTCGCCTTCCTCGCTCTTGGCGAGATGTACCGACCGTCCTTCCGTCAGGCCAGGGCCGAAGGCTGGGCAACCACACGCCTCGCGGGCGAGCACCTCCACATGGTCGTCGATCCCGTAACGGTCGCCGGCGCCCTGCTCAGTCTCGCTGGCCGGTCGATCAATCGTTGGTGATCGGGAACGTTCTGACCCCGTCGCTCGACGGTGGGGTATGAACACACATGATCCGTTCGAGCAGATGCTCGAACAAGAGATGCAACAAGCCGTCGCTGTCGTCGAGCCGGACGTCGAAGCCGCCCTCAACCAGGTGCGGGGTTCGGCCACTCGAGCCGGCAACAGTCACTCGAACCGGCCGAGGTCCCAATGGTTCCTAGCCGTTGCCGCCGCTGTTGCGATCATGGGCGGCGGCGTCTTCGCCGCCGATCGCCTCGGCCAGACCGACTCCGACGAGATCGTCGCCGGGGGCGACAGCTCGACGACGGTCGCCCAGGAGCCCCTCGTCGACGAGACGACAGTCACCACTGGCCCCGTCACCACGGTGCCAGGCGAGCCCGTCACCACGGTGGCGGAATCGTCGGTCACTTCCGTCACCACCGTCGATGACACATCGACGACCACCGTGCTCATCGGCCAACAGTTCCAGCTCGTCGAGTACGGATTCTTCGATGGGGCGACAGGCCAAGCGAGCTTGGTCCCGTTCGGCACTCCTCAGGCGGAGGTCGTCGATCTTCTCGGCGCCTTCCTCGGCGAGCCGACAGTGGACATCGCCCTGGAGCAATGCGGCCGGGGCCAGACCTCGCTGATCGGCTGGGGTGCCGTCAGCATCTACATCGACGATCTCAGCGGCACCGTCGTCGGCTGGGCGCTCAGCGAAGCGGGCGAGGGGCCAGCCGTCACGACTGGCACCAGCATCGAACTCGGCTCGACGGTCGCAGAAATCAAGGCCTTTCGAACGAACGTCGAGATCATCGACAGCACGTTGGGCTGGCAGGCCTGGGACGGAGTGATGGGCTGGTACCTGTCCGGACCGAACGACTCTGACATTGTTGTAGCGATGTGGGCGGGTGAGGTCTGTGTCTACGGCTGAACACAACAACGAGGTCGCCGTGTTCGAGCTCTCTCGGACTGATGCGTCTGCCTTCGACGACCTGTTCCGCACCGAATACCGCGGCCTCGTCCGCCTGGCCTACCTGATGGTGGGCTCCCAGGAGCGAGCCGAAGAACTCACCCAGGATGCCTTCGCCCAACTCTTCGGAAAGTGGTCGAGCGTCCACAGCCCCGGTGGTTTCGTCCGCACCGCTCTCGTGTCCCGCTGCCGAGATGCGCAGCGTCGTGAGATCAGAGGCCGGGCGAAGCTCAGGCTGGTCACCCCGAAGCCGGAGGACACGCCGGAGGCCCATTACCTCGTCGATGCCTTGGCCAAGCTGCCGGACAACTGGCGGGCGATGGTGGTGCTCCGCTTCTACGGCGGCCACACCGTCGCCGAGATCGCCGAAATCATCGGCGAACCCGAAGGCACCGTGAAGTCCGGCCTGCACCGTGCGCTCGCTCAGCTGAAGACACAGCTCCAGACCTAGCCTCAGGGGAGTGTTGATCGCACCCCCGCCCTCCGTTGTCGATGTCGCCGGCCCCGTCGACGATTGGGAATCCGTTGATCCAACCAATGATCAGCCGGCCCATTCGTGGTTGACCGAGCGGCACGCCATCAAGACCGTGCCGATCAGCCGACGCCTCGTGCTCGACGCCGAGTCCGACAACAGCGTCTGGCTCGCCAAACATGTCCCCACCGCAACGCCCGTCCTCAGGGTCGACGAAGGCGACTGGGCCTGGCTCGTGAGTGAACGGCTGCCCGGCGTCCCTGCCCACCGGCCCGACCTGCACGGCGACGTCGGCTCGCTGGCCGAGGTCGCCGGAGCGGCACTGCGGGCACTGCATGCCCTCCCGCTCGACGCGGCCCCGGCCTCGATTGAACGGGGCTGGAATGCGCTGGCCGCCCTGGCCGAGGCCACAGTTGCGTCGGGACTCGGAGCGATCGACGAGGCCTATCAGCGCTACACCGCAGACGAGCTCCTCTCGATCTGGTGCGCTGGGCGCCCGCCCATCGAGGACCTCGTCATCTGCCATGGCGACCCAGCCCTTCCGAATCTCATCGCGCACCAGGGTGTGTTCACCGGCTTCGTCGATCTCGGCGGTGTGCGGATCGCCGACCGCCACCTCGACCTGGCCCATGCCCACGCCAGCATCCATCGCAACCTGGGGCCCGAAGCTGTCTACGTGTTCTACGAGGCCTACGGCACCGACCCCGACCTTCTCCGGCTCGATCACTACTTGCTCGCCAAGCAACTGATGCCGTGAGCCAACCACCACTGGCCCTGATCGGGCCGACCGCCTCCGGCAAGTCCTCGCTCGGGCTCGAACTCGCCCGCCGTTCGATCGAACGCGGCATGCCGGTCGAGATCGTTTCGGTCGACGCCATGGCCGTCTACGCCGAAATGTCGATCGGCACGGCGGCACCCACGGTCGAAGAACATCGAGGCGTTCCACACCATCTCATTGCCGTCGCCGATCCGTCAGAGGACTACACCGTCTCGCGATTCCAGGCCGAGTGCCGCGCCGCGATCGACGACATCGAGAGTCGGGGAGCGACACCGATCCTCATTGGCGGCACCGGGCTCTACGTCCAGGCCGTCGTCGATGATCTCCAGATCCCCGGCCAATATCCGGACGTCCGGGCCGAGATCGACGCACGGCCGGACAGTCACACCCTGACGATGTGGTCCCAGTTGCGCGATCTCGATCCCGTGGCCGCCGGCCGGATGGAGCCGACCAACCGCAGACGCATCGCCCGCGCCCTCGAGGTCTGCCTCGGCTCTGGTCACGCGTTCTCGTCGTTCGGTCCTGGCATGGACGCCTTCCCACCGACCCGCTTCTGCCTGGTCGGCCTGCGCATCGATCGCGACTTCATGGATGCACGAATCGATCAGCGCTACGAGCAGCAGATGGCCGACGGGTTCCTCGACGAGGTGCGGACACTCCTCGATCGGTCTGCCGGTCTGTCGCGCACGGCACGCCAAGCTCTCGGGTATCGCGAACTCATCGCCCACCTGAACGGTGAGCTCTCCCTCGACGAAGCTTTAGACGAAGCCAGGCGTCGTACGAGGCGCTTCGCCCGTCGCCAGCAACGGTGGTTCGGACGAGATCCACGGATCCATTGGGTCGACATCGACCGTGACCGTCCAGCGTCGGATCCGTCGGTGCTCGACGAGGTCGAACGTCACTGGGCCTGAAACGCGGCGTCGAATCGTCGGATTGATGCGACAATGGGGACTTGACCTCAGCCACCACGGTCACTGCGACCGAAACGCAGACGATCACCGCCACCAAACACCACGGCCTCGGGAACGATTTCCTGATCGTGGTCGACCCGGCTCGACCCTTGTCTGCGGACGATGCACGCCGCTGGTGCGACCGACGACGCGGTATCGGAGCGGACGGACTCATCAGCGCAACCCCGCTTGCCGACGGCACCTGGCAGATGATCTTGTGGAACAGCGATGGCAGCCGGCCAGAGGTGTCCGGCAACGGTCTTCGCTGTCTCGGACAAGCCCTGGCCTTCCATATCGGCACCGATCAACCGACCACCTTCACCGTGTCCACCGATGGCGGTGTCCGGACCCTCGATGTCGAACCAGGAGATCCGATCGCTCAGGTCAGGGTCGACATGGGGCCAGCCACCGAGGCCGGCGAACTCTCGCCCCGGTGGTCCGAGCTCGGTGTCGACGTCGGTCGTCAGATGGCGGTCGACATCGGGAATCCACATCTCGTTGCGCTGGTCGACGATGCAGCCTCCCACGACGTCACCGTCGTCGGCCCGGCAGTCGAAGCCGACTATCCGAATGGCGTCAACGTGCACCTCATCGACGTGGTCGATCGTTCGACGATCCGACTCTTCGTCTGGGAGCGCGGCGCCGGTTACACCGAGGCGTGCGGATCCGGCGCATGTGCCGCCGGTTGGGCCGCTCATGCATGGGGCCTCACCGACGCCGTGGTGGACGTGGTCATGCCCGGCGGTTCAGCTCGGATCGAGGTGGTCGACGGCGATCACCCGACGATCCTGCTGACCGGCCCAGCCGAATTCGTCGGCCGTGTCGTGCTCGAGGATCGTTCATGAGCGATCGCTCACCGGACGACAACCCGGGCCTCGACAACGAAAACCCGTCTGACGACAGCTCGTTCGACGTAAACCCGTCTGACGACAGCGTGTTCGAAGAAGACGGCACAGACGACGACTGGGGCATCCCCGATGACGGTCGACCGGACCGGCTGGTCGTCGACGGCGTCGGTACTCACCGTGGTGGACTCGAAGACTTCGGTCGCGACGCATTCGACGATGAGGCCGGCTTCCTCGATCGCAGTTTCCGGGAGCGCATCGTCATCGTCGGCATGACCCTCGGCGGCCGTTCCGAGCTCGAGACCCACGCCTCGCTCGACGAGCTCGCACTGCTGGTCGACACGGCGGGTGCCGATGCAATCGATCGCCTGACCCAGAAGCGCGATCGACCGGACCCGGCAACCTTTGTCGGTAAGGGCAAGGCCACCGAGATCAAAGAAGCCGCCGTGGCCATCGACGCTGACACCGTCGTGTTCGACGACGAGCTGACACCGGCCCAGCAGTTCAATCTCGAGGGCATCCTGCATCGCACCGCCCTCGACCGCACGGCTGTCATCCTCGACATCTTTGCTCAGCACGCCACCTCGACCGAGGGCAAGACCCAGGTCGAGTTGGCCCAGTTGCGTTACCGGCTGCCTCGTCTTCGGGGCAAGAAGAACTACAGCCAGCAGGCCGGCGGTATCGGCACTCGCGGCCCCGGCGAGACCCAGCTCGAAGTCGATCGTCGCCGCCTCGTTCGGCGTATGCACAAGCTCGAACGCGATCTCGTCGGCATCTCGGCCCGCCGCGCCAACCAACGCAAGGCGCGCTACCGCTCGCCGTACCGCACGGTCTCGATCGTCGGGTACACCAACGCCGGGAAATCGACGCTGCTCAACCGGCTCACCGGCGCCGACGTGCGCACCGAGGACCGGCTCTTCGCCACCGTGGATCCGACCACTCGCAAGACACAGCTCCCCGGCGGCGAACAGATCCTGCTCACCGACACCGTCGGTTTCGTGCGCAAGCTGCCTCATCAACTCGTCGAATCGTTCAAGTCGACGCTCGAGATCGCCGGCGACGCCGATCTTCTCATTCACGTGGTCGACGGCACCGCCATCGATCCGCAGGGCAACATCGACGCAGTTCGTACGGTCCTGTCCGAGATCGACGCCGAGGAAGTCGCCGAACTGCTCGTGTTCAACAAGGCAGACGGCCTCGATGCCGAGGGCAATCCCGGCGGCGCCGAGCGCCTGGCCGGACAACATCCTGGCTCGGTGGCCATCTCGGCCCACACCGGCCAGGGGATCGACGAACTGCTCGAGGCAATCGCCGACAAACTGCGGGAGCAGAGCACGGTGTACGAGCTCTTCGTGCCGTGGTCGAGGGGTGACATGCTCGCCGCTGTCCATCGCGAGGGCGAAGTGATCACCGAGACCACCGAAGACGATGGCATGCGGGTGGTCGCCCTCCTCGAGGATGCGTCGGCCAAGCGACTCGGCGACTTCGTCGAGCGCGTCGTACCGGAGGCAGATCAGCGATGACCAAAGAACCCTTTGTCCCACCGCCGTACCCGTACGACCGGCTCGACCCGATCAAGGCCCTGGCCGCCGAGCACGACGGTGGTGTCATCGACCTCTCGATCGGCACACCGTTCGATCCGCCGCCCCAGTCCGTCATCGATGCGCTCGGCTCGTCGAACGCCGAGCGTGGGTATCCGCCGGCGAACGGAACGCCGGAGTTTCGCGAAGCGGCCGCAGCCTGGCTCAACCGGGTCGCGCACACCTCGATCGGAGCGGCCGACATCCGGGCCACGATCGGATCGAAGGAAGTCGTCGCCGGCATGCCTCACTGGCTCCGGCTCCGTCGACCAGATCTCGACACGGTCCTCTACCCGGCGGTCAGCTACCCCAGCTATGCGATGGGGGCCAGGCTGGCCAACTGCCGCGCAGTCGCCGTTCCCGTCGACGATCAATGGCGAATCGATCTCGATGCCATCGACCGGGCCGATGCCGCCCGTGCGCTCTGCCTGTGGGTCAACACCCCAGGCAACCCGGCAGGAGGGATCGACGACCTCCAGGCTGCCGCTGCCTGGGGCCGAGCCAACGACGTTCCCGTGTTCAGCGACGAGTGCTACATCGAGTTCACGTGGGAAGGTCCGGCTCAGTCGATTCTCCAGCACGGCACCGACGGCGTGGTTGCCGTGCATTCACTGTCGAAGCGATCCAACCTCGCCGGTGCCAGAGCCGGGTTCTTCGCCGGTGACGCCGAGCTGGTCCACTACCTGGGCGAGGTCCGCAAACACGCTGGCTTCATGCCTCCCGGCCCAGTTCAGGCTGCCGCAGTGGCCGCCTTCTCTGACCAAACCCACGTCGCCCAACAGGCCAAGCGATACCACCGTCGACTCGAACTCGGCATCGAGATGCTGGCGGCCGTGGGTGTCGAGGCTCCGATGCCCAAGGGCGGCTTCTACCTCTGGGCGCCGGCACCGGACGGCGATGCCTGGGCACTCACCGAACGCCTCGCTCGCGAGTGCGGGGCGCTCGTCAGTCCCGGCGAGTTCTACGGCGAGCAGGGGGCCGGATACGTGCGGGTCGCGTTGGTCCAGCCGGACGATCGCCTCCAGCTCGCCGCGTCCCGCCTCGGCCTCGGCTGACCGTCGCCGACCCCACCCGCAGATTCGCGGTCAGCGGGGGATGACCGGGCTGGGGAGCCTCGGGGTGATGCGGATCACGCGATCGTCGCCAGTGCCGGTGGCGACATAGAGCGAGCCGTCGGCTGCCTGATGTACCGCACGAAGTCGCCCGAACTCACCGTCGATGATCGTGCGCTGACCGAGGTAGAGGCCCTCGTCGTTGAAGAAGAGCAGCCGCAAGGTCTGGTTCTTGAGGGCGGCGACGGCGAGTGCGTTGTCCCACGCACCCCACCCGTCGCTGTCGGTCCAGTCACCACCACTCAAGGCGAGCGTCGGTGAACCGGTCGACCAGGCGGCGCCGAACACGTTGCTGCCGAGCCGGGTGTCGGTCATCGGAACGGATTCGTTGTATCCGGGCACTGGATTCCACCCGGCGTTGCCGCCAGACCTGACCAGCCGGTTGACCTCGTCGTCCCGGCCTGGCCCGTGTTCGACCGACCACATCTCGTTGGTTCCGGGCCGCAGCCCGAGACCCTGGACGTTGCGGTGGCCGTAGGTCCAGATCAGCTCCTGATCGGTGTTCGCCGCACCGGCGAAAGGATTGCCCGGCGCTGCTGCCCCGGTCTGCGGATCGACCCGCAGGACCTTGCCGCCGAGGGACGTCAGATTCTGGGGGAGTGACCCGACTGCGGCGTCGCCGGTCCCGACGAACAGCCAGCCGTCGGCATCGAACTCGAGCTGGCAGCCACCATGGCGACCCGAACTCACGGGGATCCCGTCGATGAGAGGGTCAGCGACTCGAGTTGCGGATCGACCAACGACATCGAGCGTCCAGGCGATCACCTGGATCTCTCGCGGCGAGGTGTGACCCTGGCAGGTGTAGATCCGGCGGTTGTCGGCGAAGCCGGGATCGACTGCCAGGCCCATCATTCCGGTCTCGCCGGATGACCACACATCGCTCGTATCCAGGGCAATCGCCGCCATCGGGCCACCACCGGCCGGAATCAGGTTCAGACGGCCCGCTCGTTCGGTGACCAGCAGTGATCCGTCCGGGAGCGACTCGACATCCCAGGGAATGGCGAGGCCGTCGGCAATGACCTCGGTGGTGAGTGTCGGGGCGAGGGGGAAACGTGATCGATACTCCGGCAGGGCCAGGACGTTGGCCACGAAGGAGCTGAGCGGCGTGCCGTTGTCGAGCTGTTCTGTCCAGAAGGCGAAACCGCCGGGCTCCGGGGTTCGTTGCTGGAGACCGAGATAGACGAGCGTGGTGATCACGGCGCTGTCGGTGAGGGCCTTGTGTTCTGCCGACTCGGAGACTTCGACGATGAAACGGTCGAGGGTGAACTGTCCTGATGTGATGCCGTCGGTCCAGAAGCGCAGCCCACCTGCATCGGGTTCACGTCCCAGCGATCGTCGATAGACGGCGGCGATGTACTCCTCGGTCGTGGTGGCTCGAGCCAGCTCATCGAACTCGGCGCTGGCGACGAAGTTCGCCGCCATCCGCTCGAGCGACATACCGGCCCGCCTCTGCCCGATCCAGAAGCGCAGCCCGCCGGCGTCCGGCCGCCGATCGAACACCGATGAATAGAGCCGGACCACCGGGGCGATGACACCGCCGAATTCGGGGGACAGGAGCAGCTGTTCCACGAAGGCTTCGGGCGGCAATCCGGCCCGAATCCGGTCGGCCCAGAACGTCAGCCCGCCGGCGTCCGGTCCTCGGCCCAAGAGGTCTCGGTAGGTCTGGTCGACGAAGGACTCCTCGGTGGGGAAACGCCCGTCGACCACTTCACCGGCCGCCGCCGGCGGGGGAGAGGCCACCAGCGTGGCTGCGGTCAGGACGAGAACGAGCAGAACCGAGGCCATTCGTCGCATCCGGCGAGCCTAGATCAGCCATCGACGCGGCCCTTGTAGCCTGTCCCGGTGACCGACCTCCTCGCCCTCACCGCGACGCTCGTCGACCATCGCTCCGAGTCCTTTGCCGAGGGGCCGTTCGTCGATTGGCTCGAGGCGGAGCTACGAGCACTGGCCCATCTCGATGTGGAACGCATCGGCGACAATCTCGTGGCCAGGACCGACCTCGGTCGCGACCAGCGCCTGATGCTCGTCGGCCACACCGACACCGTTCCCGCTGTCGAGGCGATTGACCTGGTCGGTGGCACCAACGCCATGGCCCGGATCGAGGGCGACACGCTGTGGGGTGTCGGCTCGACGGACATGAAAGGCGGGCTTGCGTGTTTCCTCGAGATCGCTCGAACGGTCACCGAGCCGTCGGTCGATCTCACCTTCGTGTTCTACGCCCGCGAAGAGGTGGCGCAAGTCCACAACGGACTGCTCGAACTCTTCGCCGATCGCCCGGATCTCCTTGCCGGCGACTGCGCGATTCTCGGCGAGCCGACCGATGGTGCGATCGAGGCCGGGTGTCAGGGAACGCTTCGCTTCGAGATCACCTTCGCCGGTGCTCGAGCCCACACGGCCCGCCCGTGGATGGGCCGCAACGCCGTGCATCGCATGGCCGGTGCCCTCTCCGCCGTCGCCGGTTACGAGGCCCGCCGCCCGGTGATCGACGACTGCGAGTTCATCGAGTCGCTCCAAGTGGTGCACATCGAGGGCGGCGTCGCCGGCAACGTTGTCCCCGATCGGGGAATGATGCGGATTCACCATCGCTACGCACCCGATCGCACCGTCGAAGAGGCTGAGACCTGGGTCCGTTCGCTCCTCGCCGATCATCTCGACCCGGACGACACCGTCGAGGTGATCGACCGCACGTTGGGTTGCCCGCCCTCGCTCGACCATCCCTTGCTCCGTCGACTGCGCGACGAGAACGGGCTCGAGGTTCGGGCCAAGCTCGGCTGGACCGACGTCGCCCGATTCGCAGAGCACGCCATCCCGGCCACCAACTTCGGATCTGGAGATCCGACGATCGCCCACACAAAACACGAGCACCTCGAGCGGGCATCGATTGAACGCACCTTTGCCGCGTTGCTCCGCCTCGTCAGCTGATCGAGATCGTCAGCTGACGCCGGCTGTCGGTTCCTCGGGCCAAGCGTGCTTTGGGTACCGGCCCCGTAGATCGGCCCGCACCGCGG
>CBESNA010000083.1:0-13568 GCA_965530755.1 uncultured Acidimicrobiia bacterium | reverse complement strand
ATGAGTCGGACCACGACGACGAAGACGACGACGATGAGTCGGACCACGACGACGAAGACGACGACGATGAGTCGGACCACGACGACGATGAGTCGGATGATGACGACGATGAGTCGGATGATGACGACGACTGATCGAGCACTAAGGCCGTCGGCGCCGATCCATCTGGTTCGTTGGATGGATCGGCGTCGTCGCTGTTCGGTGCCTACGCGCTCTTCGCGTTCCTCGACTGGTCCCCATGAGCCTGAGGGTGCCAAACTCGCAGTCGTGCGTCATCACGACGAGCACTAGTAAATCCATCTGCTAGCTCTGGCCGAGCTTCAACCCGCCTGTGGGTGCCCACGACCCGGTCGTGGCCGGTCAAGCTGCGTTTCGGATCACCAGGTACCTGTCTGATTGCTGCTGCTCAGAGGGGTGCAAGCCAGCCCCGCAGCGGCGAGCCGGCCGGGGTGCGGTCAGTACTTCCCGTTTTCGAAACTCTGGCGGAACTCGTTGGCCCCCATGGCTTCGGCAACGATCTCGTTGGCCGCCCTCGCCGATGCCGATCGGGGGAATCCCATCAGGGCTCCCAGCTCGCCGAAGTAGTTGCCTGCCGGGATCATGGCGAGGGACTTCTCGGTGCCGTCACCGACCTCTCGATAGATCTCGACGTCGCCTTGTTGGATCACATAAACGAGGTCGGCGTGTTGCCCTTGTCGGAAGATGACCTCACCCGGGGCATAGCGAACCGTGACCCGTTCTGGCTCGACGGCAACCCCGCCAGGAGCCATGTGGACCACTCGATCCGCAACCGGCACGAGTCGTCCGTCATGGGTCGACACGATGATCACTCGGCCGTCGTCGCGAAGTTCGAGGAGGAGCCGGATGACCGCTTCTGCCTGGATGTGGTCGAGGTTGGCAGTCGGCTCGTCGGCGATCAGCAGGAACGGGTCGGTGACGAGACCACGGGCCACGGCGACGCGCTGCTGCTGGCCGCCCGAGAGCTGCGACGGCTTGTGCCCGGCCCGGTCTTCCAGCCCGACGCGGGCAAGTAGTGCATCGGCTCTGGCGTAGGCATCGGCTCGCTTGACTGCCTTGTCGATCAGCAGTGGCACAGCGACGTTCTCCCTTGCGGACAGCGAGGGAATGAGGTTGAAACCCTGGAACACGAAACCCACTCGGTTTCGTCGGTACTCGTCGCGCGCCGACTCCGATAGTTCGGTGAGGTCTGTGCCCTCGATCTCGATCGAGCCAGACGTCGGCGACAACATGGCACCGAGACAGGAGAGCAGCGTGGTCTTTCCCGAACCGGATGGTCCCAGCAGGACCACGAGTTCGCCCTGGTCGGCGGTGAACGAGAGGTCGTCGAGCACCCGAACGACGTAGCCGTCTCCCAGGTACTCCTTGACGAGATTGGTGACTTCGAGTGCGCTCATGCCGCACCTCCGAACGCTGCTGCAGGATCCGTACGACTCACCCGTCGAACACCGAACGATGCGGCAACCAGACCGACAAGGGCGGCCACGAGCGGCACCTGCCAGTAGGCCGATGTCGGGACATCGACGGCGAGCGGGAAGACCGGCTCGACGAGTGTTGCGATGATGGCGGCCACCACGGAGCCGAGCAGGGCGATGATGACGGCCTGGATGGCAAGTCCGACACCCAGGTCGCGGCCAGAGGCTCCAACAGCCTTCAACACGGCGAAGTCGCGACTTCGTTCGATCGCCGACAGGAAGATCACCGCGGCAACCACGATGGCGGCAACCGCCCAGAGCAAGCCCCGGATCAGATCGATCGATGCGATCGCCGACTCGATCGGGCCCAACGCATCGGCCGCCACATCGCCGGCGGTCAACGAGACCGTGCCGGCGGGAAGTGAGCCGCCCTCGGTTCCGACGAACGCCGTCACTCGCTCCCTGCTGTCGAAGGTGATGTCCTGGGCGACACCGAGGTCGACGAATGAGAAGGGCAGGCCGGCCAGAACCGTTGTGTTGCTCGTGATGCCGACGACCTCGAGATCGACGCCGCCGATCGAGATCTGTTCTCCGATCGCCAATCCGAGCGTGTCGTCGACCACGACTTCGTCGGGTGCGGTTGGCGCCCGTCCCTCATCTGGGCTCGGGCTCCCCGGGCCGCCGGCGACATGGCCGAAAATGACCGTTTCGGTGTCTGTACCGTCGGTGGTGATCAACGTGCCCCGCGAAACAACGACCGGTTCGAAGCCCGAGCCGAGTTCGTCGCCCATGGCGATGGGGAGTGCCGACACTGAGGTGATGGGTCCCGAAACTCCCTCGGCAACGATCCACTGTTCGGCGCCGATCGAATCGACCATCTTCTGCGACTCCGTCTGGAGCTGATGAACGAGGCCCGTCATCAAGAACAACAAGGTCAGGATCAGCGTGACCAGCAGCGTGACGACAGCGACCCGCGTCCTGCGATGCTGTAGATCACGAAGGGTGATCAGAAGCATGATTTGGTTCCTCGTTTCTTCCCGAGCGATACTCCGCCCACCAAGCACCAACACGATCGAACGAGGCCTCGTAGCCCCGAGCGCTGACTTCCTCGACTGTTTCGAAATCGAGCAAGCTGACACCCTTCAACTCGAGATCGAGGTAGAGGTCGAGGTCGCCGGACTCGACCGTTCTGGAGCGGTCCCGGGCCGAGCCGATCAGCATGGTTCGCATCAGCACGGCCACCACGCCGGGATATTGGTTCTTCTTGCGACTGATCTGGTTTCGTAGCGCCGACCAGCCCGAGACCGACAGGCCGTAGTCGCTTTTTGCCCGTGGCCCGAGGGGCGGTGCGACGTCGACGGCGATGATTGTGCCGATCGACGGATCGTTCGACACGAGGTCGACCGGGAGATTGTCGAGAACGCCGCCGTCGATGAGTAGGTCACCTTCGAACGGCACGGGGGGCAAGACGCCCGGGATCGCCACCGAGGCCCGGACTGCGAGATCAGTGGGCCCTCGACGGTGGTGTACCACCTGCGATGTGGTGAGGTTGGTGGTCACGCACGAGAACGGCAACCACAGATCTTCGATGTCGATCCCGCCCCACTGGTCCTGGATGTTGGCTGTGATCCGCTCGCCCTTGACGAGGGAGACAACAGGGATCGTGTAGTCGAGCAGGTCCTTGAATGCGGCCTGCGTCATCTCCACGCGTCGAGAAGCCTCGATTCGCTGGGCTATCGCGGCGGCGATGACCGATCCCATGGATGCTCCGGCGATGCGGTCAACCGGCACACCGTGCGCTTCCATTGCCGCGAACACACCGAGATGAGCGAACCCGCGGGCGCCACCGCCACTGAGAACGAGGGCAACGCCTTCACCGGCAGCAAGCCGTGCCAACCGGGCCAGATCGCCGCTGGAGTTGGCTGCGATGTGGTGGATCTCGTCGACGCCGTAGTGATCGCGCATCTCGGCCGAACCCGTTGGCTGTTCGGTCCCGGCCGGATGGTTCAGACCGAGCCAGGTCGGTGTGTCCTCGGGAACATCGCGCAGGACGGACCGGATGTGCTCTTGTTCGTCAGGGGTCGGGTCGGCGGAACAGACAACGACGACCTGGTCGGCGTGGCGGAGCGCTCGCTTGGTCCAGTCGGGATGATCGAGATGGCCCTCGAGCAGGACGTGAGCGTGGTCTGCGTCGGCCTGATGGAGGAGTTCAATCAGGCGAACGTCGCCGATCTCTCCCGGTGGAGTGCCCGAGGCGCCCGGTTGACCGAGCATGGAGTCGACTCGGGCGGCCGATAGATGCGCTGTCGAGTCGATCTCGGTGAGTGCGTTCACCATTTTGGTGGTGGTGAGCCTGGTGTCGAGGGGTGCGGTCACAACGACGCACGCCGATCGACCGATGCCTGAGTCCCCGGAGGTTTCGGATCCGGAGCGGTCGATGATGCGGCGAACCAGGGTCATTGCCAACTGGGGGTGATGGTTGGTGAGGGTTGCGAAATCTGTGCTGGAGAGGCGGGCCAGGCCGGCATCGCGCAACGCTCGCACGGTCGCGGTCCGAGGTCGATCCTCGAGGAGTCCGAACTCACCAATGATGCCGCCCCGACCGACTTGAACGGTGTTGGTTCCACCGCTACTCGCCACCGACATCCGGCCGCTCAACACGAGGTAAGCAGAGTCGGCCTCGTCGCCTTGGTTGAACAGGACGTCGCCGGCCTTGAGATGGAGCCAGCTCACTCTGGCGGCAATTGCAGCGATCACGTCGTCGTCGTCGGTGTCGAGTTCGCGCGCCAACAGCGTCGCGACGCGAGAACGATCGGTGCGTACTCTCGCCTCGGCCATGACGTTGGCAGCCTCTTCGGGGTGCCGACCGAACACTTCCTGGAGTTCGCCACTGTCGACGACGCCGACGATGGATTGCTCGGTTGCGCGAAGCGTTGCGGTTCGGCGTCCACCAACCAGAGCAGTGATCTCGCCGACCAGTGCCCCTGGTCCGTAGCAACCGAGCACGACGTGGCCGTGCGAGGCACCAACCAGCGCCTCGAGTTCACCGGAGACGACAACGAATGCCTCGCGGCTCTGCTCGCCCTCGGTGCACAGGACGCCGCCGGTAGGGATCGTTCGGATCGAGCCGACGCTCCGCAAGTCCTCGATCAATCGTTGCTTCGGCGTTTCGCCCACTCGTGTGCAATTCCCCCCGGCAGACCAGCGGCAACCCTATTCGCCCCGAAGGGTTCGTGCCCGTTCGTCACGAAGGGCTCGGCCTGAGCCGCAGGTCTTGTGCCGGCCGGGCTGATCGATCAGCTGCAGGATCCGGTCTGCGCTCCGTGCCAAGTGGGCTGGCTGTTGCACATGCCGGTTTGGAGAACTGAATCTGAACATCCAAAACCCTTTGTTCAAGGGGTTTTCCTTGTCGGGTTGGAGTGATTTGAACACTCGACCCCCTGCTCCTAAAGCAGGCCGGCCGCGATCCTCTGACCAGGGGAAACAAGCGAAAGCCCTGACCAGACCCTCTCGGCTGTGCCCCGCTAGACCCCGCCCGTGACCGGGATTCCCCGATGCTACGCGCACGTTTATTGCACGCCGGCAGGAGCGTCATTCGGGCAAAGCTTCCAAGCAACACGCGAGTTGAGCTGATGGTCGGCGCAGTGGACGTTGTGTCGCTTCCCGGCGACTTTCACGAAGGCCTCGTCGACGCACCAGCTGCCACCGACCGATTGACGGAGGGCCGGGTGGCGTCGATCAGTAGGGGAATGAAGTCGTGGTCCTCAGGCAGACAGGTCCTGGGCTGATCGCATGACGTCCGATGCGAGTGCGAATACGGCGCGGTCGTCGAGTGTGGATCCCAGCTCGGCTGCGCGGGCACGAATTTCAGGGTCGCTGATCTTGGCTGCACCGGCCTCGATTGCGAGGTCGATGAAGTCCTCCTTGATGCGCGGGCGGTCAACGGTCCCCGCATCCAACGTCACGAGTTCGTGCAACCTGTCCTCATCGAGCACCCGGTAAAGCGCCGGAATGGCCATCCGCAATGCGCCCCGGGCGCGAGCTTCATCACCGGCACGCCGGAAGCCTTGGAACAGGTCACCGACCAGCTCAATCGCTTCGGTCGCGGCGCCGTGTAGCGCGAGGAGTACGGCCAGTTCGCCCCGAGCGATGCTCGATGTCCAAGTCGACTCGACGCTTTCGGCGAGGGTGGCTGCGCGCCGCAGGAAGTCGATGGCCAAGAGAGGGTCGGCGTCGCGTCTGGCGAAGCCGTGCGCCATGTCTGCCATCGAGAGGAGAGACGGGTTCTCGGTGGTCATTGCCAGGCGAAGAGACTCTTCGGCTCGGTCAAGAGCGAGTTCGGCGTGACCGTCGAGACATGCGTGGATGCTGTTGTCGGCGAGCACGTAGCTGAGGCGATAGGGATCGTCGTGAGACCGAGCCCTGGCGATCTCGGTTTCACCATGTTGCAGGCCTTCATCGGTGTTGCCCTGGAAGAAGGCTGCGTGAGCAAGCACGTCGTGAAGCCAGCCACACGCGTCGCCGCCAGATGCCTCGGCGGCGAGGCCGAGGGCTGCGTGGGCTCGTGCTTCCTCGAAGGCGCCACTGATGCAGCAGCCCCAACCGGCAGTGGCGTGGACTGCGGGTAGGTGACGAGAGGTTGCGCTAGGGGAGGGCCCGCCGTCTGATGCCGGTGAGGTCAGGGTGAGCGTCGACTCTGCCCATGACCCGAGTTCGAAGAACTGGCGCCATTCCGCGTAGTCGTGCAATGCGGCAACCAGCCTCTCGGCGGAATCGTTGTCGGATGCTGCGATGGCGTGTTGGTGTGCTGCGCGGAGGTTCGCTAACTCGATGTTGATCTGCTGAACATGGTGGCCCTCGTCGGGTCCACGCATGTGAGCGTTGGCGCTCTCCGCGAAGTCGACGAAGTAGCGAAGGTGGGAGTCTCGAGCGTTCTCGGAGCCTTCGAGTCTGAGGAGTTGTTGATGCCCGAAATGGCGGAGCGATTCGAGCATCTCGTAGCGGGTGAGATCGCCATCGAGGGCAACGGTGACCAACGAGCGGTCGGCCAGTGACCACAGTGCTTCTTCGACAACGGCCTCGTCCTCACCGGCGACCTTGGCTGCGCCGGCGACGGTGAACCCGCCGAGGAATACTGAGAACTGTGCAAACCGCCGCTGCTCGTCCGACGTCAGCAGTTGGTAGGACCAGTCGATCGCGTTCCAGAGCGTCTGCTGGCGATGGTGGCGATCAGCGGTCGTACTCGTGAGCAGTTGGAATCGTTGGTCGAGGCGCTCGCTGAGCTCAGACAGCGACATCGAACGGCACCGAGCGGCGGCGAGTTCGATGGCCAAAGGAAGACCGTCCAATTGCCGGCAGATCTTCACAACCGCTTCGGTCGCTCGGTCATCGAGCCGGAGGACCGCGCCGTTCTCCCTGGCTCGTTCTGCGAAGAGTTGAAACGCAGGCGATGTTGAGTCTGGGCCGCCTGCGACGGACACACCAAGTGGTTCGACGAGCATCACCACTTCTGCTGTCAGGTCCAACGGTTGACGGCTCGTCGCCAGGACGGTCACACCCGGGCACCTCTGTCGGAATGCTGCGACGAGCGTGGCGGCCGACGAGAGGACATGTTCACAGTTGTCGACGATGACGAGCGCCGTCGCGTCGGCGAACGCAGCGAGGAGGCTTTCCAGCCGTGTTTTGCCGCGATGCTGGTTGACGCCAAGCGTGTCTGCCACCAGGTCGACGACGCCTTGGCCCGCCTCGATGTCGCCGAGCTCGCACATCCAAACGCCATCGCCGTAGCGGTCTTGGGTGGCACGCGCGACCTCGATGGCGAGCGTGGTCTTCCCGATCCCGCCAGGGCCGACAACCGTCACGATCCCGTTCGAACTCAGCTTCTCCGCCAACCCATCGAGGTCGTCGCTGCGCCCCAGCACCGATCGCGTCGGAACCGGGAGATTGCCCGTTCGCGGATCCCTGACCCCGGTGGACTCCGTGGAAATCAGGACGGACTCGAGGTCGGCGAGCGCCGACGTGGGCTCCAGCCCCGCTGTCTCGCGCAAGACCTGTCGGTATCGGTGAAGCGCGCGCAGCGCCTCGGGACGGCGTCCTGCTTGGTCGAGGCCGAGCGCCAGCCGACACCATGCGGTCTCGTCGATCGGGTGGGCCTGAGCCCACGACATCAGTTCGGGCAGGAGGCCACCGGCTTCGCCCGACGAAAGACGGATCTCGTGGAGCCGCGCCACGATGTCGTCCCGAATCAGCGAGATCTCTGTTGCCGCTGCTGACAGGAGCGGCTCGTCTCCCATGTCGGCGAAGGGTTCGCCTCGGAGCAGCCCGAGTGCCCGCTCAAGATGGTCGCGACGTGGAACGAGGTCCGTGACAGCAATCGCCTGCTCCTCGTCGCGGAGCCGACGGAACTGGACTGCGTCGATCTCCGCAGCCTCCATGTCGAGTCGATACCCGTCGGGATCGAGCACAATCCCGATTCCTGACTGCTTCAATCCCTTGCGGAGCCGCGTCACGAGAACCTGCAACGCCTTGGTGGCATCGAGCGGGGCATCGTCTTCCCACAAACCTTCGATCAGGCGGTCGGCACTCTGCCCGCGTGGAGCTGCTGCGGCCAACGCCAACAGGAGGAGTCGCTGCTGGTGGGCGACGGGTGCATCGCCGTCGGCTACGACGAGTGGGCCGAGGACACCGATGCGCACGTTGTTGGCCATGCCTGACGTTACCGCCCACTCGGGCAAGGCTTTCTTGCCGCGCAACCGCCGCGCAACCGGCGGGCAGGGCCCGACGTCGATGGTGAGTTCCAACCACTACCAAGGAGCAACGTCATGACATTGACCGACAACGAGATAACCGATCTGACCCGCCACAACATCGAGGTGTGGAACCGTTGCGCTGCGAGTTACACGTCGAATTTCGAGATTCTGACGGGAGGCGCCATTGCTGCGCTGCTAGACCTGGCGGGCGTTGGAAAGGGAACGTCACTCCTCGACATCGGCACTGGCCCGGGCACCCTCATCGGCCCAGCGATCGAGCGCGGCGCCGAGGTGTGCGCCATCGACATCGCCCCCGAGATGGTTGACCAGGCAAAGTCTCGCTTCCCAGACGTCGACATCACGACCGCCGACGCAGCATCGCTTGCCCACGGTGACGGGGCCTTTGATGCGGTGACCATCGGCTTCTGTCTGCATCACGTGGCCGACGCCCGAGCTGTCCTTTCTGAAGCGAAGCGTGTGTTGCGGCCCGGCGGGCGACTCTCGTTCGCGGTGTGGGCCCCTCAGGAGGAACTTGAAGCATTCGGTCTGGCGTTCGGCGCGGTCGTTGAGAACATCGAGTTGGGGGAGGTCCCCGCGCTTCAGCCGCCACCAATCGCCACCACACCGGCCGACTACGAAGATCTCCTCATCGAGATGGGGTTCGAACAGCCATCGGCCCGGGTTCTCCCACTCAGCTGGGAAGTGGCCGACGGTTCGTCCATGTTCATCGGCTTCGACGGATTCCTCGACCTGAGCAACCAAAGCCCGGATCTGCGCGATGCGGTCCGACGTAGCATCGACGACCAGATCAGCAAGCGAGTCGAGTCCGATGGTTTCGCTTACCTGCCCAACCCCGCCGTGATCGCAGCCGCATCCAAGCCTCGGTAACGATTCGGACTCGTCGCCGTTCGCAGTGGGACACCTTCTCGGGACACCCGAAGGCAAAGAGGCCGGCTTTCGCCACCCAGCGGTACTCGTCACCGCCCAACGGATCCTCGACGCCGAGCCATCGGTCGTGCACGTAGTTCCACTCACGAGCACCATCAGAGCCTTCGGATCCGAGATCACCGTTGAACCCGACGAGGCCAACGGGCTCGACGTCGTTTCTGCCGCCCAGTGCCAACACATTCGCGCCATCTCCCCGGGCAGAATCAATGGCGTACGAGGAAATGTCGGCGCCAGCGTGCTGGCCCAGCTACGTGAAAGTCTCGCTGTGCTTCTCGACCCTCCCTGACAACAGCGCGTTCGCAATGCCTGCTCCTGGCCTTTGGGGCGATGGCGCGCTTCAGCAAATTCAACGGTCCTGGTCACGTACTCGGTGGAAGATTTCGATATCGAGATCTGTGAAGTCGGCGTCAGCGTGGAGAAGTTCAGCTCCGACTCCTATTGCGGCTGTACCCCGTTAGGCCCCGCCCGTGACCGGGATTCCCCGACGCTACGCGCACGTTTATTGCACGCTGGCCCCGGGTTATCGTGACGGCCTACGCCGACAAGATGACTTTGAGGGTGTCGTGATCGGCGGCGTTGGCGAAGACGTCGTACGCCTCCATGATTTCGTCGAGGGGGAATCGGTGGGTGACGAACTTTTCCGGGGCGATCTGACCTCGCTCGATCTCACCGAGAAGCTCTTCGGTAGTGGTGGCGTTCACCAAGCCGGTGGTGATCGTGATGTTGTTGATCCAGTCGCGTTCGATCGGGAACGAAACTGGGGCTCCATGAACGCCGACGTTGGCGACACGTCCGCCGGGGCGAATCGAATCGAGTGCGGTCGAGAACGTTTCTGGAAGACCGACTGCTTCGATCGCTACGTCGACGCCGAGCCCGTCGTCGCTCATGGCCTTCAGCGCCCCGACCACGTCATCGACCTCGCCGATGTTGATCGTGTCTGTGGCTCCGAACAAGCGGGCCTGCTCCAACCGGAACGCGTTGCCGTCGACGGCGATCACCTTCGACGCATTTTGGGTGCCGGCGGTCATGATCGAGGCCAGCCCCACCGGCCCGGCACCCACCACGGCGACAACATCGCCAGCGGTCACCGCTCCGTAAAGCACGCCGATCTCGTATCCGGTCGGGAGGATGTCGCTGAGCATCACGCCCTGTTCAGCGGTCACTCCGTCGGGTAGGGCGATGAGGCCGTTGTCGGCGAAGGGCACCCGCACCATTTCGGCCTGCGTGCCGTCGATCAGATGGCCGAAGATCCAGCCGATACCGCCGAGGCCCTGGCAATGTGAAGGCATGCCGCGCTTGCAGTAGTCGCATTCGCCGCACTTGCTGACGCACGAGATGATCACCCGATCACCGACCTTGACCTTGGAGCAGCCTTCACCGACCTCCATCACCGTTCCGACCCCCTCGTGGCCGAGGATGCGGCCGTCGGTGACCGCTGGAACATCGCCTTTCAAGATGTGCAAGTCAGTGCCGCAAATGGTCGTCATGTCGACCCTGACGATCGCATCGGTCGGTGTGTC
The DNA here is from genome assembly GCA_965530755.1 of uncultured Acidimicrobiia bacterium. Lineage (GTDB taxonomy): Bacteria > Actinomycetota > Acidimicrobiia > Acidimicrobiales > SZUA-35 > SZUA-35. Next base: position 2,918 of record CBESNA010000083.1, on the reverse strand, counting down.
GAGCTTCGGGTCGGGCACCTCCTCCCACGCCATTGTTCCGGGTCCGTGGTAGACGAGTGCCTTCATGGTGTGCTCCTTTGTCGGTCATCGACTGTCGCCACTTCTCTGGCTCCAGAGTCCGCAGCATGATCGGACTACGCATGCTCCGGCCAGGGTCGAAGGTCGGTGCTGATGAGCTGCCGAGCTCTTTCAGGTTGCTGCGAGATCCAACCACTTCGGATCTGGCGACGTGAGGTGAGCTTTCCCCTTGTGCGGGCGATCGGCGGCGCCGATGGAGCGATGCTTTCGTGCGCTATTTGCACGTTTGTTGCACGGCGGAATTCCAACCGACCGGCCAAAAGCACGAAAAACCCCTTGTTCAAGGGGTTTTCCTTGTCGGGTTGGAGTGATTTGAACACTCGACCCCCTGCTCCCAAAGCAACCCGGCCGCGATCCCCTCACCAGGGGAAACACGCGAAAGCCCTGGCTGGGGTCTTTCGGCTGCACCCCACTAGACCCCCCTAGCGACCGGGATTCCCCGATGCTACGCGCACGTTTATTGCAGGACTGCACGACCGTCCTCCGGGCAAACTTTCATGCGAAGCACTCGAGGTGAGCTGATGGCCGGGTGACTGCCGACGGCGCGCTTTGTTCGCTCATAGCCCGAAGGTGACGTTGGTCTATGGTGAGTGTGCAGGTTTGGGGTGGATGGTTGCTGGGCAGAGTGCGGCCCAAGGATCTACCGGAAGGTGCAGATGTGTTGGATATCGTTCCTCGTGGGGATCTTCAGGAGTTGATGGCGGTCGAGTCGCTGAGTTGTGTTTCGTTCTACCTCTCTACGCACGCTTCAGGCCCAGCAGTGGCGGAGGGCCCGCTCCGGCTGAAGAATATGACCGCCGAGGCCACGCGCGAACTCGAGCGTCTCGGGCTCCGGTCGAGCGAAGCGGCTGAACTGCTCGGTCCGGTCGAAGCGCTCATCGATGACACCGAGTTCTGGACTCATGCCGAGGCTGGTCTTGCAGCATTCGTCGACTCGGATGGGTTGCGCCGGTTCCGGCTCCCGAGTCCGGTCGAGGACGCGGCGGTTTGGGTGTCGGATCGGTTCTGGATCGCACCCCTGTTGGCGTCCGTAGAGCCGCTCGCCGGTTTCTTCGTTTTGGCGCTCAGCGAGAACGAGGTCCGCCTGTTGCGGTGCGGCCGGTATCGAGTGGCCGAACTGGGTCTGGGCGAGATCCCCGCCAGCTCGGCCGAGGCGCTTCGTTTCGACGATCGCGAGTCGCAGCTGCAATCACATGGTGCCGACCGGGTGGGTTCGGGTCATGTGTCGGCGACGTTCCATGGTCAGGGGGTGTCCAGCGATTTCGATGATGTGGACCAGACGCGTTTCTTGCAGTCGGTCGACCGAGGCTTGAGCGAGATCGTCGGGGACGGGTCCGACCCGCTGGTGCTGGCCGGGGTCGAAGAGATCGTGTCTCGATTCCGGAGCTTGAGTAGCCACCGCAACATCGCCGATTCGTCGATTCGCGGAAACCCGGAGCAGCTGTCACCGAAGGACCTCCACGAAAAGGCGCTGCCGATGGTGGCCACGCATCTGACCGCTGACCAGATCGAGGCACACGATTCATTCGGTTCATCGTCGGCAACGACCGACGACTCTGTCGCCGACGCAGTCGCCGCCGCCACGAGTGGGCGGGTGGACCGGCTGTTCATTGTCAACGGCCGTCGGGTGTGGGGCTCGGTCGATCCAGACAACCGACAGATCGAGGAACACTCCGATCGCCGACCTGGCGATGTCGACTTGGTCGACGTTGCAGCGCGCGTAACCCTCGAAAACGGTGGAGAGGTGTTTGCTGTCGATGCGGCGGAGATGCCCGCCGACGGATCGTTGGCTGCGGTGTTGCGGTACTGAACGGGTTCGCTGTGAACAATCGGCTGGTCGCCGTCGCCTTCGAGCTCGACTCGGAGTGGGGCAGAGGCGCGGTGACCGTCGCAATCGCTGCTGCTGTGCTTCTGGCGGCGTGGATACTCGGCCGCGGTGTGAGCCGGGCATTCGAGGACCCACAGCAGAGCTACAACGCCCGCCGCTTGATCCGCACCGCAGCATGGATGGCCTGGCTGGTGAGTCTGGTATTGATCTGGCGCCCACTCGGCGGCAACCTCGCTCCCGCCCTGGGACTCGCCACCGCCGGCCTCGCCTTTGCGATGCAAGAAGTGATCGGCGCCATCGCAGGGTGGTTCAACATCACTTTCGGGTCGATCTTTCGGGTAGGAGACCGGATCCAGATGGCAGGCGTGCACGGTGATGTGATCGACATCTCGTTGTTGAAGACGAGGTTGATGGAAGTCGGATCAGCTGGCGGGAATACCTGGGTACAAGGCAATCAGTACACCGGCCGTGTGGTGACGGTTTCGAACAAGTCGTCGTTCACCGAGCCGGTCTACAACTACAGCAGCTACTTCGAGTACATCTGGGAAGAACTCGAGGTCGCCGTCCCTCACCACGGCGACTGGAAGACCGCATCGTTGATTCTCGAGCGAGAAGCCCGGCGGCAATCCGAATCCGATGGGGCGCGCCAGGCCATGGCGGATGTGCGACGACGCTTCCCCGTGCCGGCAGCGGAGGTCGAGCCGAGAGTCTTCGCATCGGCTGACGAGGACTACATGCGGCTTGCAGTGCGTTTCGTTGTCCCGATTCGCAGTGCGCGGTCGGTCAAGGACGACGTGATACGTCAGATCCACTCGAGTCTGGAGGACGCCGGGATCGAGATCATCGCCACGTCTGTGATCCAGCAGTCCACGAACGATTGGCAGCCTGTGTCACCCAGCGACACCAACGACGATGACACCAACAAATGAGTGAACCGCCCCGGGAATGTGCGTGCTCAACGTGGGGTGGTGGTCACGCCGACTGGGCCCGGTCGAGTTCGGCGAGTCGCTCG
>CBESNA010000082.1:0-13888 GCA_965530755.1 uncultured Acidimicrobiia bacterium | reverse complement strand
CGCATCCGACTCACGACGTATCAGCGAGCCTCCTCCGTCGGCCTCGCAAGACAGCGGTCAGTTGCGCAGGTCGAGGTCGCCCAGTGCTGCCCACCGCGGATCGGGCGGACGCTCGGACGCCTCCAGCTGTTCCTCGGTGACCGTTGGATACCGATCGGGGTCGGGTCCGGTGCAGTCCTCACGACACAAGGGGGCAAGCGGAAGGCCGAGCAGAGCAGCATCGCGGACCATCGTGATCAGATCGATCATGTCGTCGACCAGCTCAACGATCTCATCGACATCACCGGGCGCGCCCACCTGATAGATGTCCATGATCTCGACAGGATGGCGACCGGAGACCGGCTCGAGGCAGCGCCGACACTCACCCTCCCAGCCGAGGTCGATGTGGCCGGTGACCGTCACGCCACGCTCGATGGACTCGACCGTCACCTCGCCCACGACGGGATGGTCGGTCGTGTGACTCGCGACGACTTCGAGCCTTGGAAGCAAGATGTCGATCGGGATGACTCGACGCTCACCGAGCCGTCGGCGCAGGTCGGCGACGTTGATCTCGTGTTTCACCGTCGGCTTGCGTTCATGATTCTCGCTCGTACTCACACCCAAGAGGATAGGGCGGCGCTCCCGGCGCGTCGATCCACCCCGCTCGAACGACGAGGCATCAGAGGTGCTCGGACACCTCGGTATCGACCGGGTTCTCGGCCTGTTCGGTCAGATCGATGTCCGAGTCCTGCGCTGCAGTCCCGAGCAGACGCGATCGCCCCTTCGCCACCGTCTCGCCCGTACGTTCGAGAAGCAGCTCGAAGGTGGCGAGCTTTTTGTCACAGAAGTCCTCGGTCTGGCGAATGAGCGTGCGGCTCTCGGCCCGTGCCTTCTCGATGATCGCTCGCGCGTTGTCCTCGGCCGCACGCACGATCTCCTGCCGCTCCACCATCCGAGCGACCTGTTGCCGGCCTTGATCGATGATGGCGTCACGCTCTCGCGCTGACTGGGCGAGGAACTCTTCCTTTTCCTTCAGGAGCCACCGGGCCCGACGCAGCTCGTCGGGGAGCTGATCTCGTGCCGCCTCGAGGAGATCCAGGATCTCGTCCCGATTGATCTTCGCCATGGTCGACATCGGCGAGGTCTTCGCCTCTGCAATGTCGTCGATGGCCTGGTTGAGCAGCTCGTCCACCACCGGGACTCGATACGGATCGGCATCGACCACCTCGGTGGTGAAGTCCTGGTCGCCATCGGGAACAGCTCGAATGAACGCCCTGGGGTTTTCTTGATCGAAGAAATCAGCCATTGGAGAACCTCGTGGTGAGAGCGTCGAGCACGCCGACGGGCACGACATCGGACACGTCGCCGCCCATTGCGGCGATCTGACGAATGTAGGTACCGGCAACCAGCGCCGAAGGGCCGGTGGCAGGAACGAAGACGGTGGGGACGCCCGCCGTCGTGAAATTCATGTGCGACTGTTGCATCTCGGCGTCGAGGTCAGTCGCGCCACGGAGTCCCTTGACCAGGCAGTCGGCGCCAAACGACGTGGCAGCGGCGGTCACCAAACCCGTGAACAGCTCGACGGTCACGTTCCCGTGGCCCGCCACCTCGGCTCGCAACATCGCCACCCGCTCATCCGGCGGGAACAGCCCGGACGGCTTGTCCGGGTTGTGGCCGACGCCGACGACCACGCGATCGAAGAGGCCGGCGATGTGAGCGATCACTGCGAGGTGACCGTTGTGAACAGGATCGAACGACCCGGGGTACAGGGCAGTGGCCATTGCGCCAGACGTTAGTCGTGGGCCTCGGCATCGAGTGCGACCCGTTCGGCTCGTTCAGCGATCACGATCCGTGCCCGGCCGTAATCGCGACGTTTGAGCTCGATCCAGTCAGCGGTCAGCGAGATCTCGAACGCGGCGTGGCCAACGACAACCTCGGCGGGGATCAGCGGGAGTAGGCCGGCCCAGACATCGTCGGCGTAAGGGGGATCACAGAAGGCCAGCTCGACCTGCGAGGCCGTCCTCACCACGCTCTCGACCGCCGCCGTGAGCACCGTGGCCTGGTCGGCAAAGCCGAGCGTGTCCAGGTTGCGCTGAATCGTTGCAGCGGCGGCTCGGTTCCGCTCGACGAAGGTGACGTGCGCCGCTCCCCTGCTGAGGCACTCGATCCCGAATGAGCCGCTGCCGGCGAAGAGGTCGAGCACGCGACAGTCGTCGAGTTCGATGATCGGGCCGAGCATGTTGAAGATGCCCTCCTTCGCACGGTCGGTGATCGGCCGCGTATCTCGTCCGTCTGGGGCGAGAAGTTTTCGTCCTCTGGCCGAGCCGGAGATCACACGCATTACCGCACGGTATAGCGTGCGGTCCATGACAGGCTCGCCGCCATGACCATGCCCGATGCAGAGATCGTCTGCGTTGACTGCGGCGGGACCTGTTATCCGCTCGGCTGGTTTCCCGAGGACGGTCCGCTGGACCCCGGAACCGTGCTCCCATACCGTTGCAGGGACTGCCTCGATCGGTGGGACATCGTCATCGGCGAAGAAGGTGACTCTGACGCGTATTGAGGACACCTCCGGACGGTGTTCGCACACTTGAACGGTCGGCGCTCGGACAGCCCTTTCGGAGAGTGGGAACCAGGTGAACCTGACCGTCGTCCTATGGGTATGACGAGAAAGATGAGGCGACTGTTAGCTCCGCTTGTTCTCCTATTGACCCTGGCGATAGCCGCTGGCGCCTGCTCCGGGTCCGACCAGAAGGAGGACTCTGTCGCTGAGACGGGCGACGGGATTTTGGCAGGGGTGGATCAAAACGATGCCTCGCTGGCAAGGGGGCAGCTTGCGCTGGCTCACTCGCTATGGAGTGAGGTCGGCTCCAACAGCTACTCGATGGAGGTCGGATACGAATCGCTTGGAACGGTGACGGTCGAAGTCGTCGATGGTGCGACGGTCGGCAACCCGGTCACAAACGTTGGGTCGGACCCCGACTTTGCCTTCGAAGATCAGCTTCCACTGACCGTCGAGGAAGCCTTCGAAGAAATGGAACTGATTGTCGAAAACGCCGAGGCGAATCCAGCCGCCGATGATGGTTCCTGCGACGGCGTGTTCTTCAACTTTCGTTTCGACACAGAATTCGGAAACCCGATCTACTACGACCAACTGGGCCCCTGCGATGACGGAGTAGGAATCTCTCTCACAGTCACCGAATCCGATGCTCGACCCCGCCGAGACTGAACTACTGTCGGGTGATGGCAGCTCGGCTCCTCGATACTGCAAGGTGGACGGTTCCATCGTTGATTCTTGCCTTCGTGCTTGGATTCACCGTCGGTCTCCTGCCAGTCTGGCTCGTGTACTGGCTCGTCAACGTGGTCGGCGTTTGGCTGTATTGCGATGCCAACGGCCCTCACAAACTCCGGGCGCAGAAGTGGATGAAGGGCTTGAGCCTCCTGCTTCTACCAACCGGCATCGCCGGCCTCATGGCGGGCGGCGGAACGTTGAGCCCCGGCCAGCAAGTGTCAGTCGGCTCTCCAGATGACTTGACCCGCTCCGAGTCCGCACGTGCATCGGGCAATATGACCGGCCCGCGTTCGTCCACCTAGAGGCGCATTCCGGTCCCCTCAAGTCCGGTCGTGTTGGGCCGACGCGAACTTGATGACGCCTCGTCGGTTCGTGACAGTCGTAGTTGGCGCCGGTCCAGCCGGCTTGCTGTTCTGCCTCGTCGCTGCCATCCGAGCAGGTCGGCACGACCCGGCCATCTTCCTCGTCGACAAACGCTCCAGCTACGAGCGGAGTCACCGACTGCGCATGGATCGGCGACCATACGAGGCTGTGAAGGGCCAGGTCGATCACCCGCTGTTCGACGAGCTGATCGAGTTCCTCGAGCTCGAGAACTTCCGGCCGGCGGCGAACCATCTGGAGGCGAAACTGGAAGAGCTGGTGGCCCGGCTCGGTATCAGCAAACAGAAATTGGTCGTGGGGCGCGGGCCTGGTGAACTCGACCTCATCGAGCTACGAGCCCGGCTCGAAGGTTCCGGTGTTCTTCACCAGGACGGCGACCTCATGGTGGTCGGCGCTGACTCGGTGAAGAGCGCGACCCGTTCGATGCTGGCCGATGAGTCCGAATCGGTTGAGCGGGTGCATCAAACCGTGGCTCGACTTCGGATCGATGGTGACTCGATTCCCGCATCGATCGACCCGATACGACAGCTCAAGATGGCCAAGCTCTTGGGTTCAGCCATCGACTATCGCTTCAATCAAAACGGCTTCGCCGAGATCGATCTCTTTCTTTCCCCGGAAGAGCATCGAATGGTCGACAGCCTGGGGGCCAGACCGGCTGAACCGGTTGCTCTGACCCCAGCGCTTGTCGATCATCTCGGGGCGCCACTTTTCGCATCCGTGGTCGACCATTTGGTCCGTGATCTCGGTCAGGGACCCAACCGCGTTTCGATCCATTCGACGTTCCGTCTCGAGCACCGCTACCAGAACCGCGTTGCGTTCGTTGACGAGGAATCCACCGGGCCTCGAACGGCGGTGTTCCTTGTTGGCGACGCCGCAGTTTCGCTTCCATTCTTCCGCGGGATGGCTTGCCTGATGGCCTGTGCCGACGAGCTCGCTTCGGTCCACGCCGACCTGGCGAACGGTGAGGCCGGCCAACCGGATCTGGCAGCCGGAGTCGAGCGCTACGACCAAGCGGTCGCCGTCATCCGCAAACGGGAGGTCGCCACCGTCGAGTCGCGGGCCAGGGCGCTACGGCTCGCCCGTGAACTCGTTCGGATCAGCGCGATGGCACCGTTCCCAATTCAGACATGGCTGCTGAGCAGCAAACCTGAACAGGACGTGAGCCTGACCCCATCGAAACGATTCACCACACCGCTGCTGACGACCATCCTCTTGGTCTGGATCGCTGCAGCGCTCGCGGTTCTCAGCCCGGTGATCGGCGTCGTTGGTTTGTTCTGTATCCCGGTCCAGGCCGCTGCTGGCGCGCTGTATCGGTCGGATCTGGCAAGCCCTCGCCGACCGAACCCGGCCATGGCTGTTGTTTGTCGGCTTCAGGTCTCGGCCCTGATGGTTGCCGGTCTGGCCATCGTGGTACTGAACCCGTTCGATTCTGGATTGTGGATCCGGGCTGGAGCCGCCATCGGCTGGTGGGTTCTCGGGCTCGTGTTCGTGGTCGGCATGTACGCGTACGAGGAACGAGCCGGCAGCTCGAAACACTCCGAACCGATCGACCGAGCAGGCGATCATCAAGTCGAATGCCAAGATCGTCCTTCGTAGCTTCGAAGCAGGAATCTGGATAGCTCAGATCCGTCGCTCGAGCGTGTGCGAGTATCGACCGAATGGACGACATCGAGATCCGCTCGGCAACCCCAGACGACGCTCATGCCGTTGCCGCCTACCACGACCGCTGCTTCAAGAGCACGTACTCTTCACAGCTGCTCGCCGGCGAACTCGAGATCCCCGACATGGAAAGCACCGGGCAGCAACTCCACGATTGGTTCCGGCCCGAATCCGAGTTCGAGACGCAGATCGCAGTCGTCGATGGCGTTCCGATTGGTCACTTCACTGTCAGCGGTCACCAGCTCGTCCACCTGTTCATCGAGCCCGACCACCAGGGCCAGGGGCTCGGCCAATACCTGCTTGCGCAAGGCGAGGACACGATCGCCGCCAATGGCCACACCGAGTTCGAGCTGCACACACGAGTCGACAACCACGCTGCGATCGCCTTCTACAAGGCCGCCGGGTGGACCGTGACCAACCGTCTGATTCACACCGTTGAACACGGCGTCAGCTATGACGAGCACGTCCTCGTCAAGCGCCGCCCTTGACTCTCACAGTTGCGGCTGGCCGATGGGTTCTGGGGACGTTTGGCCCTGCATCGGCGCATTGGATACGCGCATCCTGATCGGAACGGGTTTTCGTTCGGACGCCCCATCGCAGTGAGGCACCAATCCATGACGATCGAATCGCACGCTGTCTCGGCACGGTTCGCGAGCAGCATGACGGGCCCTTCGATCGGGGATGGCTGCTTTCTCGAGGTCGATCATGTCACGAAGTCCTACGGCGACAACGCCGTTGTCGACGACCTCAGTTTCGTGGTGCCGCCCGGCCGGGTGACCGGTTTCCTCGGACCGAACGGTTCAGGCAAGTCGACCACGATGAAGATCATGCTCGGCCTCGCCGCAGCGGACGCGGGGAACTGCACCATCGGTGGTCTCCGCTACCGCGACCTTGCGGATCCTGCACGCACCGTGGGAGCGATCCTGGAGTCCGACGCCTTCCACCCCGGCCGCAGCGGCCGCAACCATCTCCGAATCCTGGCCGACGCGACCGGTGTTGAACTCACGCGCGTGGACGACATGCTCGAACAGGTCGGCCTCACCGACGCGGCGAACCGACATGCAGGTGCGTACTCGCTCGGCATGCGTCAAAGGCTCGGCCTCGCTGCTGCCCTCCTCGGTCGGCCAAAGGTGCTCGTCCTCGACGAGCCCGGCAACGGGCTCGACCCCCAAGGCACACGGACACTACGCGATCTGCTTCGCGCTCACGCGGCGAGCGGCGGAACGGTCCTCGTGTCGAGCCACCTCCTCGCTGAGGTCGAGCATCTTGCTGACGATGTCATCGTCATCAATCGGGGCCGACTCGTCACCCACGGCGTTCTGGCCGACCTGCAGCAGGCAGCATCGCTCGTGCGAACCCGCGAGCCTGATCGACTCGCAGCAATCCTCGAACGCGAAGGTGCCACCACCAACGCCCAGGAAACCAACACGCTCGTCGTTCGCGGGATGCCCATCGACGAGATCGGCGATCGCGCCTTCACCAACGGCATCGCGCTCAACGAACTGTCGCCCCACGCCGGATCACTCGAAGAGCTGTTCTTGAACTGGACTTCCGACCCCATCACCGAGGAGGACGATCAGCAATGACCATCAGACGACTTGTTCGATCCGAGTTCCGCAAACTCACCACAACCAAGATGCCTCTGTCCTTCCTTGGCGTCCTGAACCTCTTCGCCGTCATCAACGCTTTCATCGTCATCGCCGGCACCGACATGGACGGATCCAAGACCTTCATCTCGACCGCGGCCGACCAGCAATCGCTCATCGCATTCGCCTCCAACGGGTTCATCCTCGCCGGACTGTTCGGCGCCATCGCCGTGTCCCGCGAGTACGGGCACCACACCGTCATCCCGATGTTTCTCGCTTCGCCGCGACGACACCGCGCCGTCGGGGCCCAACTCGGTGCCGTCGCTGTCGGCGGGGGCGTCTTGAGCCTCGTCGGGACGGCGCTCACGGTTGGCGCCGTGGCGCTCGCGTTGCGGACAACCGAGTACGGCTTTCTCATCTCAGCCGGAAACATCGTGCGGGTTCTCCTCGCCGCGGCATTCGCCGGAGCCGCGGGTGCGGTACTCGGCGCCGGGATAGGTGCAATCGTCCGCAGCATCGGCGGAGCTGTCACCGGCACCACGCTTGCACTCATCATCATCCCACCGCTGATCGTTCAACTCGCCGGCGAAACCGGGTCCTGGATGCCGAACGTCCTCGCCAACGTGCTCTCCGGCGTCGGAACCGACGTCAGCACACCCGCAGCCCTCGGCGCTCTCGCTGCCTGGGCTCTCATCCCTGCCATGATCGGCCTCATCGTCGTCGAACGCCGCGACGTCGTCTGAATCGCGACCCGAACTCGACAGCGAGAATCCGACAGCCTGGCCCGGCGACTCAAAGCGCTAGCCCTTGAGAAGGAAGTCGGCTTCGTCCGGGTCCAGGAACAACTCGAGCTCACCGGCGAGCGCCGGATGTTTCACGAGTCCGGGGTCGGCATCGAGCAGCTCGATTGCGGTCTGACGAGCCTCGACGACGACCGCGCGGTCGGTGCGCAGCGACGCCAGCTTGAGGTCGTTCTGCCCCTTCTGACGTTCGCCGAGGATCGTGCCTTCGCCACGCAAGTCGAGATCGATCTCGGCCAACTCGAACCCGTCGGTCGACGCCACGAGCGCTTGCAGTCGAGCTTCCCCGTCCGGTGTCGCACCCTCGCCGACGAGCCAACACGTGGAGGCGTGGTGCGCACGACCCACACGGCCGCGGAGCTGATGGAGCTGAGCGATCCCGAACCGGTCGGCATCGAGGACCACCATGCCTGTGGCATTCGGAACGTCGACCCCGACCTCGATGACGGTCGTGGCGACGAGAACGTCGAGGTCACCTCGCCGGAATGCATCCATCGTGGCGTCCTTGTCGTCTGGCTTCTGCCGACCGTGTAGCAACCCAAGCCGCAAGTCGGCGAGCTCGACGTGGCGCAGCCGCTCGAAGATCGTCTCTGCCGATGCGACCTCGATCTTCTCCGACTCATCGATCAGTGGGCACACGATGTAGATCTGTCGTCCCTCGGCGGCCGCGGCGCGGACGTCGGTCCACATCGCTTCCAAGTCCAGGGGGGCGTCGGCCTCCAGCGAGCCCGGGGCCTTGATCCAGTGGGTCCGGATCGGGGTTCGGCCCGGCGGCAGCTCGTCGAGCACCGAGACGTCGAGGTCGCCGTAGACGGTCATCGCCGCCGTGCGGGGAATCGGTGTGGCCGTCATCACGAGAACATCGGGCAGCGCATCGGTCGCCGTCTTCGCCCTCAGTGCGGCACGCTGCTCGACGCCGAAGCGATGCTGCTCGTCGATCACGACGACACCGAGCGACGAGAACATCACCGAGTCCTGGATCAGCGCATGAGTGCCGATGATGAGATCGGTGGTGCCGAGCAGCAGTTCCGAGAGAATCCGCTTCCGGTCCGCTGTCGCAACTCGGTTCGTGAGCAGCTCGACCTTTAACGGGCGCTCTCCGAGGAGCGAGCCGGCCTCCGGCACGGAGAGTCCGTCGAGCAGACGGCGGATGCCGGCGTGGTGTTGCTCCGCCAGCACTTCGGTCGGCGCCATGAGCGCTGCCTGGTGACCCCCATCGACGGCGGCCAGCATGGAAGCCACAGCCACGAGTGTCTTGCCGGACCCGACGTCGCCCTGGAGGAGCCGGTGCATTGGAGTCGGTCGAACCAAATCGCCGCCGATCTCGTCGATCGCCCGAACCTGGGCGTCCGTGAGCGGGAAGGGCAGATCGGCCCGGAATCGTTGGAGCAGCGGCCCGTCGACCGCGTGTTCCAGGCCCTGCTCCGTCGCCTCGAGAGCTCGTTTGCGCAACACCAGCGAGAGCTGCATTCTGAACAACTCCTCGAAGATGAGGCGTCGCCGGGCGGCAGCAGCTTCCTCCAAAGACTCGGGGGCGTGGACACCACGGATCGCCGCGTTCCGATCGACGAAGTCGTATCGATCAAGCACCCAGTCAGGTAGCGGATCCGCGATGCCGCGCCCCGTCGGAGGCAGCGTTCGCCGCAGTGCTTCCTCGAGGAACACGACGTAGTCCCAGCTGGTGAGACCGGCCTTCTCTGATTGGGGGTAGACGGGGAGGATCTTGCCGGTCTTGTTGCCAACGAGGTCGATCACGGGATTGGCCATCTGACGCTTCCCGCGGAAGTCTCCGACCTTGCCGAACACCACCGCTTCCTTCCCCTCGCCGAGCTGACGCTCGCGCCACGCCTGGTTGAAGAAGGTCAGTTCCATGTGGCCCGTGCCGTCAGTGACGTTGATGTTCACCATCACCCGACCGCCCTTGATCCGCCGCGAGGTCGAGCTGACGACCCGGACGAAGACCGACGCCTCCTCACCGGGCAGCAGCTCGTCGATCCGACGCTCGTTCGTTCGATCGATGTAGCGGCGCGGGTAGTGCGTGATCAGATCGAAGAGGTTCTGGATCTCCGACTTGTGGAGTCCCTTCAGCTTCTTCTCACCCACTCCCTTGAGCCGTTGCACGTCGATCTCGGAGAGATCGGCGAGGGTGAGCGGTGTCGCGGGGGCGTCGGTCACCGCTCGCCTCGAACAACGATCGGCTCGATCTTGAAGCTGATGGCCCTCGCCGACCGGCGACCTTCCAGCTCGGCACTGATTGCAGCTGTGGCAACGTCGGGATCAGCGACGTGAACGTGGGCGGCAAGCAGGCCGACCGAGTTCGCAACGACGACGTCGGTGCCGATGGCACCGAGGAACCGTTGGAGTTGGCCGCTGTCGATCACTTCGGCCGGGACGCGGAACTGAACTTCGTGGCCGACGACGGACCCCGGATCGCTCCTTCCCGATGGTGCGCCCACGGCGACGTGGCCGCTGATCAGCGCCGTCGGGATGCAACCATCTCCGAGCTCGGCGAGGGCCTGGTAGAACAAGCCAAGGCCCGCCGCCCCAGCGTCGACGACGCCCCGCTCGGCGAGCACGGCGAGCTGCTTCGGTGTCTCTGCAACGGCAGCCGACGCGACCGAGGCAAGAACGGAAGCGTCGCCTGCGGCCTCGCCACCAAGCATCATGTCGATTGCGGCCCCGGCCGCAGCATCGGCGACCGTGAGCATGGTTCCCTCGACCGGGCGAGCCACCGACTGTCGAGCGAACGTGGCAGCGTTCCTGCAGCCGGTCGCCAACTCGAGTCGATCGCCGGATCCGACTGAGACGAATCCGGTCAGGAACTGGCCGACGATGAGGCCACTGTTGCCTCGCCCGCCGAGTGCGGCATCAGATACGGCTCGACGAGCCGAGTCGAGATCGTCGACGAGCTCGAGTGCCGCCACGATGTCGTCGAGGGTTCTCCGCATGTTGGTCCCCGTGTCGTTGTCGGCGACCGGGAAGACGTTGATCGCATTCAACTGGGCTTCCTGCCGGCGAACGCGCTCGGCGAAGGAGCGGATCACTGCAACGACGTCGTCGAACCCCAGCTCCATCGGTCGAACGGTACCCTGAGCGAACGTGAGCGTCGGTCTACGAACCAGGTTCGCCAACTCCTAGGCTGCGACGATGGCGGCGGACGACGACTCGACCGGGGACGGACACCACACCCCTGCGGCGTCCGCTCGACAAGGAACATCGACCTCCTCGTTCGGCGTTGGCAAACGCGAAGGCCACGACGCATCAGCTTTCTACGATCGTTTCTCCGCTCCCGCGCTGTCAGACGACGAGACCATCCTCCAGAATCCGGACATCACCACATCGGTGTGCTTCGAGGGATCATCGGCCGACATGCACCAGCTGGCCGACAACTCGGTCGCGCTGGTGGTGACATCGCCGCCATACTTCGTCGGCAAGGACTACGAGCTGGCAGTGGCATCGGGATCTGCCGATGGGTCCATTCCCGAGACGTACCTCGACTTCCTCACGATGTTGCGCGATGTCTTCGGTGAGTGTGTTCGGGTGCTCGAACCAGGCGGGCGCATCGCCGTCAACGTGGCGAACCTGGGTCGTAAGCCGTATCGGAGCCTGTCCGCCGATGTGATCGGCATCCTCCAGGACGATCTCGGGCTGCTCTTGCGGGGCGAGGTGATCTGGTCGAAGTCCAAGGCGTCGTCCGGGTCGTGTGCATGGGGGTCGTTCGCAAAAGCATCCAACCCCGTCCTGCGCGACAACACCGAGCGGGTGATCATCGCCAGCAAGGGCCGCTTCGCACGCGCCCAGTCACCGAAGCAACGAGCGGCTGCCGGTCTCCCCCACGAATCGACGCTCACCAACGACGAGTTCCTCGACGTCACCAAAGACGTCTGGGAGCTGGAACCGGCCTCGGCCAAGCGAGTCGGACACCCGGCCCCGTTTCCCGTCGACCTCCCGCGCCGGCTCGTCGAGCTCTACACCTACGTCGGCGACACTGTGGTCGACCCCTTCTGTGGAGCGGGCACGACGCTGCTCGCCGCTGACCGTACGGGTCGCATCGGCGTCGGCTACGACACCGATCCCGCGTACGTCGACCTGAGCATGGAGCGCCTCTCCTCCGACGCAGCGCCGGAGCGAGACGAGGCTCACGCTGCCGCCGTCGAGGAAGGTCGCAAGATCAGCGACATCGCCGCGTCGCGCCTCGCAGACGCTGGCTTCGAGATCACGAAGACGAAACCGGCGTTGCGCGGACTCGGAATCACCTACGACTTCCTGGCCGTTGACGCCCGAGGCTCCGCGTACTGGATCGACGTGGCTGGTTCCTTCACGATCGCACGTAGCGGTCTCGAACGACGCGAGGGGTTGTGGCACGTCCTGGGGCGCCTCCACACACTCGAAGCAACCCATCCGACGGCTCGCGTGCTCGTCTTGACTCCACACCCTGTGCCACCGACGTCAACGACGGGCAAGACCCTCCGTGCCGGTGGCCCTCGGTCACTACACGACGTGATCTCGTTGTCGACCGCACCCGATCTCGAACGCCTCGCCACGTACGGATCGGGCGACAACGAGCCGCTCGCTGGATTCTGGACAGCGGCTGATCTCAGCGCCAGAGTTGCGCTCACCCTCGACCTCGACCGCTGAACCTGACTCACGATCCAGCCAGCGCCAGCTTCACTGCGAGCGCAGGAGACGACAGCACCGGGATGTCGAGGTCGGCGAGCATGAGTGCGGCCTCTGTCATCGACGCCTGAGCAAGCACAACCACATCGATGTCGTGGGCGCGGCGTCTGACTGCTTCGGCCACGAGCTCGAGGTACCCGGTGTGGTCACCTGCCTCGAGTCGTTTCCATGCCGATGGGCAATCGATGAGATCGAGATCGATCTTTCGGCCCGCCGTCTGGGCGGCCTCCCAGAGAAGCGCGCTCGTCGGTACCACGGTTGACGAGATGGTGTAGGCCAAGCCGATCCGGCTGCCCAGCGAGACCGCTGCCTCTGCCATCGGGCGGTCGACCCGAGTCACCGGTGGCCCGTCGGCGGGAGCCAGCTCCTCGGCGATGCCCCCGAGCGTCGAACACGTGACGAGGATCCGATCGACGCCTCTGGGGAATCCACGCAGCGCCTCGACGAGATCGGATCGAAGGATCTCGTCGTCGAGACCGCGGTCCATGGCATCACGGAGCAAGAACGGCACGACCTGATGGGCTCGCTCGGCTCCGAGCCCGCCATGTTCGACGACGAGTCGATCGAAGGTGGCTGTGTGCTCGGGCGAGGTGTGCAAGAAGCCGATCGCCATGCTCGCACGCTAGTGCCGGGCCGACGATTGACAGTCGGTGCGACGATCTTCAGCGTTGGGCACTGTCAGCGTTGTTCACTGATAGCTGACGTACACCGGCAACGGGTCGAGCCACGACAAGACTTGAGCTGGGCTCAGACGATCGCGAAGGCCATCGCCTCGCTGACCATGCTGGCTCGGCCGGGCTGGATGTCGAGCACGCTCCGGCTCTCGAGCCAGGATGCGCCGGTACAGCTCCTCGACGAAACCCTTGTTGGTGCCACCGGCCCGCTCGTAGAACTCGATCGAGGCGAACATTTGCGCCCGCAGGCTGCGATCGGTCAACCGGTCAATGATGCCCACCGACCAGAACCTGAGCCCGCCCTGGTCAGGCGACCGGTCCAGAACGCAAGCCCGTTGGCGTCGGGCGAGCGGCCGAGCAGCCCCTCGTAGGCGGCCTCGACGAAGTCGGTGTCGTCACTCCCCTGCGCCACCGCCGAAGTCGGAGCAAGGAGTGCGGCCACCTCGCTTAGTTTGTCGGGCGGACAGACCGTGCGGGGCCCCATCCTCTTGGCCGATCGCCATCATCCCAACCAACGATCGACGCAGACTGGTTGGGTCGACCGCGCTGCCCTACTGTTTGAGACGTATCGTTCACGGGCCAGAGCGGACAATCGAAAGCGTGCCGACATGCAGGGTGATTTCTAGATGCAGGGTGTGATCAAGTCATATGACCCCATGACCCGTGACGGTGTGATTCTCACCGACACGGACTTGGCCGAGTACGACCTCGCAACCGATGCCTTGGAAGGATCGGTCTTTCGGATGCTCCGACCTGGCCAGCGAGTGGTATTCGATCTCGATGACGGGCAGCAGGCGACTCGGCTGCGTCTTGGATCCGAGGTCGATATGGGGACTCCAG
>CBESNA010000081.1:0-13924 GCA_965530755.1 uncultured Acidimicrobiia bacterium | reverse complement strand
GGGCGAGCGAAGCGACGTTTGGGCGAGCGAAGCGACGTTTGGGCGACGGAGTAGGGTCCGGGCATGCCTGCTGACGCCGCAACCATCGACCGACTCACGGGTGAAACCGTGGACCTGCTCCAGGTCATGATCCGGAACCAGTGCGTGAACGACGGCCGGCCCGAGTCCGGTGAGGAGGAGCGCACCGCCAGACTCCTGCGTGATGAGCTCGAGGGTTCCGACGTTGACCTGCAACTCTTTGAACCGACACCGGGCCGCACGTCGCTCGTCGCTCGCTACGAAGGAACCGACCCAGACGCGCCGGCGTTGTGTCTCATGGGACACACCGACGTCGTCCCCGTCTCGCCAGACGGTTGGCAGCGCGACCCCTTCGGCGGCGAGTTGATCGGCTCTGGCGATGATGCCGAGGTCTGGGGTCGCGGCGCCGTCGACATGCTCAACCTCACCAGTTCCATGGCCGTGGCGTTCCGCTACATGGTTCAGACCGGAATTCGCTATCCGGGTGACATCGTCTACTTCGCGGTCGCCGACGAGGAAGCCGGCGGCCGCCACGGTGCCGAAGTCCTCGTCCGCGACGAATGGGACGCGTTGCACTGCGATTATCTCCTCACCGAGTTCGGCGGCCTCGCCTACAACCGGCCGGAAGGATCGACGCTGCTCGTGACCACGGCGGAGAAGGGCATCGGGTGGCGCCGACTCCGAGTGAAGGGAACCCCCGGGCATGGATCGGCTCCACTCGGCGCTGACAACGCGCTCATCAAGGCGGCCGAGGTCGTGCGTCGCATCGCCGAGTACGACCCGAAGGCCAAGATCGACGATCTGTGGAAGGCGAAGCTCGACGCCTTGGGCATCGCCGGTGACCTGCGGGATCGTCTCATGGACCCATCGTCGGTGCGGGAGGCCATCGACGAGCTGCCCAGCGGGCTCGCCGCCAACATGCACTCGTGCTCCCACATGTCGTTCAGCCCCAACGTGATCCATGGCGGCGTGAAGACCAACGTGATCCCGGACGAGGTCGTCATCGAGGTCGACATCCGCACGTTGCCAGGCGAGACCAGCGACGATGTCGACGCCAACTTGAAGGAGGCGATGGGCGACCTGTCCTCGGCTGTCACCGTCGAGGTGTTGCAGGAGGACCCCAGCACGGCGTCGCCGGCCGACGGTCCATTGTGGGATGCACTCGGCGGCGCGATGCGGGTTGCGTATCCCGAGGCCGCGGTGATCCCGAGCATGGTGACCGGCGGGACCGACAGCCGTTTCTTCCGAGATCGAGGTGTCGTCGCCTACGGCGCAGGACTGTTGAGTTCGTCGATCGACGCCGGTGAGTTCTTCAAGCGATTCCACGGGCACAACGAACGGATCGACGTCGCCTCGCTTCGCCTCACCACTCGTCTGTGGCTCGACGTCGCGGATCGCCTTTGGGCGTGAACGGGGAGCGGTCGATGGTGAGGTCGAGAATGTCCTCGACGATCACCCGGATCGATCGCAACGCCATACCTGGCGTCGGCCAGTCCGGATGCAGTCGAAGCGATGCTTCGGTGCCGCGAATCTCGATCGCGCCGGAGCGCTGGATGCTCATGAGTGGAAATGGCCCGGCTCGGGGCGGGACGACCAGTGCATCTGACGCCTGTTCGTCGCCGCTGCCGCCGCCGAAGATGATGGGCAGGTCGGCAAAACTGAGTCGGGTTCCCACCGGGGCGACGGTGGCGGACGCATCGCCGGCGGTCCACGTGCCGGCCCGTCGGATGACGGCGCCGTCGAGCACCAGATCGAGTGTCGGCCAGGTGCACCGGTAGCCGATCAGACGGTCGAGCTCGAGAAGCCCTCGCACGACGATCTCGCTCGGCGAACCGGCCGGCTCGTGCAGCGTCGACGCAGGGAAACGTTCGCCGATGAATCGTCGGAACACCGGATGGTTCGAACTGGAGCCGGCGACGACGACGTCGGCGATCGACGCAGAGAGGACGGACCACGGCACGGGCCGGCTGTGTCCCGCCGAACCGTAGGACGTCTCGAGCAGCGCACGCATCGCTGCGGTCGCCGTGTCGGTATCGGCGCTCGACGTGGTGGTGAGTTGGGCTGCGGCCAGGACCTTGCACCGGGAGACGTCGACCACGATGGCCGAGGTCCGACCCCCGTCGTTGTCGATCACGAGCGTCTTGCCTTGGGGAGCGTCGGCACCCGTGGCCAGCCAATACGCCAAGACGGCATAGGGGCGAGGTACGAAGGGATCGGTGCCGAGGACGAATCCGGCGTTGCTCAGTGCGGTACGGAGATGGGCCAGGTGCCCGGGCGAGGCGCTGACGGGAACCGCGACACGGACGCGCCCCCGCTGCTCGACGATTTCGGCGAGGCACCCTGCGATGGCGCTTGCCGTTTCGGCGGCATCGCGCAGGTTTCCAGCCCGAACGAGCCGGTCGAGTCGATCATGAAGCCGTTCGGCGGGGGACCCGGGCTCGCACCATCGCACGACGAGGCCGTCGCTGTCATCGCCGAGGCGCACCAGTCTGGCGGCCGAAGCCCCTGCCCGTTCGCTGAAATGCGCGGCAAAGGCCAGATGATGACCCAGATCGATCGCCGTGCTGCTCACGAGCAGCGACGCTAGCCAACCTTGGGGTCGATCAACCGCATCCCGAGCAAGGAGCCGGACCAAAATGGGTCACGTGGTCTGTCCAAGCCCGACCATCGAAGTACCGCATTCGGTGTTGAGCCCGCGGATCATCGAACCATCCGGACGTCGTGGGGTGACTCGTTGCCGGAAGCGTCGCACGATCGCTCGCTCGTTGGTCCGATTCGAGAATCGACATCACATGCCCCCTGGGGTCCGCCTGTGCACCACATCATGATCGACTGCTGCGATGAGCATCTTGAGTCAAATTGTGGACTTCGGCCCTGCAAGATGAGTCGATGTGACCATGCGCGGGGTGAAGATGCAGCACGTCAGGCGACGAGCGCTGCCCGAGTCAGGCGACGAGCGCTGCCGCGGGGGCGTGGGCATGGAGCTTCCCGATCGCCTGGCGTCGAGTGAGCTCGGCCAGACCTTCGGCGCACTGAGAGGCGAACGGACACCAGCCGCAGAGCACTCCGGGCTTGGCATCGAAAGTGTCGGACGAGCACGCGGTGGTGACTGCGTTCCAGGTGTCGCCGAGAAGTCCGGTGGCCTCCTCGAGCCCGCGATCGGTGACGGTGACGTCGAGAATCTTTTGGCCCAGGTAGAGCAAGCGCGCTCGCTCCGGTTGCTCGTCGCCCATGGCATCGAGCGCTGCGGCGTACAGCATGACCTGCTGGATCTTGTCGTCGCGGAACCGGACGCCGGGAAGGGTGCCGGACTTGTAGTCGCTCACGACGAGCTTGCCGTCGATCCGGTCGACCCGGTCGATGATCCCGAGGAACGGTACGTTGCCAAGAGTGGCGGTGACCTTCTGCTCGGTGGACACGACCTCGACGGCGGCGGGATCTTCCAGATCCCACAGACCGGCGATCGCCAACCACGCCTGCCATCGGAATGCGCGGGCCTCGTCGTCATCGAGAGCGAGCTCCTGGAACTGCTCGTCCGCTTCGAGATCGGGCCACAGGCTGCGGGCGAGTGCCTTCGCCTGATCCAGAGTGCGGTGCGTGCTGGGAAGCCCGCAGAGGTGCTCCAGGACGGTGTGGGCGAAAGTGCCGACAACAGCAGCCTGCCCCGATGGCTCAGGGAGGCGATCGATGTACTTGAACTTCCAGCGGCGAGGGCAGCCGTCGAACGACGACGCCGAGCTGGGAGAGAGATGAGAGGGCAGTTCCGCCATGGCCACCATCATGCCACGGGGGTGTGACAATGACATGGGTGTGATTTGGCGTCAGCGCAGGACGCCGCCGCCGATTCCGCCACCTCGCGAGCTCGAGTCGTAGCCGCGGCGCTGCTGGGTCCGGCGACTCGTGCTCCCGCCCCCGAGGCCACCGCCCAGGAGCAGGCGCATGACCAATGACATCAAGCCGGCTTTGGCGAGGCCGCCCAGCATCCCTCCACCGCGGCGGCTCGACTGCTGCTGCGGCGCTGTGCGGCGGCTTCGTCCCGATCCGCCGGGAAACACCGATTCGTCGTCGCCGAGAGCCGGTCGATCGTCGCCGAGGGACCGACCGGACCGGCCGGTCGGCTGTCTGGGTGCGTCGGGGGAGGGCGCATCGCCGCCGAGAGAGGGGACCGGTCGACGACCACCGGGCCGGCGTGAACCGGCCGGTGGAGCGTCATCACCGATGTGGGGCTCGGGCGGTGGGGTGCGTCCATCGAGTCGGGCCTCGATCACGTCGAACTGCCATTCGGCCCGATCGAGGCGATCGTCGAGAGCATCGATCTCGACCGCTGTGGCGGCGTCGTCGAGCCCGAGACTGACATCCTGGAACGTCTGGGCAGCGTCCTCGTAGAGCCGACGCAACTCGTCGTCGGCGTTGGCGATGCGATCGCCGAGGTCGATGACATGGTCGGCGTTGTTGCGCAACTGTTCGCGGATCTCGGCCCGGTCCTCGGCCAGTTCCTTCTGGAGTGTTGCCGCCTTGCGTCGTCGGCCGACCAAGAAGCGAACGGCGAAGAACGCCACGATCCCGAGCAGGATGATCCAGAGCCACGGCACGCCGCCATCTGATGACGAGGTCGATGCAGCCGGGGTGGTCGCCGCGTCGTCCGACCCTTCAGCATCGGCGGGAACCTCGGTGCCGCCACCGAGAACGTCGACGACGGTGTCGACGCCGGCGGCGATCGCTCCGCGAGCGAAATCGGGCGTTGCCGCATCGACTGCGGCTGCCGCTGCGTCGTTGTCTGCCGATTGCACCCAGACGCCGCTCGAATCGAGAACGATCAGTGAACGGTAAGTCGATCCGCTTGCTTCCAGGCGCTCGAGCAGGCCGGCCGCAATGATCGGGAGGTCTCCGGCGTTCTCCTGGTCGAGATAGACGAAACCGACCCCTTGTTCGTTGGCTCGAGCGACGGCGTCGGCCGCCACGTCTTCGAGATCGCGCTCCTGGTAGATGCCGTTCCGATCCACCTGCGAGGCGATGTCGTCGAGCGTCTGAGCTCCAGCCGGAGCTGCAACCCACCCCGAGAACACGAACGCGAACAAACTGGAGAGAACCAACACGGGCCGAAGATGTCGCACGAGCGCAGGTTAACGATTGGGGTCGGAGCTTCACATTCACAACTTCGCTTCGCTGCCTTCGGCAGTTGTGAATGTGAAGCTCCGACCCCAATGGGACTCCAATCGGGCGGTCAGGAAGGCCAGGAGGCCTCGATCTTCTCGGCGGCTTGCTGCGCATCCTGCTCACCGTTGACGGCTGCCGTTGCCTCGCTCCAGAAACTGCCGGCGCGGATTACGGGCGGCATGAGATCAGAGGCGTCGTATCGGACGACCTCAGCGGCGGTGAGCGCTCGAATCATGCTCGCCTCCAGTGGATTCCACATCGAGAGGTCGAGACCGTCGATCGCCGTGAGGAAGCCCGAGAGATCGCCTCCGTTCATCTCGCGTTGAGCAGTCTGACGGTTCGTCGCGTACTCGGGGGACGCCATGTAGGTCAGCACAGCCCACACCTCGGGCGCATCCCGGAAGCTCGCAGCCATCGTGTTCGTGCCGAGGACGGGAACTCCCTCGTTGGAGGGGAAGTAGAAGACGTCGATGCCATCGGGGCCGAAGACGGTGCCGGTCGGGAAGTGGTCCGAGAAGAAGGAGGCTTGACGGTGCATCAAGCATTCCCCCTCCGCCAGCGGCTCTGCGTTGGCCTGAAATGCCGTGGAGGCGATGGTTCCACCCGGGGCCAGGACCATGTCGTCGGTGTTCCAAAAGTCGAGTACGGCCTGCATCTGGTCGACGACACGTTCGTCGTCGAATGGGATCTCGTGGCTCACCCACTGGTCGTACACCTCGACCGGCTCGAAGCGGAGCATCATGTCCTCGACCCAGTCGGTGTACGGCCAGCCCGTCGCGGTCCCGTCACCGATGCCGACGCACAGCGGTGTGTCGCCGTTGGAGATCATGGTGTTGGCGAGCTCGACAAAGGCGTCGAACGTCGCGGGGACGTCGTAGCCCTTTTCGGCGAAGACAGCCGGCTTATACCAGACGAGCGATTTGATGTCGGCCTTGACCGGCACGCCGAACTGCTCGCCATCGACGCTGCCGCCCTCGGTCCAGGCCTCGCCCCAATTGCTGTCCACGATCGACGCGACGTCGGCCGGCAACGCGACGAGAATCCTGTCTGACGCGAAATCGGCCAGCTTGGCGGGCCGAGGGAAGATCGAGATGTCCGGCGGTGTGCCGGCTCCGACCTGCTCGTTGATCTCCGACTCCCAGTCACTGGAACCGGTGTACGAGATCGTCATGCCGGTCTCGTCGGCGAACACATCCATGGCGGCCTGAATCGCGCTGACCTCTACCTCGGAACGCTCGGGGCCGGTGATGACGACCTCGGTGCCGACGAGGTCGATCGCTTCCGTGGCCTCGGAGGTATCGGTCGACCCAACGGCGGTGGCCTCGGTGGAGTCGGTCGATCCGACGTCGGTGCCTTCGATGGTGTCGATCGACGCAGCAGGGTCCGCTGCTTCGTCGCTGCTGCATGCTGCTGCCAGCAGGGCCGCGGCCAAGAGGAGCGCGAGCGCCCTGCAATGCGAAACTCGCATGTCTTGGCCTGTCCCGTCTCGTCGTGCCTGATTCGGCGAGGTGTCCTGCGTCGGGACCGTAGGCGACGTCGGTGTGATTCCGGCGGCGCTGCTCGGATCAGCCCTTCACCGAGCCGGCCAGAAGCCCTCGGACGAAGTGCTTCTGGAGGGAGAAGAAGACGGTGAGTGGGAGCACGATCGAGACGAATGCCGCAGCAAAGCGGAGCTCGAAGTTGGACCCTTTCTCGCCGACCAAGTTGGTCAACACGACCGTCATCGGATTGTCGTCACCGCTCAGGAAGACCGACGCGATGAGGTAGTCGTTGAACACCCAGAGGAACTGGAAGATGGCAAAGGCGGCGAGGGCAGGTTTCGACAACGGCAACACCAGCTTGAAGAAGGTCTGGAAGTGGTCGGCGCCGTCGATTCTGGCGGATTCGAAGATGTCCTTCGGCAACGAACTCATGTAGTTATGGAGCAGGTAGATGGCGAGCGGGAGGCCGAAGCCCGTGTGGGTGAGCCACACCGCAGCTGCGGTCTCGGACAGACCGACCGTGTTGTAGAACTGAATGAGCGGGACGAAGGTCATCTGGTTGGGTACGGCCAGGAGCGAGACCACAGCCACGAAGATCGTCGATCGGCCGGGAAAGTCCATCCAGGCGAAGGCATAGGCGGCAAAGGCGGCCAGTGCGATCGGGATGATCGTGGCGGGAATCGTGATCGCCATCGAGTTGATGAAGGCATCGAACATCGACAGATCGCCGCTCAACGGTTCGGTGAGCACGGTGTCGTACGAGCTCAGCGTGACGTTCGGCCTGACGAAGAACGACCACCAGCCGCTAACTCTCAACTCGTCGACGGGCCGGAAGCTCGACACCAACAATCCGAAAGTGGGCAGTGTCCACATCACAACGATGAGCCAGAGCACAGCCATCGGCAGCTTGCTGAGCGCAAGGTGCATGCGTCCAGACACGCTGTTGCCTTTGATCGACCCGCGTCCGTCTGTGGTGCTGATGGGAGCCTGAACGGGCGTGGTCATCGGATCTCCTCAGACGTACGACGGATGTTGTAGATCATGACGGGCATCACGAGAACGAAGATGATCATCGCGAACGCAGCTGATCGTTCGAAGTTGCCGATTCGTAGATCGTTGAACATGGCGTTGGCCAGCACGTCGGTGCCGTTTGCGCCGTTGGTCGTGGCTTTGACCAGATCGAAAACCTTCATCACGGTGATGATCAGCGTCGTCAGCACCACGAAGATCGTCGAGGTGATGGTCGGCAAGATGATGCGCCAGAAGATCTGTACCTCTGTCGCACCGTCGACCCGTGCCGCCTCGACGAACTCGGAGGGGACACCCTTGATCGCCGCAGACAGGATCACCATGGCAAACCCGGTTTGGATCCAGATCATGATCACCATGATGAAGAAGTTGTTCCACGGGATGAGCGAGGCGTTGATGAAGAACCCTCTGGGTTCGTAGCCGAGGAGATCCAGGACCGAGTTGAACAAGCCGATCTGGTTTCCGGCGAGCTGGCGGGTGTACATGAAGTCCCAGATCACGGCCGCGCCGACCATGGAGATGGCCATCGGCATGAAGATGAGTGCTTTGGCGATCGATTCCCGATTGGAACGGTCCGCCAGGATCGCAAGGAGAAGCCCGAGCATCGTCGACAGCCCGGCCACGGCTACCACCCACCACAAGTTGTTCCAGATGACACCCGTCAGGGTCGAGAAGATGGCCAGGAGCAGTGAGATGCCGCCGATGATGATGAGCCCCGCCGATTGAGGGGCACCGAAATCGGGAGTGTCCGTGCCATCTCCGACGCGGGTGGCGATGGTGACGGCGAGGAGGCCGGCACCGAGGATGGCGCCCAGGGCGAGCGACACGGGGTGGCTCACGAGAACGGTCAGCACGTCGTAGATCGCTGATTGGTTCGGATCACGGATGACGGCCTCGATGAATCCGAGCACCATGGCGATCGCGATGGCGGCAATGATCGCCGAGATGGCTCGCAGGGCGGTCCGGGCCAACTGTCCGTATTTGCCGCCGTTGATCACCTGGGTCGTGGCCAGAGCACCGAGTAGCCCGAGCACGACTGTCCACAGGAAGAAGATGAAGAGCCGGCTGGTGAAGATGTCACCGAAGCCGTTCAGGCTGAAGAACTTGTCGTCGGACAGAATTTCGGAGTACTGGCCGAACCCGAGTGCGCTCTCGCCGTCGTCGCCGATCGACTGCAACGAAATCCAGGCGGTTCGTAGTCCAGGCACGATGAGAGCGAACGACAAGAACAGCACGGCGGGCCCGAAGAAGACGGCGGTACGCATCCGGCCCGTGATGCGGTTGCGTTTGGCTTCGGTCGTGCCGAGGGCAGGCACGGCAATCGCACCGAGGAGACCGCCAACGGCAGCACACACCGCCACGACGGTCCAGACAGCCTCGACCTCCCAGAAGGCGGTGAGCAGACCGAGCACGAAACCAATGGTCAGGCCGCTACCGAGACCGAGCAGCGATCCGTACGGCTTCCACTTCCGCTGAGCCAGCGTGACCATGTAGTTCAAGCCGACGAAGATCGATCCGCTGATGGCCAGCGCTCCGACGACGCTGGCGACCATGAGCAGTACTTTTCCCATGCTTTTCCCCTTCAGAGCCGGCCCGATGATGGCACAAGGGTGTGTGCCCATCCACCTGAACAGCCGTTTCTCCGATGGGCGCGGCAAAACGACGCAGGGGCCGCTCCATGTGGAGCGACCCCTGCAGCAAGGTGATGGAGGAGCGCCGTCTCAGCGCTCGAGGACCATCAGCTCAGATCACGGCCAGCTGGCCTCGACGTTGTCGAGGTATGCCTGCTGCTCGATGGCGCCCGACACGTAGTCGGTGCCGTCGGTCCAGAACGAACCAGCACCGACTTCGCCCGGCATGAGGTCGGAAGCGTCGAACCGGAACGGATCGGCACTCACCAGGATTTCAGCCAGGCTGCGGTCGAGGTCAGCGGAGTAGCCGCTCACGTCGTGGGCCGTGTTGGGGGACAAGAAGCCACCGAAGTCGGCGGCGATGCGGGCATCGGCGAACTCAGCCGAAGCCATCCAAGCGATTGCGGCCATGGTGGCCTCGTCCTCGGTGAACGGGACGGCGTGAACGCCGGCACCAAGCACCACGGTGCCGAACTCGTCGCTGATCGTCGGCAGGTAGAAGATGTCGACGTCTTCACCGATGACAGCGCCGTTGTCGACGAACTGGGCGGCGTAGAAGTTGGCCTGACGGTGCAGACCGCAGTCTCCGCTCAGCACGGGAAGGCCGGCCTCCTGGAAACCAGTTGCGGCAATGGCATCGCGGCCACCGAGGACGTTGCCCTCTTCGAACCAGATGTCGGCGACGAACTGGGTCACTTCGGCGACCTCAGGGCTGTTGAACGGAATTTCGTGGTTGACCCACTGGTCGTAAACGTCCGGACCCATGAGACGAAGCATGATGTCTTCGTTCCAGTCGGTCCATGGCCAGCCGGTTGCGTCGCCGGAGCCGATGCCGACGCACCAGGGGGCGATGCCGTCGGTCTTCATCTGCTCGGTGAGCGCTTCGAGGTCATCCCAGGTCTCGGGGATGGCGTAGCCGTTGGCCTCGAAGGTTGCCGGGCTGTACCACACGAGGCTCTTGACGTCGCCCTTGACGGGGACGCCGTGAACGCCGGCGTCTGTGGTGACGAGCTCGAACCAGTAGGCATCGAAGTTCGGGGTGAGATCGGCCAGGATGTCGGCAGGAATAACCTTCGCATCGCCGGCCTCAGCGAACTGCACGGTGCGGCCGGGCTGAGGGATCAGTGCGATGTTCGGCGGATTGCCGCCCTCGACGCCGAGCGTCAGCTCGGTCGAGGCATCGCGGCTGGAGTTGTATTCGATTTCGACGCCGGTGCCGTCGATGAACGGCTGCATGCCGGCCTGGAAACCCTCGAACTCGGCTCCGGTCTCAGGAGTGAGGACGGAGATGGTCTGACCGCTGAGGTCGGGCATGTCGCCCATGGCCTCGCCGTCGTCTTCGGGATCTTCTTCGCCGTCGCCCGCATCGGCTTCGGTCGTGTCCGTGTCGTCTTCGCCGGCGCCCGCATCGGCTTCGGTTGTGTCCGTGGTTTCATCGCCTGCATCGTCGCTACCGCATGCTGCGGCGACCAGTGCAAAGGCGAATAGGAGACTCAGCAGAGTCTTCCATCGTGTTGTACGCATAGGTTTCCTTTTGTTCGTGTCCCGAAGGGTGCTCGGAACTCTCCCCTTCACCGACGCTGCAAGCGACCGGTGTAAGCGCTTGCATGGCAAGCGAGCACACGATAGGCATCGGGCAGTCGGCCTCAACGGTGATCAAACGTTTTGTTGAGAGCGCGTCACGGAACTGACACGCTCGCAACACCCGTGGATCGAAGCCTGACGGGTCACCAGCCGGTGGCCACGATGCCCCCCATGGGTTCGAGTCCGATGTCGGAAACCTGACCGTCGACCACCAGCGCCACGCCACGCCGCGAGCTGACCACGCGTACCGTTGCGGACAACGCATGAACATCCAGGCAACCCCACATCGAGGGATAGAGCGGTGTCTCGCTTTGGACCGCGCCGGATTGCACCTCGACGAGCGTGACTTCGGCTCCTTGCTGTGCCGCGACCAACAGGCGGTCGTCTTCGGTTGTGAGCGAACCGCACCTCGCCCGGTGCCGGGCCAAGGGGTCGAGGTCGACATCGATCGAGCCGAGCGAGTCACGGGCGGTGAGGAGTCCGCACCGCAAGTTGTCGTCGCAATCGGTCGACAGGATCCACGATCCGCTTGCGGCGATCGGACGCCCCAGTGAACGAAGCTCGGTGACGTTGTCGTCGTCGATCTGGAACAGCGCACCACCAGCGGCGACGAGGAGGTCGTCATCGTTGAGGATCGCAATCGGTTCGGGAGTGTCGACGATGTCGCCATCGAGGTCGAACCACCGACCAATGGCGGTTTCGTCGCTGAGCTGCCACCGAAGGAAACCGGAGTTGGAGCGAATCCACACCGATTGTCCGTCGTCGGTGACGAAGTCGAGTCCGATCAACGTGCGTGCGCCGAGATCGATTTCGCGCTCGATGCTGACCGCGTTCTCGCCGACGACGAGCAGCGCCAGTCGGTTGTCGGCGAGCCGCAGGATCGCGCGGTGCTGTCCGAAGAGGCGGACCTCGGGTGTTGTCGTGTGCGGTTCGAGTCCGTCGACCGCTGATGCGTCGAGAGACGTGGCCGACCCGGCAGCAAGATCGACGGTCCAGAAGTCGAGGAAACCCGGGCGACTGCGTGAGACGATCGTCCCCGTGATCTCGAGGTCCGAAGGCGTGAAGCGGAACGATGCGGGAGCGGCGTTGGTGACCTCGGGGAGCGAGGGGGCTGTCGTCACCTCGGTGGTGGTCGAAGTCGGGCCCTCGGTGGTCGTGGTCGGGTCAGGCACGGTGTCCGGTCTGCCGACCGTCGACAACACCACGACAGCTGCCCCGATCGTGATGACGATGCCGAGCGCCGTCCAGCGTGGCCGTTGGACGACGACCTCCGACCGGTCCGGAGCCCCGGGAGTCACCGGTCGGCCAGACCGATCGGTCGGCGTTCGTCCATCGTGGGGAGCGTCTCGATCGGTGGGAGCTCGTCGTCCGGAGTCGGCACGGTGCGCGGTCCGGATGGTTGCTGCAGGACGACCTCGGCGGGGACGGGGACACCAGAGCGACGCAGGATCATCGCCGTGATGGCGGTCGCCATCGCTCCGAGGGACAAGATGTCCTGCGGGCGGTGGCGGCGCACACCGAGATCGACCGGCACGATCGACTCCGCACCGTAGGTCGCTGCCACGTCGATGATCAGGGCGAGATCCACTGCGTAGCCGCGTGCAAAGGGGAGCGACGCCACCGCGGCTCGCTTCACGGCGTACTCCCCGGAAAGCGGTTGCACCAGCGCAGCGATGTCGGGATGCAGCATGGTGGTGAGTGGGCGCACCACCAGCTCGGTGACTCGGCCCCCGACATCGTCAGCACCCGGCACTTCGGTGGGTCTCGCATAGTGGCCCTTCGCCATGACAGCGTGGTCATCCTCGCAGAGTGCCCCCACCAGACCCAGCACGTAGGAGCCGTCGAAGTCGGCCACGTCAGCGTCGCACCAGCACACGATGTCCGCGTCGGTGGCGAGCAACGACTTCCAGAGGGCCTCGCCTTTCCCCGGACCAGCGGCGATCTCGGTCCCGAGATCGGCAGTGCTCACCACGCGTGCGCCGGCGGCGAGTGCGACCTCGGCCGTTCGGTCGGTCGACTGGTCGTCCATCACGACCAGGTCATCGACCACGATGCCCAGCGATGGCTCCATCAGCCTGGCCCGGATCGCTTCGACGATCGGTCCGACCGTTGCCTCCTCGTTTCGCGCCGGAAGTACCACGGCAACCGACCGTCCGTCCTTGGCCGCCACCACCCGAGCGACGTCGTACGACGATGATCGTCGAGCCGGGCCGATCATGAGGTCCCGCTCTCGCCCTGGCGACCACGAGCCCACCGGTTGGTGTCGGCTCTGGCCTCCGATTCGGCGGGGATCGCCCGGTAGCTGCGAGTCCACGACCTCGTGGTCGGCAGCGATCGCAGAAAGGCCCAGACGTAGCGGACGCTGAAGCGCATCACTCCTTGTTCGCTCCACTGCCTGACGTGCACCAGTTCGTGGGCGAGGAGCGCGCTGTCGCCGTCGTCAGAGACGTCCTCGGCCAGGAAGATGTGTCGCCCGAGGGTGATGCCGACGTAGGACCCCGGCAGAGCGGGGATCTCATGGACTCGCACCCGAGTCGCGAGATCACGAGGAAGATGGCGATAGCTCGCCAGTTCTCGAGCGTTCAACAGGCGGCCGGGCACGGTGTTGAAGGTAGCGCGGGACGCAGAGTGCCGGCCCGCCCGAACTTGTCGTCGGGGTGCAGTGCTTCGCGACCGCAGTGCCTACCCTCCGACCGTGGCTGATCGCAGAGCGGCAACGGCGAGGACAACAGGTGCGAGCCGGGCCCTGATCGCGCTCGGAGTGGCGGCCGTCGTCGCGGCGGGCGCTGCAGTCGCCGCTCGCACCAACCGAGGCCCGGTGGCCGGCGGGCGCATGTCGGTTCGCAATCTGCGTCTGGCCAAGTTGGGGGCCAGGAGCGGCGGTCGCTGGGCCGTCCACCGGGCACGCCGAACCTTTGCCTCGGCCGAACGGGCAACCGAGCTCGACACCGAGTTCGAGTTGAAGACTGCGGCCGACGTCGCAGCCGAGCTCGGGAACATGAAGGGCGCGATGATGAAGATCGG
>CBESNA010000080.1:0-14432 GCA_965530755.1 uncultured Acidimicrobiia bacterium | reverse complement strand
TCGCTGCTCCGGCTGCCGCCCCGGTCGCTGCTCCGGCTGCCGCCCCGGTCGCTGCTCCGGCTGCCGCCCCGGTCGCTGCGTCAGCTCCCGTGCCGGAAGCTGGTGCCCGGGACACGGTCGTGCCGCTGTCGAACATCCGGCTGCGCACGGGCGAGCACATGGTCATGTCGAAGAGCGTGGCCCCGCACACCCTCACGGCGATCGAGATCGACTATGAAGGCGTCGACCAGGTCCGCAAGGCACATGGCGCCGCCTTCAAGGAGGCCGAGGGTTTCAGCCTCACCTACTTGCCCTTCATCACCCGGGCCGTCGTTGATGCCCTGCGGGAGTATCCGCATCTCAACGCCTCGATCGGTGACGGCGAACTGATTGTCCACAACTACGTCAACCTGGCTGTTGCCGTCGACCTCGACTTCCAGGGCCTCCTGGCCCCGGTCGTGAAGGACACCGATGGCAAGCGCATGCGTGCGATCGCCCGTGACATCTCCGACGTCGCCCGGCGGGCCCGGTCCAAGCAGTTGTCGCCCGACGATCTCTCCGGGGGTACGTTCACCGTCACCAACGCCGGGAGCTACGGCACGATGATGCAGTTCCCGATCATCAACCAGCCGCAGGTCGCGATCCTGTCGACCGATGCCGTGAAGCGCAAGCCCGTCGTGGTGGAGGACAGCTACGGCAACGAGAGCATCGTCGTCCACTCGGTCGGGATCCTGGCCATGGCCTGGGATCATCGAGCGATCGACGGTGCGTATGCCGCAGCGTTCCTCGCCCGCGTACGCGAGATCATCGAGACCCGCGACTGGGTCTCCGAGCTCGCCTGACGGCGATCGCTCTCATGCCCGCGGCCCAGCCCCTCGACGTTCGGTGGCTGGGCCGCGTCGCGTACGACGAGGCCTGGGATCTCCAACAACGCCTCTTCGAAGGTCACCGCAGCCACCTTCTGCTCCTCGAACATCCGCCGACCTACACGTTGGGGCGACGGACCAAGCCAGAACACCTCCTGTTCGATCCTGCGACCGTCGGTGCAGCCGTTCATGAGGTCAACCGCGGCGGTGATGTCACCTTCCACGGGCCGGGTCAGCTGGTGGGGTATCCGATTCTGGATGTCGCCGGACGGCGAGGCGGCGGCATGGCTGACACCCGGGCCTACGTCTGCGCGGTCGAGCAGGCCATCATCGACACCTTGAGCGAGCTCGGGCTCGATGCGGATCGTCTCGCCGGCGAGCCGGGCGTGTGGCTCGAACCCGATGGTGATCGTCCCCGGAAGATCGCGGCCATTGGGGTTCGCCTCAGCCGAGGGCGCTCCATGCACGGGTTCGCACTCAACAACGACGTCGATCTGTCCTGGTTCGCCAAGATCGTGCCATGCGGCATCGTCGGCAAGGGCGTCACGAGTCTCGCGGCCGAAGGTGTCGACATCTCGACCGAGGCGCTCGTCGACATCGTTTCGCGGCACGTGTCCAGGCTGCTTGCGCCGGGTCGCGACATCGTGCGCAGTGACGTCGTCTTCCGCCATCAGACGTCAGATCTTTCGGCCTTCTCCCGCGGCGAAGGTCCGGGTGAACCGATCAAACCGGAGCGGAACGGCAACAGCTCGCCTGCCAACGCCGCGCCTGCCGACACCCCTCTCGCCAGCACCGCGGCACGAGTCGGTGTCCCCGTCCAGCTGGGGCGCCGCCTCGACCAGGCCGGAGTCACCGAAGGACTCGACGTCAGTTCCCGCAAGCCGGAATGGATGCGGGTGAAGCTTCGGACCGACCCTGACTACCTGCGGTTGAAGAAAGTCAGCCGTGAACTCGACCTGGTGACGGTCTGCGAAGAAGCCGGATGTCCCAATATCTTCGAGTGTTGGAACGAAGGAACCGCAACTTTCATGCTGCTCGGCGAGCGCTGCACCCGTTCCTGCGGCTTCTGCCTGATCGACACCCAGAAACCGGTGGCTCCTGATGCCAATGAGCCGAACCGGATCGCCGACGCTGTTGTGCGCCTGGGGCTCGACTTCGCCGTGCTCACGATGGTGGCACGTGACGACCTCGACGACGGTGGAGCGAGCCATGTCGCGGCGACCGTTCGGGCCATCCGTGCCGTCGCCCCTGATGCGGGTATCGAGGTGCTCATCTCGGATCTGAAGGGAGATCGGGATTCGCTCGACCTGATACTTCGATCACGACCCACCATTGTCAATCACAACATCGAGACGGTCGCCAGACTCCAACGGGCGGTTCGGCCGTCGGCGGGGTATGCCCGGAGCCTCACGTTGTTGTCTCGGAGCGTCGCTTCGGGTCACACGACGAAGTCCGGCATCATCGTCGGTATGGGCGAGACATTCGACGAGGTCGTCGCCACTCTCCGGGATCTGGCTTCGGTCGGTGTCGACATCGTCACGATCGGCCAGTACCTGCGGCCGACCACGCATCACCTGCCGGTGCATCGATGGTGGACGCCGGCCGAGTTCTCGCGCCTCAAGGAGATCGGCGAACTCGAGCTGGGGATCGCTCATGTCGAGTCGAGCCCGCTCACGCGATCGAGCCATCACGCTGGAGCAGCTGCCGCTGCGGTGGGATCAGTTGTCGCTGCGGCCGGCGGCGGCTGAGAACCACACTCGGACACCAACCAACCAGGCGATGTGGATCAGGACGATCACGATCGATCCCCGTGCGAGCCAGCCAAGTGTCGCGATGCCGACGCCCACCTGATGGCCGGTGAGAGCCAGGCGGTGCTGTTGGGCGACGACCTGAGGCATGCGCGCCGCAACGGGAAGCGCAAGGGCGTACCCGAGAAGGAAGAGGATGGTGCTCAGAGGATGCACGGGCCCAGTGTGCCGGGCCGAGTGTTCGCCTCAGTCAGCCAACACGTCGGCGACGATCCGGTCGACCTTCTCGGTCGTGATCCTGCGGATGTCGGTATGGACCAACTCGAACGCCGACAACAGTTGATCAGCCTGAGCCCAGGGAGCCAGTTTGAGCATCTGGAGTTCGTGGGCGTCGATCGCGGCGCTGAATCCGTCGTCGGTTGCGCCGCCGGTCCGCAGGTGGCGGCGAATTGCTTGACGGCGGAGGCGTTCCTGCCACCGTTCGCCGACATCGTCGAGGAAGCTCCGGTCGAGAGTGAAGGTCCGCAGGGGGCTGATCATCCGTGTGATGTCTTTGCGTGCCTGCTCGCGTGACGCATTGTCGTCGAGCGACGGGGCGATTGTTCGCCAGTGTGCGGCGAGCGCGTCCCACAGCAGGACCAAGTGGGCGTCGATGATTTCGAGGCACGCCGACCGCAGGTCGTCGGCTCGGGGCGCGGCTTGGTGGAGCCAGAACACGTCGGCCAGGGGAGCGGAGTTACGGCCCGCCAACTCGGCAACGTCGCGCTGTGAAACCAGGAGCGCACGCCAATCGAGCTCGAGGTCGTTCTGAGTTCGCCTCAGTTCGACCTCGAGCCGCTCGCGGATCGCCGCCGTCCGGGCGACGAGCCGTCGGCTCGCCTCCCGGTTGCGATCGTTGATCGCAGCTGTCGTCGTGACATCTGTCGAGTTGGTCGTGGACACTCCTGCTCCAAGGTTCCCGCTTGAGAACGTGATCGGCGTCAGCGGTGCGCTTCCAAGGGCCTTCCGGACCAATTCCGGTACCGATGGGCCAGCGGGCTCAGGGGTACGCTCGTCCGATGGACATCTCCTCGGTATTCTCCGACCGTCTCGATCGGGTGCGATCGACGCTGGTCGCCAAGGGCGTCGACGCTGCGCTGGTGTCGGTCGGACCGGATCTGCCGTGGCTCATCGGCTACGAGGCCATGCCACTCGAGCGACTGACGATGCTGGTCGTTCCCGCCGACGGCACACCAACACTCGTCATTCCCGGGTTCGAGGTGGCGCGCGTGATTCCTCGCGAAGGACTGTTCGTGATCGATGGTTGGTCCGAGACCGACGATCCGATCGAGCGGGTGGCGTCTCTCGTTGGCTCGGCCCGCCAGCTCGCCATTGGTGACCACACCTGGGCCCGCTTCCTGGTGAGCCTGCAGCATCGCCTTCCGTCGGTGTCGTGGCTGCGGGGCAGCGAGGTGATCGGCGCCCTTCGTCAGGTCAAGGACGAGGCCGAGATCGCTGCGCTCCAACGAGCAGCCGACGGCGTTGACGTCGTTGCTGCGGCACTACAGGGCGGCGAGATCCCACTGATCGGGCGCACCGAGGCCGCCGTGTCGGCTGACCTCACCGGACGCATCAAGGCGCAGGGTCACGCTCGAGTCAACTTCGCCATCGTGGCCTCGGGTCCGAACGCATCGAGCCCCCACCACCACCCCGGGGAACGGGTCATCCAGGCCGGCGAGGTCGTGCTGTGCGATTTCGGTGGAGTGACGGTGGAACCGGAGGGTGTGCCTGGGTACTGCAGTGACATCACTCGCATGGTCTACACCGGTCAGCCACCGGCGGAATTCTCTGAGGCGTACGACGTACTGTTCGAAGCGCAGGCGCGCGGCGTGCAGGCGGCCACGGTGGGAACGGCTGCTGAAGACGTCGATCGAGCGGCGCGAGACCACCTCGCCGCAGCGGACCTCGATCAATGGTTCCTCCACCGCCTCGGTCACGGCATCGGCGTCGAAGCTCACGAGGATCCTTACCTCGTCGAAGGAAATACCACGCCACTGATGGCGGGCAACGCCTTCTCGATCGAGCCGGGCTTCTACATCGAAGGCAAGTGGGGTGCCCGAATCGAGGACATCGTGGTTGCCACCGACGATGGTCCTCGCGCGCTCAACAAGGCTGACCACCGCCTGGCCGTCGTCGAGGCCTGAGGTGCTCGAGCTGCATGCGGCAACGTTGCTGCTCCAGTGGGCGGCCGGCGGACTGTTGTTCGGATGGGTCACCACGAAACGTCGAGAAGCGGGCATCGGGTACGGGTGGTCGATCCGACTCACCTACGGCCTGATGGCGCTGCTGGCCCTTGGCCTCGGCCTTCGTTTCGGCGTGCAACCGGTGCGCGAACTCGGGTCGGCCGGCGTGGTGATCGGGACCATCATCTCCCTCGGGCAGTCCTGGCAACGTCGGTCGGTCGGCGTATCTCACCAACGGGAGTTGGTCGAGGCCCGCACGTCACGGGTCGCCGCCATGACCGGGATCGAACGCGATCAGAAGGTCAAGGTCGAGACCGGCCCCGAGTTCGATCCCCGGCTCGACCTGATCGCACCGATCGTGGGGTTCATCGGCGTCGTGGGGGCGGGGTTCGCAGCGGGAGATCCCGTGTGGCTGCAAACGGCGCGCCTCGTGATCGGGGCGCTGTTCCTCGGCGCTGTCAGTGATGCCATGCTGCTCGGACACTGGTACCTGGTGCAGCCCGGAATGTCGCGGGCACCATTGCTGGAGCTGGTGAAGTGGACGGGGCTGCTCTGGGTGCCCGAGGTCGTCCTCCTGCTCGTTCCCACCGGAATGTGGTCGTCGCTCGATGGCACCATCGATGATGGCTACAACGGCATGCTCGGATGGTTCTGGGTGGCGTGCGTCGTCACCACCATCGGCCTCGTCGTGGTGACTCGTCTCGCCTTGCGCGAGCCGCAGTACAGCGCCGTGATGGCGGCGACAGGCCTTCTGTACTTGGCGATCCTGACGGCATTCGGGGTCGACCTCGTGGCCAGGGCGATCCTCTCATTGGCCTGACTGGTCATCCTTCCGTTGTGGTCGCGGGCCTAACATTGCCGGATGCCCTCGTTGACCCTTTCGTCCACCATTCCGAAGAGCGCAACTGCGTTCGATGTGCCCGTCAGTTCAGAGGGCATCGATGCACTCGGTGATGATCTTGCACGGACCTGCCGGTTGCAGGGTTTCACCGGCGAAGTCGGTGAAACCCTGGTCGTGCCGGCCCCGGCGACCGAGGCGCTCCAGGTTCTGGTCGGCATCGGCGCCCCGGATGAGCTCGACATCCATGCGTTGCGGTCGGCTGCCGCGGCATTCGTCCGGGCTGTCGGTAGCCACCAAGCCGTCGCCACGACCTTGGTCGGCGCCGCAGGTGATATCGATTCCAGCGCGGCGCTGCAGGCCGTGGTCGAGGGCGTGGCCTTGGCGTCCTACCGCTACCTGTCGTTGAAGTCCGACCCCAAGTCGACGCTCCGCAAGATCAGCGTGGTCGCAAAGTTCAGCGGCGCCAAGACGGCCTTCACTTCGGCGAAGGCACTGGTCGATGCCGTTGCGCTGGCGCGAGACCTCGGCAACGAACCGGGCGGATCGTTGATTCCGTCTGCCTTCGTCGACAAAGCCAAGGAAGTCGCAGCATCGACTGGCCTGAAGGTCACCGTGTGGGACGAGAAGCGCATCGCGAAGGAGCGCATGGGCGGGATGCTGTTCGTGAACAAGGGATCCACTCACCCGGCACGTCTGTTGATGCTGAGCTACACGCCGAAGGGACGGCCGACGGCGAATCTCGCCCTCGTCGGCAAGGGCATCACGTTCGATTCCGGTGGCCTGTCGATCAAGACCGCCGCCGGCATGATGACGATGAAGATCGACATGGCCGGCGGTGCGGCGGTACTGGGTGCCATGTCGGCGCTGGGTGCGATGGGGACGACGGCGGCCGTCACTGCCTACATCCCGCTCACCGACAACATGATCAACGGCGATGCCTCGCGCCCGGGTGACGTCTTCACGGCGAGGAACGGTACGACCGTCGAGGTGTTGAACACCGATGCCGAGGGTCGCCTCGTGCTCGCCGATGCCCTGTCCCTGGCGGCCGAGAAGAAGCCCGATGCGATCATCGACATCGCCACCCTGACGGGGTCGGTCACGGCGGCCCTTGGTGTCGGCTACGCCGGCCTCATGGGCACCGACGACCACGTGCTGAGCCAGATCCAGAGCGCCTCGGTCGGCACCGGCGAGAAGGTGTGGCATCTCCCGCTTCCCGACGAGTACCGGAAGAACCTCGAGTCGGTCGTGGCTGACCTCAGGAACATCGGAAGCACACCGTACGGTGGCGCGCTGACGGCCGGCCTGTTCCTCTCCGAGTTCGTCGGTGATGTGCCGTGGGCTCACATCGACCTCGGTATGTCGGCAATGTCTGATCAGGAGAACGGCATCATCACCAAGGGCGGAACCGGGTTCGGCGTGCGTTTGCTGGTCGAGACCTGCGCTCGCTGGGGCC
Organism: uncultured Acidimicrobiia bacterium; assembly: GCA_965530755.1. Taxonomy (GTDB): domain Bacteria; phylum Actinomycetota; class Acidimicrobiia; order Acidimicrobiales; family SZUA-35; genus SZUA-35. Next base: position 7,323 of record CBESNA010000080.1, on the reverse strand, counting down.
GTTCGACCAGCTGATCCGTCCGGAACTCCACCTGGGCCACGAAATCCGTCTGTGTCGTCGGAAACCGCTCACTGCGGGCCCCATTCGTGCCGACATCTAAGCAATGCAGTCAGTTTTGGCGATGGGGCGACGACGATGACGCTTGCGCACGAAGAGGTACCCCTCCTCGAGCCGATCGAGCGCGTCAAGACCTCGCTCCGTACCTTGCAGACGAAGATCGGTCTCGTGGCGGTGGACGCCGGTGTGACCATGTTGTCCTTCCTCGGGGCGTCGGCATTGGTCGAGAGCGGCTCCGATAGCGTTCCCGCGACCGCGATCTTCCTGCTCGCCGGCGCGGTCTGGTTCGCCCGAGGACGTCTGTACAGCGCCCGTTTCATCACGAGGCGAGCAGACGAGGTCAGGCGGATCATCGACGCCGTTGCGCTCACCGCAGCCACGGTCGCGGCGGCAGCGTTTTCGTTCGAGCTCGATGTGACCCGTGATTGGATCGGCATCTCGGCTGCACTGGCTGCCGTGGGTTTGTCGGTCGAACGCGAGGTCATCCGTCGGCGCTACGACAAGCTCCGCGCGAGCGGCAGCCTCGCCCGCAAGGTCATCATGGTCGGTGACAACAGCGAGAGTCGAGAGCTCGAGGCGATGTTCGAGGACGAGCCATCGCTCGGGTATCGCATCATGGAGCGGATCGATCCGCAGCAAAGCGACGACTCCAATCACCTGGTGACGACCACGCTGGCCGCAGCTCGGAAGCACGACGCCGGTGGCGTCATCGTGGCTGCGACCGGCATCGACACTCGGTCGAGCAACCGGCTGATCCGGGATCTCATCGATGCTGGTATCCACGTCGAATTGAGTTCGACCCTGGCGGACATCGCCCCGAACCGGTTGACGGTGCGCCCCCTCGGTCGGTTCCCGGTGGTCTACGTCGAGCCGGTGCAGCGCCACGGCTGGAGAGCCGTCGCCAAGCGCCTGTTCGACATGCTCAGCTCGCTGGCTGCGTGCACCCTGCTGGCGCCGCTGTTGGTCCTGATCGGAGTGTTGATCAAGACGAGTTCCCACGGACCGGTCCTGTTCAAGCAGTCCAGAGTCGGCAAGGACGGTCTGCCGTTCGACGTCTACAAGTTCCGCACGATGGTGGTGAACGCCGAAGAACTGGTGTCCGATCTGATGGAGGACAACGAAGGTGCGGGGCCGCTGTTCAAGATGAAAGACGATCCACGCGTGACCAGAATCGGCGGGTTCCTTCGCAGGACGTCACTCGACGAGTTGCCGCAGCTGTGGAACGTGGTTCGAGGCGAGATGAGCCTGGTCGGTCCTCGCCCCGCGTTGGCTTCCGAGATGGTCGAGTGGGATGCCGACCTGTACGGCCGTTTGAGGGTCCGCCCCGGTATCACCGGTATGTGGCAGGTCTCAGGCAGGAGTCAGACGACGTTCGAGGAGTACACACGCCTCGATCTCTACTACGTCGACAACTGGTCATTGGTCGTGGATTTGGCGATCCTGGCCAAGACGATTCCGGCCGTCCTCAAGAGCGACGGCGCCTACTAGTCGCAGCAGCGGAGCGACCGTCGAGAACCGCTGGTTCAGCGACTGGACCGGCCGGACATGGCCACGACGACTGCTACCACCAGCATGACGATGACGAAGTAGAGAATCGAACTGGTCGCGCCATTGCTGAACCAGTCCTCGAACTCTTCGCTGAATGACTGGGCCAACATCATGGTGGGGCCATCTCCGACATCGCTGTGTCCCTTCCCGAGGCGACTTGTGCTCGATCGAATGCTAGGTCATCGGTTTCGTCGCGTCGTTGGGTGATCCACGGTCCCCATCTCGTTCGCTGATGTGACTTTGTCCTCTGCGGAGTTCGCTTCCGGTGTTCGACGCTGAGCCCGGAGCAAGTGCGTGATGACAGGCGTGCGACCAACCAGTGGACGGGGGCTGCGGATTGGCACCGCCACAATGGAGGTGACCGTGATGGCTGCAATCAAGACCCGATACGAGACTCGCCTGGGTACAGGGCTCATCGCAATCGGGGTGGCACTACTGGGTGTTGTGGCGTTCTGGGCGTTCTCGATCGTCGCTGACCCCGGCGGGCACTATGACGCGTGGGTCCCCGAGGAGGATTTGCTGGTACCCGAGGCGTCGTTCGGCTGGGCATCGTCGGGTGTGGTCGTCGAGTTCACCGATACGTCCCAGGTCGGCGACACGCCGATCGAGCGTTGGCTGTGGGACTTCGGCGACGGTGCCGCCAGTGACGAGCCGAACCCGACCCATCGATTCAGCGAGGACCAGGAATGGGAGGTGACGCTGGACGTCTTGGCCGAAGACGGCTCATCGAGCCAAGCCGTGGGAACGGTGGATGTCGCGTCAGGCCCCGCCAACAGCGGTGATGGTGTCATCGGCCTGAATGATCTGGCCGACAAGGTGGTCCGGACAGTCGAGCGGGCTGCAAAGGGCAGCTTGGTGGTCTTTCTGGTGATCGGTCTGTTCGTGGTGCTGGCGATGGTGGGTGGTCGGATCGTCAGCCACGGCGTTCGTATGCTGCGACCAGTCCCGAAGCGCATCAACGTGAAGCTTCGTCCGAAGGAGCTCGAGCTCGTGATGCTCGAATCGAGGCCGGAGATCATGGGCACCGAAGAGGCCGCACCGATGGTTCCGACGCCGGCGGAGAACAAGTCCGCAGACGTGCTCGAGCCTGTCTAGTCGGGCCGGATCAGCTCGGGCCCCTCGCCTGGCGAAACCTGGATGATCGGGTCCGCCAGAACAAGAGGCAACGTCGACTACAACGAGCAGGTGCCCTCGATGATTGCGGCTTCCCCTGCGTCATCGAACGTCACGTCGAAGTTGAACCATTCGACGATGTCGCCCGTATCACGTTCGACGAAGCGTCCCGCCCAGCGGAACCGAAACGACTCCGGCTCATCGTCCGGGTTTGCTCCGACCGTGAACTCGTACCTGAGGGTGCTGTCTCGAAGCTCGTACCGAGCATCCGTATTGTCAACATCCCACAGTCCGTTGTACGTGTTCCTGCCGACCACCGTCATGGTTGCTCCTGCCTCTCCTTGGTTCCAAGCCTCCTCGTTCGGCACGAATGTCGCTGTCACCTTCTTCTTGAAGGTCCCATCGACCAACGTGTAGTTCCCTCCTGAGCACGGGATGTTCAGCTCGCCGAGATCCTCGACTTCGGCAAGGTCATCTGGGATTGAGTATCTCTGCTGGAACTTGACCGTGTCGCCCGTGGTGGCCGACGCCGGAGCGGCAAAGACAGCACCCACCATGAGCATGAAGGCAATCGCTACTGCATACCTGGTCATTTTCAACTCCTGTTCGCTGGTCTTCCACGAGGATCCCTGGGAAGGTCCGGAATCCCCAGAGTCCTTCGTCACCCACGTACGAACGTCGCGTTCCAGCTACGCCGACCAACTTCTTGGGCTCGACGCTGCGACCGAACCGGCCAGTTCGCCCAATCCCCTCGAGCGGCGTCAAAGGATTCCTGCGAGTATGAGTTTGGCTGCTCAACCCGAGCACAAGACGGGGTCAGACTGGAGTGTTCGAAGCAGAACTCGACCCGGTACCCAGTCCAAACTGGAGGGAATCGTCATGAGCAAGTATCTCATTCAAGGCAACTACGTCGGCGATGGAATTGCTGGTCTACGAGCTGACGGCGGAGCGAAGCGTTTGGCAGCGGCAACAGCAGCGGTCGAATCAGTCGGAGCCACGCTCGACTGCTTCTACTACGCCTTTGGGGATACCGATCTCTATGGGATCATTGATGCCCCAGATGAGGCAACCGCTTTCGATGCATCGTTGTTGGTCAACGCCTCGGGCGCTGTGAGCGTCACGGTGACACCCCTGTTCGATCCATCGGTGATCGGTGGAGGAGGAGCCGGCGGTAGTTATACGCCGCCCGGCCGTTAAGCCCCGAGGCGCCCCTTCGGATGTGTTCTCGAGAGCGACCGCACTTCCTGACGCTCGTTACAGCGACAACTCAGGCTGCCCGATTGCTGAGAGTCTCGTGTGCTCGCTGGAGGTGGGCAGGCAGCCGATCGACTTGGCGCATGGTCAGTGGCGGCAGGTGCCGACCGAGGGCGACGTTCGGTCCGTTTCGGGAGGCGAGGCCGAATCGGCAGATGCGATCGAGGGTTCGCCACATCGGGCTGTGCTTGCCGCCCTTCGATCCGAGTCCCAACTCCTGGGCACATGCCACGAGGTCGAGGTCGAATCCTTCGGGTTCGCGTTCGAGCTGGTTCGCCACTCGCCGAAGGAACAACACGGCGCTCGGACCGAGTATGGACAGCCAGAACTGCTCGACGTAATCGCTGCGAGGATCGTGACCGAGCTGGGCGAGGACGGGATCGTCGAGCGGGCTGATGTGGAGCGAGAGTTCAGGAAAGACCGGTGGAGGTGTCTCGGACCTTGCGGTGTTCGTGCTCATGTGCGTTCTTTCTCGGAGGGTCATCGTGGACCAGGGGGTTCGGAGGAAGCGAACGCAGATGAATGTAAACAAAGTCAGTTGAAGATGCAAGGGGAGAATCCTGAGTATGGCCCTGATGCAGGGCTGAGACCAGGGTTCAGGCGACGGTTCGTCCGCCCACCCACACAGCGGTGATCGTTCCTGCGCCTCGGGCCAGGCGTTCGAATCGACGGGTCATCGTCACGGTTTCCGAGGTGTCGAGATCGAACCCGGCCGATGGGTCCGAGGTCGGATCGATGGCGACAGCGTCGAAGACCCGGCCGGGGGCGATCAACCCGGCATCGATCCCGAGCAGCTCGGCGCCGCCCACCGTTGCCGTCCAGAAGGCCGTGATCAGGTCGATGCGCTCGTCCGGGCGGAGCGGACCGGTCGCACCGGGCTCGACCCCGGACTCGAGCATGCGCGACGACGTCACGGCATGGCCGCACACAGCACGCATCGAATGCTCTGGGCCGCCGGCAACGTCGGAGCCGAGCCCGATCCGGAGTCCGGCATCGCGGTGTCGTCGAGTCGGGAACACGCCGTCCCCGAAATAGGAGTTCGACAACGGGCAGTGAGCGACGCCGGCGCCGCGCTCGATGATGCGAGCACGGTCGGCATCGGAGATGTGGACACTGTGGGCGAGGACGGTGTGTGGGCGGAGAAGGCCGAAGGCGTCGAGAGCGGCCGAGTCGCTGGCGCCGCATCTGTCGAGCACGTATCCGTGTTCCCAGATGCTCTCCGAGCAGTGTGTCTGCACGCGCGCCCCGGTCTCGGCTGCCAGGCGGCCGAGACTCGAAAGGAGGCCATCCGTGCACGCAGGAATGAACCGGGGGGTGATGATCGGGAGGACGAGGTCACCGCCCATCTCGTTGATTGCTTCGATCGAGCGCCGGCTCGCGGCAACGGCTGCGATTGCGTCGGCATCGCGGTAGTCGGGGGGCGTGTTGGTCGGGTGGTCCATGGCGACGCGTCCGACGAAGGCTCGTTGCCCATGTCGGAGGCACGCTTCGGCAAGTGCCGTTGTCGCCGGCTCGTGGATGGAGCTGTAGTACACGGCCGTGGTGGTGCCTTCGGACAGCAAGGCCGGGACCAGGGCTTCCCATACGTCGACGGCGAACGAGCGATCCTCGTAGCGAGCCTCGAGCGGAAACGTACACTCGCGGAGCCAGCGTTCGAGCGGCAGGTCGAGGCCAACGCCGCGTTGTGGCCATTGGGGTGCATGGATGTGGGTGTCGATCATGCCCGGCACCAACACCGACGTCGGCGGAAGCGACACGTCGGCTCTGTCGTCAGCCGTTGCCGGTCTCAACGACTCGATGCGGCCGGTCGCGTCGATCGTGATCAGATGGTCCGGAAGCACCTCGAGGGTGGACGCGGTGGGCGTCTGCATGACGGTGGCTCGGATCGAACGAATGGAGAATGGAAATCGGCTCGGCACCCGAGTGTGATAGCACGGGACAGAAGGAGAACATCGATGTCAATTGCGGTCCGAGAGCTGCAGATGGGCGATCTGCTCATGTTGGAGGAGATGCTCGACGCCATCGCCATGGATCTCTGGGGACGTGAAGCAGGCGACGTGATGGCCCGGCCGCCTCCGGAGGCAAGGCGTTCCTGACCGACTCCGGATCGTTCGCCTACGCCGCCTACCTCGACAACGAACCTGTTGGTGGTCTGTGGGGCACCCGGGTTCGTAGCCCAGATGGGTCAGTGAGCGTGGAGGTTCTCGATGTCGCTGTCGTGCAGCGGGCCAGACGGAGGGGCATCGGATCGTTGCTTGTCGAGTCCGCAATCGGACACGTCAGACGTTCGGGGGCGACCGACCTCGTCCTTCGCGGCGGTGCGGACGTGACGTCGTTGGCCGAGTCGGTTGCGGGCGTCGTCGACGCATCCACTCGGCTGATGCGATGGACGCTCAGCTGACGGTTTTGGACGGAGCGGCGAGGAAGTAGTAGTTCCGCTGCTGTTCGTACTGATCGACGAACTGATCCCGGGTGAGAGCGGGACCCTTCTCGAGCCAAGTGCCGAGCAGGAAGACCTCGTAGCCGTGACCGGAGAAGAGATCGTGTATCGCGCGCGGGGTGGTGTCGTAGTGATTGGCGGCGCCGACACCGTGCTCGAAGACGACGATCGGCTGGTCATTGCTCAGGATGCGATCAGCGCCGCGGAGTACGCCGAGCTCGGCTCCCTCGACATCGAGCTTGATGAGCACCGGCGACCGATCCTCGGGGACGAGGTCGTCAAGCCTGGCCGTCATCACTTCGATGACCTGGACATCCTCGTGGGGACGATCGAAGGAGCGCTCGAGGATCCCGCTGTATCCCGGATTGGACGACACGTGGTGGAACTGCACCGGCCCACTCGGCCGCGCGACGAGTGCGACCTCCTCGACCCGGACGGACGGGAAGTTGATCCGCAGATCTGCGGCCATGTGGGGGAGTGGTTCAACCGCGAGGTGTTCGATGGTGGGCGCTGCCCCCACGATGTGTTGCAAGACGTCGCCGAGGTGGGCCCCGACGTCGATGGCCATGTCAGTGGGTCCGACGACCCGGCGGATCACTGCGACCGTGAGGATGTCGTAGTACCAGTTCGAGCTGGACTGGTTCCAGAAGTCGACCAGGACATCGTGCGGGTTCAGCACCGGCTCGGTCGGAGGTGTGGGGGCGATGGCTTCACGCCCTCGATCGACCATGTGGCGAGCCCGCTGTTTGGCTTTGGCCGCCGGCTCCAACAGATGGAGCGTGGTGAGGATCCGGCGGAGGCGACTCATGGCCACGGAGGCTAGCTGGCTATTGTTCGGCCATGAGCGACGCTGATGCCGCCCCGAACCACAACTCGTCATCCATCGTCGACGCAGCCGATCTCGTCGACGC
>CBESNA010000079.1:0-15100 GCA_965530755.1 uncultured Acidimicrobiia bacterium | reverse complement strand
ACGACGACGACGACGACGATGATGACGATGATGATGACTCGGACCACTCAGGCAACAACGGCCGGGGGAACGGCAAGGGCAACGACAAGGACAAGGACAAGTAGTCGTCATCGCGGTCCGAGCGACGGCCCGCCTACTGCGGGCCGTCGCCTACCGCTCGGTTCAGCCCTCGGCTGCGGCCGGATTGTTGATGAAGTCCAGCTCCAACTGCCGGTCGATGCGGAACACACCGCCGACCCCTGCGTAATTCCCGTTCGACGCGAAACTGTTGACGGCGACGATGGTGTTGCCAGCCAACATCGGTCAGTCGGCCAGCTGTTTTCTGAGCCGCTCGACGGCCGCCGGCGTACGGGATCCCCACCAGAACAGGTCCTGGCCGTCGACCTCGATGATGTCCGCCCCGATCACCTCGAGTTCGGTGAGATGGTCAGTCGTGAACTCGTACGGCTCGGATGGGACCAGGACCAGATCGGGGCCCCGAGCGATCACCTCGTCGAGGTCGACCTCGGGGAAGTCGGTCGCCGCATCGGCGAACACATTGCCGACACCGATTGCCTGCAGCAGCGTGGACCCATAGGTCTCGGCACCGATGGACATCCACGGCCGCCGCCAGATCGGTACGAACGCTGATCGGGTGACGGCGACGGGGGCGGGCAGATTGATTGCCGGCGGGTCGACACCGACCGCTCGGGCGACGGCCGCCATCTCTGCGTCGAGGTCAGCAAGCGTGCGTACGTCGATCGCAACGACTGCGATGCCTCGCTGCTGCAGGACCTCCGCGTCCTCTCGCCGGTTCTCGACCCGGTCCATGAGCACGACGTCTGGGGCGAGTTCGACGATGGCGTCGATCTCAGGATTTTTCGTGCCGCCGACGTGGCGGAGCGACGGCTGCTCGCAGTACTTCGTGCACGCCACCGGCTCGACGCCCCACGCAAGCAGTGTCTCGGTGATGGATGGGACGAGGCTGACGGCGCGGATCACGACGACAGACGGGTCAGAGGCGGCGGAGGAGGTCGGCTTTCTTCTGAGCGAACTCATCTTCGGTCAACACTCCATTACGTCGCAGGTCGTCGAGTTTCTGGATCTGATCGGGAATGGAGACGGCCCCGCCGCCACCGAGGTTCTGACCGACCCGATCGAACTTGCGGTTCTCGTTGTTCTCCATCTGCCGATAGATCTCGTTCTGGACGTTGAGCGGGCGACGGATGTCGCTGAACTTCGAACTGCCCTGCTCACTCGCCGACTCGATTTCGAGATCCCCAGACCGAATCAATCGTTCCCACAGGTTCTGCCGAAAGAACACGGTGTTGACCCGTTCGAGCGGGATCTCGATGCCCTGTCGGGTGAGGACACCAGAGCGGCTGATGAGTCGATCCGTAGTAACGACGAAGTTCGTGGTCGCCCACACGACGTAGGTGAAGCCGAGCCAACCCAACGCCAGAAGGATCAGAATGCCGGCGACGATGCTCACACCCTCGGGTGCGCTGGTGGCCAACGCCAGAATGCCGATCGCCATCGCGACGAGCAGGGCGAGAATCGGTCGGACGAAATACCACCAGTGCGGTCGGAGGTCGAGGACGACCTCTTCTCCATTGGTCAGCTCGTTCCGAGGGTAGGCCACGCCGAAACACTACCCCTGATCCCGATGCCCGCCAGACGTAGCACGACGGCAGCGAACCGCCGTGCGGTGCACGATGCCGCGGTACAACGTTCACGGTGTCACTGGGCAACGGTACCTTGGTCTGGTGGATGCCGATGCCCTGCTTGCCGGGTTGAACGAACGCCAAGCCCAAGCGGTGACCGCCGAGGGCGGCCCGATCGTCGTTCATGCCGGAGCCGGATCGGGCAAGACACGAGTTCTGACCCGCCGAATCGCGTATCGAGTGATCGACGGGCAGACCGAGCCCGCACGAGTACTCGCCCTCACCTTCACGAGGAAGGCCGCAGGTGAGCTGCGTTCTCGGCTCCGCAGCAGCGGGCTGCGGGGCGACGTCGTCGCCGGCACATTCCACGGCATCGCCCTCACCCAACTCCGTCAACGTTGGGCAGAACGCGGCATCACGCCTCCCGCCATGCTCGAGAGCAAGTTTCGTTTCGTGTCCCAATTGGTGCGCCGCCAGCGAGGCGTCGAAATGCTCGATGTCGTCAGCGAGATCGAGTGGGCGCGAGCACGCCTCGTTTCACCAGAGCACTACGCAGCCGCCGCCGACCTGGCCGGCCGTACGCCGCCGATGCCGGCCGAACAGTTCGCCGAGTTGATGGAGCGGTTCCAACTCGAGAAACGCAAACGACGGGTGGTCGACTTCGATGACCTCCTGGCTCTGGCGATTCGGGATCTCCACGACGACGAGCACTACGCAGCCGGCGTGCGGTGGCGACACCGCCATCTCTATGTCGACGAGTTCCAGGACGTCAACCCCCTCCAGTACGAGTTGCTGAGAGCGTGGCGCGGCACGACCGACGACATCTTCATCGTCGGGGACCCGAACCAGGCGATCTACGGATGGAACGGCGCCGACCCGAACCTTCTGACGAACTTTGCCAAGCGCGAGCCCGGCGCCACCGTCATCCGACTACTCGACAACTACCGATCGACCCCTCAGGTGTTGACCCTGGCCAATGCGTCGCTGGAGGGCACGGGCGGCCAGCTCGTCCCCCACCGGCCCGACGGTGACGTGCCGACCCTGCGGTCATACGTCAACGACAACCAGGAAGCGGCAGGTATCGCTCTCGCAGTGAAAGAGGCGAAACACCCGGACACGAAGTGGGGCGACCAGGCGATCCTGGTGCGCACGAACGCACAGCTGGTTGCCATCGAACAGGCGCTGGCCGACGTCGGAATTCCGGTTCGGGTTCGTGGCGGGGCCGGCCCGCTCTCCACGCAAGAGGTGAAGAGCGAACTACGGGCGCTCGGCCGCGACGGCATCGACCTGCGCGAGTCGCTGGCCCAACTCGATGCTTCCCTCGACGCTGCGGTCACATCCGACGATGGCAGCGACCCTGACAACGACGATGCCCTCGGCGATCTGCTCGATCCGGGCGCCGGTTCTGCCTCAGGCGAGGACGTGGACGAGTCCGAGTCCTCGCGGCTGGGAGGAGCGGCTCCCTGGGCCCGGCCGTCGGCCGGAAAGGTGCGGGCGGTCAACATCAACGAGCAGGAGCGGCGCCAGAATCTGTCGGCCCTCAGCCGGCTCGTCCACGAGTACCTGGCGATCGACGCAACGCCGAGCGGACCCGGTCTGCTGGCCTGGATCGCCACCGTCCAGGCCAACGAGGTGGCCACCACAGCCGACGCGGTCGAACTGTCAACGTTCCACGGGGCCAAAGGCCTCGAATGGCCTGTCGTCCATGTCGCCGGACTCGAAAAGGGCTACGTCCCCATCGGTTATGCGAAGACAGGCGCGCAGCTCGCCGAAGAACGTCGCCTCCTCTACGTAGCGATCACCCGAGCCGAGAAGGAACTCCACCTGTCGTGGGCAGCGGAGCGAGTGTTCGGTGCGAAGTCGGTGAAACGCCACCCGTCGCCTCACCTCGACGCGATCCAGTCGGCGATCGACCATCTGCGACGCGGCCATCGACCCGTCGACTGGCGAGCCGAGATGGTGAAGTCGCGCGCTGCGATCCCGAAGAAGGGGCGAGGGTCGGCGTCAGACAAGAATCCGGTCGACGATCCACTGTTCGAGGCGTTGCGAGCGTGGCGGAGGGACAAGGCCCGGGGCGCCGATGTGCCGGCCTATGTGATCTTCAACGACCAGACGCTTCGAGCGATGGCCAAGAAGCGGCCCGGCAGCCGGGCGGCGCTGGCATCGATTTCGGGTATCGGCCCGGCCAAGCTCGAACGGTTCGGCACCGAAGTGCTTGCCATCGTGGCTGAACACCCCGACTGAGCAGTGGTCAGGTGAGCTCAGTACCCGTCGCCGTCCGGCAGTGCACTCGGCTCGACCGAGATCACGTGGACGCTGTACTCGTCGTCGATCGCTTCTGGGACCGGGTCGATGGTGAGCACGGTCGGGTGACCGTACGACTCGTCGAAGGTCACCTCGACGAGACCGCCCTGGTCGAGAGTGATTCTGGCCCGGTCGAACAGGTCAGCCACCGTGCGGAGCGGAATGCTGGTCAGCACCGTCTCGAGGATCGGTTCCGGGTAGTCCGCATCGACGACCTCACCGTTGACCACCTCGACCCGAACCGGGCCGGCCCCGACCGATGCTGATCCCACGAACTCGAACGTGATCTCATAGGACGAGCCGACCGCAGAGTCGAAGGTGCGCTCGGCCTCGTCGATCGCCAACACCGCCGCAGTCGTTTTGTCCTGGGCAGAATCGGAACCGCAGGAGGCGGCGAGAACCGCACATACCAGACCGGCACACATGCTGACGATCGCGAGGTGGGGGCGAGTCACATGCGGCGTGACGAGTCGAACCATCCCTCCATTATCGTACGGAATCATCGACCGGAGCAGGCGGGTACGGTTCCGACCATGGCGCGACTCGACGACATCGGTGAGCGGGACGGCTGGCGGTGCTGGCTCTGTGACGAGCCTGTCGACCCCGACCGCTCCGTGAATGACGACCGCGGACCGAGCGTCGATGGCCGAATGACAGCGAAGAAGGCCAAGAAGTCGGCCAAGAAACGTGGCGGTGAACCGGTCGAACGGCTCGCTCACCGGGCTTGCAACACCGGCAAGGGCAACGTCGACGCCGTCGTGCCGTGGAGCGACGAGCTGTTCGTCATCGATCCTGTTCCCATCATCGCCACGATCGACCGCCTGGCGGCCAAAGGCGGCCGTGAGGCCATGTGTCGCTGCCTCTCCGAAACCGACGCCGACGCCACCGCCCTTTGGTTGATCGACCGAATCTCTCGACTCGATCCCGAACTGACCCTCACCTCGGACGTGCAAGAGGGCGGCGGTCAATACGTGGTCTCGTTGTACGCCTGAACAATCGCATGACCGGGCGACCCTGGCGAGCGCTCACACCGGACGGGCGTCAGGGATGATGGCCACCACCACGGTCTGCGTGGCGTTGCGCAAGACGTACTCGACGTTCTGTCCGAGGAACGGGCGGCCCTCAAGGCGGCGCAGTTCGGCACCGAGGACGATCAGGTCGCTGTCGGACTGCACGGCCTGGCGAAGAATTTCTTCGCCGGCCGACACCGAGAACCGCACCTCGGTCCGGTAGTTGGCCCGCAGTTCCTGAGCGTGACGGGCTGCCTGTTCGAGCACGCGGTTGGCGACGTCGGCGCCGTCTTGTTCTTGGGTCGAGGCCCGCGATCGATAGAGGATGCCGCCACGCCCACCTTCGTCCGGCGAGTACACGATGTGGCTGAGCAGCAGCTCGGTGCCGAGCCGGTTCGACATGTTGCCCGCAAGCTCCTGCGCCGCACGCGACGACTGGCTGCCGACGACGGGCACGAGCGCCCGAGCGAAGATGCCGGGCAGGCGACCATGTTGATTCCGAGCGCCGCGAACCAACACGATGGGGATGTGCAGCTCAGCGAGGATCTCGTCGACGAGGTGGGACACGAACGAGCCGTCGGTGCCGCCTTCGTCGACACCCACCACCATCGCTCCGTATCCGAGCTTCGACTCGGCGATCATCTGTTCGGCCACGGCCTCGGTGGTGGCACTCTGGAGATCGACCTCGCGCCCGTAGAGCACGTTCTCTATCGGCTCGAGGTCGGGGGCGACATCGCCGTCGAGGATGCCGAGCACGGTCGCCGGGATCGACTCCGGCCAGACGAGGTGCGCGACCTGAGCGGCAACGATCGAGCTCGGCTCCCCCTTCGACGGCAGCAGCAGCCTGCCGTTGCGCACGATGAGGTTCTTCTCCATTGCTTCTTCCTGGGCGAGGCGCTCACGCTCGGCGGTCGAACCGGCGAGGTCCTTGCTGAGCATGCGCACCCCGACCGATGCGAAGAGTGAGGTGACCAGCGGGATCATCACGATCATCGTGAACGAGGTCTCGTTGAAGACGCCGAGCGACAAGCCGACGGTGGCGATGATGATCTCGAGGGCTCCTCGTGCGTTGAGGCCGGCGCCGAGGACCATCCCCTCCCTGACGGTCAGACCGGCAGCTCTGGCACCCAGGAACGAACCGATGAACTTCAGCCCGAGGGCGACGGCCAGGAGCAGGCCACCCCAGACCAGAGCCTCGCCGCGGAGCAAGCCGAGGTCGAGGCGAAGGCCCGCCGTCGCGAAGAAGAGCGGAGCGAAGATCACCGAGGTGAGGTCTTCGATGATGTGCTGGCTCTCGACCTGCCGGTAGCGGGAGCGAGCCAGAACGACGCCGGCGACAAATGCGCCGAGCACAGCTTCGACACCGAGCCACTGCGTGATCACCCCGAAGGCGAGCATGGCGCCGATCATCACCGTCAGCGATCCCTGGATGTTGGCACCGTCGCGCCTGATGTAGCGCAACGACGTGTCGACGGCCCTTTGACCGATCGTGAGCGAAGCGATCAAGAAGGCAGCGAGTCCGGCGATGGTGAGCAGGACGCCGACCACGCTCGCTTCACCCGCAGCAAGGCCGGCGATGACACCAAGGATCACCCAACCGACGAGATCGTTGGCCATACCGACCGCAACCGTGATCTGACCGACGTCGCGCCGCATCAGATTGAGGTCGCCGAGGATCTTGGCGACGACGGCCAGAGCGGAGACGGCAACGCTGACACCGATGAACAACGTGAAGACGAGCCGGGTCGCCTCGTCGCCGTAGAACGTCTCGGGGATCTGCGAGCCAACGACCAGGCCGCCGGCCAGCGGCACGACCAGGCTGCCGAGCGTGACCAGCGCCGCGGCCCGACCGAGCCGCTGGATGAGCGAGAGATCGGTCTCGAATCCGGCGACGACGAGCAGGAACGCAGCGCTGAACCAGCCGACCGAGAGCAACATCGCCGATTGGACCTCGGAGTCGGGCAGGAACCATTCGAACCCGCCCTCCCAGACGGCGCCGAACAGTGAGGGCCCGAGCACGACGCCGGCGGTGAGCTCGCCGACGACCGACGGCAGACCCAACCGACGAGCACCGGCCCCGAGGAGCCGAGCCGTGGTGTAGATGATCAGCAGCTGCGCCCAGAAGACGAGCAGTTCATGATGGTCGAGGCTGGACAGCATGGTTCAGTTGGCTCCGTCGCGGTGCACCCGCATGGCGGCAATGGCAGAGAAGTCGATACTGATGAACAAGGCGGACGACTCGGCGCACAGCGTCTCGCCGTCGAACAGACGACCAGACGTCCGGATCTTGCGGCCCTCCACCGAGTCGAGCGTCGACTCGAACCTCAGCGGGGTGTGGAGCGGCGTGGGGGCCCGATACGAGACGTCGAGATGCGCGGTCATTCCGGGCGAGCCCGACATCGCCTGCGTCGCACCGAGCAGCTCGTCGAAGGCGGCCGCCACGATGCCTCCGTGTACATGACCGGGCGGACCTTCGTAGGCGTGCCCGAACGTCACGTCTGCCCGAACCATCGGGGTGTCACCGCTCGTGTCGATCGAGAACTCCATCGGCGGCGCCAACGGATTGGCTCGACCCAGGAGCGGGCTGAAGTCGACATGGCCGGAGGGAGGCGCAGCATCGTCACTCCCGGCGAACGATTGATGCCCGTCGCCGACGATCGCATTCGCCGCCTCTCCATAGGAGTCGTAGCGGCGACCGTGCTCGAAACGCCTGAGCCGGCCGGCGACATGTTCGAGCTCGCCGGCGATCGCCACCAGATCGTCGGTACCGGCTCGGGTGTCGACCAGACGGTCGATGATCTCGCGCAACACATCACCAACTTCCCATGATGCCCGACGGCGAGGATCGAGACCGGATCGGTCACCGGACGCAAAGAAGCTCAGTGCGGCGTCGGCATCGACCGGGAAATCCATCGGCATTCAGGCCGCCTCGGTGGCTGCCGGCGCGGTTGCATCGCGGTACACGGCGACCACGGGACAGTGGTCGCTCGGCTTCGTTCCCTTTCGACCGTTGCGGTCGACGACGTCGAACACGGAACGGTCGGCCAGCGACCGACTCGACAGGACGTAGTCGATGCGCATGCCTTCCCGCTTGTGGAAACGGCCGGCCTGATAGTCGTAGTAGGAGAACAGCTTCGGGCCGGGGTGCCGAGCACGGAACGTATCGAACAGGCCCCATTCCATGATGTTGTCGAGCGCGGATCGCTCCGGCTCGGTGACGTGGGTCGAACCCTCGAACAGCGAGCGGTCCCACACGTCATCGTCTGTGGGAGCAATGTTGAAATCGCCCGTGACGATGACGTCTGTCTCCGGCGTGGTGGTCAGCTCGAGGTGACGACGGAGCCGATCCAGCCAGGAGAGCTTGTAGTGGTAGTGATCGTGTCCGACCTCTCGACCGTTGGGGACATAGACACTGTGCATCCGCACACCGCCGCATGTCGCCGAGATGAGCCTGGCGTCCACATCCGGTTCGATCCCGTCGGCAAAACCGTCGATCGGGTCCTCGATGCCGACCTTCGACAGGATGGCCACGCCATTCCACCGACCCTCACCGTGGTGCACCGATTCGTAGCCGAGCGCAGAAAAGGCCAGCGCCGGGAACGCCTCGTCAGCCAGTTTGGTCTCCTGGAGGCACAGCACGTCTGGCCGCACCTGGGCCAACCAGTCCTCGACTCGAGGGAGGCGGACGTTCAGCGAATTCACGTTCCATGTTGCAACGAGCACGGCCCAGACCCTAGTAAGCGGTGGTGCGCATCACGGTGTGGAACGACTACATCTGTCCCTGGGCGTACGCGGCCAGACCTCAGACGGCATGGCTGGAGGAACAAACCGCAGACCAGGACGTCGAAGTCGTCACCAGGAGCTTCGAGCTGCATCCCGATCTCCCGGCCGAGGGCAGACCCTTGCGACTGGGCGGTCGGCTCGATCAGGTTCTCGACCACATCGCTCTCGAGTGTGAACGTCGAGGCCATCCGTTCGTGAAGCCGGAGCGAACCCCGAACTCGCGGCGGGTCCTGGCACTCGCCGAATTGGTACAAGCGAGGCGATCGGACGCCTTCTCCGATTTCGACCACAGCGTTGCCCATGCCCATTGGGTCGAGGGCCGACCGATCGATGACGACGCAGTCCTCGCCGACCTCCTGCACGACTCTCGCATCGATTCGAGCCTGATCGACGAGATCGAGGACGAGGGCATGAAACTGCTCGCCTCCGCTCGTCGCGACGCCATGGATGTCGGTGCAACAGCGACCCCGTCGTGGCAGATCGGGGACCTGGTGATCACGGGCCTCCATGACGATGCGCAGTTCCGACGCTGGATCGGCCGGATATTGGATCGATCGGCCTGAGGACGAGATGGCGGCGATGTAGGCTCCACGACCGTGGCTTCCACATCTGAGTACTCGGGTCCGAACGACTGGCTGATCGAAGAGATCCGCCAGCAGTACCTGGCCAACCCCCGCTCCGTCTCTGCCGAGTGGAGGGCAACCTTCGAAGGAACAGCCCCACCCATCACCCCCACCACCCTCGCGCCACCTTCGGCCGCGCCACCCACTCCTGCCACGAGCGAAAGCAACGGAACTGCGGCGCTCCCCCCAGCCCCGGCAGCCCAGGTCGAGCACGGCAACGGAGACCGAACTGCGGCGGCACTCGCCACCGCGCCGAGCGCGCCCCAGCAGCCGGCCCCCACGACGAGCGCGCCGCCGGAGCCGGTGACTGCGGAGCGAGGACCCGGCGAAGCCGCCGCAGCAAAGCGGGCACCGGTGGAGGCGGCGGGCTCGGCGAAAGCGCCGGCGAAGGAAGAAGAGGGCGAGCTCCTGCGAGGCGTCTCCGCCCGCATCGTCGCCAACATGGAGTTGTCGCTGTCGGTCCCCACCGCCACGAGCTTCCGAGAAGTGCCATCCAAGCTGCTCGAGATCAATCGCAAGGTGCTGAACAACCATCTGGTCCGGGTGCGAGGCGGCAAGACGAGCTTCACCCACCTCATCGGCTACGCCATCGTGCGAGCGATCGCCGACGACGTGCCGGCGATGAACAACGTCTATCGCGAGGGCGCTGACGGCAAGCCCCGCATCATCAGGAACGATCACGTCAACCTCGGCATCGCAGTGGACCAGCAGAAGTCCGACGGCACCCGGGCACTGATCGTTCCCGTCATCAAGAGCGCCGACGAGATGAACTTCGCCGAGTTCGTCGACGCGTATGAAGCGCTGATCCAGAAGGTGCGCAACAACAAGATCGTTGTTGACGACCTCATGGGTGCCAACGTGAGTCTCACCAACGTCGGCACCATCGGCACCGTTCAGTCGGTCCCCCGCCTGATGCCGGGCCAGGGAGTGATCGTCGGCGTCGGCCGTATGGGTTTCCCGACCGCCTTCCAAGCTGCCGATCCGAAGATGCTTGCCCAGATCGGCATCTCCAAGGTGATGACGATCAGCTCCACCTACGACCACCGCATCATCCAGGGGGCCGAGTCCGGCGTCTTCCTCAAGCGCGTCCACGAGCTCCTGCTCGGCGAGGACGACTTCTACCAAAGGGCCTTCAGTGACATGTCCGTCCCCTACGAGGCGGTCAAGTGGCGCGACGACCATGGTGCCACCCAGGACGGCGACGACGAGGGGGCGATGGCCAAACAGATGGCCGTCAACACCCTGATCAACCAGTACCGGGTCCGCGGCCACCTCATCGCGAACACCAATCCGCTGAGCGACGGCCCAGCTGACATGCATCCCGAACTCGACCCAGCGTCGTTCGGCCTGACGATCTGGGACCTCGATCGTGAGTTTCTCACGGGAATCTCGACCGGCGTCTACGCCTCGGTCGGTGGCGCTCCCCAGAAGATGAAGCTGGGCGACATCCTCGGCGTCCTGCGCGATGCGTACTGCCGGTCGATCGGCATCGAGTACATGCACATCGCCGAGCCGGAAGAGAAACGCTGGATCCAGGAAAAGGTCGAGGGCAATCCGTTCTCGCTGACTCGCGACGAGCAGCATCACGTTCTCGAACGGCTCAGCGCCGCTGAGGCGCTCGAGAAGTTTCTCGCCACCCGTTACGTCGGCCAGAAACGATTCGGGATCGAGGGCACCGAGAGCGCGATCCCCATCCTCGACGCGCTCCTCTCTTCGGCTGCCGATGTCGGTCTCGAGCGGGCGATCCTCGGGATGGCCCACCGTGGACGTCTCAACATCCTGGTCAACATCATGGGCAAGCAGCACCATGATCTGTTCACCGAGTTCGAAGGGAACGTGTCGTCAGACGACATCCAGGGGTCGGGCGACGTCAAGTACCACCTCGGGTTCACGGGCACCCACATGAGCCCGGCGGGGAACGAAGTCGCCATCGAACTGGCCGCCAACCCGTCGCACCTCGAAGCCGTCGACCCGGTCGTCGTTGGCATGGCCCGCGCCTACATGGATCAGTCGGACAGTGGAAATTATCCCGTGCTGCCGATCCTGCTCCATGGTGACGCCGCCTTCGCCGGTCAGGGTGTCGTTCCGGAGACGCTCAACCTGAGTCAAGTCAAGGGATACAAGGTCGGCGGCACCGTTCACCTCGTCATCAACAACCAGTTGGGCTACACCACGGCGCCACATCACTCGCGCAGCTCGGTGTACTCAACCGATGTCGCCAAGATGGTGCAAGCACCGATCCTGCACGTGAACGCCGACGATCCCGAGGCATGCGTACGAGTGGCGGAGCTCGCCTTTGCCTTCCGGCAGGAGTTCAACAAGGACGTCGTGATCGACATGATCGGCTATCGCCGGCATGGTCACAACGAGGGCGACGATCCCAGCTACACCCAGCCGATCATGTACCGGAAGATCGGTGAGCGAGCATCGGTCCGCACGCTCTACACCCAGGCATTGATCGATCGTGGCGACATCTCGGTCGCCGAGGCAGAGTCGGCCCTCGACTACTTCCAGGATCTGCTGCAGACGGCGCTCGACGACACTCGCGGTGGCGCGCCCGAGCCGGGCATTCTCGCCAAGCCGTCGCCTCCACCGGTTGGTGTGCTCCCCCATGTCGACACCAGCGTCGACCGTGAGGCCATCGATGACGTGTACGCCGCCATGTCATCCGTGCCGGAGGGCTTCACCGTGCACCCGAAGCTGGCGAAGCAGTTCGTCAACCGCGACAAGTTGCTCGCCACGGGCGTCGTCGACTGGGCGCTCGGCGAGGCGTTCGCCCTCGGCACTCTGTTGCGGGAGGGGACATCGGTCCGGCTGGCCGGCCAGGACTCGCGACGCGGCACGTTCGCCCACCGCCACGCAACGCTGCACGACTACCAAACCGGCTACGAGTACACGCCTCTCGCCGAACTGGCGCCGGACGGCACCGATCTGTGGATCTACGACTCCACCCTCTCGGAATACGCCGGGCTCGGTTTCGAGTACGGCTACTCCCTGGCCAACCCGCGAGCCCTCGTGATGTGGGAAGCGCAGTTCGGCGACTTCGTCAACGGTGCCCAGATCATCATCGACCAGTTCCTGGTCGCAGCCGAGGACAAATGGAAGGAGAACACCAGCCTGGTGATGCTCCTCCCCCACGGCTACGAAGGCCAGGGCCCTGAGCATTCGTCCGGCCGACTCGAGCGCTTTCTGCTGCTGTGTGCCGAGGACAACATCCAGGTCGCCAACGCCACGAGCGCAGCGCAGTTCTTCCATCTGCTGCGACGCCAGATCGTGCGCGAAGTCAACAAGCCTCTGGTCGTGTTCACGCCGAAGTCGGGACTGCGGGCCAAATGGTCACGGTCGCCGATCGAAGAACTGCTCACCGGTTCTTTCCAGGAGGTGCTCGACGATCCCGGTATCTCCGACATCTGCGACCCCTCCGAGGTCCAGCGCGTCGTGTTCGCGAGCGGAAAGGTCGGGACCGAGGCGCTTGCGCACCGGAACGAGATCGGAGTGCCGGTCGCGTTGGTGCGAGTCGAGCAGCTCTATCCGTGGCCGTTCGCCGATGTCGCCGCCGTGCTCGATCGCTACTCGAACGCGAAAGACATCGTCTGGCTCCAAGAGGAGCCGGAGAACATGGGCGCGTGGAACTCGGTGAAGGGTCGGCTCTACGAGACTCACGGCGACACGCATTCCATCCGTCGGGTGAGTCGAACCGAGTCCGGCAGCCCGGCGACCGGCTCCGCCGCGATCCACAAGCAGGAACAAGCCGAGCTCATGGACCGCGCCTTCAAGCTCTGACCCTCGCGATCGTCAGGTGAGGGTCATGTCGAGGTGACCTTCGAGTTCGACGATCGCGGACGCCGCATCGATCACCTTGATGGTGGTCATGCCCATTGCCTTCGCCGGCTTCAGGTTGACGCCGAGATCGTCGAGGAACACGCACCGTTCGGGCGGCGCATCGACCAGATCGAGCGCGATCTCGTAGAACCCGACCTCGGGCTTGCGGACGCCGACCCGACTCGACTCGACCACGTGGTCGAACAACGCCATGACCTCGTCGACATCGGGTCGGCCGGAGCCACCCGCAACGTCGGCATCAGCGTTGGAGCCACGAAAGTTGTTGGTCAGGCAGGCTGTGACATACCCCGCGGCCGAAACCCGCCGGAGGACCTCAACCATCTCGGGCCGTACCGATCCCTTGATCAGCTCGAGGATCACTCGACCGTCGACTTCATGACCGAGCGCCGCCGCCTCGCCCTCGAAGCGTTCGACGAAACCGGCGACGTCGACGTCACCACGCTCGAAGAGCGCCCAAGCGTTTCGATCGGGATTAGTCGAGTTGATAGTGCGGATCAGGTCGACCGGGAGACCCCTCTCGCGCTCGTAGGCTGCGAATGCTTCGAACGGCGAGGTGAGTATCACTCCACCGAAATCGAACAGAACCGCGTCGAAAGGCTTCGTTGTGTCTGGCACCGGCCGATCCTAGAGGAACTCCCGAGGCCGTCAGGCCGAGGAGTTCCCCCGGTCCCCTGTTTTGGGCCAGAAGCCTGCTTCACTAAGGAACTCATGTCCGCACCCAATCGCCATCTCGTAGTTGATGGCTCCAACATCGCCACCGAGGGCCGCAACCTGCCGAGCCTTCAACAGCTCGACGACGCCGTACAGGCGGTGATGGAAGAGCGCTCCTTCGACTCGATCACCGTGATCGTCGACGCGACGTTCGCCCACCGCATCGATGACGACGAAAAGCCCGCCTTCGAAGAAGCCGTCGATGCCGGTGAAATCATCATGCCCCCCGCAGGAGTCGTCGGCCGCGGCGATGCCTTCATTCTGCAGGTCGCCGAGAAGGCGAACGCGACCGTCATGTCGAACGATTCCTTCCAGGAGTTCCACGGCGAGCACGAATGGCTCTTCGAGGAGGGGCGCCTGCTGGGCGGCAAGCCGATCGAACACGTCGGCTGGGTCTTCGTCGATCGTGTCCCGGTACGAGGACCTGCGAGTCGTCGCTCGGTTCGGGAAGCGAAGGACGGCGGACGCAGCGCAAAGCCGACAAAACGTGCCACCGCCAAGCGCGGCAGCCGCAAGACCTCATCGGGGGAGAAGCTCGAACCGTTGGGCGCACCGAAGTCCCCGCCCCCCGCAAAGAAGTCGTCGGAATCAGAAGCGGCTCCCAAGAAGTCCCGCAGTCGCGGACGGTCGAAGAAGAAGGTCGACGAACCCGCAACCCCCGCTTCTGACGAGGCGAGCGGCGCGAAGTCATCCAGTAGTTCATCGAGGAAGCGGTCGGGACGATCTTCGAGCAAGGTCGACGAGCTCAACGACCCGAAGACCTTCCTCGCTTTCGTGAGCAGCTACAACATCGGCGACAACGTCGACGGTGAAGTCGAGACGTTCTCGTCCCACGGCTGCTACGTGCGAGCCGCAGGTGCACAGTGCTATCTCCCATCGAACTCGATGGGCGAGCCGCCTCCACAGAAGGCGCGCGACGTTGTGTCGCGGCAACAGACCGTCACCGTTCGCGTCGTTTCGCTCGACGCCGAGCGGCGCGGAATCAACGTCGAACTCATCGACGTTGGAGCAATGGTTGGTGACGATGCCTCACGCCAACCGAATCACGCCGAGACTGACTCGGTCGGAGAGGCACCCCCCACAAGGAGCAAACGCCACATGGCAACCAAGAAAGCTGCAGCCAAGAAGGCCGCAGCAAAGAAGGCACCCGCCAAGAAAGCCGCAGCAAAGAAGGCACCCGCCA
>CBESNA010000078.1:0-15353 GCA_965530755.1 uncultured Acidimicrobiia bacterium | reverse complement strand
GCGATGTTGTGAGCGTCAGCGAGCAACTCGGGGAACGCCGCAGGCGTTCACACGCGATGTTGTGAGCGTCAGCGAGCAACTCGGGGAACGCCGCAGGCGTTCACACGTTCTCGACGATCTCCGAGTTGAGGTCGATGATGCCGAGCCGGACAGCACCGAGGACGGCGTGGGTGAGACTCTGCGCATCGAGCTTGCGATAGATCGCGTTGAGGTGGTTGTGCACCGTTTTCGTGGTGATGCCGAGGTACCGACCGGCCTGTTTGGTGCTCATGCCATCGGCGATGGCCTGCAGGATTTCGATCTGCCGGTCCGAGAGGAGGTCGTCGTTCGCCTTGTTCTCGGCAGCGGTGGTCAGCATGGCACCGGCCAAGGCGGGGGAGAGAACGGTGTCGCCGTCGGCAACACGGAGGACCGTGTCGCGTACGTCGGCGAAGCTCGTTCCCTTGCTGAGGTAGGCGCTGGCTCCGGCGGCGATCGCATCGCGCGTCTTGTCGATGTCGTCGTGCATGGTCAGCACGGCGACTCGGACCGATGGGAGGGCGTCACGGATCTGGCGAGTGGCCTCGATCCCGTCCATCACGGGCATCGAGAGGTCCATCAGCACCACGTCAGGCAGCAGCGCCTTTGCCAAGGCGACAGCTTCCTCACCGGTGGATGCTTCGCCAACGACATCGTCGCCTGCGGCTTCGAACGAGCGGCGCAAGCCGTCGCGGAGCAGGGCGTGGTCGTCGGCCAGAAGGATCTTGATCATGGGGATACCTCTCGAGGAAGTTGACTGGTGAGCACGGTGATGACCGTGCCCTGGCCGGGCTCGCTGGTCACTTCGAGGATGGCCCCCGCAGCAGCTGCCCGTTCCCGCATCCCGACGAGGCCGTAGGCAGTGCCACGGATGCCCTTGCCCGGTGTGAAGCCGCGACCGTTGTCTTCGATGGACAGAACGCCTCGTCCACCTTCGATCGACCAGCCCACATGGGCGCGAGATGCCATGGCATGCTTTTCGACATTCGTGAGCGCTTCCTGAGCTATTCGCAAGAGTTCGTTCTCGACCACAGCGGGGAGATGCACGCTTCGATCCTTCGGGACTGCCAGCGAAACGTCGATCTCGGAGCGTCGCTGGAAGCGGTCGACCACCTCGCCCAAGAGCATCGACAGTGGCCGTTCGGGGGTGACGGCGGCCCGCAACTCGATCAGCGTGTCCCGCAGTTCTCGAATGGCGCCTTGGGTGTCTTCGTGGAGGCGCTTGAGGTCGGCGGACGGTTCGGCACGATCGGAATTGATCCGTTCGAGTTCGAGGGCGATGTAGGTGAGCCACTGTCCGAGACGGTCGTGGAGATCGCGGGCGATACGAGTCCGTTCCTCGGCTGCGGCGAGACCACGGAGCTGTGCGAACTGACGTGCGTTGGCCATCGTGAGGGCCAGGACGTCGGTCATTCCGTCGAGCAGCTCGATGTCGGTCGTCGTGTACTGCCGGGGGAGGAAGGTCTCGACGGCCACCATTCCGGCGTCGACGCCATTCACCGTGAGCCGGCCGTAGAGACCACTGCCGGTGCGCCCCACCATGGGCATCAGGTCATCGACATGGACGATCGATCGAGCCGTTGACGTGGTGAACAGTGGTTCGGGAAGCTCGACGTCGTCGAGGACCGGGTCGAGCTCGAAGCCGTCCTGGATCTGCGGCGACCAGCGGCCGTCCTCGTGGGTCAGCAGGAGCACACGGTCTGCCCGGAACGTCCTGGTGAGCTGGTCCCTGGTCGACTGCAGGATGTCCTCGAGGTCGAGTGAGGAGGGAAGGGTTCGAGCCAGATCGTTGAGGACGGAGAGCAACTGGTTCGTGTCGCGCAAGTGCGAGAGATCGTGGCTCATCTTCTGCCGGCGATCCTCCATGTGGAGCAGCCGGTACTGGCCGACGCCGGGGAAGATCGCGGCGGCGACGACGGCGAGCAAGCCGAGAGGGCTGGGGGCCGAGATTGCTCCGTTGACGATCGTGTCGACGGCGACGGTGACGACGAGTGCGGCGGCGGCTGCGCCGATACCGGCACGGAGGCCCCACCCGAAGCTGACGACGGCGATGGCCACCAAGACCGAGCCGACGAACGGATTCGCCAGCCCATCGCTCCACCCGATGGCGGCGGACAGGATGGCGACATCGTTGATGGCGACTGCGGTCTGGAACTGACTTCCGTCCTCCAGGCGTATCGGGCGGAATGTGCGCCAGGATGCGAGGAAGACGGCGACAGCAAGGGTGGCGACGAGGGGGAGGTCGCCAGCAGCGGCGGTGGGTGCCGCCCAGGCGAGGCCGATCATGGCTGCGCCCCAGCGACACGCCGACAGAACGGCTGCCATCGACCCTGCCACCTCGCGGCTCAACTCCATGGCTCGACCGGCATCGTCGAAGCCACCGGAGCGAATGGCGCGGAACGCAAACATGACGTCGCTCGAGCCGCTGGGCTCGATCGCGGATTTGTCGGAGCTTGCCCGACCGGTTGTCACATCTCTAGGCATCGGCATGTTCGCCCCCCGGATCAACCACTCGCGGGAAGGAGGGCTGAGTCACCGAGTTCTTGCTGCAACGTAGTTGGTCAGCACCGCAAACGTCTCGCGAAGCTCTTCAGAGAAGGGAAGCAGAGCCAACGCGCGATGGGCTTCCTCGGTCAGAGCATCGATTCGACGGCCGACCTCCTCGATTGCGCCGGTGTCCTTAAGAACAGCGAGGAGTTGGGCAATGTCGGCATCGACGAGGCCCGGAGAGCCCATTCTGGCGAGGGTCGTGCGTTGCGCCGGCGTTGCCCGATCCAGGGCGATGGCGATGAGTTCGGTGGGCTTTCCCTCGCGAAGATCGTTGCCCACGGGTTTGCCCACGCGGGTCCTGTCGCCGACGACGCCGAGGAGATCGTCACGCAACTGAAATGCGTTCCCGACGGGCATCCCGAAGGCTCGGAGCTTCTCCTGGAGCCCAGGGTCGTTTCCGTCCGGGGCCAGCGAAGCGCCCAACTGGAGGGGTCGCACGATCGTGTAAAGGGCTGATTTGAAGGTCGCCACCCGCTGGGCGGTTTCCCGGTCGACCTCGCCAGCAGCGGCGGCCCGCATGTCGAGGTACTGCCCGAGGTTGAGCTCGATCCGGAGCTCGTCCCACAATGCGCGGGCGAACGGACTGTGGGTGCCGATGAGCTGATCGGCGTAGACGTGAGCGAGGTCGCCGACCAACAGGGCGATGCCTTCGCCGTAGCGGCGGGGCTCGCCGGTCCAGTCCTCCGTCTGGAGTCGCCGACTCTGGCGAACGTGGATGGTCTCTTCGTTTCGCCGAGTGTCGGCGTCGTCCATGATGTCGTCGTGAATGAGGGCGAACGTCTGGAGGAGTTCGAATGCCGCCCCGGCATCGAGCGCATGTGATTCGTTCTCCGGCTGGCCGCCCGCCCCCAACCACGCGTAGTAGCAGAAGGCGGCCCTGAGTCGTTTGCCGCCATGTGCCATACGCGCCAGCTCGTCGATCGCCTCGGCGAGCCGGGCGTCGACCATGGTCCACCGTTCCCGCTCGGCGTCGAGCAGGTGGCTGACCCGGAGATCGACCGCCGCTGCGACGTGAGCGATCTCGTCCGGAATGTCAGGCATTGCTTCCGGGCCGCTCGGATGGATCGAGATCACCGACGACATCGTCGACGTCGGCCCGTACGACGCCGAGGCGGTGGCGGCAGTAGCGCACGAGGTCAGCGGCCCGCTCGACGCGATCGGCCAGCCGGTCTACGTCGGCCGAACCAGCGTCGAGTTCGGCGAGGATCTCCTCCAACTCGGCGAGCGCGGCGGCGTACGGCAGAGGTGACCCACCGGGGGCGGTGAGCGCAGGCCCGGATTCGGCTGGGTCTGCTTCCGACGCCTGCTCAGACACGATCGCCTCCTGGGATGCTGGTGAGATCGTCGACGGTACTGCGCACGGAACCGTCGGCGAGTGTGGTGGTGAGAACGTCGCCGACCGCGACGTCTGTGGTGCTACGGATCGATCGCCCGTCCGGACCGCGGGTGATCGACCAGCCTCGAGCCATGGTCTTCGCCGGGTCGAGGTCGGCCAACCGGATGGCCATGGTGTCGAGCTCCGCTGTCGAACGTTCGATGGTGTGCCGGCTCGATCGGGCGATGCCGCCACCGGCGAGCTCGATGCGCATCGCTTCGTGTTCGACGGTACGGATCGCGGCTCGACCGAGATGGCTCCGTGCTCCGGCGAGGGTGGTGGCGGCGCCGGCGAGCAGACGATCACTCGATCGGGCGATCCCGGTGGCGGCGGCGTCGACGCGGGAGCGGAACTGATCGGCGGCGTCGATGAAGAAGCGGGCGCAGGCAGTTGGCGTCTTGGCTGTTTCGTGGGCGACGTCATCGGCGATCGAGCGGTCGATCTCATGGCCGACGCCGACGATGACCGGAAGGGTCGAGGTAGCGATGGCGCGGGCGACGAGTTCGTCGTCGAACGCGATCAGGTCGGTTCTGGCTCCGCCGCCTCTGATCAGCGCGATGGCGTCGACCTGGAGTCCTTGGGCCTCGATCAGAGCCTGCACGATCGAGCTGACAGCTTCGTCGCCCTGGACCCGAGCATCGATCGTGGTCACATCGAACGGGTGGGCGCTGACCTCGAGTTCATGGAGAAAATCGGCGGCGGCGGCGCTGCCGACGCTCGTGATCAAAGCCAGTCTGAGCGGTAGGACGGGGCGAGTCAGGCGCCGGTTGGCGTCGAGAAGACCCTCGGCCCGGAGTGCAGCCAGCACGCGATCGCGCTGGACGGTCATCTGTCCGAGCGTGAACGCCGGGTCGATCAAGCTCATGATCAGTTGGAGACGACTCTGACGGGGGTAGTAGGTCAGGCGGCCGCGGATTTGGATCTCGATGCCGTCGGTCATCTTCACGCCGCCGCCACTCTTCTTGAGAATCGCATTGACGCGGTGTTTGTTGTTGGCAAAGAGGGCGACGGGGAGCACCGCTGAGGATTGAGTGTCGTCCGGGTCGACCAGATCGAAGTAGACGTGGCCGTTGGCCGAACGCTTCAGGCCCGAGATCGCACCCCGCACCCAGATCTCGTCAGCGAACAGTGTGTTGATGGTCTGGTCGACGACCTCGCACAACTGCCTGACCGTCACGCTGTTCTGCACGTCCAGACGCTAGCGCGACCATCCACTCGATCACTGTCCGTGGTGAGTAACGTCGCACATAACGAGGCTGCTCCGTTGTCAGGCGGGAGTACGCGTGTTCTGGAGTTCTCCTTGGTCGACCGAAGTTTCCACGTTCGCAGCCCTACCCCGGGCAATTCCTTGTCCGGTGGTGGTCCCGCGTCCGAGCTGCCGTTCGATCCGCCGCTGCCAGCCGCCGCTCCTGCTGCACTGACCGGACTCGACGCGTTGTCGGTTCAGATCGGCGATGCCGTCGATGGCCTGGCGATGTCGACCTACAACCCCGAGACGGGTCGGGCCCACCTCATGTACGTGAGTGAGACCCTCGCCTCGATGCTCGGGTGGGCTCCCAATGATCTGCTCGGTCGTAGCCCGGACATCCTGATCTCGAAGAACACTCCGGTCGCCCAGCTCTCCGCTGTTGCAGCCATCGTGGAGGAAGGCAAGCAGGCGATCGTCGAGCTCGACCTGCGACACGCGAACGGCTCGGATCTCCCGGTGCAGGCGTCGTTCCTCCTCGTGCCGTCGCTGCCGGATCAGGCGCCTCATTTCCTTGCCCTGTATCGATCGATGTCGGAGCGTCGGCGGCCCATGGTTGCGCTCGTCGATCCGTCCGAAATGCTCGACTCGTTGGCGTACGGGCGTGACCTGTCCGATGTCGTGCATCACGTCGCCGACCGAATCATCGGGCAGATTCCGGGCACAGACGTCTGGATGGTCTCGTGTGATCGCGACGGTGGAATCGACCCGATCGTGGTTGGCCGGTCATCGACCGACCTGGTGACCGAGACTGCTCGAGTGTTCACGGAGAGTGGTGATACATCGACGGCGACCGTCGATCGGATCGAGCATCGCCGGACCGATGATCTGCCCGAACCGGTGCGTTCGGCGCTCGAAGCCGCCCATGTACACGCAGTCTGGGCTCACCCTCTCCGCGGCGCTGATGCGTCGATTCGGGGGATGCTCTTGGTCGGGCACCCGGACCGGGCCTACCCGCATCCGGCAGAGCACCTGATGCTCCGTCAGCTCGGGCGCGTGCTCACGGTCGCCATCGATCGCAACCGGGCCGAGGCCACGCTGGCCCACCAAGCGCTACACGATCCGCTCACCCAGCTCCCGAATCGGGCGCTGATCCTCGATCGTCTCGAGCAGGCTGTCGCTCGGCTGGGACGCGACAACAGTCGCCTCGCCGTCTTGCTGGTCGACCTGGACCGGTTCAAGGAACTGAACGCAGCCCGGGGACCCGAGACCGGTGATGCGGTGCTGATCGAGGTCGCCAGGCGTCTCCGGCGGTCGGTTCGCCTGGGCGACACCGTCGGACGAATCGCTGGCGACCAGTTCCTCGTGCTCTGCGTCGCGATGAACGACGAGGCCGATGCCTCGGCCATGGCTCGTCGCGCTGTAGCCGGTATCAGCGAGCCGTTCGTCATGCCGAGCGGTGAGGCCGTGTCGCTGTCAGCCTCGATCGGCGTCGTCCTGGTAGATCGGGCCGGATCGTCACCGGCCGGCATCATCAGCAGCGCCGAGTCGGCACTGGCCAAGGCCGCCGAAGAAGGACGCGGCCGTTTTGCGATCTTCGAGGAGGGGTGGCAGCAGAACGTCGTCATCCGCCACGAGGTGGAGAGGGCCCTGAGTGTTGCGATCTCGGCTGACGAGTTGGTGTTGCACTACCAGCCGATCGTCGAGACGAAGACCGGCATGATGACCGGAGCCGAAGCGCTGATCCGTTGGGAGCGACCCGGTTTCGGACTTCTTCCGCCTGCGGAGTTCATCGAGATCGCCGAGGAGACGGGCCTCATCGTTCCGGTCGGCGAGTGGATCATCGACCAGGTCTGCCGGGTTCTGGCTGAATGGCCGGTCCGACCGAACCGGGAGCCGCCGCAGATCAGCGTCAACCTGTCGGCGCGGCAGCTTGCCGAGTCGTCCTTGCTCACGACTGTCCTGTCCGCAATCGAGCGCCACGGCATCGACCCGGAACAGTTGGCGTTCGAGGTGACCGAGTCGATGCGGGTCGAGGACCTCGAGACGGCTCGGTCGTCGCTGCATCGGCTGGCCTCGCTCGGCTGCAAGATCTCGATCGACGACTTCGGGATCGGCTATGCCACGCTCGACTACCTGCGCCGGTTCTCGATGGCGAACACGATCAAGATCGATCGTTCGTTCGTCGACGGTCTGGGGGAGCACCGGGAGGACACGGCGATCGTCACCGCGTCGATCGCCCTGGCGGCGTCGCTCGGTCTGGACGTCGTGGCGGAGGGGGTCGAGACGGCCGGTCAGTTCGAGAAGCTGGCCGAGTTGAACTGCAAGTACTCCCAAGGCTTCGGCTTCAGCCCGCCCGTGCCGCTCGAGAAGGCGCACGACCTCTGGCTCAAGGGCCGTCTGATCATCCTCCCCTGAGCATCGCCGGCGCGGCTACGCCGTCAGCTCGGCCAACCGGGGACGCCATCGTCGAGGGGGACGCCGGTGGAGTTGAGCACTCCGGACACGAGGCGGTAGAAACCCGCGGTCACGATCAGTTCGATGATCTCGGCATCGGTCCAAGTGGCCGCCAATGCCCTCCAGGTCGTATCGCTGACGCAATCGTCGTCAGCGAGATCGTCGGCCAGCGAGATCAGCGCCGCGTCACGATCGGACCACTGGTGATCGCGGCCGGCGAGCCCGGCGATCTCGGCATCGCTGAGCCCTTCGGCCTTACCGATGATCGTGTGCTGGCCGAACTCGTACACGGCCTTGGCCCGCCATCCGATTCGCAGGATCACGACCTCTCGCTCGCGGGCTGGCACCAAACCCTTGTTGAGCAGGAATCCGCCGAGGAGGTTGAAGCGCTTCAGGAGCTTCGGGTGATGGGCCAACATCGCGAAGATGTTGAGCGGCGTGCCGTCGAGGGTGAGGGCGCCGGCGAGGATCTCGGCGACCTCATCGCTCGGTTCGGTGACCAACTCGATCCGAGGTTCGGTTGGACGGGGACGTGCGGTGTCGGTCATGTTCTCAGCTTTCGGAGGAGGCCCTCCTGGGCGACGGTGGCGATGAGTTGTCCGTCGGCGGTGTGAACGGTGCCGTGGGTGACACCTCGAGACCCTCGCAGTGACTGCAGGTGCATGTCGAAGAACATCCACTCGTCGGCCCTGGCCGGGCTGTGCAGCCACACGGAATGGTCGAGGCTCGCACCCATGAACTGATCCCAGTCCTCCGTGCCCGGATGACCGCTGCGGATCGAGTCCATCGGGATGTGGTCGCTGGTGTAGGCGACGGCGATGGCGTGCAGATCGGGATCGTCTGGGAGACGCTCGGGAATCTCGATGCGACACCACGCCATGGCCCGGCCCGGGGGTGTGCCAGGGACGAGCCGAATCGGCGAGATGTCATCCCAGACTTCGAGCTCGCACTCCTCGGGAGGTGGGACGTCTTCCATCGAGATCGGTCTGGCGAACTCCTCGTCCGGCTCGATCCGGTGGAACGAGGCCGACAGGTTGAAGATGGCGCCGCTCGCCTGCTGGGCCACGACCCTGCGAGTCGAGAACGAGCGCCCGTCCCGGATTCGGTCGACGTTGAGGATGATCGGCTTGTTCTCGTCGCCGGAGCGGATGAAGTAGCCGTGCAGCGAGTGCATGTGGTGCTCGGGATCGACCGTGCGCCGCGCCGCTTCGAGCGCTTGTGCAACCACCTGGCCCCCGTAGACGCGAGTCCGTCCTTTGATGGGGCTGCGAGCCAGGTAGAGGTCGGCCGCGAGTTCCTCGAGTTCGAGGAGCTCGAGGAAACTCGATGGCAGGCGTAGGGCGGTCACCGCCCTGTTCTAGCTCTTCGTCGATGCGATTGAGGCTGCATGGCGGGCGAACATCGTGATCTTGTCCTCGCCGATGCGTTCCCGCTTCTCGGGGTCCGTGATGCCCATCCCGGCCTCGGGGGCCAGGCAGAGCACACCCAATTTGCCTTCGTGTTCGTTGTGATGGACCGACAGTGCCGCAGCGCCGACGTCGTCGAGCGCGTGGGTTGCCGACAGGATCGGCTGGATGGCGCCTCGGTCGATGAGCTTGTTCATCTCCCATGCTTCGGCGTAGTTCGCGAAGTGGCTGGCCACGATTCGTTTGAGTTTCATCCACAGGTGGCGGTTGTCGTACTCGATCATGTAGCCCGAGGTGGCGGCGCAGGTCACGATCGTGCCGCCCCGCTTTGCAGCGAAGACCGACGCGCCCATGGTCTGGCGGCCAGGGTGCTCGAACACGATGTCGGGGTCGTCGCCCGCGAGCTCGCGGATCTTCTTTCCGAATCGGCGCCACTCCCGTTCGTCCTGGGTGTGCTCGTCAGACCAGAACTGGTAGTTCTCGGCCTTGCGGTCGATCACCGCGTCGCAGCCCATCTGCCGCAGCAATTCGACCTTCTCCGGGGACGACACCACGCCGATCGGGTAGCCGCCGCCGTTGAGGACGAGCTGAACGGCGTACCCGCCGAGGCCGCCGGTGGCGCCCCACACGAGCACCGAATCTCCCTGCTTCATTCCGCCTGCGCTCTGGGAGACCAGCATGCGATAGCTGGTGGATCCACAGAGTGCGTTCACCGCCGACTCCTCCCACGTGAGGTGTGCCGGCTTGGGCATCAACTGGTTGGCTTTCACGACCGTGAAATCGGCCAGGCCTCCGAAGTTGGTCTCGAACCCCCAGATTCGCTGATTGGCGGCGTGCATGGAATCCCGATGGGCGTCGGGATCCTGATCGTCGACGTAGTTGCAGTGGATGGAGACCCGGTCACCGACCTTCCAGTTCCGAACGGCCGAGCCGGCTCGGACAATGACGCCCGAACCATCCGACCCGATCACGTGGTGGTCGAGTGCGTGACGGGCACCCCAGGAGCTCTCGCGACCGAGCCGATCGAGAAACCCGAACGTGGGGAGCGGTTCGAAGATCGAGGTCCACACCGTGTTGAAGTTGATGGAGCTGGCCATCACGGCCACGTAGACCTCGTCTGGGGCGAGCTCTGGAGTCGGAACCTCGTCGATGTGAATCGACTTGCTGGGGTCCTTGTCCCAGGAGTCGACGCCCTCGAACATCGCTGCGTCTTGCCGGCGGACGAATGCCGCTCGATACGACTCGGGGACGGGCACGTTGCTGAGCTCTTCCGAGCTGGCATCGGCGTTGATGGCTTCCAGGAACTGCTGCATCAGGGCACGCTAGTTGGCTTTGTCGACTCGACTCAAAGTGAAGCTACCGACGGGTAGCAAGCGAGTGCCGGGAAGGTGGTACCTGTGCGGCCAGAAGATTCGAACCGCGCGTCTCCTTTCGAGAAAATCAGCGAGACTTGCTCAGGCCGAGCCCGTGACCGCCGACTGGCTTGCGAGAGCCCAGGAGGATTGCTGCCGTGACGATGCGTCCAGAAGACATCAAGAACCGAACGTTCGCGAATGCCCTGAGGGGCTACGACAAGAGCGAGGTTCGATCGTTCCTTTTCCGCGTGTCCGAATCTGCGCGTGAGCTGCACGAGCAGCTCACCGCGACCGAGGCCCAGGTGACAGCAGCGGCTGAAACGGCTCGCGAAGAGGCAGCCGCCGATGCTGAGACTGTCGGCGCCGAGGCTGTCGATGCCGAGACCGTCGAGGCTCTGACCGCCGATGCGCTGGTCGCAGAGACGCACGAGGGCACCGTCGACGAAGACACCACAGACGCCACGCATAACTCCGGTCTCGTTTCCGAGGTACACGTGGCCGACTCGCCTGCCACTCCGGACTTCAAGATCCACGACGCCACAGACCTGGCCGCAACTGAGCGATCGATTGCAGATCGGTACGGCGCCCTCGGCGACCGCATCGCTGATCTCCTGCGCAACGCTGACGAATCAGCAGCCGCAATTCTCGCCGCAGCCGAGAACGACTCGGCCGCCATGCGGTCCGCGGCCGAAACTGAGGCGGCCGAGCTCAGAACCGAAGCCGAAGCCCACGCGGCTCAACTCCTGGCCGAGGCACGTGCGATTCGCAACGAGGCCGACGATCACCAGGCCGAGGTCATGGCTGAGGTCGACGCCGCACGCAACGACCAGGACGCGATCTTGGCTGAAGCCAGGGCAACCGCCGAGGCAGAACTCGAGACCTTCCGCGCCACGGCGATCACCGAGGTCGACGAGCTTCGGTCCTCTGCGCAGCAGGAAGCTGACACGCTGCGGGAGGAAACCGTCGCCGAAGCGCAGGCGACCCTCGCCGAGCGTGAAGCGGAGACGACACGACTGCTCGAGGAGGCGGAGAACGATCGTCTCGCTGCTCGAGCCGAGCTCGAAGAGGTTCGCTCCGAGGTCTCCGGTCTGCTCGAGCAGGCGCGGACCCAGAGCGAGTTCATCAAGCAGGAAGCCGACGAGATCATCCGGACCAAGGTGCGGGCCAACTTCGAGCAGGCCCAGTCCCGCATCGATGTACTGCGTAACACCGAGGTGGCTTCGAGGGAGCGCATCGTGCGGGCCCAGAGCGAACTGACGAGTGCCCTGACTCGACTCGATTCCGAGCCCGCCCCTGAGCTCGATCCCTCTTCTGGACCAGCCGTCATCGAAGAGGCTGAGCGTCGCCAAGGCGCGTTGGGCCGGCCGATGGACGACGCCGGCTCCCCGGCTGACGAGTACGTTCCTGATGACTCGACCGATCCGCTCGTCGACGTTGTCGAGGTGTACGAGGCCGAGAACCGTGGCGGCACCGATGCCGGCATTCTCGTGGGCGACGACACCGATCTCGACAATCAGGCGACCTTCGAGGCCGATGTGGCCGAGGCGAGCCAGCAGATCGATGCCGAAGCCGATGAGGAGTCCTCGGTGGCGGCCTTCTTCGGCCCCGATACCGGCGACGGTGATGGGGTAGCAGCTGAACCATTCGGATCGCGATTCGACTTCGGATCGAAGCAAGACGCGGATCAGAGCAACACCGAAGCGGTCGACGAGGAACCTTCGATTCCGCCGTTCGGATCGACGGGATTCGGCGCCGGCGGTTTCGGACCCAGGGGAGCGACCGAGCACGTGGTCGACGATGCCATGGCGCACGCTGACACCGATGAAGGCGATGTGGCGGCGCCGGTCGCCGACAGCGAGAGTTTCGAGCCGGCCTCGCTCAGCGAGGCGATCCCGGACGAAGCAGCCGGGGTGGGCGGCGTCGCCGAAGAGGATGCTCTTGCCCGCCTCGTTCGTGAAGCAATGCAGGAAGCCGTCGACTCGGCTCGCAAGCACGACTGATCACTCGGCCGGGCGCTGTCGCCTCTTGTGCGGCAGACTCTGAGGAGTCTGCTCTGGAGGTCACACCATGCCCGGTTCCTATGTCATCGGCGGGGCCCGCACCCCGATCGGAAAGCTGAGCGGGGCCTACGCCGGTCTCGCCGCGACCGATCTCGGCGGGTTCGCCATCGCTGCGGCGCTCGAGCGTTCCTCGATCGGCCCGAACGATGTCGACTACGTCGTGATGGGTCAGGTGCTCCAGGCCGGTGCCGGGCAGATCACCGCCCGTCAGGCCGCCGTCAATGCCGGGATT
Source organism: uncultured Acidimicrobiia bacterium (assembly GCA_965530755.1). Taxonomy (GTDB): domain Bacteria; phylum Actinomycetota; class Acidimicrobiia; order Acidimicrobiales; family SZUA-35; genus SZUA-35. Next base: position 2,714 of record CBESNA010000078.1, on the reverse strand, counting down.
CCGATGACCGTGGCCGCCACGACCATCAACAAGGTGTGCCTCTCGGGTCTGAATGCCATCCAGATCGCCGACATGCTGATCCAGACCGGTCAGGCCAGCGTGGTCGTGGCCGGTGGCATGGAGTCGATGACGAATGCCCCGTATCTGCTGCCCGGCGCCAGGGCCGGCTATCGGGCCGGCGACAAGACGGTCGTCGATTCGATGATGTACGACGGTCTGTTCTGCGCCTTCGATGCGTGCGCCATGGGTGCGGGCACGGAGAAATATGCGACATCGGCCGGTCTGGCACGCGAGCCGCAGGACGCGTTCTCGGCGCAGTCCCACGAACGGGCGGCTGCCGCACACAAGGACGGGCGGTTCGATGCCGAGATGGTTCCCGTGGCTGTCCCGCAACGGCGGGGTGATCCGATTCTCGTCGACCGTGATGAAGGGGTGCGACCCGAGACCACCTCGGCCTCACTCGGCGCCCTGCGTCCTGCGTTCGAAGCCTCCGGCAACATCACCGCCGGTAATGCGTCGCAGATCTCCGACGGCGCGTCCGCCGTGGTCGTGATGAGCAAGGAGCGCGCCGAACAGCTCGGCGTCACGCCGCTCGGCGAGGTGCTCGGTTACGGCCAGGTCGCCGGCCCGGATGCGTCGCTGCTGACCCAACCCTCTCGGGCGATCGCCGATGCGCTCTCACGGTCGGATGTCTCGTTCGGCGACATCGGTCTCTTCGAGATCAACGAGGCCTTCGCTGCTGTGGCATTGGCCAGCATGTCCGAGCTCGGAATCGACGATGACGTGGTGAACGTCAACGGTGGTGCGATTGCACTCGGTCATCCGATCGGGGCGTCCGGCAACCGTTTGGCGCTGACGCTTCTGCACGAGATGCGGCGCCGGGATGTCGCTGTCGGAGCGGCGGCGCTGTGTGGTGGCGGTGGTCAGGGTGATGCGATGTTGCTCGGGCTCGTTCGCTGATCGGTGTCCTGGATCACACCCTTTTCAAATGTGACGAAAAGAAACACTTGTCATCATTCTGTCATTGTTGTAACGTGCCCGTAACAACATGTTGCGGTGTTCGGGTGGTCGTTAACCATCCGCCCGCGCCAACGGTCATCAGGACACCGCGGCGTGTTGCTTCTCCCTCGTCGTCTGAGTCGGCACTCCCTCCGCCGACTCAGACGACGTGGTTTTGGTCGCCGGCGCTACCGCACCGCACCGCACCGCACCGGTCAGCGCAGCGCTTGACGTCCCTCGAGCGCCCGTCCAAGTGTCAGTTCGTCTGCGTACTCCAAGTCGCCGCCGACCGGAAGCCCGCTGGCCAGCTGGGTCACCGTGACCTCGAACGGCTTCAGTACCTTGGCTGCGATGTAGGCCGCCGTTGTTTCGCCTTCGAGATTCGGGTTGGTGCACAGAATCACTTCGGTGATCTCGTCGCCGGCGATGCGCAGCGCCAACTCCCGGATCTTGAGCTGGTCGGGTCCGATGCCGTTCAACGGATCGATGGCCCCCATGAGGACGTGGTAGCGACCCTTGAACGCTCCGGTCTTCTCGATGGCCGCGATGTCCTTGGGTTCCTCGACCACGCACAGCACGTGTTGATCGCGGCGGGGGTCGGTACAGATACCGCAGGTCGATCCCTCGGCCACGTTGAAGCACGTCTCGCAGAACGACAGCTTGTCCTTGAGAGCAATGATGGCGTCGGCCAGACGCTGTGCGTCGACTCGGTCGACCTTCAGCATGTGGAAGGCGATGCGTTGGGCCGACTTCGGGCCGACACCGGGAAGGCGGCCGAGTTCGTCGATCAGAATCTCGAGCGGCTTGGCGTAGGCGCTCACGATCCTCCGAGGAGGCCGCCGAGTCCACCGATGTCGGGCATCTGGAAGTCGCCCATCGAATCCTGCTGGATCTCCAAGACCTTCGCCGCGGCGTCTCGGAGTGCGGCGAGGACGAGGTCCTCCAGCATCTCGACGTCGCCGTCGCTGATCGCGTCCGGCTTGATCGACACCGACTTGAACTCGCCTGCACCGGTCATCTCGATGGTGACCATGCCGCCGCCCGATGATCCCTCGATGACAGTGTTGGCTTGAGCCTCTTGGGCCTCGGCCATCTGTTGTTGCATCGCCTGGGCTTGCTCGAGCAAGCCGCCGAGGTCGAAGCCACCTTGATCTGACATGTCAACTCCTAGTTGTTGAGTGGCGGCACGACAGTGGCGCCGGGGAAGGCTTGCGTGATGCGTTCGACGCCGCTGGCTGCGATGTCGGATGCGTCGGCGAGCTCGGCGACGTCGCCGACCTCGGCGATCTCGGCTTCTGGATCGGCAGGCGTGGACGATGTGTCCGGAGCCGCGTTGCGGGTTCCGGGCGGGGGAGTGGGGTCGCCGTCGACGACCACGTCGATCCGGACGGCAGCGCCGAACATGGCCTGGATGGCATGTTCAACGGCAGCCTTCACCTCTTCCACTCGCGGTTGGTAGTGGGAGTTGTTGACCCCGAAGGTGGCGACGCCGCCGTCGACGCTGAGGAATCGTCCGCCGCTGCGGAAGCGGGTGCGCACCTTCTGTTCGAGGTCGTCGAGCAGCGCGCCGTCGAAGGCCGCGGTGAGTTGGTCGAGCGTGACGGTGCCGCCGGTCGCCAATGGGGCACCTGGAGCCGCTTCCGTCGGGGCAGCGACCGGTTCGGCGGTAGGACGTGGCGGCTTTGGGGGAGCCGCCGGCGCGGAGGGCTGTGGTG
>CBESNA010000077.1:0-15354 GCA_965530755.1 uncultured Acidimicrobiia bacterium | reverse complement strand
CGAACGAGATCGAGTCGAACGCTCGAGGTGGCACACTGAACAGATGTCCGACATCAAGAAGGGTTTCGCGTGGTCCTGAGGCGCCTCCTTGCTCTTGGGTTCGCTCTGATCGTCGTCGTCGGCGCGTTCGCGTTCCGGACCTGGCGAGATTCCGGTGGTTCGCTTGGCTTGTCCACTCCCGACCTTCCGATCGTGTGTGACGCTGCGATCGCCGACGCGTGCCGAGAGGCGTTCGGAACCATCCAGTCGCAGGCACCCGGAGCGACCTATGAGCAGATGCTCGCCGACCCGAATGGTTCTTCCTTCGTATGGATCACCGCCGACATCTGGATCGACATGATCGACGACGAACGTTCCCGAGGTGAGGTGACGCCAACCCTTGGAGAAGGCCGAGTGCAGGTTGCTCACTCGCCGCTCGTGTTCGCTGGGCCAGGGATCGCTGATTGCGATCCCCCGAACTACATCTGCCTTGCCGGCAATGACCTCGACGCAGACGTCGGCATCGAAGACCGATTCGACACCTCGGCCGGCCTCGTTGCCTTCGGTCAGCTCGCGTATGAACGCAACGGCCAGAGCAATACGGACCTGCATTGGAGGGGCAGCGCTGGGATCGAGCTCGAGGACGTCAGCGACATCCGATCACTGCTCAACTATCAGACCGCCGTCGGCCAATGGGACCTCGTCATTGTCACGCAGGCAGCGTTCGACACCATCGGCCCGGAAGACGACCTCGCCGCTCCGGCGTCCGGTACCGCCGTTGCGATTTCGATCGAAGCCGTTGTCGTCGGAACCGGCAACCTGCCGAATCTCGACGACCTCCGTGATGCGTTGACGAGTGCCGGATGGGCGGCCGGCGCAGCGCCCGGCTTCGAAGGACCGTCTGCCGGCGGGCTGATCGCGCTCAGAGAATCATGATGAAGAGGAACCAGCGTGGCAGCGCCGCCGTTGGAGCAAACATGCAACAACCAGGAGGAACCATGCAGGGCCCGAGGGACAGCGTGAGCGAAACGTCAAGACCCCCAGGCGCACCCGATCGCCCGCAACGGTTCACTCTGCGGACCCTGGTGGTTGCACTCCTCGCACTGTCGCTTGTTGCTGCTGCCTGCTCAGTCCCCGGCGGAGAGAATGCCGGCCCAGGAGACTGCGTTCCTGTGTACGTCTCGGTCTCGTCGGAGAAGATCCGCTTGATGACCGATCTTGCGGCCGAGTTCAACGACTCGGATGCCGAGATCGGCGACGGAACCTGCATCTACGTCGAGGTGCAGTCAAAGGCGTCCGGACTTGGGGCCCAGCTCTTGGTCGACGGCTGGGATGAAGCTGCCGACGGGCCCCGCCCAGTGATCTGGTCGCCGGCGTCGAGCGCGTGGGGGGCGCTCGTCAACCAGCAACGGGCCGACAACGGCCAGCCGGCCATCGTCGGCGACGGAGCCCCGTTCATGGTCACGCCACTGGTGATCGCCATGCCAGAGCCGATGGCCACGGCCCTCGGCTGGCCGGAAACGCCCCTCGGGTGGTCCGACATTTTGGAATTGGCCACCGACGAGCGGGGTTGGGAGGCGTTCGGCCATCCGGAATGGGGCGACTTCCGGCTCGGCAAGACCAACCCCAACTTCTCCACCAGCGGGCTGTCCGCCCTCATCGCCCAGACCTACGCCGCAGCAGGCAAGACCGAAGACCTCAGCATCGAAGACCTCGGTCGACCCGCTGTGATCGACTTCGGCCGAGGAGTTGAATCGGCGGTCGTCCACTACGGCGACACCACGCTCACGTTCATGAACAACTGGTACAAAGCCGATCAGCGGGGCGCATCGCTCGGCTACGTGGCCGCTGCAGCTGTCGAGGAGAAGTCGGTCGTCGACTACAACTCGGGCAACCCTGACGGTCGCCTCGATCCAGGCGAGGAACCCCGACCGCCCCGAATCCCGCTCGTTGCCATCTATCCAGACGAGGGCACGCTCTACTCGGACAATCCGTTGTTCGTGGTCGAGGATGAATGGGTCAGCCCAGAGCAGAGCGAAGCCGCCAACCTCTTCATCGCCTTCCTCCAACTGGAGGAGAACCAACGAAAGGTCATGGAGTTCGGTTTCCGTCCCGGCAACCCCCGTGTCACGCTCGCCAGCCCGATCTCGGCCGAGTTCGGTGTCGATCCGCTCCAGCCGAGTGCGCTACTCGACGTCCCTGCTCCGGCCGTCATGACTGGCCTGCTCGAACTCTGGCGTTCGCAACGCAAGGGGGCGAGGGTCACCCTCCTGCTCGATGTTTCCGGCTCGATGGGTGGAGACGGCGGTGACGGATTCACCAAGCTGGAGCTGGCCATCTCAGCGATCGAGTCTGCGCTCGATGAGTTCTCACCCAATGATCAGATTTCGTTGGTGACCTTCACCACCTCGGACACCGGAATAGAAACACTCATCACCGACGTCGTGCCGTTCGGCTCCTTCTCGGCGAACGGCCCGACCATCAGCAGCCGGCTGGCGACTCTGTTTCCCCAGGCCGGCACGCCGCTCTATGAGGCCATCGATCAGACCTACGCCCTTGCGCTCGAGGAATACGACCCCGACTTGATCAATGCGATCGTCGTCTTGAGCGATGGGGCAAACGATGACTCCAACCCGGGCAACGATGAGCGGCAACTCGAAGAGCTCCTGCAAGCGCTGTCGGTTGGTAGCGAAGGCCAGGGCAGCAAACCGGTGCGAGTCTTTCCGATTGCCTACGGCGAGGGAGCCAACTTCGATGTGCTCGAAGCGCTGGCCGAGGCCGCGTCATCAGCGGTCTACGACGCCTCCGACCCGCGCTCCATCAACAAGGTGTTCGCCGAAGTGATCTCGAACTTCTGATGGCATTCCGGGACAGATTCTTCACCCCGCAGGTCGCCGAGGCGATCATGAGCCCATCGGGCATCGCCATCGCCGGCGTCGGCACGGCCATTGGCGTCGCCACGGGGATTCCCGTGGTGGCGGCCTTCCTCATCGGTGCCGGCGCCTGGGCGGCGCGGGTCGGCGTTGCCGTGCCGCGAGGCCCGGTCAAGGAGCGAATCGACCGCCGGACGGTCTCTGGGTCATGGCAGCGTTTCGTCGACGAGGCTGTGGAAGCGAAGCAGCGCTTCGAGACGGCGACCGAACGCGCAAGCGATGGCCCGCTCAAGGATCGGCTGCTCGGGGTCGGAGAGCAGATCGACCGCTTCGTCGAACGGTCGTACCGTGTCGCTCAGAGCGGCCAGCAGCTCTCCGAAGCCCGAGCCCTCATCGATGTCGACTCCATCGTCGCTGAGCTCGATGATGTGCAGCGCGGCGGCCAAGCAGACCCGGGTTCGAATCGGGAACGGGCCGCCACATCCCTCAAGGCGCAGCTGGCTTCGGCAGATCGAATGGACGCAACGATCGCTGAAACACGGTCGCAGCTGATGCTTCTCGATGCTCGACTCGACGAGCTGGTCACGCGGTCCATCGAGCTCTCGGTGACGGGTGGAGACCTGGGATCGATTGGCAGCGTCGACCGCGAACTCCAGAGTGTCGTTGACGAGCTCGAGGCAGTGCGGCTCGCCGTAGACGATGTCGGCTGACCAGATTCGACAGCTGCCTTGGGCGAACCCGGCACCTCGGGATTGAGAGTGCGATTTGTGGCCTCTTACGAGCTGACCCGCCGCCGGCTGCTCGCTCTCACAGCCTGATGCAGGCGGGGACACCGACCATCGTGGCGCAGACCTCGACCGTCGGGATGAGCGTCACCGACGCATCGACCAGCTGTTCGCACACACCGTCACGGCACCACTCGAGTTCGGCGCTCGCTGCGATCGCCTCGCTGCCGACCGTGAACGTCACGGTGCCGGCTGCGCTGCCGTCGACACCGAAGGCATCGAGGATCGCATCGGCGCCGTTCAGGACCGTCGCCACCACATTGCCGGCCAGCGTGCCGAGGTAGGCCTCGGTCTGCAGGGAGAGCAGCGCGTTGAGCTCGGCGTCCCAGCCGATGATGGCGATCACGGTCTGCTGCGAGGTCGACACCACCAGGTTCGCCGTGTCGATGTAGCCGTACTGCACGGTATTGGCCAACTTCAGGGCTTCGATCTCGGCAAGGATCACTCCGAGACGGAAGGCATGGGGCCCCTTGTCGAAGAAGCGGTCGACGTCGTTCAGCGCCCAGTGCCAATCGATGTCGGCCTGGTGATCCCTCCACAGCTGGGCGATGAGGCGGTCGTTGTAGGCGATCGTCTCCCGAATGGATGCGATGTCGTCGAACGCCTGGCGCAGATCGCCGATCGTGGTCCTGAGCTCAGCGCCCTTCGCCGGGTCCGAGGCTGCGATCTCGTTGACCCGTTGGTCGATCTGGGCGTTCAGCGACCGGAGGGTCTCTGCGGTGCTCGCCTCGTCGACGAGGTTTGCTGCGACCTGATCGAGGTCGCCGATGGGCAGGATCGCCTCGACGGTGCCGGTCAGCTGGAAGCCGTTGGCTCCGAGACGTCCCTCGACGTCGAGCCCGCCGAACCCCTGGAGGTCGATCCGTCCCTGGGCGAGGGCTCCGTGGCGATCGATGCGGAGTCTGGCGTCGGCACCGAGGCCGGTGGTGCCGAGGCCGAGAGCGCCGCTGACCTCGAGGTAGGCGTCGCTCGCATCGGCGAAGGGCACCAGGAACTCGAGTTGGGCTTCACCGCCGACCGACAGAGCCGTGAGCGGCGATGCGACGACCGAGCCGCGGGCCATCACACCCACACGATCGATGCGGACCAGGGCATCGGCGGAGAACACGTCGTCGACCTCGACGGCGGAGGTCGTGCGGACCGGGGTCGGCGAGATGCTGATGTCGCCGGACAGTTCGAGGAACGAGGTGTCCAGTACGACACCGCCGTCGACCGTGAGTTGGCCGTCCACATCGACCTGGCCGCGGATCGGGGCGAGGTCGGCGAGCAACTCCGACGGCGACCCCTCGGTTGCCGACGAGCCGGCGGTGGCCGTGATCGCGATGTCGAACCGAGTCGGGGTGATCCCCAGCCCGAAGGTGCCACGGATGGCAGGAATGTTGACCTCGGCGGCCCCCTCCAAGAACGCAACGCCGAGGTCAAGCTCTCCGTTCGCCCACACCGATGCCGAGTCCGGGTCGAATCGGTAGAACAGTTCACCGTCGAGGGTCGCCGACGGGTGGACGGGGATGGTGCCGTCGACGACGACGTGAGCGCCGAAGTCGGCCGGAATCGAGATGCCACGGTCGCCGAGGATCGGGGAGAAGGGAACCGAACCGCCGATCGACCATCCGAGGCCGCATCCGCCCGGATCGAACGAGGACAGGTCCAACGACACGCCCGGGATCTGCGACGCCGACGCCTCGGCGTGCTCGTTCGAGCGCTGGCCGGCGGGGCGGGAGCCGGCCGGCGCGTCGGCCGGGATCATGGCAGCGCACGGGGTCGAGATGTAGAAGTAGTCACCGTCGAGGGCGGCCACGAACATCGAGGCGCCTCCGGATCCGGCGGTCGAGATGCGTTGCGGGAGTGCTCCGGCACCGCTCTGCGTCTCGTCCAGGTCGAGGAAGAGCTCGAAAGGCTGCGAGCCGAGGTCGCTGTAGACATAGCGCTGGTCGTCGAGCAGGTGGGCGCCGAGGTGAGCCAGATCACGACCGTAGGCCACGCCGATGGCGCCGCGGAGGGGCCGATCGAGCATTGCGTCGGCGAGGGGGCCCTCGGTGGGGAGCTGGATCGTCCCGACTCCTGTTGTGCCCGGGGCGAGTTCGCCGTCTGCGTCGAGGATGACATCGAGGTCGGCGTCGGTCACCACGACGGCCGCCGGCCCGCCGGTCGTCACCACCACGGTCCCGTCCGGCTCCTGCGTGACCGGTGCCGGCTCGTTTTCGGGGTCGATCTCCGGTGCGATCTCCGGGGCCGTCGCGTCAGCGGCCGCGTCGGTGGTGGCGGCCGGATCGGCTGCCGCTGCGGCGACGGGCTGGCTGCCCCGGTCGGTGAGGTGCAGGGCAAGGACTCCTGCCGCCACCAGCGAGGCGGTGACCGCGAGCGCCGCTGCAGCCGTCGTCTTCGACGTTGCCCGTGTTGCTGTCATGACCACTCCCGAGTCGAATGCCGAACCGCTCTGGTTCGGTGACTCCATGATCAAGGAGACGACCGTTCCGATGAATCTCCCCACCAGGTGGATGTGACGTGGCCTTCGCGACACGGCTCGGGGGTGCTGGCACCCCCTCGGTTGCGATGGGGCAGTTGGAGCAGGGCTAGCGACGGCGTGCGGGAACCGATGCGATGATTCGTACACCGGCGCCGGGTGATGTCTCGATACCGAAGTCGCCGTCGACCGCCCGGATGCGGTCGTTCATGTTCAACAGCCCTCGTGTCTCGACAGACGTCGACTCTCGGTAACCGGGTCCGTCGTCGGCGATCTCCAGGGTCACGGCTGGTCCCTCGGCGGCGTCCGTTTCGGCGAGGCGGATCGTCACGTGTGCGTCCGGTGCATGCTTCGACGCGTTCGACAGTGCCTCGAGCGCGGCGAAGTACAGGGCGGTCTCGACCGCCTGCTCGTAGCGGCCGATCGAGGACACGTCGAGATCGATCCGCGAGGGCGAGCGGCGAGCCACCTCGGTCAGGGCTTCGCCGAGTCCGCCGGTCTGCAGCACCGGCGGGTAGATCCCGTAGGCGAGCTCGCGGAGCTCGCCGAGGGCGTCGCCCAACTCATCGGCCAACAGGCCGAGTCGTTCGCTGTCCGGCGGTGTGTCCGCGTCGGCGAGCAGCTGGAGCTGGAGGCGAACAGCGACCAGGCGTTGTTGGGCGCCGTCGTGCAGGTCGCGCTCGATCCGGCTGCGTTCGTTGTCGCCGGCCTCCACCACTCGGCGGCGAGACGCTGCGAGGGCCTGCTCGGAGGTGCGCAACTCCTCGTTCAGGAACTCTGCTTCGGTGAGCGCTGCCGACTGCACCTGCTTCTGGTGCCACACGAGTACAGCCATCGGCACGGTGTGGCCGACGAGGGAACCGGTCACCAGAGCGAGTTCGGCGACGTCGTCGACGTCTGGAAGGACGCCACCGTCGTCGCTCAGCAGGCCGATGATCGACACCAGGCCCCCGACGAGCGCACCGGCAGCGGTCATCCACACCAGCGGGCGAATCTCGAGGTGAGGTGTGGCCAGCAGGAGCGGCATCAACACGGTGAGCACCATCACGGGCCACATGAACGGGAGCAGTGCGGCGATGGCGAGTGCAACCACCCAGTTTCCGGCGGCGATCGCGACGAGGCTCGCAACGATGCGCTCTTCCTTCAGCAGTCGCTCGGCGAATCCCAGGGCAACGACAAGGAATGCGAGGAACGGTAAGGTCGCCCAGATGCCCGGTACTCGCACGACGGTCGCGTTCAGGACGACCACCAGTGCCGCTCCGAGGAGCGCGCCGACTCGGTCGATCGAGATGAACTGCCCGATCAATCTGGATGGGTCTGGCGTCGTCGCCGGGCTCGGGTGGTCAGACACGAGGGCGATCGTAGGCCGGGCCGGCCGATGAGCTCGGCGCAACCGGCGCAACCGATGCGGGTCGTGCTCGCCGACGATCACCTCCTGATCCGAGAAGGGGTCGCTGCGTTGCTGTCGAGCATCGACGGCGTGGAGGTGGTGAGCGAGTGCGCCGACCACGACTCGCTGCTGGAGGCCGTCGAGCGGGAAAAGCCGGACGCCGTGGTGACCGACATCCGGATGCCGCCGACCAACAGCGACGAGGGCATCCGCGCCGCCCGCCAGATCCGAGCGTCGACGCCGTCGGTCGGTGTGGTCGTGCTGTCGCAATACGCCGAGCCCTCGTTCGTTCTTCGCCTGTTCGAGGACGGCTCGGAGGGGCTCGGCTACCTGCTGAAGGACCGAGTCACGCGGGGAGAGATGCAGCGGGCCCTGCGGGCCGTCACCAGCGGGGACACGGCGGTCGACTCGAAGATCGTCGAGGTGCTGGTCGGTGCGCGATCGGGAACCGGGTCGCCTATCGATGCACTGACCCCTCGCGAGTGTGACGTCCTGGAGCGCATCGCCGAGGGGCTCAACAACGCAGCGGTCGCCGAATCGCTGGTGATCAGCGAGCGGGCCGTTGCCAAACACATCAATTCGATCTTCTCGAAGCTTGGTCTCGGACCAGACGATGAGGCAGTGCACCGCCGAGTCCGCGCCGTCTTGATCTGGCTGTCGCAGTAGCGCCGTCGCCCATCCGACTGGTCTGGCGACCACTGCGAAGTCCCCGGCGGAACCGTCCACTCCGAACAGACCGGGCCGGCCGGAGCCAGCGGCCTCCTGGCCATTCGTCGCGCCTGATCGCTGTCCGTGGACGGCGCTACTTCGTCGCCATGAAGATCCGGTCACCATCTTCGTCGGCCGTGATCAGCAGCCCGTTGCCGAGGTCACCGGCGGGCACTTCCGCACAAAGGAATCCGCTGATCGTGCCCCCGATGAACGTTTCGGTGCTCGAGTCGAATGCTTCGTCCCAGAAGCCACACGCCAGCACCGATTCAGCAATCGTCGAGGTGGTCGGAGAGAAGAACTCGACGTCGAGATTGAAGATGGGAGCGAGCGGCTCCTTGTTCGCCGAGACCAACGTCATCTCGAACGGCACACCGATCACGATGTTCCCGTCGACCGGGTCACCGGCGAATCCCTCGGACACGGCGGACGAAGTGACGTCCTGCGCAGGACCGGTCACCAACAAGGTCCACACCGAATCATCGGCGTCGCCGAGAGCTTCGGCGGTCACGTCGATCGGCTGGTTGATGGGAACCGGGTTCTCACGCGTTGCCAGGGCCGCAGCGGGCTCGGGCTCCTCTTCGGGAGTCTCCTCCGACTCGTCTTCGGTCGAGACGAGTTCGTCCTCGGCAGCTTCCTGCGACTCGTCTTCGGTGGATACGAGCGCTTCGACGTCATCGACCTCATCGACCGAGGCTTCGTCTTCCGACACCGTCGTGTCGGAGGAGGCGGCGACGTCGGTGTCGTCACCTGATTCACCACCGCCGGCAATGCCCGCCGCAATCATCAGTGCGATGAAGCCGTAGACCGGCCACAGGATCTTCCGCTTCCAGACCGGCTTCTTGGCGTCTTCCTGAACCGGAGGAGCGATGGGCGGACCGGTCGGCGCCGGCTGCCGCAGCTGATCGGTCCAGGCGGAACCGTCCCAGAACTGCTCGTGTCCGGGAGTCGTCGTACTCGGGTACCAACCTGCAGGAGTGGTCACAGTCATGCCCACTCGATTCGGCACTCCGAGGTTCGAATTGAGGCGCCGAGCCCACCCGGCGGAAGGAAGGGCGGGCCGCTCCGAAACAATCCCAGCAGATCCCACAAAGTACTTGTATTCGAACGCTTGTTCGCTATACTTACCTGATGGAGGAGTCAATCACTAGATTGATAGACATAACCGACGAGCTTCTGGCCCGTTGTGCAACCGATCTGCCTGATGCCGTCATCGCCGAAGAAGCCGTTCTGGTCGACCAACTCGAATCCAAGACCGCCGCTCTCAAGGCATCCCGCATCGCCGCAGCCAATTCCCGCAAGCTGTCGTTCGACGCCAACCACCGCAGCGAAGCCACCTGGCTCGCCACCGAAACGCGCCGCAAGCGAGGCGCCCACGCCGCCGAGATCAAGACCGCGCGGCGCGTCATCGACTGGCTCCCCGACATGTACACCGCCGTCGTCGACGGCACCATCACCTGGGACCACGCCACCGCCGTTGCCAAGATTTGTGGTCGACGCGAACTCCGCGACCAAGCCGTCGCCGACCAACAGCTGTTCCTGCGCTGGGCCAGCAGCGAACCATGGGCCAGCTTCGAAGGGTTCCTCGCAGCATGGATCGAGATCAACGATCCTCGCGACCCCCAAGATCTCGACGACAAAGCCTTCGACGACCGCTCACTGATCACCGCCCAGGGGCTCGACCACGTCACCATGGTCCAGATCGACACTCCCAACCTGTGCTGGGAGCAAGCCCGCACGGTCCTCGAACCCCACTATCGGCGTCTCCTCGAGGCCGACTGGGTAGAAGCCAGAGAACGGGTCGGAGACGATGCCACCTGGGGCGACCTCACCCGCACCGATCCCCAACGCTGGCACGACGCCTGGATCGCCGCCCTCCGCTCGGTCGCAGGCGACGACGCTGCAGCCGCAGTCGAGGCCTGTGTCGTGGTCGACCTCGACACCCTCCTCGACGAAGCCGACCGCCAGGCCGAGCACCGCCCCGAGCTCGACCTCGACGATCGGTCCGCCAGCGATGTGGTCGGCGATCTCGAGTCCTCCGCCAACGTGGTCGGTGATCTCGATGATCTCGACGCCCGGATCCGCCGCTACCGCTGCCAGACCCGCACCGGCCTCAGCATCACCCCATCGACGGCCCTGCTCTCCGCCCTCGCTGGCGACATCCGCCGCGTTGCCATGTCGGCCAAAAGCCTCGACTTCGAGGCGTCGGAGTCCACACGGCTCTACCGCGGCATCAAGCGCCACGCACTGCTCCTACGAGACCGTCATTGCACCGGAGCCGGCTGCGACACCGCCGCCTGGCGATGCCAAGCCGACCACCACCATCCACACAGCCAAGGCGGCCCCACCACGCCCCGCAACGGCCGAGCCTTGTGTCCCGCGTGCCACCGCCACAAGACCAGACTTGAAACGCTCGGGCTCTCACCGCCCGACGGTTGACGCATCCGCGCCTGGCGTTCCTGCCGGGACACCGCCGACCCGTTCGCGCATAGGACTTCGCGCGAGCGGGCGCACGTCAATCGTGGATCCGCGGCGGTGGCTCACGGACTGGGCTCTCGGAGTCAGCGGGTACGAGATCGATGGCGATTCCACCTCGCCCGGCCTTCGATTTGGTCAGTCCCAGCTGGAGGAACCAGTGCAGCGCAATCTGCTCACCTGGATAGGTGTCGAGCGCCGTGGATGGCGCCGGAACCAGAACACTTTCTCCGACCACGGGCACGACGTGTTCGACCACGTCATGCATCCGCGTGTGAGGCCTCGATCCACCCGACGATCCGGGTTGGCCCCGGGTCCCAGCGACAAAGGTCATCTCGACACATCGCAGTCGGAGTTCGAGCGGCCTGACGCCACCCGAATCGATATCTACCTCGATTGTCTGACCGGATTCGACCACGGGATTGCGAACCAGGAACGAGGCATCAGCGAGCTTGCGAGTCGAACTCAGGAAGGTCGCCCACAGGCAATAGAGCGAACCGAAGGTAGCGAACCCGACGACCACCAAGACGATGCCGTACTCGGCTGCCTCGTCAGCCACGGTCAGACCAAACCAAGCAAAGCCGGCGGCACCCACCAGAAGCATCAGACCGATGAACAACAGAGAACCGACGTCATGCCCGGGTGTTTTGATCACGCGCGATGTCGAGAGCGGGCGGCTCGTTCGACGGTCACCCAGGACCCCTTCCGACCTCGCTCGGACACGGCTGGACCCTCCGGAGCCCACGGGCGGAACGATCTCGACTGGGACGGTCACCACGTCATCGGTGCCACGTCGGTCGCCCTTGAGCCGAAGCTCGTAGGTCCAGCCGATCGTCTCACCGTCGTAGGCCGCAGGAAGATCAGCGGGAATGGCGAGCGTGGCTCGCTGGGCCCCGTCGTCGACGGCTGTGGTGCTGATGGTCCGCGGCGGAATGGAGCCCACCTCGATGATCTGGTGCCGCTTCTTCTTCACCTCGAGAATCACGAGTTCGAGCACAACCGATCTGAAACGAGCGGGTTCCACCACCGTGTCGACAACAGTCGACGTCCCGGGCACCAAGCGATGCTCGAGCACATCCAACGAAAGATCCGCCATGCTCGAACAGTAAGGCGGCGGCACAGCTGGTTCCACGCCAACGCCATTCTGCGCGCCCGGGCCTCTGCCGTCAGCTGATCGGTCAGCCTGCGGTTGCTTTGGCGACGGCGAGCGAGAAGTTCGGCTCGAGGTCGGCCAAGATGATCGGCGAGGACGAGGTCGAACCGAAGACCATGACCAGTCCGTTGTCGAGCGCAGCGTCGATGACCACGCCGGTCGCACCGTCGTAGGTCAGGATCCAGTAGGCCGCCCTGGTCACTCCCGGCGGTGGATTCGCGATCATTCCGCTCTCGATCGCCCGGACGCCGAACAAGGCCAGCCCGTCGGTGCACGACATCGACCCGATCCGTTCGACGACGTTTGCCGCATCGGCCCCCTCGGGCACGGTGCCGAGGTACTGGTATTGCCCACCGCCTTCTCGCTCCAGGTCGACCGTGTGAGTGATCCACGAATCGAACTCGGCGACGGCGATCTCTGGGTCGGTGACCGGGCTGCATTGGGGCACTGCGGGAGGAGGCCCGGTCACGAACGGTTGGCCAACCGTCCACTCCGGCCCCACATCATCGCGGGCCAACATCAGGCTGCTGACGTCAGGCCGCTCGGCCCGGTCACTGCTCGATCCCATCCCGAAGGCGGTTGCGCCGGGGCACGGATTACTCATGAGGTTGTAGAGCGGATAGCTGATCATCGAACCGAGCTCCATGAGCCGGCCACCGCCGTCGTCGACGGGGATACGGCGGTTGTTGACACCGTCGATCACCAGGGTGTTCCAGGCCGTCTCGGCGTCGGCGCCATCGAGGCAGACCACCGGCTCGTCTCCGCCGGCGAAGTCGATCATCTCATCCACCGACCGATCGAACGGCCAGGCGAAGGGCTCGGTCACGTAGTACTGCGGGTTGTGCTCGTAGCGGACTTCGAAGGCCAGCTGATCGGGGATCCACGGCACCCGCTGGGTGACGGTCGTGAACTCTTCCATCCAGCGCATGTCCTCGAGCATGGCCAGCAGCCGCTTGAAGTTCGCCCTGGCCAGCCGCTGCGAATCGGTCAGCTCGGTGGCGGGTGCATGGAGCTCGCGAAGCTCGAACGACGAAAGACCATCGAAGCGAATGGTCCCCACCTGCCCGTCGTTGCCGGCGACGCCATCACGCTCTTCGGTCAGATCGTCGATCAGCTCCATCACTGCCTGGTAACCGGCGGGGCCGATGTTCCAGGTGAGGTAGCTCTGGGCGCCGGCGTAGATGTTGGCATCGTTGACCCGCAAGACCGAACCGTCCGGGGCAAGGATGAAGGTCACGTCCTCGCGGTCCTCGGTGTAGCCGAGGTAGGTCCCGATCCAGATGGGCTCGTCCGGCTCGGTGTCGAGTTCGGTGTCGAGCTCGGTGTCGAGCTCGAGAATCAGGTCGGTCGGTGGTGGGCGCTTCTCCGGCGGCGGGGTCGGCACGGTCGTTTCGGCGAAGAGGTCGATGGTGTTGTCGACGATCGGGCTTTCGGCGACAGGCTCGTCGATGGGCTGCTGTCCGCACGCGCCCGCCAGCAGCACGAAGGCCGCGAGGAGACCAGGCGCGAGGAGAACACGCGCGAGGAGAGCAGCGAGGCGGAGCTTTGCCATGCACTGATGAACGGCGCGCCCGTCGACCCGCTTGAGACGGGTGGGTCGCTGCGGTCACCTGAGCCTGCCTGTGGTGGGCCGAGCGCGGCCGGCGATGACTACTGTCGGCGAATGACTCGACTGACCTCGCTTCGACAGGAACAACTGGATGAGAGCGGCGCCGCTCTCCGGGAAGCGATCATCGGTCCGCGGGGCGACAGCCTGATCAACGACGAGGGCGGTTTGCACGGCCCGTTCAATGCATGGCTGCATGCGCCTGCGATCGGGAGGAACCTCTCCCGTCTGGGAACGTCCCTCCGGTTCGAGATGAGCCTCGAGCGCCGCCTCATCGAACTGGCGATCATCACGGTCGGCGCCCGATGGGAATCGGAGTTCGAGTGGTTCGCACACTCCACGATGGCCCTGGCGGCGGGCGTCGATCAGTCGACGATCGACGCCATCGGTGCCGGCGAGACTCCGACGCTCACCCTCGATGATGAGCGCGTGGTCTACGACGTCGCCCACCAGTTGGTTCGCGATGGTCGCCTCGATGCGGAGACGTACGGCGCTGCTGTCGAACTGCTCGGCGAGACGCAGATGGTCGAGCTCGTCTCACTGTGCGGCTACTACACGCTGATCTCGTTCACACTCAACGCGTTCGACGTTCCGCTGCCGAGGGGCACGACGGAGCAGTGGCCGACCCGAGCGTGAGCGGTACGCCGGGGGCGAGCGTCAGCGACCTGGTGTCCAGCGCGCTCGGCGTCGGGGTTCGGTCAAGCACGAGCATCGGCGGTGGTGACTTTGCATCGTCTCACCGGCTCGAGCTCGCCGATGGGCGGACCGTGTTCGCCAAGACGCACACCAGCCCGCCACCGAATTTCTTCTCGACCGAAGCCGCCGGGCTCGAATGGCTCCGCAACTCGAACACCGTTGCCGTTCCCGAGCTGCTGCACGTGAGCGACTCGCCCCCGCTGCTCGTGTTGGAGTGGATCGACGAGGCGTTGGCCAGCAGAGGAGGGGCGCCCGACGAAGCCGAGTTCGGTCGAGCAATGGCGGCACTGCACTCGGCCGGCTTCGAGACGTTCGGCCGACCGGATGGCCGAACGACCGGCAGCCTGGCGCTTCCCAACGACCCGAGTGGGTCGTGGGCGGAGTTCCTGGCCGAGCGTCGCTTGCTCCCGCTGGCACGGATCGCCAAGGATCGCCGCAGCCTTCCGCCCGAAACCATCAGCCGCATCGAGGCGCTGGCTTCGCGAATCGATGATCTCGTGCCGCCGGCGGAGCCGCCGCACCTGTTGCACGGCGACCTCTGGGCCGGCAATCGACTCGTCGACGCAGGCGGCCGGAGTTGGGTCATCGACCCGGCGTGCTTCGGCGGTCACCGCGAGTTCGACTTGGCCATGATGCGATTGTTCGGCGGCTACGGCGACACCGTCTTCGACGCCTATGACGAAGCATTTCCACTGGCCGACGGCTGGCATGAGCGAATTGGGCTCCATCAGCTGCCGCCGCTCGTCGTTCACGCCATCAAGTTCGGGGGCGGCTACGTCTCGGCCGTCGACCGCGTGCTTGATTCCTACTGAGCGGGGTGTTTCGGCTGCAAGAAGTGCTCGATGGCCAGCAGCGTCTCGGTGATGGTCGCCTCGCTCTTGCCGAGGGTGTCGCCGGCCCAGATTGCCCATGCCGTTACGACGGGGCGAGCTTCCTCGATCTGGTCGGGGAACACATGGTTGGCGTACTGCTGGAACACCTCGGCTGTGATCGGGCTCCACCACATCGGGCGGCCGGATACCGCACGGCCGAAGTCGACGATGTGGCCGATGTGAACGTCCATGCCGGCCCGAGTTGCGTCGTCCAGCACGGCGACGGCGGGCGAAGCGTTGAAGTCGACGATCATCCGCGCAATCTCGTCCTCGGTGGACTCTCTCGCCCGATCCGGGATCGTGCCCCCGTCGGGACACTGAGCGAAGAAGTGACGCACGATCGACAGCGCCTC
>CBESNA010000076.1:0-16387 GCA_965530755.1 uncultured Acidimicrobiia bacterium | reverse complement strand
TTCGGTGGTTGGCGTCTGGTCCTCGAACCGGCATCGGCGAACTCGTCATTCCGTCCAACGAGCCGGGGTCGAGCATCATGCCCGGCAAGGTGAACCCGAGCCAGATCGAAGCCCTGACGATGATCGCGGTTCATGTGTTCGGGAACGACGCCGCCACGGCGTTTGCCGGGAGTCAGGGGAACTTCGAACTCAATGCCTACAAACCCGTGATGCTTTCGTCAGTTCTTGACAGCATCGAACTCCTTGCCGATGGCGCCCGCTCCTTCGACCAACGGTGCGCACGTGGAATCGAACCCAACATCGTGCGGATCGAACGAAACCTCGAAAACAACCTCATGCTCGTCACGGCCCTCAGCCCACAGATCGGTTACGACCGGGCAGCGGCGATTGCGAAGGATGCAGCGGCTCGTGACATCTCGCTGCGTCAGGCCGCCATCGAATCCGGGGCCGTCGATCCGGATCAGTTCGACCTGTGGGTCGATCCTCGTGAGATGATGTAGCTTTCCCGGACGTAGGCGGCCGCCAGTACCTTCGACACCGACCGCGCAGAGATCGCCTAGCGATACCTTTCGAAACCGGGCGTCCAGTGGGTCTGGTGATGGTGAGTGATCATGTACGCGTCGTATCCGGGACGGGCGGAGATCCAGTCCAGCCCCTCGAGCCCCATGACGAACAACGCCGTCGCGTAGGCATCGGCGAACGCCAGGTCCGGTCCGACCACTGTGGTGCTCGCCACAGAAGTGCTCGACTGTCGGGTTCTGGGATCGATGATGTGGGCGCCGCGCTCGTAGGTCGCCGACGTGGCGACCGCGAGGTGGTCTCGGCCGGTGATGACGAGCGCAAGCATGTCGGCGCTGTCGGGATGGCGGATGCCGACGCGCCACTCCTCCGCAAGCTCGGGTTGGCCCCGGAGGACGATGTCGCCGCCTGCATTGATGCAGAAGTTTTTGCTGTCGTGTGCCTCGAGGATCTGTGCCGCGCCCTCGACCGACCATCCCTTCACCAGACCGGATGGGTCGAAGCGCGTACCGTTGGGGGCCGGGACTTCGAACGCGTCGAACGCACCATCGGTCTCGATCCGGAGGGTTTCACAGAGCCGCAGGACCTCGCGAATCTCATCCGTGGTGTCCGCGAACGACACTTCGCCGCGGCCGATGGCGCTGATCGGGCTCTCGTGCTTGTGTGTGCTGAACGTGTCATCGACGTGATGAAACCAGTCGACGACATCCTGGACGGCCTCGGCCGGGCAGTCCGGATCACGGATGTCGATGCTGACGGCCATTCCCATGACCTGCTCCACGTGGTGTCGGCCGATCGGAGGTGCCTCGCTCATGCGAGTTCGGTCAGACCGGCGGAACGGGCCGCATCGATGGCCGATTGGAGCGAACGCTCGTAATCGACGCTGGTATAGGTGGCGCCTGACACGGTGTCGACCTGCGCCTGTTGGGTGGCGAGGGCCTCACTGTTGAGCACAGGAACAGCTCGGTCGTTGATCCGGACGCTCTTGCCATCGAAGGAGGGCGACTGAATCGCGTCGACCGAGGTCAAGCTGCCATCAGCGGCGAAGATGGCTTGCACCTGCACCGGTCCCCACTTGTTCGTGTACACGTCCCCATTCACCGTCGTCATGGCGACCGGCACTGGAGCGGCGACGTTGGCCGGCTCGAGGCCGGATGTGGCGGCCGTTGTCACAGGTGCACTCACGCTGGTTTCGGGAACGATGCCGCCTGCTGCGGTGACGAGGGAGCTCGAGGGTCCGTCGAGGGCAGCGAAGCCGGCAGCCAGGCCGCCGGTCGTCGACAGGCTGAGGAGCAGCGCTGCGTATCGCGACTTTCGGGCCGGGTGGCGACGGCGCTTGGAAGGGGCCGGCGCGGCGGGCGTGCTCGTTGCATCGGGCGAGCCGCTACGGAGAGCAAGGCGTTCCAAGCGACCGGCGAGATCGGAGTCGAGCCGAGTATTGTCGGGCACGGCGGTGGCAGCGGCGGGGGCCCTGCGGGTATTGAGACGTTCGAGCCTCCCCGCGAGCTGCGAATCGTGCTCATTGGGAGCAACGTCAATCTTGGTCATGACCACAGTCAGCCACCGTGCCATTGATGGACGCTGAGCTCGGGCTGTGAGCCAGCTGAGACTTCTTGATCCCGCGCCCCGGCGCGTCCCGACGTCGCTTGCGGAGGTCGAGGCTGAAGAGGCGCAGGCCCAGCCCATAGGTGGCCACAGCGACAGCACCGAGCAACCCGATCAGGAAGACCAATCGGCTGGTATCCGTGCCGCTCTGGTACGAGTGCAGCAGCGCCAGTGCGGTGGCGACCACCGATGTGAGGTGCAGCACTCGCCACCATCGCCGGTTCCCCAGGCGACGTGGCCAGGTCGTGAACACGACGATTGCGAGCAGGTAGGTGGCGATGACACCCCACCCGATGGCCCAGCCGTCGAGTTCGGCGGTACCGGGAACGAGGACCTGCAAGAGGCCGATGCCTGAGGTGCTGTCGAGAACGGACGCAACCACGTGCACGCCAGTGAAGATCAGCGCCAGGCCACCAAGCCAGTTGTGCAGGTCCAGCCACCATGCCGGACGGAGTCGTTCACCGGTTTCGCGCGCCGAGAAGAGAAACCCCCAGAGCAGAGCGGCGACGATCAGAAGCGCAGCGACGACGCCCGAACTCCGGGTCAGATACCACATCTCACGACTCATTCAGAAGCTCCTTCGAGCATTGTCACGACCGGCCGCCCGGAGGGGCGGGCGGCCGGTCGGTGAACAGGTTCAGGAGGCGGCGGGTCCTCGCAGTGACCCTGCTCGATTGGTGAGGCGGATGCTAGTTCCATCGATGTACGTACTGTCTCGACGAGGATGCTCGCAGTCGTTGGGGATGAATACAGAATGGGGGGCCGAGTTCAACGCCAGCTGAGTGCCGGCTGTATCGCTTCGTAGAACTCGCGCCAGACGCGCTCCTGCCGCTTTCACCCGTGCCACACTCGCTCCATGCACGAACAGACCATCCTTGGGGCCTCCGCTCGATGAACGAGCCGGCCCGCATCTTGGTTGTCGACGACGAGCCGTCGCTCGTGGACGCAGTGTCCACGGCGCTGCGTTACGAGGGCTTCGACGTCACCGAGGCAACCAACGGCCGGGAGGCGCTCGAAGCTGCCCGCACGACCCGTCCCGACCTCATCGTGCTGGATGTCATGCTTCCCGACCTCGACGGGTTCGCCGTCTCGACCCGCCTCCGCCGCGACGGCAGCCAGACTCCGGTCCTGTTCCTCACGGCCCGCGACACGCTCGAGGACAAGGCTGCGGGGTTCGCGGCGGGGGCCGATGACTACCTCACCAAGCCGTTCTCACTGGCAGAACTCGTGATGCGAGTCCGAGCAATTCTCCGACGAGTCGGTGTCGGTGCCGACGGCACCAACATCCTTACGTTCTCAGACCTCGAACTCGACGTCGACGCCCATCAACTGCGCCGAAACAACAGGGCGATCGAGCTGACCGCAACCGAGTTCAGTGTCCTCGAGTACTTCATGACTAATCCTGGGAAGGTCCTGTCCAAGGCTCAAATCCTCGACAATGTCTGGCACTACGATTTCGACGGCGACTCGAACATCTGCGAGACCTACGTCAGCTATCTACGCAAGAAGCTCAATCAGCACGGCCCCCCACTCATTCAGACCGTGAGGCTCGTCGGCTACGTGTTGCGCGAACCGAACGTCGAGGACTGACCAACCGTGTCGGTACGTCGCAGGATCCTCATCGGCACCGGATTGGCCGTGTTCTTCGGGCTGCTCGTGGCCAACATCATCACGTACGTCCTCGTCACACGGTCCCAGCTGAAGCAGGTCGACGATGCCCTCCAGCGCGCCCATACATCCGCCGAACAGATCGCCGACGGCGATGCTGCCAACTGGCGGGTGATTCCAGAGATCGTCCCGGGGCTGTTCGTGACGATCGTGGACACGTCTGGGGCCGCCGTCTTCACGTCTGAGGCCCGGGAACCAGGCGACGATCCAGTCTCGATTCAGGTGGCTGACGTGGACATCCGGGTCCGGAATCAGACGGTCTCCGCGAGCGACGGCGGCGAGATGCGGCTTCGAGTCGACCCACTCCGCCATGGCTCGACCATCATCATCGGCCAATCGCTCCATGAGGTCAACGAGACACGATCCCGGCTCATCGCTGTCCTCGGCGCCGCGACTGCCGCCGCCATCGCTGCTGCGTTGGCGCTCGCGTGGTGGCTGGTCAACGTCGGACTCCGCCCACTCCGTGTCGTCGAAGCAAGCGCCGCCGCCATCACGGATGAAGCGCTCAGCGACAGCCGAGTTCCCGGGTCAGAGTCGCCGACCGAGGTGGGACGCCTGGCGCTGGCCCTCAACGCCATGCTGGATCGCCTCGAGAACGCTCGAACCGAACGCGAGACGACCGTCACCGAGCTGCGCGCATCGGAGGCCAGGATGCGCCAGTTCGTTGCCGACGCGTCGCATGAGCTCCGTACCCCTATGGCGGCCACGGCCGCATACACCGAACTGTTCGAAACAGGGGCACGCGACCGCCCGGCTGATCTCGAGCGCGCCATGTCCGGTATTCGCTCCGAGACCGCCCGCATGTCCGACCTCGTCGACGACCTCCTCTTGTTGGCCCGCCTCGACGAGCAACGACCCGTCGCCACCGAGACCGCCGACCTCACCGAGATCGTCCTGGCCGCCGTCGACACCGCCAGAACGCTCGAGCCGGACAGGGCGGTGACCACGAGTGTCGCCGGAGTGGTCACCGTAGAAGGCGACGCCACACGCCTGCGTCAAGTGATCGACAATCTGCTCGCCAACGTCCGAACTCACACACCGGTCGAGGCTGCGTGCTCGATCGCTCTCTCGACAGTAGACAACCAAGCTGTCATCGTCGTCGCTGATACAGGCCCAGGTCTGACGAGTCAGCAGATCAGCCATCTCGGCGACCGTTTCTACCGTGTCGATGAAGCCCGCAGCCGGGCGAGCGGAGGAAACGGGCTCGGACTGTCCATCACCAGGGCAATCGTTGCTGCACACGGCGGAACGATCAGTTTCAGCCCGAACCAACCACGGGGCCTCGTCGCGACGGTTCGGCTCCCCCACGCCGAGGTGGATGACGCCAGCGAGGCCGACGAGTGAGCGTCGAGCGCGAAGCGAGGGCCTACTGCTCGAGAGAAGCGATCAGATCTTCGACGGTGTGCTGGTCCTCGAGGGGATGTCGCAGCCCCTTGTCCGAGTTCACCTCATAGCGATTCCTGCGGCCGACTCGCTCGCTCGTGAGGTACCCCGCAGCCTCGAGTTCGTGGATGATTCGTTGCACCGCTCCAACAGTGATCCCGACGTCGTTTGCGAGGTCTCGTTGCCGAGCCTCACGGTTGCGACTGATCGCAATCAGGACGTGCGCGTGATTCGTCAGAAAGGTCCAGCGGTGTAGATCAGGCTCGAGGGACATACGGCCCAGAATAGCGGTAATTGATCGGCTGTTTTCACGATGGGTCGTTCAGCAGTATTTCACTTCCAAAGAACAGACAGCTCTTAACACCTACATTACGTTGTATCTATTCGGAAGTATCTATACCCTGACGAACGTGACCTGGCTGCTGTTCATCGCACATGTGATCGGAATCGTTCTGGCAGCTCTTGCAGGGCGGGTCTCGACGGCCAAAGGACTCGTCGTTGCAGCGGTTGCCCCTGCAGCGACGGCCATCTGGGCCGTGGTCCAGCTCGTCAACGGCGTTGAACCGGCCGTGGTCGAGCTGGTTTGGGTTGGAGGCCTCGATCTCGCCGTGCGGTTCCGGTTCGACTCACTGGCGTTGTTGATGACGCTGTTGGTGTCGGGTATCGGCGCCTTGGTGTTCGTGTACGGCGCCGGCTACTTCTCCCCGACCTCACCGGGTGGCGGCCGTTTCGCCGCTTCGTTGTTGGCGTTCTCGACGTCGATGCTCGGGCTGGTTTGGGCCGATTCGATCTGGACGCTGTTCATCTTCTGGGAACTCACCTCGATCACGTCATTCCTGTTGGTCGGCCACAAGAACACTGACCCTTCGGTGCTCACCGCCGCCCGGCGAGCACTGATGATCACCGGTGTCGGCGGCCTGGTCCTGCTGGCCGGCTTGATCGTGTTGGCGAACACCTCAGGGACATCGGTGATCTCGGACTTCGAGCCGGTCAGCGGCGGCGCCGGAACACTCGCTGCCGTACTCGTCCTCGTCGGTGCAGCCACGAAGTCCGCCCAAGTGCCATTCCACGTCTGGTTGCCAGGAGCGATGGCGGCGCCGACACCGGTGAGCGCCTATCTCCACTCCGCAACGATGGTGAAAGCCGGGGTGCTGCTCGTCGCCGTCACCGGCGCCGCATTTGCCAACGTCGCCGCATTCAAGTCGCTGGGGATCGCCTTTGGTGTCGTGTCGATCCTGTGGGGAGCGGTCGGGGCGCTCCGTCACCGTGACGCCAAGCTCATCCTGGCGTGGGGAACGATCTCTCAGCTCGGTTTGCTGATCACCCTCCTGTCCGTCGGCACCGGCAAGGCCGTGTTCGCAGCTGTGTCGTTGTTGTTCGCCCACGCGCTGTTCAAAGCCGCCCTGTTCCTGGTGGTCGGAGAGATCGACATCCGAACGGGCACCCGAGACATCGAGCAGTTGGGCGGGCTGTGGCGCTCCATGCCGATCGCGTTCGCGGTTGCCGTGGCCGGTGGGCTGTCGATGGCAGGCGCACCGCCGCTGCTTGGCTTCGCCGCCAAAGAAGCGGCCATCGAGGCTGTACTCCAACTCGAAGGGCCTGAACAGCTCATCGTCGGGCTCGGCGTGATCGGCGGGTCCGTGCTCACCGTCGCATACACCGTGCGATTCCTGCTGACCGTCTTCGGCCCGGGCCCCGCAACCGAGGTTGCCCCTCGCCGTGATGCCATGACGGCCTCAGCCGTGGTGTTGGGTGCGGCCGGGCTGGCCGGATTCGTGTTCCTTGGTCACGTGAACGAGATCATCGTCCCGGCAGCAACCGAACTCAACGACGCCGCGTCGGTCTATTCGTTGCTGCGGTGGCCGGGCCTCCAGCTCGCGTTCGGATTCTCGATTGCGATTCTCCTCGCCGGCTCCATTCTCGGCGCCCGATTCGCTCACCGATCGGTGCGAGCGCCATCCCCTGTCGGGGCGAACGTTGCTGATGCTGCCATCGATCGGACGCTCACGACGGCGCGGCTCGTCACAGCCAGAGTGCAGCACGGCTCCCTGCCGGTGTATGTCGCAACCATGGCAGCCGTCGCAGCGATTGCGGCGACTCCATTCTTCGCCAGTGTCGGAACCTCCCATCTGCTGTGGTGGGACGAACCTCTGCAGGCCGCACTCGTTGCCGCAATCCTGGCATCGGCAGTTTCGGGAGCGTTCGTTGGGTCGAGGCTGGGGGCTGCGCTGACCTTGGGCGCAGTCGGCATCGGTGTCACCGGCCTGTTCGTGCTGCACGGTGCCCCCGATCTCGCTCTCACTCAACTCTTGGTGGAAACGATCGTCGTCGTCGGCTTCGTCCTGGGCCTCGGCCACCTCGCTCGGAGCTTCCCCCGAGTCGAGACCACGTGGCGCAACGTTCGGCTCGCTGTCTCAACTCTCGCCGGAATCGGTGTGACGGTCGCGCTCGCCGCATCGGGTGCGAACCCGGTGGGCCGGACCCCGTTGGCCGATCTCACTGCGGCGTCGGTCGACGAGGGCGGCGGCAACAACATCGTCAACGTGATCCTCACCGACATCCGAGCTCTCGACACGCTCGGCGAAGTGGTGGTGCTGGCCACCGTTGCCATCGGCATTCTCGCCCTCGCGAACTTCCAGCCGGCTCAGGAGTCATCATGATCACAACTCGCTCGCCCATTGTGCGCCTCGGGATACAGGCAGCTTCACCTCTCGCCATCGTCGTCGGCGTCTACCTTCTGTTCGCCGGACACAACAACCCTGGTGGCGGATTTGCAGCCGGCCTGGTCTTCGGCGCGGTCGTCGCACTCCGTACCGTGACTGGCCTGCAGCGTCCGGGCCATGCGAATTCGCTGATTGCCAGTGGTCTCGTGATCGTCGTGGTCGTGGCGATCGCCCCGCTGCTGTGGGGAGACTCGCTGCTCGACCAGCAGGTCGTCTTCCGTGAGCTTCCGCTATTCGGCAAGGTGAAGTCCGGGACAGCACTTCCCTTCGACATCGGTGTCACCGCCATCGTCATCGGCCTCGTTGTCGCACTTCTCGACGGGCTCAGCGATCCAGACCCAACCCGGTCGCAGATCACCTCCAGCGAGGCCCGCTGATGAGCGTCTCTCTCCTCGCCGCCATCGGTGGCCTGACCGCCATCGGCGTGTACCTCATCACCGCCCGATCCCTGAGCCGAATCATCCTTGGATTCTCGCTCCTCGGTCACGCAGCAGTCCTCGCCTTGCTGACAGCGGGTGGGCCGCCGGGCGAAGCACCGATCGCGAACCAGACCACTCCCGAATCAGTTGCCAATCCGGTCCCTCAAGCATTGGCGCTCACCGCCATCGTCATCTCCTTCGGCCTCACCCTGTTCCTCCTGGCGCTTGCCAGGTGCCAGCACGTCCTTTCGGGTGACGACCTCGTGGAGGACGACCTCGAGGATCGTCGAATCGCTGTGACCACGGACGAGGAGGTGGCGGCGTGAACCTTCTCGTTGCGACCACCATCCTCGCACCACTGATCTCGGCTGCGGCCGGGCTGGTCTTCCGGCGCCGAGCTTCTACCCGCGACGCCATCACCCTCGTCGGCCTCGCCGCAGCCGCCATCGCCGCGTGCGGGATCCTGCTCCGAGTCGAGGCAGACGGGTCCCATGCCATCCGTGTCGGCGGCTGGTCCCCCGAGCTCGGGATCGTGCTCGTCGCCGACCTGTTCGCCGCCCTCGTGCTCCCCGTTGCCCTGTTGATTATCTTGGTCGTCGAGATATTCGCAATCGGGCAGCGGCGAACGACGTGGGGCGCCAACCCCGAACTCACCGGTCCGCTTCTCGGTGTGCTGACCGCCGGCGTGTCGCTGGCGATCCTCACCGGCGATCTGTTCACGTTGTTCGTTGCGTTCGAGCTGATCCTGGTGTCGAGCTACGTGCTGCTCACCCATCAGGGCAAGCGGGGCCAGATTCAGTCCGGCATGACCTACGTCGTGATGAACCTGTTCGCGTCGACCCTGTTCCTCTTTGGCGTCGCCTTCGTCTACGCCGCCACGGGAACCATCAACATCGCGTTGCTGGCCGAGCGCCTCCCTGAGCTCGACTCCGGCGTTCGGCTCGGGATCGGCGCCTGGTTCTTCGTGGTGTTCGGCACCAAAGCTGCCATCTTTCCGCTGTTCTCATGGTTGCCGGACTCCTACCCCACCGCACCGACCACCATCACCGCCGTCTTTGCCGGGCTACTGACCAAGATCGGGATCTACTCAATGATCCGTTTCCACACCCTCACCGGCATGGACGATCTCGGCCCGGTCATGTTGATCGTGGCTGGTTTCACGATGGTGATCGGCGCCCTCGGAGCGCTCGCCCAGAGCGACGTGAAGCGGATCCTGTCGTTCCACGTGATCAGCCAAATCGGCTACATGCTCATGGGTCTCGGCCTCTTCTCGGCTGCCGGCACGACCGGGGCGATCCTGTTCCTGATTCATCACATGCCCGTCAAGACTGTGCTGTTCCTGGTCGGCGGACTCATCGAGAACCACCAGGGCAGCAGTTCCCTCGACCGATCGGGCGGGCTCGCTGCCCGCAAACCCGTCATCGCGGCCTTGTTCGCCATTCCTGCCCTCAGCCTTGCCGGGCTTCCACCATTCTCCGGGTTCGTGGCCAAGTTCGCGGTCATCTCCGCCGGTATCGATCAAGCTTCGACGCCGATCGTGGTCGTTGCACTCGGTGCCGGGGCACTCACCCTGCTGTCCATGACCAAGATCTGGCTCGGCGTGTTCTGGGGAACCAGTGCCAAACCACCCGAGCGAGCGGTCGAGGCCGTGGCAAACCGTCGGCTCATGGTCGGGGCCACCAGCCTCGCTGTCGTCGGAACCCTCGGCATCTCGCTCTTCGCGGGAACCATTCTGGACCTCAGCAGTCGTGCGGCCGACGACCTCCGCGACCCGCAGCGCTACATCACAGAGGTCCTCTCGTGATCGCGACAGTGACGATCCGCCGAATACTCATGATCGGCGCCCTCACCCTCGCCTGGTGCGGGCTCTGGCGCAGTATCTCCACTGCCAACATCGTCACCGGTGTTGCCATATCTACTGCGGTGTCGACCTCCGGAGTCGGCACGCCGGGACGAGGTGGCATCAAGCTCGTTCCCCTCGCCAGGCTGGCGTGGCTGGTGTTGGTCGACCTCATCTCCTCCACGATCGACGTCGCCGTCGAGATCGTCACCCCCACCGATCGGACGGAGGAAGGCATCATCGCTGTCAACGTTCCGAACCACAGCCGCCAGCACCTCCTGCTCCTCATCGTTGCCATCACCCTCACCCCTGGCACCGCTGTCGTCGACGCCGACCCCGACACGGGCACCCTCTACCTCCACCTTCTCCACATCGATCGGCGAGCCAGCACCGTCGCCCACGTCGAGGATCTCGCACGCCTCGCCGCCGAGGCGCTGCCACTCGAGACGAGTGGAGTCTCTCCATGATCACGACCTTTGCCATCTGCTGCTTCGGCTTCGCTGGGCTCTGCGGCGCCTACCGGCTCATCGCAGGGCCGAGCCTCGCCGACCGCATCATCGCACTCGATGTCACGCTCATCGCCCTCATGGGAGCCATCACGGTCGACGCAGCGAGCACCCGGGACGGCACCAATCTGATCATGCTCGTCGTGCTGGCCATCATCGGATTCACCGCCACCGTCGCCGCCAGCCGCTTCCTCGAACACGAGTACCCGAGTCCCGGTAGTGCCCAATGAACACCGTTGCCAACATCCTGATGGCCATCGGCAGCCTCGTCGCTGTCCTCGCCGGGATCGGGCTGATCCGCTTCGAAACCAACTACGCCCGGTTCCACGCCGCGGGCAAAGCAAGTCCGGTCGCCTTCCTGGTCACGGCTTTGGGAGCCGCCTGGCATCTCGGCTGGGCTGGAGCCGCCTACCTCGCAATCGCCGCCGTGGCCATGGTGCTGACTCTCCCCGTCGGCGTCCATCTGCTCTTCCGGGCCGTCCACCGCACCACACCAGGCGACCACCTCGCCATCGACGAGCTTGCTCCAGCCGAGGCGCGCGCACGCGGCCGCGAACGATGACTCGAGCTTCGCTTCGGAGCGGGCACGGCCGGAGCAGGTCGGCTAGGAACTGGCGGCATCGCGAAGCCGGCCCATGAACATGGGCCAACCGATCCGGTGGGAAGGCAGTTGCTCGGCAGGCAAGTTGCGGTGTTCGACCTGGACGAGAGTGCCACCGCCGGCCGCCGGGGTGAGCGTGAACTGGACCTGGGTCGAATTCGGGGGAAGTGCCTCGGATCCAGCGTGGCCCCAGGAGACCACCACCCGTTCGGGGGCGACGACCTCGAGATACTGACCCCGTACAGGGACGCCTTCGATGTCGAGAGTGAACTCCCCGCCCGGCTGCGCATCGAGCACGGCGTAGTCGCCGATCCAGGTCAGGAGAAGCTTGGCGTCGATGAAGTAGTCGAAGACGGTTTCGGGTGGTGCCGGCACCTCGATCGAACACGTGAACGTGTCCGTCACTTTTCTCGATCCTCGAGCACTGCCTTGAGCTTGTTGAGTCCGTTCGGCCAGAGGTCGGCAACGAACGAGCCGAATGACTCGAAGCCATCGGGGTTCACCACGTAGAGGTGCCGGCGTCCCTCCTGACGCATCTCGACGAGGCCGGCGTCCTTCAGCACCTGCAGGTGGTGGGAGATTGCCTGCTGGCTGGCCCCACATGTCGCAGCGATGGTGCCGACCGACAGAGCCTCGTCTCGCACGAGTCGAAGGATCTGTTGACGCTGGGGGGCAGCGAGCGCTGCGAATACATCCTCGGCCGGCACGCCCCCATCGTGCCATCAACCAACCGAATACACAAGGATTGACTTGTGCTTCGGAACAACAAACGTTACTTTGTGCAAATCGAGCCTTGTATATCGCTTGGCTCGCGACGAGGAGCCTCGAGACATGGACATGCGAGAGATCAACAAGGGCGTCATCAGCGAATTCCGTGCCAATGGCGGGAAGCTGTCAGGCCCGATGGAAGGCGCTCCCATCCTGCTGTTGACGACCATTGGCCGTCGCAGCGGCGTGGCCCACACGACCCCCGTCGGGTTCATCGATGCCGGCGGCCATCTTGCCGTTGCGGCCGCCAACGGGGGCTCTGATGAGCATCCGGACTGGTATCGCAACATCAAGAGCGACTGCGAGGTCACCATCGAAGTGCCAGGCGCCTCGATCCCCTCGATTGCTTCCATCGCCACCGGCGACGAACGAAGCGAACTGCTCAGCAGGATCGCCGACAATCTCCCCGGGATGTCGGATCACTTGTCAGCCACGAGCCGAGAGATCCCAATCGTCATCTTCAGAGAAGCCAACTGACCGCGGCCAGGCAGCAATCACACAGATGCCCTCTGATGTCAATGAGGGCTGCGCATCGCGACCCAGCGACCGATGGAGCCACTCGGGTACGTTTCTCGGGTGAGCGCTCCCCTCATCGACAACCTCCAGTATTCGAACTGGTCCGAGAGGATCTTCCGGGAACTGAACGACGGCGGTGTCCATGCGGTGCATGTCACCATCGCCTATCACGAGTCGTTTCGAGAGATGGTGCTCAACATCGAGACGTTCAATGGGTGGTTCGAGAGGTTCCCCGAGCTCATCTTCCCGGGGCGCACCGGCCAGGATGTTCGCCGAGCGGTTGAGCAGGGACGAACCGCTGTGTTCTTCGGGTTCCAGAACCCGTCCCCGATCGAGGACGATGTCGGCCTCGTCGAGATCTGTCACTCGCTCGGCATTCGCTTCATGCAGCTGTCGTACAACAATCAGTCGCTGTTGGCGGCCGGCTGCTACGAGGACGTCGACACGGGGGTAACCCGATTCGGCCGAGAGGTGATCAAGGAAATGAACCGGGTCGGTCTGGTCATCGACATGAGCCACTCCGGCGATCGGTCGACCCTGGAGGCCATCCAACTCTCTGAGCGCCCGATTGCCATCACACACGCCAATCCGTCGTGGTGGCATCCAGCGCTGCGGAACAAATCCGATGACGTCCTCCGTGCGCTCACCTCGGCCGGGGGCATGCTCGGTCTGTCGCTGTATCCCCACCACCTCGACGGCGGCTCCGCCTGCACGGTCGAGAGTTTCTGCCGCATGGCCTACGACGCGGCCGGGCGTTATGGCTTCGAACACATCGGACTCGGCTCCGACCTCTGTCAGGATCAACCCGATTCAGTGGTGGCGTGGATGCGCAATGGGCGCTGGACGAAGGCCACCGACTACGGCGAGGGTTCTGCAGCAGCGCCTGGATTCCCCCCTCAGCCGGAGTGGTTCCGGAACAACGCCGACTTCGGCAACATCAGGTCCAGCCTCGCTGCCGTGGGTTTCGCCGGCCACGAGGTCGATGCGTTGATGGGTGGCAACTGGCTGCGATTCTACGACGAGTCGTTCGGGCCCCCGTGACCTCGACCAGCGAGCCCGAGGTTCCGCCCCAGCGGCCGCTCCGCCCTGCCGACGAAGTGATGCGCTTGTGTCGGATGGGGAGCTCATTCCCGACGCGGCTCAGCTTCATGCGCTCGCTCTTACGACTCCTCGCGGCCGAGCGAGCAACCGTCACCCGTCCGGTCTGGGCGATCGACGAGATGGGCTTCGGGCGGGCCGTCTACACGGTGACGGTTTCGGGGTATCCCTACAGCCTGGCGGCATTCAGCACACCGCTCGATCCGGCCCTTCGGACCGACCGGGTGATCGCCGAGGCATGGGACACCAGCTTTGTGCTGTTCGACGGTGTCCCGACCTCCGACGATCTGGACCGCCTCGAAGCGGCGGCGCCGATGCAGGAGGCTGCCCGATACCGGGCGAGTGATCTCACACTCAGCCGTGCCAACAAATCGGCGCGCCTGTTCGACCACGTCGTCGCCCGCTTGGCTGGAGGAAGCCAGCCGGACGAGGAGATGCTCGCCTCGGTGGGTTACCTGATGCGGACAACGGCTGTGTACGGCAACGGGAAGTTCGGTATCGCCGACCGTGAAAACTTCTCCGATCGGCCGGCCATGGCCGCTCCTTTTCGGGCCGAGATGCTCACCGTGTGGCTCATCCGTGGCTTCACACTCGATCTGGTCGAAGACGTCGCCCGCCGTCGCTCGCCCGCCACCTTCGAACCACTCGATCGGCGGCTCAAGCGACATCTCGGCGTCGGCAACGCGACGGGCCTGGGGATGGCTCCGTTCATCGTGAGCCATCCCATCCTGTTCAACAACTGGGTCATGGCTCGCGAGACGGCACTGGCCAGGGTCCGCGCTGTCGAGGATCCAGACCTCATCGCCATCCGCCGTGTGAAGACCCTCCTTCAGCGGGCCCGCCGCCATGTCGCCCAATGGCGGGTCGACGACGCCAATCAGTCGGAGCGGATCGAGACACTCGCCGCCGAACTCGTCGAGGTCGAGGCCACACTCGATTCGAAGTGGTTCGACACCCCGCTCCCTTGGGATCATCTCGTCAACAAGTCGCAGCGATGGTCGCTCGAGACGCAGGAACTGATCGTGGCCCTCCTGCTCGAGTCTCACGGGCCGCTCATCGACGGCCTCTCGGACTGCATGTCTAGTCCGGTCGTACCGAGACTCGACCCGTCAATGCGAGTGGTCTCGCTCCGCGAACTGGTCGCCGCCAGCTTCGCATGGGCGCTCGACATCGACTTCCAGTCAGTGAGCGAGTCTTCGCAATTCTGGTATGTGTCGGCGGAGAAACTCGAACCTCGCCTCGGACGACGATATGAGGAGCCGGGCGCCGATCTCGAGCAGCCACTCGACGTCGCCCGCCAGGTGCAGCGCCTCGCCATTGCACTCGCCGAAGCACCGTCCGATCAGTCGGTCGCCTCGTTTCTCGCCGCTCACCCACAACACCGCTTCGCAACCCTTCGGGTTCAGACCGCAGCCGGACATCCCTACGCAGAGATCCACGACAACCTGATCGGTGACGGTTGCCTGCCCATCGACATGCTGCGAGCCAAACTCGCGTTCTTCGGGGCGAGCAAATTCGATCCGAAGAGCGACCGGTGGACCCGCATCACCCTCTACCAGGGGGCGCCCCTGTTCGACGAGGTGGCCGGCGCCGAGTTCGATGCCGACGACTGGTGGCTGCCAGTTCTGGAACCGACGTGATCTGTTCACGCAACGAAATTGGGGCGGTTCTCGAGAAGGCAGCCATCGGGTCGGGGTTCCCTGTCGGGCTTGCCGACGACCTTGCCGCGGCAGGTGTGTGGCTCTGCACCAGACGCCTTGACGGCGTCGGAGCTGTCCTCGACGCGATCGCCACTGATTTCGAGCACGAACTCGACTGGGACCTGGGAAG
This sequence comes from uncultured Acidimicrobiia bacterium, assembly GCA_965530755.1. Classification (GTDB taxonomy): domain Bacteria; phylum Actinomycetota; class Acidimicrobiia; order Acidimicrobiales; family SZUA-35; genus SZUA-35. The sequence continues at coordinate 911 of CBESNA010000076.1, read as the reverse complement.
TGCTGCCTTGCACCTGACCGATGTTGCGGTCGGCCGCTGTGGGTCGTCACCCTTCGAACTGTTGGTGGCCAAGGACGTTGAACTGGTCATCGTGGAACGGTCGGATGCCCCGCTGCTCCTGCTCGGACTCGCCGGAATCGTCGCCGAAGCGACCGAAACCGCATTCGCTCTGTCGGCGGGCGTCGATGCTCCGATCATCGTGATCTCCCAATCGATGATGCTCGTGGACGACCTCGCACTTGGTTGCACCGACAGCATCCGGATCACCTTGGCCGATCCATCGGACAACCGTCCGACGAGGCGGCGCCCGCCAACGGATGGCGTCGGGGTCGACGAGCGACGATGGGGTGTGGCCACAGAGCTGGCGTCTCGGACGTATGTGCCAGCCTCCGACGAATCACGTCGTCGAGGGGCCGGACCTGCCTAATCCGGAGCCAGCCACCCCGAGGCCGCTGAAACGATTGGCCCTGCCAAGAAGCCCCCGGCAATTCCTCCAACCGCGACACCGACGATCAGCGCGAGGATGAGGACGACGGGATGGAGGCCGGTATGGCGGCCGATGATGATCGGACCGACCACGTACCCCTCGAGGTGGTGAACCAACACGGTGACTGCGACCATGACGAGCGCAGTGCCGGGTCCGGCAGCAACGAGCGCAACCAGCGCGGCCATGGTCCCCGCGACGATGGCGCCGATAATGGGCACGAAGGACGCTGCGAAGGTGACCACGGCGATCGGTAGGGCCAGCGGCACACCCAACAGAGCGAGGGCTGCACCGATGACAATCGCATTCACTGCCGCGTTCACGACGAGCGCCTTGGCGTAGCCGGAGAACGCCGCCCATGTACGGGCGAGTTGCCGAACACGGCGCGGGTCAGCCCGAAGAGACAACCGGGCCGCCAACGCAGCGC
>CBESNA010000075.1:0-16776 GCA_965530755.1 uncultured Acidimicrobiia bacterium | reverse complement strand
GCTCCGGACCGACCGAGCAACAACACCGCTTGGCCGTCACGTTCGAGACACGCAGCGTGGACCACGAGGTCACCGTCACAGCTGAGCCCGGTCGGTACGGCGTGATCGACGAGGTAGTGCTCCATGGCACGCGGCCCGAGCTCGCCCAGCGGCGACACGGCAACAACGCCGGGCGAAACCGACAGCGCGACCATGTCGTCGAGCAAGTAGCGATGAGCCGGCGCATCGAGCTCGCCGATCTCCACCCGCAACGCTGGCGGGGTGCCATCGGCAGCAGGCTCGAGAGGGAGATCGACCGCGTGCGGCAAGACCACACAGCGGCCGTAGATCGAAACCCTCATCGGTCAGCGGGACCGGGCTGGTCGAAGGCGACAAATCGATCGGCGACGTCCGGCGTGTCGTCGATCGGTACACCGGCGACCTCGACCCACGCGTGGCCATGCCGCTCCCCTGTCGCACTCATCCCGAAACGGAGATCGGCGTCGATGCCACGGCGCCGGCAGAGCCACCAGGTCAACAACGAGCGGGCGAGACACGAGGTGCGATAAAGGCGCCACACGCGGGCACCGAGGAACACACCCTCGGCGACCACACGGCCCTCGGCCGGGGAGCCGGACCCGGCCGGAGGCTGAGCGGACAGGTTGGCAAGTCGGCGGCGGAGGGACCGGTACGACACGCGTTGCGTTCGAAGCAGTACGTGGACGACCGGCAGGACGACGACGCCGATCAGCGCCGGCAGCGGAGCCGCCCGTGCCACTCGGCTGACCTCGCGAACCTTCCGGCCGACCTCAGACATCAGACATCAGACATCAGAGCGGATCAAGCCCTTGTCAACGAGCTTCGCGACCAGTACCTCGAGATCAGGCCTGACCCGCTCGACGGCAACGTCGAAACGCTCGGCGACCTCGGCCACGATCTGGTCGGTCGGCCGGCCGTCGATCAGCAACTCGTACATCGCCACACCGCTCGCGTTGAGGGCGAAGTACAGCTCGGAATCGCTGTTGAGCAACAACAGCTCGCCGCCGACATCTCGAATCAACACTCCCGGCACCGATGTGTAGACCTGTTCCATCATCTCTCCCTCGTCTTCTCTCGCAGCAGCCCGTCTCTTCTCACAGCATCGCTCACAGCAACCGGGTCGGTGCCTTCTCATCGGCAAGGGAGCGGAGCACGGAGCTGCCGATCTCCAGACCGTCGAGCGTCGTCCCCGAGCGCCGATCGGACGCCGTCTTCGCCGCCCACTCCCACACCCAGCGCTTCCCCACCTTGTGGGCGCCCATGCTGAGACGCACGCGTTCCCCTACCGACAGCTCGATCGGCTGTACGAAGGGGTAGACCATCCGGCCGTACGTCGGACGGCGATCACCGGGGCGGGTGCTGAACTCGAGCCCGTCGTCGATCACGGCGTCGAACCACGCCACGATGCCGTGCACCGACCCGGAGCGCAGGATCTCGACGTCACCGACGCCTTGCCGATGGCGAAGCGCAAGATCGTCGGCGTTGCCGTACTCGATGTGCGACCACGTGAGGTCGGACGACACGACCGAATCGGCGGCTACCTCGCTGACTCGCACCGGCTCACCCAGGACCACGGACTCCACTGCGCTCCAGTCGTGGCCATCGACATGCAGGGGACGTCGTCGCTTCTCGAACCACTCCGGAAGGCTGACCAGCGCAGCGCAGAGCCCGTCACGCTGCGGAAGAAGCCGCCCGCCGTCGGCCAACAGATGTTCGTTGGCATAGGCCACGACGTCGAGATGCTCGCCAAAGAGCGGACTCGAGCCGCGAAGGTCCGAAATGATCAGATCGAATCGACCGAGGTCGAGCTCGCGAACATCACCCTGATGTACCTGCGCCCGATCTTCGTACCCGTTGGCCCGAATGACATCGGGCAGGAGTCGCACCGCGTCCAGCACCTCGACTCCCACCACCTCGCGAGCTCCCATCGAGAGCGCAGCCAACGTGAAGAAACCGAAACCGCAACCAAGATCGAGGACCCTCGTCTGCGGCGTCACGTGCCGCTCGATTGCCTCGAGGTACGCCGATCGTCTGGCTGCATCATCGACCATCGTGCCGAAATCGGATGCCGCATATCCCATGGACGGCTCCTCGCTCATGTCCAGCCTTCGGTGGAACCTAGCCCGAGCCGGTCGGTGGGCGAAGCGGCAGTTCGACTCTGGGCTTGGTTCGATCGGCCCAGCCGCCGTTTTCGAGTGGTCAGACGACCACCTGTTGCGCTCGGCGACCGCTTAGCGTAACGTTCCTTTCACCTCGGGTCGGGCGTATTCGAGCAAATGAATCAATGGAGGGAACCATGATGGCGAAGCAAACAACGGACTATTCGGCACCCCGGATCACGGAACGCCGTGACCTCGAGGGTCGACTGCAGTACAAGTCGGAACTCACACCGTTGTCCGACGCAACGATCAAGCACGGCGTGAGCGCCGTGAGCGACTACCGCGCACCGTCGATCACCTCACGCGACGACCTTCACGGGTCGCTCTATCCGATTTCCAATTTGGACTCCGACGCTGAGATCAAGCACAGCGTCGCACCCGTCGAGGGCTACGAGGCGCCGGCGATCTCGGATCAGCGCGATCTCGAAGCCGGCCTCATCACCTTCAAGTCCGTCGACTGAGGGATCCCGTGACTCCATACCACGCACCTCAGATCATCCAAGAGCGCTGGGTCCACGGCCGGCTCGAGTGCTGCTCGACGGTGCTTCCGTCTGACGCGCAGATCAAGCACAACGTCCAGATCGTGCGCTCCGAGAACAGCACTGACTACCAGGCGCCGCAGATCCGGGCCCGTCGCGACCTTGCCGGTCGCCTCGGTTTCGACTCGGTCCGGCCGCCGGCGTGAAGAATCAACCACAGAGGGAAACCATGAACTACGAAGCACCGACCATCAGCGGCCAGCACGACCTGCAGGGCGCCCTCATCGAAATCGGTTCCCCCAACGGCCGTTCCGATGCCACGATCAAGCATGGCGTCGCGCCAGTGGCTTACGAAGCCCCCGCCATCAGCGGCCAGCGCGAGATCGACGGCCGCATGCAGGTGTGGTCGCTCGACGAGGGCCGCTGAGACCTGCACACAGAAGATCAACGACAACGAAGAGCAACGACAATGAGGGAAACCATGAACTACGAAGCACCCACCATCAGCGGCCAGCACGACCTGCAGGGGGCCCTCAACGGGTCCGATCGCAACGACGGCTCCGATGCCGCGATCAAGCATGGCGTCGAGCCAGTGCAGGCGGCCTACGTAGCCCCGGAGATCAGCGCCCAGCGCGAGATCGACGGCAGCATGCAGCTCTACTCGCTCGAGGAAAACGGCATCTCCGATGCCGCGATCAAGCATGGCGTCGAGCCAGTGCAGGCGGCCTACGTAGCCCCGGAGATCAGCGCCCAGCGCGAGATCGACGGCAGCATGCAGCTCTACTCGCTCGACGGCTCGAAGTGAGAGCAACTGTCAAAGAGTCGTGACAGACGACGATCGCGTGGTTCGGTCTGACGACGGCTCGTGGTTCTCTCGCGCCGTCGACAACGATCAACAATTGGCAAGGCGTAATTCGTGGCGTCGGCATCCGAGACGGATGCTTCGACAGAAACTTCGCCCGCCGAACACGCCGCCACCGATCCCTGATCCGGCGACCACGAACGATGAGTTCCTGGCCCGGCTCAAGGATCTGCCGATCGGATACTGGACCTACGGCTGGGAAGATCCGGCCGTTCGCCACCTCGGGCCGATGGCCCAAGACTTCTGGAACGCGTTCGGCCTGGGCGTGACCGACCGCCGCATCAATGCCATCGACGCCCAAGGCGTTCTGATGGCCTCGGTTCAAGCACTCGTGCGACGCGTCGAGGAACTGGAACGCGAAGTGGATTCGCTCAAAGGCAATCCGCCGGACCCGTCCCCCTGAAGACCGCTACGGAGTCGTTCGGAACTCTGCAACCGCCGCCCGTAGCGCGTCGTCGATCGACGCCAGACGCTGCGACGCATCACTACCCAACGCCAGCGAACGAGCCGGCAGCTTGGTCGTTGCTCGCAACACGTTCGGCACGTCGTCGACCACCACGTCGACCGAGAGCGCTCCGGCCACCGATTCGGTGAGCGCCTCGATCACGCTCATCGCAGGCACCGATCCCAAGGTCGTGAGCGGAACCTCCCCGTGGCTGAGTACCAACACGCCGACGATCTCGTGCCAACCCTGCACCAGGGGGAAGTCCGGCTCGCTGGTGCGAGAGCGGTAGTCGACCGATCCCCCATCATCCAGACCGTGATCGGCCTTGGGCAGCGAAGGAGCACGAGGAAGACCGTGGCCGAACAACCGGCCGTCGTCACACCTCAAGAGGCACGTGTCGTCGCTCGCCACATCGTGGCCGGCAGTCGAGGCGGCGAGGCACGACGTCGACTTGCCAACACCCGAGGACCCGAGCAGGAGCATCCAGACACCATCGACTCCGATCAGCGCGCTGTGGGCCGGAACCAAGCCCTGCACCCTCGCCACGTGATTGATGGCTGCTGTCACGAAGGTGTGCACGCTCCGCTGAGCGGCCTCCACGTCAGGGAACCAGAAGGTGGCCGACGCAGACTGCAGCGTCGCCTGGGCGTCCCCGAGCGTCAGACCAGCCCCTCCCGGCGCAGCCCACAAAGCAATCGAGCCGTCCTCCTCGACCAGCACCCACTCCTCCCGGGAGGGCATGGTCTCGCTTGGCTGCAGGAACGCCTCGATCACGACGTCGACCGGCCGATCGGAATCGGTCACATCGGGGGCCGGCCCCAAAACACGACCGAACTCCGCAACCACATCCGGCGATGAGGATCGACACTCGAGCACCCAGCCGGCAATCAGAACCCGGATCACGCTCGCCCCTTCCGTCGTTGGCGAACCCACGCCCTGGCTTCCCGCGGGATCAGGCGAAGAGACCGGCGCAACAGGAAGATGCGATGTCGTTCCGGCGCCGGCTCGTCGTCGACGGCCACCACGAGGCCGAGGAGATCATCGGCCGCAACCAGCGGGTCGAACCGCGGATTGGCGTCGCCGAGGAAGAGCGACCGGCCGAACATCGAGATCACATGTCGATGGACCACCACCGCATCGGCCCCATTCACGAACGCAGCCACGTCACCGAAACCGATCGGACCCTTCTCGATCCGGACCGACCGCCCGGCACCGAGGTGAGGCGCCATCGACCCGCCGGTGGTCACCACGACGACGGGTCCCGTCCTGACCGCTTCGGCCAACACACGCGCCGGGTTGATCGGCCCATTCTCTTGCATTCACCCAGTACTAACATCTCGTCGGTGAGGACACATGAAGCAGAGTTGCCCGATCGTCCGCAAACGATCCATGCCCTGCTCACCCGGTGGGCCGGGAGCGATCAGGACAGTGCTCTGCGCCTCGGCCATCTGACGGCCTCCGAAGCCCTCCAACGAGTCGACGACATCGCCGGCGGACTCCGTGCCAAGGCCGGGATCGAACGCCCCGTCATCGCCTACGAGACCCCACCAGGGATCGACGGCGCGCTCATGTTCCTGGCTGCCACCAGCGTCGGGACCGCCGCACCTCTCCGTCCCGGCCAGACCCCAGCCGAACAAGCCGCAGCACTCGAGCTGATCGCGCCTGACCTGTTCGTCGCGGCCTCGAACGACGGACTCGACGCTCTCGGGGCCATTGGGAAGGCCGGAGGACCGGCGGACGGACACCGACCCGGTGGCGCCGACCTGGCCCTCGTACTCACCACTTCGGGAACGACGGGCAAGCCGAAACGGGTTGGGTTGAACCACGGCCGCCTCGTCACCTCGGCGTCGAACATCGCCTCGTGGTTCGAGCTCGGCCCCGCAGATCACGCCCTCACCGTGATGCCGCTCTTCCACATCCACGGCCTGGTCGCCGGCATCCTGGCGCCCATCGCCGGCGGCGGCTCGGTCTCGCCCGTCCCCTTCGACGCATTCGCCTTCGGCCGCCACGTCGCCGACATCCAACCCACCTGGTGCTCCGCAGTACCGAGCATGTGGGAACTCGTCCTGGCCCGATGGCGCGACCGAGGCGACGAGCTCCGGTCTGCACCATGGCGGTTCCTCCGAACCAGCTCATCGGCGCTGTCCGCCACCCTCATGGCCGACCTGGAGGACGTGTTCGGCGTGCCCGTGCTGGAGGCATACGGAATGACCGAGGCGGCACATCAGATCGCCGCCAATCCGCTGCCACCGGCGCACCGGACACCGGACAGCGTTGGGTTGGCCACCGGCGACGTTTGCATCCGTATCGCCGATCCCGATGCGAAGGGCGAGGGCCACATCCAGATCAACGGCTCGACCATCATCGACGGCTACCTCTCGGGTGAGGCGCCGGAGTCATTCGACGACGGATGGTTCTCCACGGGTGACCAAGGTCGGCTCACTGACGACGGCCGGCTGTTCATCACCGGCCGTATCTCCGAGTTCATCAACCGGGGCGGCGACAAGATCAGCCCCCGTGAGATCGAGGCCGCTCTCACGTCCCACCCTGGCGTGGAGCGGGCGGTGGCCTTCCCTCTCCCTCATCCGATCCTCGGTCAGGTCCCCGCAGCAGCAGTCGTGACCAAACCCGGTGCTGACGTCGACGTTGCCGCCATCAACGAACACATCGCCGAACTTCTCTCGCGGCCCAAGCGGCCAACGAAGCTCGAGATCGTGACCGACTGGCCGCTCGGCCCGACCGGCAAGCTCCAGCGTCGCTTCCTGGCCGAGCAAATCGGGTGGGCGTGACCCCACCGCAGCGGATCCTTCTTGCCCGGACAAGGATCGAAATCCGGCCGTACCAACGCATCACCACCACCTTGGCCTCAGCCGCCATCGCTCCCCTGGTACCGCGCCGACTCGACCCTGCCCTCACCAGAGCTGTCACCCGCCTCAGCCTCGCTCTCATGCCCAGACGACAACAACGAGTCGCAGACCGGATGGCCGAGCATCTCGGGCCAGACGACGAACGCGACATCAGGGCCGAATCCGCCGACTACTGGCTGCAGCGAGTCGAGACCCGCTGGGGCCAAGCCCGAGGCATCTCGGTGGCCGGCTGGAAGCCAGACGTCGAGATCAACGGCCTCCACCACCTCGTCGAAGCCGACGCCGCCGGTCGAGGCACGATTCTGTGGCGCATCTCCGGCCACACGGCGATCCCACTGAACCAGGCGCTGGCCGCGAACGGCTTTGCGCCCGTACACCTCAGCAAGGCAAACCATCTCATGGCCACCAGAGACAATCGCCTGTGGCGTTTCGTCAGCCCCAAGGCCGGCCCGATCCTCCGCAGAGCGGAGGACGCACCGCTTCGAGCACGAGTCGAATACGGCAACGACAGCAGCCCGGCGTCCGCCATGCGCAGGCTGATGTCGGCGTTGTCGGACAACGAAGTCGTCACCATCGTCGGTGATCTGGCCAGTGGCCGGAAGGTCCACGAAGTCACCGTCAACAACGAAAAGCTGGCGCTGGCCAATGGCGGGGCACGACTGGCGGTCAAGACCGGAGCCGCCCTCATCCCCGTCTCCCTGAGCAGAACCGGCCCGCTCCGCTACCGGGTCGACATCCTCGAGCCGCTGATCGCTCCGGAAGGCGCCGGTACCGACGCAGCCGTGGAATCGCTGATCGAGCAGTTCGCCGAGTTACTGGGCGAGTTCATCCGCAGGCAACCGTCGCAATGGCCGAAGTGGCGGGGCCCGGTCTCCTAGCTGCGTTCGTTCAGGCGTCGACCGGAACGATGATGCCGGCCTCGATCGCCGAGCTGACGAAGACATCGACATCGGAGCGAAGCTTGGTCTCGCCGATGTCCGGCCAGCGCTCCTGAAGGACGCCGACGAGCTCGTCTGCCGTGCATGGCTGCTCGACGCGGTTCCACAGCAGGCCACCAACGGTGTTGAGGGTGAACATCTTGGCTCCGAACCGATCGACCACGACGACGTCGTCATCGGCCTCCATGGCGAAGGCGTGCTCTCGTTGCTGATACTGCATCAGGTGTTCCCTCCTCGAGCCGTGCCCGGATCCAGGGCCACGGCTGCTTCGAATTCAGTTCTTGCATCTTCTGGTCGGCCGGCTCCGGCCAAGTCTGACCGGCACAGCCACCCATGGTCTGGATGGTGGTCATGCCCCCGTCGGCGCCCACGACGTGATGCGACCATCGCTCAGCTCCACGATCTCGTCTGCCAACTCCAACGCCCGATGGTCGTGGCTCACGACCAAGATCGCCGGGTGTTGTGGCTGAGCGACGAGCTTCTCGAGGAAAACGGCCACCGACTGCGGGTCGAGGTGGTTGGTCGGTTCGTCGAGGATGAGCATCGGCGGGTGACCGACCACGGCTCGAGCCAGGGCAATGCGTTGTTCCTGGCCTCGCGACAGTCGACGCCCGCCGGGTCCGACCATTGTGTGACGACCGTTGTCCAGCGTGGCCAAGATGGAATCCAGCCCGGCCAGGTGAATTGCTTCGTCGATCTCTTCGTCGGTGAACGATCGGCCATACGAGATGTTGTCGAGAATCGTCGCCTCGGCCAATGAGGCCTGCTGGAAACTCACACCGATCCGGTTGCGCAGCTGTCCCAGATCGAGCTCGCCATAGGGAATCCCGTCGGCACGGACCAGCCCGCGAGCGGGCTCGAGAAGGCCGAGCAGCTGAAGGACGAGAGTCGTCTTGCCCGCTCCGTTCGGCCCGACAAGGGCCGTGAACCGGCCTCGAGACAGCTTCAGATCGATGCCGTCCAACACCGGGGTCTCGTCGTAGCTGAAGTGCAGATCGGAGACCTCGATGCCATCGTCCAGCTCGACGACCGTTGTTCCGCCCTGTGCCAGTGGCGTGAACTCGGCCTCCAGCTCACGAAGGAGCCGGCGGGCATCCCGTCCGCTGTCCAGGATCGGAGCGGCGTTGCCGAGCGACTGGGCCGGCCCTCGCAGAATGGCGACGCCGGCGTAGAAGGCCAAGAACTCCCCGATCGTGAGCCGGCCCTGATCGACGCCCCAGCCCCCGATCAACAGGAGGAGGGTCACACTCATGACCACAGCGGTCGTGTTCGTCGTCATCACGATGGCTCGGCTGCGAACGACGCTGACCGACGTCTCTCGCATCACCTCGTTGCGGTCCTCGAACTGAGAGCGCTCCGCATCGGTGGCCCCCGAGGTTCGAACTGACTCGAGCCGCTCGATCATCGACAACGTCTGTCGCATCAACACCCGTTCGCCCTCGGTCCGTCGAGCGAACGCGGTTCGAACCAGCGACCGGGCCCCTCGGTGAACGAGGATCAACAACGGGAACGACAGGAACAGCACCAGCGTGAGCTGCCAGTCGAGGAAGACGAGAACACCCGCAATCACGATCGCGGTGAGAGCAGACGGCAACACCTGGCCGAACCAAGCGTTGGCAGACTCCTCGATGCGAGACGGGAGAGACGTGATCGCTTGGAGGAGCTCGGCATCATCGTGCTCACGAATCGACTGGAGCGATCGGACCAACAGGAGATCATGGAACCACGTGCGAAGGCGGGCGCTGTTCGCGGCCGACACGGTCGCGACAGCCGAACGGATCATCACCGTCGCACCGGCGCTCGTCAGCTGCAGACCGATGAGCAGGATGCCGGTCACGATCAGATCAGTCGAACCGGAGTCACCGACGAGAATGTTGTCGAAGATGCGCTGAACGAGAAACGGGATCGGCACGATCGACGCGACCTGGACGAGTGCTCCGACAACCACGAGGAAGATCGCTCGGGGGCTCGACTGGATCTTGGTCGGGTCAACCACGGGCACGCCCGAACCCCTCGTCGACGACACTCGGCTTGATCTGACGCATGAATGGGATTCCCCGCAATGACACCACTGGCTGACCTTCCATGAAACGCTACCCGCATGAAAGTAGCCAGAGAAGAAGGACCCACGGGTTGAAACTGACCTCTGCAATCGACGCCATTGCCATTTTCGACCCGACCTTCGCCTCTGATCGAGGCGTCGAGCTCGTCCGCTCGATTCTCGACCAGGCCCGTCGCCGGCCCCAGCTGCCCGATCCAGCCGTGCAGCCGACGACCACGGAGCGCGATCGCCTCCAACTCCGCCACCGCATCGCCCCCCTTGTGGGACGTCGCTTTCCGAACTCGGAGTCAGCGGAGCTCGAGCGCAGCCTGATGACCATGCAGCTCCAGCTGTCGGTTGTGGCCCGTGAAGTCTGTGCGGCATTGGCCGATGCCGGCATCGAGAGCCACCTCCTCAAGGGCCTGGCCACCAGCGAGCTCGACTACGCCAAACCCAGCATGCGTCACACGGGCGACGTCGATCTGCTCGTGAGCCCCCTCCACATGGGACAGACCACCGAGGTACTGCTCGACAGCGGGCTCGTTCCCGCCGACGGCGTTGCAGCTGCGGACAGTCGCCTCACCGATGGCCACAATCTCAAGGGTGTCGTATTCGAGCACTCGACCGGCATCGAGGTCGACGTGCACTATCGACTCTCTCGGTTCGCACCGCCGTCGGATGTGCTCATGCAACACTCGACCGATCTCCTCTTCGGGCTCTCGGCCCTATCAACCGAGGGACGGCTGGTCCACGCAGCCGCGCACTCCGTCCTCTCCCCGAACCCTGGACGCCGGCTCTCCTCGGTGGCCGACATCGTCGCCATCCTCGACAACTCCGAGTTCGACTGGGGTCAAGCCCGAAGGCTGGCCGACGAGCTCGGCCTGACCGCGGGTGCCGGTGTCGCGTTGCGGGCGGAGGCGCTCCTGATGGATCGCGAGCCGCACCCTGGGCTCGACTGGCCACGACCGGGGCCGTTGCTGCGATCCATGACCGAGACGACCAAGCAACGAACGATGGTCGAGCACGCGCTGGCCATGGCCGCACTCCCCCAGGGCATGACCAAACGGGCATACCTCGAGCACCGTCTCACACCATCGGCCCGTTTGATCGACGAGCGCGGCGGGAAGATCGCCTACTACCGGGGTCTGCTCCGGAAAGGCCGACGAAGCTAGCCGCCTGTTGGTTTCTGTTCGCCCTCCCCCAGCCACTCGCACCGCGCAACCGGCCGCCTCCGTGACAGACTTCAACCCATGTTGACTCCCGACGGCAACGAACCAACACCTGTCCCCCTCGACGCCTCGATCTACGTAGCCGGACACGGCGGCCTCGTCGGCTCGGCCATCCTGCGCGCCCTCGACGCTGCCGGCTACACCAACATCCTCACCGCGACTCGAGCCGAGCTCGACCTCCGCCATCAGTCGGCCGTCGACACCTGGTTCGCTGACAACAAGCCGGAGTACGTCTACCTCGCCGCCGGCACCGTCGGCGGCATCCACGCCAACTCCACCCGCCCCGCCGAATTCCTCTACGACAACCTGATGATCCACGGCACCGTCGTCCACGCCGCCCACCAGAACGGCGCCAAGAAACTTCTCTACCTCGGCTCCAGCTGTATCTACCCCCGCCACGCCAGCCAGCCGATCAACGAGGACCAGCTGCTGACCGGCCCCCTCGAACCCACCAATGAGTCATACGCCCTCGCCAAGATCGCCGGCATCAAACTCTGCTCCAGCTATCGCAAGCAATACGGCTCCGACTTCATCTCAGCCATGCCGACCAACCTCTACGGTCCAGGCGACAACTTCGACCTCACCGCCAGCCACGTCATCCCTGCGCTCATGCGCAAGTTCCACGAGGCCAAGCTGGCCGGCCACAACGAAGTCCAGATCTGGGGCACCGGCTCGGCGATGCGCGAGTTCCTCCACGTCGACGACCTCGCCTCGGCTTGCCTCTTCCTCATGGACCGCTACTCGAGCGACACCCACATCAACGTCGGTACCGGCGAAGACCTCTCGATTCGGTCGCTGGCCGAGACGATCAGAACCATCGTCCATCCCGGTTCCGAGCTGGTCTTCGATCCGACGAAGCCTGACGGCATGCCCCGAAAGGTCCTCGATGTCGGGAAACTTCGCGGCTTGGGGTGGAAACACACGACCGATCTGGGCGATGGTGTGGCATCCACCTACGAGTGGTTCATCAAGCACCAGTCTGATGCACGCGGCATGTAGCGTCGCAAGTCGCCAGATTCCCATCTGAACGGAGTCTCGGTTGTCCGCCGCCCGTCGCAGCCGCGACGAAACCAAGCAACTCATGATCGAGGCCGGCAGCGAAGTGCTGCTGCGCGACGGCATCGGCATGGGAGCGTCGACCATCCGCTATCCGGACGTGTTCGCACTCCTCGCCGAGGAGCACGGCATCAAGGTCACCCGAGGCTCGGTGCACGGACGCCTGTGGTCATCGCAGCTGGCATGGCAGCTCGACGTCCTGAGTGAGGACGTACGCCGGACACAGGCCACGCGCCGACAGGCGGTCGCCGTCGCCATCACCGAACGGCTTGCGGCCCTGCCGATCGAGACCATCGAAGAACGGACCCACGTGTTCTGGGAGGCAGCCCGGGTCGGCTCCCTCGTGTTCATCGAACAAGGGCTGGCCAACCCCGATCACCGCCTGTTCCCCACCCTCGTCGCGGCGTGGAAGGCATCAGCCGACGACCTTCCAGAACACGATCGCCTCGGTGAGATCTTGCGAGCGCTCCAGGCCGACGCCAGCGCAAAGCTCATCGACGACATCACGACCCTGACCAACTACCTCCAACTCCGGGCAAACCCGGCCCACGGCCTGACCCTCACCGAAGCGATCCGTGCCTACTGCGCCACCACTCTCGCTCTCGGCTACGGACAGACGATCCGCCTCGAACACGATCCGGCACTGAGCGAGGTCCTGCAGGTCCGATCTCCAAACGGCGACTCGTTGCCATGGAACTTCTTCGGGCTGGCGAACCTGCTGCTGGCTCGAAGTCTCTTCCGCGATCGCGGGCGTGCCTCGTGACCCGTCGAACCAGCGAGGAGCTCCGAGCGTTGATGATCGACGCCGGTTGCGAGCTCGTTCGCCGCCGAGGCCTCGCGTTCGATCCACCCAGCCTCACGTATGCCAACGTCTTCGACCACCTGGAACAGACCAGAGGGGTCACGCTCCATCGCTCGCAGGTCCACGGCCGGATCTGGGAGAACCAAGAGGCATACCGACTCGAGGTGGTCCTGTCGACCATCGCCAACACTCTCCCGGGTTCCGCTGAGGTCGACGAACTCGTGGCCGAACTCACCGCCGGACGCGATCCCGCTGAGCTGCGCGACATCATCGAGGCGTGGGTCGAGGCCAGCATCGGTGCCAGCCGGGCGGGTGCCGGCGTCGATCGCCGGTTCGACCTCTTCGTCGCCGCCCAAGCACTGTCATCGAGTCCAGCGACCGCGGACGACATCGCCGAGGCGGTGCGTGCGAACCTCATGCATCGCATGACTCACAACGAAGTCCGGTATCGCGACGTCATGCATCGTCTCGGAGCGGAGCTGGACCAGACGATCGGTATCGAGCCGGACGACGCGTTCCGATTGCTCGCCCGCACCTCTTCGGCGCTGGTCGAGGGCGCACGCCTCCTCGAGATCGTAGATGACGACATCACTCGGCCCTTCGACACCGGTGAGCGTTCGAGGGGAACGCTGTGGAGCCGGGACGCCACCATGCTCGGCCTCACACTCATGGTCGAGGAGCTCCTCGGCATCACCCCCGGCTCCGAGGCAACCGACCCAGCCAGAACCGACACAGGCACGACCTCAGAAGGCTGATCGTCCCTGGCGCAGCAGATCGGCGCCGATGCACTCCCACGTCGACCGCTCCCCGAGAGCGAGTGAGCCCTTGGCCGCTCGCTCCTGAGTGGCAGGATCGGCCATCTCGAGGAAGGCAAGACCGACTGCCGACGCATCGTCTCCATCGACCACCGAGCCGGCGTCACAAGAACGAACCAGATCGGCGAAGTTGGTCTCTTCACACACGACCATCGGTGTTCCGTAGTGGGCTGCTTCCCGCAACGTCCGCGGTGAGCCGTCCCAGCGTGACAGCAGCACCGTCGCCTCGGCGTCCCGCAACGGCTTCTTGCTTCCCGGCTGATACTCGTCCGGCCCGAGGATGAAGACGTCGCCCTCGAGCCCTGCCTCGGCGATGTGGCGCCGGGCGGCCACCGCTCCGCTTCGATAATCGGGGCCGCAAAGGAACAGTCGAACCGGGAGCTCGCCGTTGGTGCGTCGAACGTCGTCCTGATCGGCGAGCCACCGCATTCCCTCGATCGCCCGATCGAGCCCCTTGAACCGGTAGTCGAGTCGGCACCACACCACGAGGTTGGCCCGACCATCGTCGAGGCCCATTTCGTCCTTGTAGAAATGCTCGACCGGCTCATCAGGGATCGACTCGACGTCGGTCCCCCACGGCATCGAGATCGACGTCGTGGGCGAACCGGGATACATCGCCCTGATCTGGCGGCCCTCCTCGTCAGACAACACGGCCAGCGCCTGAGACTTCGCGATCATGTATCGACCGGCCGTGGCACAGAAGACTCGCTTCGCGACCGGACTCACTCGTGCCGCGATTCGATCCTTCGTCCGCTCGACGTTCAGCGTCCGCTGTTCCAGATCGGAGACATCACAGCCGTGGGTGAACACTCGATCGGTCAGGATGGCACCGGCGATCTGGCTCATCGGGTGGATGGCCGTCGGCACACCCAGCTTGGATGCGACGCGGAAGGCGATCGGGTTGTGCGGCAGGAAGAAGCCGATCACGATGAGGAGCGCAGGGCGATCCTCCTCCAACCAACGGGTGAGCGATGAGGGCAGCTCGGTGATCGAGTCGTACTCGCATCGACGAGCTGTCCCGAGATCGAGAACGGCATCGGACCGCCTGCCGTACACCGAGACCGGTGCCGTCGGCGACAACGCACGCGCCAGATGCTGGATGCCGACCGGGGCTCCCCCCGAATGGAACGCATCGGCATAGAAAATCGCCAGGCCGTCACTCATGCGCCCGAGCCGCCCTTCGGAGCCAACCGTCCTGCGAGGCCAGCGACCACTGCCCGCCGAAGCTCGCCCGGCGACACTGATCCGTCGACACCGACATCAGCTCGACGATCGACACGACCGTGGTCTGCGGTCACCAGCAGACGGGCCCGCAATTGGTGAGGCCTGGCGTTCGCCCTCGTTCGCACACCCTCGCGAACAATGATCGCCGGCAGCAGGCCACGCAACGGCGCCAACGCAACATCGATCTCGGCAAGCGTCGCTCCACTGACGCTCACCCACGCGCCTACCTTCTGCCTCAATCGCGTGCCATAGAAGCCGGGATTCGACGCGACGTTCCGCAGGCGACGGTCGAACGCCGCACCCTTCGGGTCGACGTAAGCACCGGACGAGATCATCTGGACGATCTGCTTCCCGGCCGACTCGGAGAACGCCTGCCTCGCCCGGTCGGCGAGGGCAGCCTTGGCCTCCATCGGCATGGAACTCAGCAGGCGAACGGTTTCGGTCGCGTTCCGTTTCACCTGCCGTTTGCGAATCAGATAGAGGAGCTCGTCTTCGGTGTCGAGCCGGGGCCACCGTTCGCCCCGCTCGGCTCGAGCGATGAGCTCCCCCGTCCGAAATCCGTATCGCCCCTGCCCCAACGGGTCACAGACGAGATCGAGCTGGACCCCCCGATCGCCATCGCTGTCCGACCAGAAGATCGTGAGCGAATTCCGGTCGTACGGCCAGAGCATGATCGGCGCCACACCGTCGTCGGCGAGTGGTCGCGACACAGCGGCAACGACGGCACGCGGATCCCGCACGACGGCGACATCAACATCGGATGCAACCCGGCCGTTGCTGAGGTCGTCCTCACCATGGAGAACCACGAAGGCGGGCTCGACCCGTTCGAGCTCGTCCAGAACACGTTGTGCCAGATCGGCGCTCGTCGTTCCCACGATCACGCCCTCGGCCGGGAGCTACAGAGCAACGAGCTTCGTCTCCACGCCGACCGAGCGCAGCTCGGCCCCGATCTCGTCGAGATAGACCGGGTTCATCGCCACGACCAGATCTGGAGCGACGCCGGTCAGGTCGGCTGGGGAGATGATCGGGTGACCGGAACCGACCATGTACTTGCCCCACTTGTGTGGATTGATGTCGACCGCGGCCACGATCTCGTCGCTGACCCCGAGATTCGAGATGAACGAGACACCCTTCGACCCGCTACCCCAGATGACGCCCCGCTGCCCTGCGGCGCGCAGGTCATCGAGGGTCGTGCGCCATCGGTCCACGAGGCGTTCGTACCCTTGCCGGAACTCCCTGACGCCCTTACGAAGCAGCTCCATGTCGTCCTCGAGGGGAAGCAGTTCGCCGGCAGCCGGAATCGTCGATGGCCTGGCCTCGATCAACAGGTACTGGCCGTCGTACTCCATCGACAGATCGAGGACCTCGAAGCCGGTCGCACGGAACAGCCGCGCCAGTGAACCGAGGCTGAAGTAGGAGCAGTGCTCGTAGTAGATGTCCCAGAAGGCCACCTGGTCGAGGATGCGCTGAACGTCTGGCAGCTCGAACAGGACCACCGTGTCCGGCCGATCACCGATCGCGGCTCGAATGTTCCGCATGAAGTCGCCGACATCGGGGATGTGTTCCAGCGTGTGACGACAGATCACAGCGTCAGCATCGATGTGGCCGTACTCGGGGCCGTAGAAGTCTTCGATCCACTCCATCGACGCACCCTCGGGCACCTCGATCCGTTCCGGATGAACGCCTGGATCGATACCGATGCAATGACCAGCCCCCGCCTTGGCCAGTTCGACCAGGAACTCACCCTTGCCGCACCCGATCTCGAGCGCCGTGCCGTTGGTGAGGTCGTACTTCTCGACCCACCGCTTTGCGAGATCCTGAGCGAAGTCCATGAAGTGAGG
>CBESNA010000074.1:0-17142 GCA_965530755.1 uncultured Acidimicrobiia bacterium | reverse complement strand
TTGAACCCGTACGACCCTTTCGAGTCCGAGGGGTTTAAGCCCTCTGCGTCTGCCAGTTCCGCCACCCGGGCTCGAACCGACGGCCACGTTAGTGGGCGCGAGCACGGCCCAATCGAGTGCGAACTCAATACAAACAGGTGTTCCCAATATGACTGTCACACTCTACTTTCATACTCATCTCATGGCGAAAAAGATCATCGCTACGCAACCAACACCCCTCGCCGATCCACTCGGCGCGCTCGACGAAACTCGCAGCTCGCTCGGAACGGTGGCACCCATGCTCAGCGGTGGGCTCGGGAGCATCGATGCGGTCGCACTCTTGGAGGCCGCCCGCCACATCCAGCGGCTTCTCGAAGGCGTGGTCGCCGAAATCACCCGCCGGGCCGGCCGGGAGTCGGCCGTCCCTGTCGAGACACTGCTTGCCGCCGACGGCACCGTTCCTCGAACCCAGGTCCGCGCCGAGATCGAACGCACCCGCGTGGCCGATGTCTTTCCGTCGGTCGCCTCCGCATGGCGCGGCGGCACCGTCCACACGTCGAACGTCGACATGCTGGCGCGTGTGACGCGAGCGATGTCAGCAGACGAGATCGCAACGCTCACCGAACACGACGCTGCGCTGGCCGAGGCCGCCGGCCGACTGAGCGAAGAGAGCTTTCGCAAGCGGATCTCGCGCCTGAGGGACAAGATTCGGAATGACGGAGGCACGACGGCCGCAGAACACGTCATCGACGAGTCCTTCGCCCGCCTCTCTCCCAGTCAAGATCGATCCAGCTATCGGCTGAACGGCCTGTTCGACCCGGTGCGCGGCGCATCCATCAAGGCGGCCATCACCCGCGAAGCCAGGCACCTGGCCGATCACCCCGAGCTCTGCCGGGGCATGACGCAGGCCCAGATCGCTGCCCAGGCGCTCCACGACCTCGTCCTTCGCGGCGACTCCATCGACCGGCGCTCGATGCCCCGGGCATCCGTTCGGATCCATGTCCTCTCTGACCGGGACACGCTTTGCAGTGGCGGCCATGACCAGTCCATCGCCGAGACATTCGAGGGTCTCCCGATCGGGACAGCAACCATGGGGCGGCTGTGCTGCGACGCCACGATGCGATCGATCGAGACAGCGCCGGACGCAGACGTCAACGTGTCCCGCGCAACCAGATCACCCTCGGAGGCGCAACGACTCGCGTTGCGCTCTCTCTATGGCTCGTGTCCGATCAGTGGCGCCGGTTGGGAGTCGATCGAGATCCATCACGTGATCTTCTACAGCGAGTCGAAACGAACGGTACTCAGCGAACTCGTACCCGTCAGTCGACGCTGGCACCATCTGATCCACGACGCCGGTTGGAAGCTCGAGATGGATCCCGACCGCACGCTCCGCCTGTCCCGACCTGACGGGACACTCTTCAAGGTCATCCCACCGCCCATCCCCATCAACCAGGTCGACCTCGACCTCGCCGCCTGATCCCGGGGCAGACGCCTCCCCGCCCGCCATCCGGTTTCGGCGCTGGCGCGGCACCCGCACCTTGACAACTTCATACGGGCCCGGCCGGACCGCTAGCTACTCGAGCGGGACCTCGAACGCGACGCCATCAGCCAGCAATCGGTCGATCTCGGCATCGTCGTACCCGAGCTCGAGCAAGACGATTCGGGTGTGCTCACCGCGACGCGGCGCGTGCCGGGTCACTGCGGAAGGAGTGAGCGAGAACCGGACCGGCGGTGGGATCTGCCGATAGCGGCCGGCGATCGGATGATCGGCCAGAGGAAGGGCGGCCACCAGGTCATCGATGCGGGCCGAGGCAGTCGCCGGGATACCGGTGGATCGACAGAACGCAAGCCACTCGTCGCTCGTCCTCGTTGCCAGGATCTCCGCCACCTCCCGGTAGAGCGCATCAGCGTTGGCGAATCGCGATTGTCGGGTGTTGATGCGCTCGTCGTCGACCAGATCCTGGCGCCCTCCCTCGTCGAACAACGCCCGATAGTGCTCGGCCGTGTACGGCAGGACGTTGACCCAACCGTCGACGGTCCGCTGGGGCCTCCGTTCCGGCGTGAGAATCCGCAGGTGGCCGGGCGGGCCGCTGGGCGGATCGCTGATCGCGGCACCACCGTGTTCGACCAACACGAAGGCTCGCATCACATCGACCATCGGCACCTCGATGTCCTGCCCCTCACCCGTCCGCTCGCGGTGAAAGAGCGCAGCGAGCACGGCCTGGGTGATGGCGAGGCCGCACACCTTGTCAGCGACGAGGGTCGGAAGGAGCGACTGCTCATGGCCCTGCATCTCGTACAGATGACCGATGCCGGCGGCCGCTTGGATGATGTCGTCGTATGCGGGGTTCTCGGCCTCGGGCGAATCGCTCGGATAGCCAGCGGCCTGGCAGAACACCAGATCGGGACGAACGGCCCTGAGATCCCGGGCGGTGAGTCCGAGCCGGCCGAGCGGTCCCGGTCGAAGGTTGGTGATCACGACGTCGGCCCTCGCCACCAAACGAAGGCACGCTGCTCGGCCAGCTCGGTTCTTGAGATCGAGCGCGATCGCTCGCTTGTTCCGCATCAGATTCAGGGCTGTCCCGGACAATCCCGGAACCGGCCCCGCCGTCATCACCCTGTTCGTGTCGCCGACAGAGGTCTCGATCGCAATGACCTCAGCCCCGAGATCGCCGAGCTGTTGGGATGCGTAGGGGCCCATCAGGACCGACGACAGATCAACGACCCGGATCCCCGCCAGGGGCCCGATCGATTCCTCGTCCGTTGCGCCATCGCTCATGGCCGCATCATCATCGCCCGAACGACCCGCTGTCGAACCTGGCCCATATCCGCCGTACTGGAACGATCGACCTCAGACAGGGCTGAACCACACGGCCGCAGCAGCAGCGGCGAGCAGTGCGAACAGAACCACATCGGCGATCGTCCATTTCGGATGGCGGTGTGCGACGATCATCGGACCCCGATACTCGAGCGCCTCACCGAGTTCTGTCGCTCGTCGTACCGACGCCGTCGTGATCGTTGCAAACACGTCGACGCCTTCGACCATCTTCCCGTTGAGCCCCTCGAGACCCGGACGCCGCGGCCTGGTTCGCCACAGCGTCGTCACGGTCGTGAACTCGTCGGCCACCAGGGGCAGAGCCCGAACTGCCAAGGTGAGCGCTGCCACCAGCTCATCGATCGGGAGACGGACCAGCCGCAGCGGTCGCAGCATCCAGGCGGCCGCCCTCGGGAGGTCCGCCGACGCTGTGGTCCAACCGATCAGCAGTGCCAAGAACAACAGACCAAGCGTGACCAGGAAGAAGCGGAGCTGGAGGATCGCACCCCCGAGTCCGATCGCGAACCCCCCAATCCCCACCACGGGATCCCCGCCCGAGACGACACCGAAGAACATCGCGATCCCCATGGCGTAGAACAACAGTCGTGGCGGACGGGGCAGCACGCTCAACGGCAAGCGGGCGAGCACGAACAGCAGCACACCCAAGGCCCACACGATGCCGATACCCCACCATCCCGGCGAGAACGAGAACACGAAGACCAGGATCGTGAGTCCCAACACCTTCGGCCTTGCATCGGCCCGATGGACCAACGTCGAGCCATCGACGTAGCGGAACAGGTTGAACTGGCTGATCACGAGACCCGCTCCAGACCCACGTCTTCGGACGGTTCGTCGCGAACGACCCGGCCCGCGTCGAGATGGATCACCCGACGACCGAGCGGGAGTGAATCGGAGAGGTCGTGGGTGACCGTGATGATCGTGGTTTGCAGCGGGAGCCGGTCGATCCCTTCCAGCAACTGGCGTCGGGCCACGGGGTCGAGGCCTGCCATCGGCTCGTCGAGCACCATCAGCGGCAGCCCCCGGGCCAACAGGACGGCCAGACCTACCCGCCGCTGCTGCCCCACCGACAACGAGTCGATCGACCGGTCGAGCATCCCGAAGTTCAGGCCGATCTGCTCGACCGCCCACCGGATGCGCTCCGGCGAACAACCGAACGCACCCAGCTCGGCCGCAATGGTCGGTCGCAGCAATTGGAGTCTCGTGTGCTGGAGCAAGAGGCCGATGTCGTCGGCCTCGTCCACGAGTGAAATGCCGTCGCGAGTCGCGGAGCCTTCCGTCGGTCTGGTGAGACCGGCGAGGATCCAGGCGAGCGTCGACTTGCCGGATCCGTTTGCTCCTGTGATCAGCACTCGATCCCCGGTGTCGAAGTGAAGCGAAATGTCGGCGAGGGCAGGCCGAGCCCATGGGGTGCCCGCGGCGTGCACGTGGCTCACGTTGTCGAGGTCGACCTTCATGACGGGACCTGATGCTCGGACGACGCCCCGACGTCGACCACCACGTCGGCCAGCGCGACCTCGCTCTCGATGTGAGAGATGTGCATCACGGGCGCCGATTCCGCAACCGAGCGCAGCACGTCCATCACCGCGGCCCGAGCTGCAGGGTCCAGCATCGATGTGCTCTCGTCCGACAGCAACAGGGTCGGCTTCCGGATCAAGGCCGCGGCGATCGCCAGCCTTTGGAGTTCGCCGCCGGACAGGCCGGCCGTTTCCCGCTCCTCGAAGCCGGCCAACCCGACCTGTTGGAGCACCTCCGCCATTGCGCCGCGAGTCGGTGCCTCGGCAAATCCCCACGCGAGGTCGTCGGCGACGCGAGCGCCCACCACCTGGCTTTCCGGTCGCTGACCGATCACAGCGACGCCGCCGATGGCGCCCAACCGTTGCGACACGTCGCCTGGCGACACCTCTCCACTCGTGAGCGAGAAGCGACCGACCAGTGTTCCCAGCAGGGTCGATTTCCCGGCCCCGTTGGGACCTCGCACGATCGTCAGGCCCGGCCCGTCCAAGACGATGTCCGGCAGTTTCACGAGCGTCGTTCCCCGTTGGACAACGGCGCTGGTTGTCGTCACCGGCCCGATCGGATCGATGGCGCGGCCGAGGCTCGCCGATCGGTGGGCAGTCGGCGATTCCGCTGGCGGACCAGACTCGTTCCACTGAAAGGCCGCATCAACCCGCTTGATCGCCGGGGATCCGATCTGCAGCACGAACCCGATGAGTAAGACCGACACCACCAACTGGAAGATCGGCAGAGCGATGTACCAGTACTCGACCGACCAGGCCACGAGCGGGTCACCGCCCTCGGCAATGGGATCGAGCCCGATGGCGCGAAGCGAGGTCGAGACACCGTCCCACTGCACCTCCACCGCTGCCAACGACAGCTCTCGAAGGTCGGCGAAGACGTACAGAAACCCGGTCGTGAGAGACGCCACCGTGGTCCAACCCACGGCAATACCAGTCGCAACCGTTCTGGCCAACGACCAACCGTGACGAATGGCCCGCCCGACCACACCACCGAATGTCGCCATCACCAGGACCTGGGCGGACGCCGAGAAGCCGGCCATCAGGAACGTGAGGATCACACCGACGAAGAACGCCACCACGAGCACTCGACTGCGATGGCGAAGCCCGAGGACGGCGAAGGGAATGGCTCCGATGACGGTGGTCAGACCGGCGAACGGCGTGAGTCTGGCCAACACCACGGCGAGGACCGCAAGGTCGGCGAGCACCGAAGCCTCAGCTAGTTCTCGCGGGCTCAGCGGCCCGGACCTCCGACTCGTCACCGACTGAAGGCTAGGTGACCTCGGGGCCTGCGCACTCAGTCGAGCTCCGCGATCAGCCCCAGATGATCACTGGGCCATCGAGGCCCGTCGCCCCGCCCGAACTTCTCGATCGAGACACATCCGTCCTCACCGAATCCCCAGAGATAGTCCAGCCGCACCCCGGTACCGGAAGGTACGAGATCACCGTTGCGGTCGTCCATCCACTCGACCTGGGCGATCTCGGGATTGTCCGGCACCATCGTCGGGCCGTGATCCTCCGGATGGAACTGACTCCACAGGTCACGCAGGCCCAGCTCGGTCGCCGCTGCGTGTTCAGGACTGTGAGGAAGCAGATTGCAGTCACCGCCGAAGATGACCGGTTCGGAATCGTCAGCGTCGCCGTCCAACAGACCAACGATCCTGGCGAGCTGGGTCGCCCGCTGCGGGCCGGCATGCGCCATGTGCGTCAGGTGGCTCGTTGCGAATCGTCGGCCCTCGACCCGGGCCGAAAGCAGCCGCCGCGGCGCCGGATCACCCGGCGCCGGCAATGGCTCGTCGATTTCGATCTCGCCGGACCGGGCGAGGATCGCAATGCCGAATTCAGCATCGACCGGCACCGAGCTCAGTTCCTGATCAAAGAAGCCGCCGGAGAAAGCCAGCACCCGGAGTCCGCATGCCTCGCCCAACGCCTTGGCCTGCGCCGGCCAGGTTTCCTGCAGCAACAGAACGTCGGGGACCCGCGCTGCCAGGTGGGCCTCGAGCAGCGGTTGTCGCTCCTGCCAGCTGCCGAACCGCCAGAGGGTGTTCCACGTTGCAAGTCGCATCACGCCCGATCCCCCGTCGTCGGCCGGTACGGCAGAGCTCGATATGGCAGCGGGTTGACGCCGGTTCCGTACAGATCTTGATCGTCGGAGGGATCGCCGTCCGGCACGTGATGTGCGCCGAGGAAGCGATCAGCGAGGATGTTGTAGAACCGATGCAGCGGTTCCTCGAAACGAGGTGAGAGTCGACCAGGCGTGTAGCCACCCCGGGCCAGTCCCCGCTGACCTCGTTCGACGATGCCGACGTCCTCGTTGTTGACGTCGAACCAGAACGACCTGGTGGCAGCGAACGACTCCTCCCCGACCACAGCACCGAGGTCGGGAAGCAGGAAGCCGGTCCGCTCGATCGTGAGATCCGGCCCCTGCGGCTCGAGGATGATGATGAACGCGTGGTTGGGAAGAATCGACAACAACACGTTCGGGAAGAGCGCCAGGAACCGGCCGGAGGCAGCGTCTGACTCGTTGAGCCAATCGGGAGCCGGCATCGTCGTCCAGTCGTTTCGATCGTCGCTCGAGACCGGCGTTGTGGTCTGTCCGCAGTACTGACCCCTGCCCTGATAGCGATAGTGATCTCGCACCCGTGACACCTTGGCGAGGTCGGGATGCACCCAGGACAGGTGGTAGTACTCCTGATAGTTCTCGCTGATCAGCTTCCAGTTCGCCCGGACCTCGACGTCGGCGGGTTCGCGCAACCGCCACCGATCGAGCCGGTAGCCGGCGAGGCGGTCACCGAGATCACCGAGGCATTCGGCGAGCGGGGCCACCGTCGGATCGAGCGACACCCACAGGATCCCGAACATCGACTCGACGAGCACTCGATGCAGTCCGTAGTCGGCCCGATCGAATCCCTGCAACGGCACCTCGTCGAACTTCGGCGTCGCGACCAACGTGCCGTCGAGGTCGTACCCCCAGCGGTGATACGGACAGCGGATCACACCGTCGACCAGGCAGTCCGCCTCGATCAGTTCGGTCCCGCGGTGACGGCACGCATTCAAAAACGCTCGCAGCGCACCCTCACGATTCCTGGTGATGATCACCGACTGAGCACCGGCTGGCTTGGCCACGGTCTGGCCGACGTCGATCACGTCGTCAGAAAAGCCGACGGCGATCCAACCTCCACCGAAG
Organism: uncultured Acidimicrobiia bacterium; assembly: GCA_965530755.1. Classification (GTDB taxonomy): domain Bacteria; phylum Actinomycetota; class Acidimicrobiia; order Acidimicrobiales; family SZUA-35; genus SZUA-35. The sequence continues at coordinate 9,626 of CBESNA010000074.1, read as the reverse complement.
ACGCGCCGCTGTTCCATGGTAAAGAAGTCCGGGTCGGTGTAGCACCCGGCCGGAAGCCCCGATGCCTCGTCGACGGGCACGCGAATCGACGCCCATGAGGCCGGCTCGGCGAATCGATCAACGGGAACTTGATCAGCAGAGAACAGGGTCACCACACCTCCGACGTCGGACGACGGTGATTCTCCCGTTCCTCGCGATGCTCCGCAAGGACGATCAAACCGTGAGAGCGCTCGGGGGCCCTGCGTGCCGAACGACCGACGAAGGTCCCTTGTTCTCTCGTCCGTGTGTCAATAGATTCACGAGCACCTGTCAGAACTCGGGCCTGAGTGTCGACGGCCGACGTCGAGTTCTGTCTGGCCCTCGGTGGCACACCGCCGACCGAGTCAACGAATTGGGGAGAAATCCAGATGAACCAACGCTTCAAGCTGCTTGTTGCGTTTCTTGCAGCGTTTTCGCTGATTGCTGCCGCCTGTGGCGGCAGCGATGGCGAAACCGCCGACGAAGAAACCACTACCACCACCGAAACCGAGACCGCTGAAACGACGGAGGCGTCGGAGGAAGAGGAAGCGCCCGTGGAAGAGGAGGCCGTAGAAGAGGCCCCCGTCGTCCGCGCAGACGCCGACCTCGTGATCTGGGCCGACGACACCCGTACGCCGGTCATCCTGCCCCTCGCCGAGGCATTCGGCGAGGAGAATGGCATCTCCGTCGCCGTCCAGGAAGTCAACTTCGACGACATCCGTGACCGTCTCCAGACCGCCGGCCCAGCCGGCGAAGGCCCCGATGTCATCATCGGTGCCCACGACTGGCTCGGCCAGCTGGTGACCTCGGGGCTCCTCGCCCCGGTCGACCTTCCGAACGCCGCAGACTTCTCCGAGGTTGCGATCGATGCCATGAGCTACGAAGGCCAGCTCTACGGCGTGCCATACGCCATCGAGAACATCGCACTCATCCGCAACACCGACCTCGTTCCCGATGCTCCGACCTCGTTCGAAGAACTCGAGACCATCGCTCTCGGGCTCGTCGAGTCAGGCGAAGCCGAGATTCCGCTGGCAATTCAGAACGACCCGGGCGACCCGTTCCACGACTACCCGCTCTACACCGCTGCTGGCGGCTACCTCTTCGGCAAGAACGCCGACGGCAGCCTCAACCCCGATGATCTCGGACTCGACTCAGCCGGCGGCCTCGCTGCCGGTCAGCAGTTCGCAGCCTGGACCGAGTCCGGCCTCCTGCAGCCGGGCCTGAGCTACGACGTCATGATCGAGAGCTTCGGTCAGGGCACCGCCCCGTTCGCCATCACCGGCCCGTGGGCCGTTGCCGATGCTGACCGCGGCTTCAAGGCCACCGGCGTGAACTACGTCGTCGAGCCAATTCCGGCCTTCGCCGGCAACACGGCCTCACCGTTCGTCGGTGTGCAGGGCTTCATGATCTCGGCCAACGCCGAGAACCCGCTCTTCGCCCAGACGTTCATCACCGAGGTCATGTCGACCCAGGAAGTCCAGACGGCGCTGTTCGAAGCCGGCGGCCGTCCACCCGCCCACACCGCAGCCTTCGAGGCTGCAGCCAGCGATCCCGACATCGCCGGGTTCGGCCTTTCCGGAATCAACGGTCAACCGATGCCGTCGATCCCCGAAATGGGTTCGGTGTGGTCGGCATGGACCGACGCCTACGCACTCATCCTCTCGGGCGAGAGCGAGGGCGACGTTGCCTTCACCGACGCCGCAGAACAGATCCGCACTCTGATCGAGGGCTGATCACGTGCCGACCGAGTCAGCGACTGCTGACATCGCGAGCGGGGGGCGGAAACGTCCCCTGCTCCCGGTCGGCCTCTCTTTGGGATTGATCGTCAAGGTCATCTTCCTTGCCACCATCAACGCCACATCCATCTGGGCCCTGGGACAACTGATCCCTGAAGGGATCTGGCTAGGTGTGGCGTTCCTCATCATCGCCACGCTCTCCATCGACTTCATCTTCCTGTCCACCGCACGCTGGGCCATCCCGTTCAAGTACCTGCTGCCCGGAACCATCTTTCTTCTCGCCTTCCAGCTCTACCCCGTCCTCTACACCGCCCTCATCTCCACCACGAACCTCGGTACCGGCAACATCCTCGACAAGCCGGCGGCGATCGACCAGGTCGTCGCCACCTCGATCGGGAGCACCGAGAGCAACGTCTCCTTCGTGGTCAGAGCCGCCCAGTCCAGCGACGGCACGCTCGGGCTGATCCTCACCGACGACCGCACCGACCCACCGACCATCGCGGTCGGGACCAACGACGGCCTGATCGAACTCGACCAGGCCGAGGTCGTCTTCGACGGTGATCGAGTGGCGTCGGCCGGCGACTTCACTGCACTCAATCTCGGCCAGGCCGCCGACTTCGAACAGGACCTCGCCGACATCGAGATTCCCACCGACGAGGGTCTCATCATTCTCCGCACGTTCTCCCGTGCTTCGCTCGTCGGCTACAGCCTCCAGTACGACGAGGCCACTGACACCATCACCAGCGTCGACGATGGCACGACCTATCGCCCGGTCGACGGCTTTTTCCGGGCCGATGACGGCACGAGGTTGAACCCCGGGTGGGAAATCAACATCGGGTTCGACAACTACCGCCGGGTGTTCACGTCCGAGGCCATACGTGGGCCCTTCCTACGCGTCTTCATCTGGAACTGGGCCTTCGCCGCCGGAACGGTGGTCTTCTCGTTCGCCGTCGGCCTCTTCCTCGCCATTGCCCTCGACCACCCCGATCTCCGGGGCAAGAAGCTGTACAGAGGACTGCTGATCTTCCCATACGCCCTGCCGTCGTTCCTCACGGTGCTGGTGTGGCAGGGCATGATGAACCGACAGTTCGGCATCATCAACGAGCTTCTCAACATCGACGTTCCCTGGCTCACGAATCCGTGGATGGCTCGGGCCTCGATCCTGATCGTGAGCACCTGGCTCAGCTTCCCCTACTTCTTCCTCGTGAGCACGGGAGCGCTCCAGTCGATCCCCAAGGAACTGACCGAGGCGGCGAATGTCGATGGTGCCAGCGGCCCCCAGGCGTTCCGCCGTGTCACCTTCCCGCTGCTGCTCATCGCTGTGGCGCCGCTGATGATTGCCTCCTTCGCCTTCAACTTCAACAACTTCAACGTGATCTACTTCCTGAACCGGGGCGGCCCTCCTGTTCCGGGCTCGCAGACGCCGGCAGGCAGCACCGACATCCTCGTGTCGTACACGTTCCGCCTCGCATTCGAGAGCGGCCGCGGCCAGGACCTCGGGTTCGCCACGGCCATCTCGATCCTCATCTTCCTCCACGTCGCACTGTTCAGCGGCTGGAGCTTCCGCAAGACCGCCAGACTCGAAGAGATCTGAGGACGCATGGCCAGTAGGACTGTCTCCCTCGACGGCACCCCCATCAAGCACGTTCGTACCAAACATCGCACCTTCGGTAAGTGGTTCCGAGTCATCGGATGGCGTCATCTGGTCGGCATCGCCGCATTGGCCTTCTCGCTGTTCCCCGTGGTGTTCATCATCTCGTCGTCGTTGAACGCCGCCGGCACGCTCAACAGCTCTGGCCTGTTTCCGACCGAGTTCTCCCTGATCAACTACCGCGACCTGCTCAACGGCAAGGACGCCCCCTATCTCAACTGGCTCATGAACACGATGCTCATCGCCGGCGGGGCCGCAATCCTGAACACGACACTTGCGGCGTTTGCGTCGTATGCCTTCAGCCGCATGCGATTCGCCGGTCGCCGCACCGGGCTGCTCGGCATTCTGTTGATCCAGATGTTCCCGACGACCCTGCTGTTCGTGGCAATGTTCGTGTTCGTCAGCGACATCGGCGGTGTGTTCCCCGGTCTCGGGCTCGGGTCACGAGTGATGCTGCTGATCATCTACCTCGGCGGAGCGCTCGGCGTGAACACCTGGCTCATCAAGGGCTACTTCGACACGATCCCCCGCGACCTCGACGAGTCGGCGTTGATCGACGGTGCTTCCCATGCCCAGATCTTCTTCCAGGTGATTCTGCCGTTGGCGGCCCCGATCCTCGCCGTCGTCGCTCTCATCACCTTCGTGTTCACCATCAACGAGTTCCTCGTCGCTTCCGCTGTCTTGGGGCAGGGCGACTCCGAGAAGTACACGTTGTCGATCGGCATGTTCCGTTTCATCGAAGCCCAAGGCGGCGAGTGGGGGCAGTTCTCGGCCGGCTCGGTGATCGCCGGCGTCCCCGTCGTCCTTCTCTTCCTCTTCCTGCAGAAGTACATCGTGTCCGGGCTCACAGCCGGCGCAGTCAAGGGCTGATCGGTCGTGCTCAACCAGCCGCACCACGACCCATCCGCCCGCTACGTCTCGAACCCGCGCCCGACGCTGGGCGAGATCGTCGAGATTCGGATCGAGCTCCCCGCCACCGGCCCGGGCGGAGGTCCAATGCCGGTCTCGGCGTCGTGGTTGCGGGGCATGCGAGACGGCGAACAGTTCTGGGTCGTTGGCCGAGATGACGGCCATCACCTGGTGTTCGAACTCACCTGCACCCAGGCCGTCATGAACTATCGGTTCCACCTGGAGACCGACGACGGGCCGCAGTGGCTGAGTGGTGCCGGACTCATCGACCACGACCCCACCGATCGCGAGGACTTCCGCCTCCTCACCACGGGCAGTGCCCCTGAGTGGGTGCCAGACCTCGTGTGGTACCAGATCTTCCCCGATCGTTTCGCCACGACGGGCCGTCATCGCCACGACCACCACCCGACCGACACCTCGTGGGCGCAGTGGGCTGACTGGGAGGACCCCGTCATCGAAGGGCCGGCGGCGATGACGCAGCTCTACGGCGGCGACCTCGAGGGGATCACCGAGCATCTCGAACACCTGGTCGAACTGGGCGTCGGGGGCATCTACCTCACCCCGGTCTTCCCCGCTCGCTCGAATCACCGGTACGACGCCATGACCTTCGACATGGTCGACCCGGTGCTTGGTGGCGACGCAGCCCTTGTTGCCCTGTCGGAGGCAGCACAGGCGCTCGGCATGCGAGTGATGACTGACCTCACGCTCAACCACACCGGCGATGTCCACGAGTGGTTCGTCGCCGCTCAGGCGGACGCCGACAGCGAAGAGGCCGGTTTCTACTACTTCATCGACCATCCGGACCGGTACGAGTCCTGGCTCGGCATCAACAGCCTGCCCAAGCTCGACCACCGCAGCGCCGAGCTGCGCCGCCGCTACTACGACGGCACCGAGTCGATTCTCGCTCGCTACCTGAAGCCACCGTTCGATATGGCGGGGTGGCGGATCGACGTCGCCAACATGACCGGCCGCCTCGGACCGATCGATCTGAACCAGGACGTCGCCAGAACGGCGCGGGCCACATTCGACACGGTCGACGATGAGCTGGCCACAACTGACGGGAAGTGGCTCGTCGGCGAACACTTCTTCGATGCATCACTCGACGCCCCGGGCGACGGCTGGCACGGCGTCATGAACTACGCCGGGCTCACCAGACCGATCGCGTCGTGGCTCGGAGAGTTCACCGCTCTCGGTGCCTTCATGCCGGGGCCGGGACAGGCCCCACGCGACGGAGTCCAGATGGCGGCGGCGATGGACGCAGTGCGAGCAGCCACGCCCTGGCAGGTCACGATGGGCTCGATGAGCTTGCTCTCGTCCCACGACACCGCTCGGTGGCGCACGATGTGCCGATCGGACGAAGCAGCCCAGGCAGGATTCGGCCTGCTGCTGTGCATGCCCGGGGCTCCGACCTTCTTCTATGGCGATGAGATCGGCCTCACCGGCGACTCGTCCGAGAAGGCGAGACGAACCATGCCGTGGAACCGCGACGAGTGGGACGACGAGATACTCGCCTGGTACCGATCGATGATCGTCGTCCGCAATGAACACCCTGCGCTTCGAACGGGCGGCTTCCGCTGGGTTCACACCGAGCCGGATGCCGTGGTCTTCCTACGCGAGACCAAAGACCAGCGATTGCTCGTCCGCTGCGCACGGGCGTCCACAGCACCCCTCGGTCTCTCAGCCGGTCTGCTCCGGAGCCAAGGGCTCAGGGCCGTGGTCAACGGCGAAGATCTGACAGCCGTGGGCGACACCATCACGATCGAGGGCGAAGGACCGATCCACCAGATCTGGGAACTGCAATGATCAGACGCCTCGCTGCATCGCTCATGGCCGTCGGCATGCTCGCAGCCGCCTGCACGTCTGAACCGGGTGACGAGGCCGGCGATCCGGCAACCTCGACAGACCCCGAGGTCCAACCGGCCGGCGCCGAAGGCGAGGACGTCTCGACCGAACCGGTCGACATCCAGGTCGCGTTGGTATGGCACCAGCACCAACCCCGCTACCCCGTGATCGATGGTGTCATCACCCGTCCGTGGGTCCGCCTCCACGCAGCCAAGGACTACGTCGACATGGCGACCCTGGTGGAGGAGTTCCCCGACCTCGCCCTGACGATCAACCTGACACCCGTCCTGCTCGACCAGCTCGTCGAGCTCACCAACGGCACGCGGGACAGCTACTGGGTGGCAGCCGAGACACCCGTCAGCGAGCTCACCGACGAGCAACGCCAGTTCGTCGTCGATCGGCTCTTCGACGTCAACGCCGGCATCGTCGACCTGTTTCCCCGCTACGTCGAGTTACGAGACCGACGTGACGCCGGCTCAGATTTCAGCGACCGGGATCTGGTCGATCTCCGCACCCTGTTCCACCTCGCCTGGCTCGATCCCGAGGTGCCTGAACGGGTTGATCTGCTCGAACGTGTCGGCGGCCCAGCCGGAGCGACCGATTTCGACCAGGACGACACCGACACCCTGCTCGCCGCTCATCAACGACTGGTGGACGAGGTCATCTCGACTCACGCCGAGCTGTGGGCCAATGACCAGATCGAAGTCATCACCAGCCCGCTCGCGCATCCGATCCTGCCTCTGATCGCCGATACGTCTCTGGCCACCGTCGGTGACCCTTCGGCGCTCCTGCCGGCCGAACCGTTCCGTGAGTTCCTCGACGCGGCAGAACAGGTCGAGCGGGGCCTCGACACCGCCGAGGAGTTGCTCGGGCGACGACCCGTCGGCATGTGGCCAGGCGAGGGTGCCGTCGCCCAACCCATCATGCGTCTCTTCGCCCGCAACGACGTCCAGTGGGTGGCCACGGGCGAGGACGTTCTGGCCCGGTCGCTCGACATCGGCAGCTTCGATCGCGACGACAACGACACCGTTGTCGATGCCGCAACTCTCTACCGGCCATATCGAGTCAACACCAACGAAGGGCCCGTCCACATCTTCTTCCGCGACAACCGGATCTCCGATCTGATCGGCTTCGAGTATTCGGGGATGCCCGCCGCCGAGGCGGCCGACGATCTCATCGAGCGGCTCCAGAACATCCGCCAACAGTTGGCCGAGAACCGGGTGACGACCGACGAGGCCCCGCTGGTCACCATCGTGCTCGACGGCGAGAACGCCTGGGAGAACTACCCGAATGACGGCCGTGACTTTCTCCGAGCGATGTACACCGCCCTCACCACGACCGACGGCGTCACCACCACCACGCCGTCGCGCTATTTGGCGGGACAGCCCGACATTGCCTCCGGAACCGCCGGCGCCGAGCTGCCCGAGGTCTTCCCTGCTGCCTGGTTCAGCCCGGACTTCGGCACTTGGATCGGCGAAGCGGAGGAACAGCGGGCCTGGGAGCTGCTCCGTCTCACGCGCCTGGACCTTCGCAAAGCAGAGCAGGGCGGCGGGCTCTCGCCCGAAGCGTTGGAACGAGCAACGGTCACGATGCTGCAGGCCGAGGGTTCAGATTGGTTCTGGTGGTACGGGGCCGACCAGGACTCTGGGGACGACCGGTACTTCGACGATGCCTATCGAGAGCTCCTCGGCCAGGTCTACGACGCCATCGGCGAGGGACGACCTCGCTGGGTCGACGTACCGATCATCCCCGACCCCGCACTCGAACCGCAGTTGATCCAGACCGACCCCGTCACGATCACGATCGAAGGCGACAGCGCCGACTGGATCGACACGACCACCTATCGCCAAACCGGAGCAGGCGGCCCGCTCTACGAGCTCAGCGTTGCCATGGACGACGAGCAGCTGGCGCTCCGAGTCGACGGTGGGTTCGCCGACAGGTTCGAGATCTACCTCCAGACGCCCAGGGGCTCGTCACGTCGAGGCACGACGATCGACGACCGCCTGCTCGGCTTCGATGCCACTCACCTGGTGCGCTACGACGACACCACCGGTGCCTGCATCTCCTCCACGCTGCCGGGACTGACCAAGGTCGGCGACTATCCGCGAACGTGCACACCGGTGGAGGCGGCCCGGTCACAATCGGTGGTGGAGATCGGTATTCCCTTGTCCGAGCTGGGGGCGATCGGCGCCGGCGACCGAATCGTCGTGAGGCTGGCGACCGCACAGGAGCTTTCACCGGCAGCGGGCGCCGTGGCCTTTCCCGCCCCCGATATCGCCGGATTCGACCCCATCATCGATGTGATCGACTCGTCCGGCGACGACAACGGTCCTGGCACCTACACCTACCCGACCGACACCGTGTTCACTCCGGGAAGCTACGACCTCGTCTCGTTCCAGAGCGGCATCAGTGGCGACGAAGCCGTGTTCAGCTTCGCCGTCGACGGCGCCGTGGCCAATCCATGGAGCTCACCGAACGGGCTCGCCACGCAGACCTTCGACGTCTACCTCGATCTCGACCCGGGAGCCGGTACCGGGCGAAGCGATTTGCTCGACGGCCGCAACGCCAGACTCCCGGACGGCCATGGGTGGGAGGCCGCTGTCACGATCGAAGGGTGGAATTCGGCGGTGGCTACGGCCGACGGTGATGACTACAACGAAGCGAGCCCAACGATGTCGGTTCTGGTGCTCGCCGCCGAAGGTCGTGTGACTGTGCGGGTACCTCTGTCCGCGTTGCCGGACGGGTACGACCCGAGCACCACGGCATTTGCCATCGCCGTCTTGGGCCAAGAGGGATTCCCCTCAGCCGGCGTGCGGCGGGTGCGTGACGTCGCTGCAACTACTTCGCAGTGGGCGTTCGGGAGCGGCAGTGCTCCCACGAGCAGCTCCGGGGGAACCCGGGTGATCGATGCTCTCGATCCCAGCGGGGATCAGCCTGGGCTCGCCAACGGCATCATGCCGCTCGTATTGCCCTGACTTCGGCGGTGGCGGTCGGAGCCGGGGCTTCCGCCTCAGCAAGGTCTGCGACTGCGATCCACAACACTTCCCGCAGATCGGCAGCGGCGGTGCCCGCCAGCCGATTGGCGACGACGACCCCGTCGATCATGTCGGCCAGCACTGCCGGGGTGGGCCGCCCCTTCACCAGTACGGCGACGACCGCCTCACCGGTCCGGCGACGGCGAATCGAGCGACGACAGCCCGGGCTCCGAGGAGGACTGCGGAAGCCGGGCGCGCCGTGACCCGACTGACGGGCCGCATCGGCCATGCGCCGAGCCGCTGCTGCAAAATCCAACGAGGTCATGCTTCCTGCTCCCACGAAGAACAGTATGAAGATGGCCTGTGACACCGTGAACGCTTCGGCCCCTGACGGGCCTCGGGCGTTCCCCGAGTTGCTCGCTGCGCTCACAACATCGCACCCGTGAACGCTTCGGCCCCTGACGGGCCTCGGGCGTTCCCCGAGTTGCTCGCTGC
>CBESNA010000073.1:0-18087 GCA_965530755.1 uncultured Acidimicrobiia bacterium | reverse complement strand
AGACCGTGTGGCCTTCGGCCACCCCGAGTTGCTCGCTGCGCTCTCAACGTCGAGCGTGGAGGGGTTGGATCAGTCACGCTTGGTCGATGTCCATCCATTTCGCCTCGGCGCTTCCCTCGTAACGCTCCAAGGCATCCAGCATTCCCTCCGGGGTGCTGGACTGTTGCAGCATGGCCCGGTTCTGGTCCTTCAACAGCCCATCGGCGACCGCCCGGCGGAAGAAGGCCAGCAGCCCGTCCCAGTAGCCGTCGACGTTGAGAAGGCCTACGGGCTTGTCGTGCATCCCGATCTGGGCCCAGGTCGTGACCTCTGCGATCTCTTCGAGGGTGCCGAAACCCCCTGGCAAGGCGATGAACGCGTCAGCCCGATCGAACATGAGTCGCTTCCGTTCGTGCATCGAGTCGACCTCGATCAGTTCGGTACAGCCGACGTGGGCAACTTCTCGTGGGAAGAGATCGGTCGGGATGATGCCCGTGACCGTTCCACCGTCGGCGAGCACGGTGTCGGCGATGACTCCCATCAGCCCGACCGCCCCGCCGCCGTAGACGAGGCCGATTCCACGCTCGGCCAGCAGATGCCCCAAGGAGCGTGTGGCGTCGACGATCTTTTGGTTCGTCCCGGTCGATGATGCGCAGTAGACACACACCGAGGTCAGTTCAGGCATCCCGAAACGCTACCCGTGCTTGCTGCGCTGCAGGATCGGGACGTTCGTCATTTCCGAGGTTGGGTGGCGGGCGCTACCCTCCCGGCGTGGCTGAAACAACGAATGCCGACCGCCTTGCCGACTTGCTCGAGCGTCGGGAGGCAGCGCTGCACGCTGGATCCGAGCGGTCGGTCCAGCGCCAGCACGACAAGGGCAAGATGCTGGCCAGGGAGCGGCTCGACTATCTCCTCGACGACGGTTCGTTCAACGAGCTCGACATGCTGGCCCGCACCCGCAATCCCGACGCCACCGAGCGGCCGTACACCGATGGTGTCATCACTGGCTGGGGAACCATCGACGGTCGGAAGGTCTTCGTCTTCAGCCAGGACTTCACGATCATGGGCGGCTCACTCGGTGAAGTCTTCGCCGAGAAGATCCAGAAGGTCATGGATCTCTCGCTGTCGACCGGCGCACCCCTCATTGGACTCAACGACGGCGCCGGTGCCCGAATCCCGGAGGGGGTCGTCAGCCTCGACGGCTACGGCGGCATCTTCTATCGCAACGTCCAGGCGTCCGGTGTCATCCCTCAGATCAGCGTGATCATGGGCCCATGCGCCGGCGGCGCGGTCTACAGCCCCGCGATGACCGACTTCATCTTCATGGTGAAGGAGACGTCGCACATGTTCATCACCGGTCCAGATGTCGTGAAGACCGTCACCGGTGAAGAGGTCACGCTCGAAGAGCTCGGCGGAGCGGGCAGTCACAGCTCGAAATCCGGCGTCGCAACGTTCGTCGCCGACGATGAGAAGGCCGTGCTCGACGATGTGCGCTTCCTGCTGTCGTTCCTGCCATCGAACAACCTCGAGGAGCCGCCGATCATCGCTTCGGGCGACGACCCCGATCGCCTCTGTCCTCGTCTGGCGGAGATCATGCCGGAGACCTCCAATCATCCGTATGACATGAAGCAGGTCATCACCGAAGTTGTCGACGACGGCGAGTTCATGGAGTACCAGGCCAACTGGGCGAAGGCGATCGTGTGCGGCTATGCCCGCCTCGACGGTCGTCCCGTCGGCATCGTCGCCAACCAGCCGATGCAGCTCGCCGGGGTGCTCGACATCGAGAGCTCATCCAAAGCCGCCCGCTTCGTGCGCGTGTGTGATGCCTTCAACATCCCGCTCGTCACGTTCGTCGACGTGCCGGGGTTCCTCCCCGGAGTCGACCAGGAGTACGGCGGCATCATCCGCCACGGAGCGAAGCTCCTCTACGCGTACTGCGAGGCGACTGTGCCCCGGATGCAAGTGATCACTCGCAAGGCCTACGGCGGTGCGTACGTGGTCATGGACTCGAAGGGGATCGGCTGCGATCTGGCCTTCGCCTGGCCAACGGCCGAGCTCGCGGTGATGGGCCCAGAGGGTGCCACTGACATCGTCTACCGTCGCGAGATTCAGTCTGCTGCCGACCCAGCGGCCCGTCGGACCGAACTGATCGACGAGTACAAGGAACGCTTCGCCAACCCGTGGATCGCCGCCGAGCGGGGCTACGTCGATGACGTGATCGATCCCGCCGAGACCCGACGCAAGCTGATTGCCGGCCTCCACATGCTCCGGTCGAAGACCGAGGACCTTCCGAAGCGCAAGCACGGGAACGTTCCGCTGTGAGCGAGATCCGTCCAATGCCAACCGATGAGGAAGTCGTCGCCGTTGCGGCTGCGATCGAGATGCTGTGGCCCCGTCCATCGACGACGACCCCGGCTAGTGAGGCTCTGCCGCGCTGGCGTTTCAGCGGACGTTGGTGGCATCGGGATCTTCGAGATCGGGCCAGGCCGACCCTGCGGTGATCGCTGCCTCTCCGGAGCCCAGTTGCTCGTTTGATGATGTCTCGCGGAGCGCCCGCTCCAGCAGCGTCGTCCGTTCCGTGAGCGAACCCAGCACGGACGGGAGCGCCGTGACGGCTGCAGCCGACAGCCGTCCCGAGGCCGCAGCGAGTTCATCGAGTTGGTGGCAGAGCTGGAGAAGGCCCTGGCGGCTCGCATGACCCGATTGCCGGGCGTCGGACTCCATGAGCCGGAGGTGCCGAAGCGCGGTGCTGTGGTTCTCGGCCAACTGGTCGCGGATCGCGCCGTCCGGTGCGGCATGGCCGGCCTGTTCGATGGCGTCAGCAGCCGCCGCCGCACGTTCGAGCAGTGGACGGAGCGAACGATCGATCCCGAAGAGGTCGAGATGATCGACTCGCCGGCGATCCAGACGCCATCGAAGCAGGGGCACGGTTCCGACGCTGGCGCACACCGCGACGACGACCCATCGCGACGGGTCAGAGGTTCCGAACAGTAGGCCATTGGCGACAAGACCGACCGCGCCGCCGACCAGGCAGAACAGCACGGCTTGGCCGACAGCGTTGAATCTGGCTGCAGCGGGGTCCTGCTCTCGGAGGTCGAGGCTCACGGTCGAACCGTAGTTCGCGCCGTGCTTCCCCCGCAGGTCGGGGCGCGGCTTCCCCCGCAGGTCGGGGCGCGCAGCGCCGAAGGAAACCGTGTGATCGACGACACAGTGCGATACAGATTTGAACTACTTACTATATGTAACCACACAGATCCTGTCCCTCCGAAAGGCCCCTCCCCATGTCCAGAACGATTCTTCGCATCGATGCAAGCGCCACCGGTGCCAACTCCGCCACCCGTGCCCTCGCCGACAAGCTCATCGCCAAGTTGGCCTCCGACGACGACCAGATCGTCGTGCGTGACCTCGAGTTCGGCGTGCCTCTGCTCACTGCGGACGTCACCGCCGACATGGCAGCTCTCCCGGCCGATCGGTCACCCGAGTCGGCGACAGCCTTGGCCTTTGCCGACCAACTCATCGCCGAGCTCCAGGCTGCGGACGTGCTCGTCATCGGCGCTCCGATCTACAACTTCGGTGTTCCCGCTGCGCTCAAGGCCTGGGCTGACCTCGTCGCACGGGCCGGAATCACCTTTGGCTACACCGAACAGGGCCCCGTCGGCCTCCTCGCCGACCGCCCGACCTATGTCGTGGCCGCCGCCGGTGGCACGCCCATCGGTTCCGAACTCGATCACGGGACCACGTGGTTGACCTTCTTCCTCGGGTTCCTCGGGATCCGCAACGTGCAAGTGGTGGCAGCCGATGGGCTCGCGATGGACGCCGAGGCCGGGCTGGCTCGCGCCGGCGAAGCCATCGCTGCCATCGCCTAGCATCTGCTGATGCCTGAGGACGGCTCGTACTGCCCGCACTTCCACCGGACGATCGAGATGATCGGTCGTCGGTGGACGGGCGCGATCCTGCTCACCATGTCCGGGGGATGCTCGAGCTTCAGTCAGATCCGAAGAGCCATTCCGGGCATCTCGGATCGACTGCTGTCCGAGCGGCTGAAGGAGCTGGAAGCCGAAGGAGTAGTGGAGCGTCGGGTCCACGGACGATCCGCCGACTACGGACTCACCGACAAGGGCCGCGCACTCCAACCCGTGCTCGATGCTGTGGGCGACTACGCCCATGTGTGGGCCGCCGAGTGATCTCTCATGTCGCATTTCTGCGTGCGATCAACACAGGAGGTCGCCGGGTCACGAACAACGATCTGATCGCAGCCGTTCAACGAGTCGGGTTCATCGACGCCACCGCATATCAGGCGAGCGGCAACGTGCTGATCGGTGACGCGCTGGGTCTCGAGAGCAGCGAGATCGCCGAGCGACTGGCGGCGGGCCTCCGCGAAGCCCTGGGGTACGAGGTTCCCGCCATCGTGCGGACGTCCGCCGAGCTGGTCGACATCGTGGCCACCTCCCCATTTGGTGCCGACGCACCTCTCCCCGGCAGCAAACCGCAGGTGATACTTCTTGCTGCACCGGCGCCCGATCCGATCGATCTCGACGACTTCGCACCTCCAGAGGACCGTCTCGCGTTGGTCGGGAGGGACATTCATTGGTGGCCCCGGGAAGGTATTTCGGCTTCTGATCTCGACGTCGCCGGGCTCGAGCGCAGCATCGGGACGATGACGGTGCGCAGCATCGGAACGATCCAGCGAATCGTCGGGAAAGCGACATGAGATGGACGGCTCCCGATGACGGAACCGCTGCGATGACGGGACCACTGCGATGACGGGACCACTGAGCGACCTCCGAGTGCTCGATCTGTCGACGGTGTTGGCCGGGCCGGGCTGTGCCCGGCACCTCGCCGATTTCGGAGCGGACGTGATCAAGATCGAACGGCCGGGAATCGGCGACACCGCGCGGAACCTGGGCTGGCGAGACGACGATGGTGAGACGTTCTTCTTCAAAGGCGCCAACCGCAACAAGCGGTTCATCGAGCTCGACCTGCGAAGCGAGATTGGCCGAGCCAACCTCCTCACGTTGGTGGCTGAGAGCGACGTGCTGGTCGAGAACATGCGACCGGGCAAGCTCGACTCGCTTGGTCTGAGTGCGAAGGTGTTGCACGCACATCGCCCGACGCTCGTCATCGTCCGGGTCACGGCCTTCGGGCAGGACGGTCCATACGCTCACCGACCGGGTTTCGCCACGCTGGCCGAAGCCATGTCCGGCTTCGCCGCGCTCAACGGTGATGCCGATGGTGCGCCGACGCTCCCGCCCGTTGCTCTGACCGATGAGGTGACCGGGCTGGCAGCAGCCTTTGCCACGATGGTCGCCGTCCATTCTGGCGTCGGTCAGGTGGTCGATGCGAACCTGATCGAGAGCATGATCCAGATCATGGGCCCCCTTCCGTCGCTGTGGTTGAAGTCTGGGCAGCAGCAGCCCCGACTCGGGTCAGGACTGCCGTATTCGATTCCGCGCGGAACCTATCGCACCTCCGATGGTCGCTGGATTGCCATCAGCACCTCGGCCGACTCGGTCGCCGAACGAATCATGCAGTTGGTCGGCCTCGGCGATGATTTGCGTGTTCGGACCGTGGCTGACCGAATGGACCATCGCCAGCTGGTCGAAGATCGCGTGGCGGCGTGGGTTGCGGAGCGCTCGATGAGCGAGGCTCTCGACGCGATCGAGGAAGCCGACGCTGCAGCAGCGCAGGTGTACGACATCAGTGATCTGGCTGCCGATCCTCACATCCTCGAACGCGAGGCGTTCGTCACCGTCGATGGTTATCCGATGCCGAACGTGATCGCCCGATTGTCCGAGACGCCGGGGTCGGTTCGGTGGCCTGGTCGTTCTGTCGGGTCCGATACCGATTCGGTGTGGCGCGAGTTCGGTCTGGAACCGCCTCAGGAGGACGATTCAGTCCTTGGCCGCTGACGCGACTTCAATGCGGTCCTGGCGCCACTCGCGGGCACCTTCGAGGGCTTCCTCCGCGGCTCGCATCAGTTCATCGGTTGTAAAAGCGTGGGCCGGATAACACGCCACGCCGGCCCAGAGCGTCAGCCCGGTCTTGAGGCCGAGCAGCTCGCGGCGAATGCGTTCGACAGTCCAGATCGCGCCATTCTCGGGGGTGTCCTCGAGCAAGAGGGCGAAGTAGCCGTTGCGGAGGCGACACGCAGTGTCGGCCTCGCGAAGGGTTGTTGTGATGCTCTGCGCGACGATCGATGCTTCGGCTTCAGTGGGTTCACCGCCGGGGAGACCTTCGACGACCTCGAGCAGCACCACGGCGACGGGTCGCAGATGGCGTCGTGCGGCGGCCACGCGTGACTCGAGCGCGACGGTGAAGAAGCTCTCGCTGAACAGCCCCGTGCGGACGTCGGTGAGCGTTTCGAGGTCTTCTGACTCTTCGTAGTCCTCGGCGTCGTCGACGAGCAGCCGCTGCTGGGTCTCGGCTCGCACGACGCGGAGTTCATCCTCGACCAGGCGTTGCAGCGCAGCCTGTTCTCCCAGTTGTTGAGCGAGCCGAACTCCTGAGACACCTGCGGCAAGGGCCAGCAGCCCTGCGACAGCGCCGAACAGACGGTTGTCTGCTGCGTAGGCGATCAACCCTGCGACCAAGCCGAGGATCCCGGTGGCCAGTCCGGGGAGTGCGAATCGGGTGTTCATCTCGTCTCCATCGGCGCTAGCACCGCGAACTTGACCAACGATGCGTCGAGGGAAGTGTGGCACGTTCCGCGTCACGTTGGTCCGCTTGAGAGAGTAGGCCGCCGGCGGAGGGAGTGCCGGCGGCCTTCGGAAACGCTATCGGAACTCGCAGCAACTCTTGTGTCACCCAACCCGAGTTTTCTCTCGGGTCGTGCACAACGAGAGCTCGGAGATCAGCGCAAGCGATGGGCCAAGGCGAGGTCAGCAACCTCGCCGATCATCTGGCTGATCTCGAAATCCTTCGGGGTGAAAACGGCAGCGACGCCGAGCTCTGTCAGGCCGAGTCGGTCGGCCTCTGGGATGATTCCGCCGACGATGACCGGCGCTGTCACTCCCTCCCGGCGAAGCTGTTGCATGATCTCGGGCACGAGCTCGAGGTGGCTGCCAGAGAGGATCGAGATGCCGATGGCATCGACGTCCTCGTCGCGCGCCGCAGCGACGATCTCTTCCGGGGTCATGCGAATGCCCTGGTAGATGACTTCCATTCCGGCATCTCGCGCTGCCACCGCGATCTGTTCTGCGCCGTTGGAATGGCCGTCGAGTCCGGGCTTGGCGACGAGGAATCGAGGCGGTCCACCCGCGACCTCGCGCAAGCGGTTGGCGATGGAGCGCAAACCGGGTGAGCCGCCGCCCGCTCCGGCCGCCGCGGCGACACCGGTCGGTGCCCGGTACTCACCGAAGATCTCGCGGAGCAGGCCGGCCCATTCGCCGGTGGTCCCGCCTGCGTGGGCGAGCTCGATGGTGGGGAACATGATGTTCTCGTCGCCACGGGCTGCCTGCGCCAGATGCTCGAGTGCCGCGTCGACCGCAGCCTGGTCCCGGCTGGCTCGCCACGCTTCGACGTCGGCGACCATCTCCCCGTGCACGGTGGCATCGACCCGTTGGATGCTCTCGGCTCCTCCGAGCGGGGACGGAGCTGTCTCGACCAGGTCGTTGACCCCGACGATGGTGGTGTCACCCCGTTCGATCTTGCGCAACCGTTCGGCGTGAGAACGAACGAGTCGTCCTTTCAGCTCCTCGATCGTCTCGAAGGCGCCGCCCAGCGCCAGGACCTCGTCGAGCTCGGCTGTGGCTGCCTCCACCAGTTCGTTCGTCTTCGCTTCGATCACGTGTGAGCCGGCGAAGATGTCGTCGTATTCGAGGAGGTCGGTCTCGAAGGCCAGCACCTGCTGGATCCGCAGGGACCACTGCTGGTCCCACGGCCTGGGTAGGCCGAGGGCTTCGTTCCACGCCGGCAACTGCAGTGACCGGGCGCGGGCGTCTCTGGACAGGGTGACGCCGAGGGCCTCGAGGACGATTCGCTGGACATTGTTCTCGGGTTGGGCCTCGGTCAGTCCGAGGGAGTTGACCTGCACGCCGTATCGGAACCGACGGGCCTTCGGGTCGGTGACCCCGTACCGCTCTGCGGTGATCCGGTTCCACATCTCGGTGAAGGCCCGCATCTTGCAGGTCTCCTCGATGAACCTGATGCCGGCATTCACGAAGAAGCTGACGCTCGCGACGATCGCAGTGAAACCCTCCTCCGGAACCTGACCGGAGTCCCGGACCGCATCGAGCACACCGATGGCCGTGGCGAGGCTGTAGGCGATCTCCTGGACCGGCGTCGCACCAGCTTCCTGCAGGTGATAGGAGCACACGTTCATGGGGTTCCACTTGGGTACGTGTGTCGTGCAGTAGGCGAACATGTCGACGATCAGTCGCCTGCTCGCCTCCGGCGGAAAGATGTACGTGCCGCGGCTGAGGTACTCCTTGACGATGTCGTTCTGCGTGGTGCCCCGCAGTTCGGCTGTCGGTACTCCCTGATCTTCGGCGTTGGCGATGTACAAACCGAGCATCCAGGCTGCCGGCGCGTTGATGGTCATCGAGGTGTTCATGTCGCCGACGGGGATGCCGTCGAGCAGCGTTGCCATGTGGCCCTTGTGGACGACGGGGACCCCGACCTTGCCGACCTCGCCTCTGGCCCGGGGATCGTCGGGGTCGTACCCCGTCTGCGTGGGTAGGTCGAAGGCGATCGAGAGACCCGTTTGGCCTTTGGCGAGATTGAGCCGATAGAGCTCGTTCGATGCAGCGGCGGTCGAATGCCCGGAGTAGGTCCGCATCATCCACGGTCGGTCGCGTTCTCGATTGACCGAGGCTCGAGGTTGCGGTGGGGTCTCTGGTGTCGACGAGGAGCTCATCAGGGCCGCGATGGTAGGACGAAGGGGAACAGCCACAAAATGGCGGTGCCTCCAGTCAGCATTCAGCGCAGGCTGAGTCGGCGGTCGGGCCGCTCGTGGCCTGGCTCGATGGTGCCGCCGTCCGGAACCCGACTCAGGGAAAACCGAGGTCCGGGAGCGTGACGGTGGGAACGGTGACCGGGGGGACCGTGACCTCGGTCGATGAACCGGTGAGCAGGCCATCAGTCAGTTCGCCGGTCGGCACCGTCACGTCGGGGATCGTGCCGGGCAGGGATACCCCGGGGAGCGAGACGCCGGGGAGCGAGACGCCGGGGAGCGAGACGCCGGGGAGCGAGATCGAGGGGATCGTGATCGTCGGCAGTGTGATGCCTGGGATCGTGGTCGACGGCACCGTGATCGACGGCAGTGTGGTGGTGCTGTTGGTCGACGGCAGTGTGGTCGAGCTGTTGGTCGAGGGCAGCGTGGTGGAGCCGTTGGTCGAGGTCGAGCCGTCCGATGTCGCATCCGAGGTTTCATCCGCCGGGTCAGGGGCGGTCGACTTCGAGGCCGGCTCGGGAGACTGCTCGCTGGTGGTGACGGTTGATTCCGGCCCGGTGAAGGCGAGTGCCTGATCTGGGCGCGCAGGGCTGGCGGCAACCGCTCCGGTTGTGGCCAGTGCTGTCGCCACCACGACGGGTGGAATCAACGCGAGCGCATTCGAAGCTGCGGCGAGGCCGGGGATTTCTGGGATCCAGCCGAGAAGTCGCCCGACTCGAGTCCTCTCGTCGATCGACGCGCCGAGCATGGCCCGAACCACAGCGGGGTCGAACTGGGTCTTCGAACAGCGAACCAGTTCCTGTCTGGCGCTTTCGATGGACATTGGAGCCTTGTAGGAACGGCGCGAGGTGATCACGTCGTAGGCATCGGCGACGGCGGTGATGCGTCCGGCCATCGAGATGTCGCGGCCGCTGAGGCCGTTGGGATACCCGCCGCCGTCCCAACGTTCGTGGTGCTCGCTGGCGGCGAGCGCCCAGTCGCCGAGCCAACCCGACAGCGGGGCGAGAATCCGAGCCCCTTCTGCGGGGTGTGTCTGGAGAATGGCCCACTCCTCCTCGGTCGGGCGGCCGTTCTTGTTCAGGATCTCCGGCGGAACCGAGAGCTTGCCGATGTCGTGCAGCAGCACTCCCCAGGAGAGCATCTGGCGGTCTTGCTCAGCCAGTTTCATCTCTCCGGCGATGACGTCGGCGTAGGCCCGTACCCGTTCGGTGTGTCCCCGGGTGAGGCGCTCGTGCCGGCCGAGCAACGTCACCAGCTCGATCGCCTGCTCGGATGCTTTCTGTACGTCGTCTGAAAGGCCGTGTTCGGCGAGCTCCTCCAGGCGTTTCTTCATCTGGCGGACGGTCCCGGTCCGCATGGCGACGCTGAACCTGGAAGGGGCCTGGTCTGGGAAGGTGAGCGTCATGCCCATCAAGGTGGCCAGCGGCAGGGCGCGCCTCGTGAATCGATCAACGACGGTGGCTGCGATGGCGCCGGCGAGGACGGCTTGGAGCCCCCAGATCACGAGCCCGATCCACCCCAACGGCTGGAAGAAGAGTGGGGCGAGCACCCGGACGGCGATCCATGCACCGATCACGGGAAGCAGGAAGACGAGCACGCGGACGGCTCTGGCCGCGCGCGGGGATGCGATCCAGGAGTTCTTCGACTCTTCGGATGCACCTTGTTGTGGCCCAGCCATGCGATGTCAACGGCACAACCTCCAGCGAACTTCATCGACATGGGATGAGTTGCTCTGCGGCATGGGTCGTACGACCCCGTTGACGTAGGGCGACCGGCCCGGTTGACGTAGGGCGTCCGGCCCGGTTGGCGTAGGGCATCCGGCCCGCCTCAGTTCCAGGAAGGAGGCTCCAGCGCGATCGCAGCGGCGAGCCTGGTGCCATAGTCGCGCCGACTGACCGGAACCACGCCGAGCGACTCGAGATGCGGAGTTGTCCACTGCACGTCGATGATTCCTTCGGGCCGGTCGCCCTGGAGTTCGACGAGGTGGACCAGCGCAGCCTTCGATGCATCGGTCCTTCGGTGGAACATGGATTCCCCGGCGAACAGCCCGCCGACCTGCACGCCGTAGAGGCCGCCGGCGAGGCCGTTCTCGTCCCAGGCCTCGACGCTGTGAACGTGGCCGAGATGGTGGAGCGCGGTGTACGCCCGTCGAATGCCATGGTCGATCCAGCCGTGCGCTCTGGCGGGATCACCACATGCGGAAAGCACGTCGTCGAACGCTCGGTCGGTGGTGAAGTGGAAGCGGCGGAGGGATCTCTTGAGCGATCTCGACACTCGGAGCCCGTGCGGGAGGAGCACACCGCGGGGATCTGGCGAGAACCAGCCGGTTCGTCGCATGCCAAGAGGCATCGGGAAGAAGCCGTGTCGATATGCCTCGATCAAGGTGCCGGGTTCGAGATCGGCCCCGATGGCGATGAGGTCGTCCTCGTCCGTGAGGCCGGCGATGGGCGGGAACGACCACTTGGTCGATGGAATCGCGCCCTCCGGGCTCATTCCTCGATGATCGACACCGAGCGAATGGTCACCACCTCGGTGGGAACTCCTGCGCCGGCAGTGCCGTACGAATCGAGCTCGTCGACGACGTCCTGACCGGTGGTCACGGCCCCGAACAGCGAGTATTCAGGCGGAAGCGACGCCCCGTTCTCGCCGGTGATGATGAAGAACTGGCTGCCGGTCGAACCCGGCTCGCCTCGCTTGGCCATTGCCAGCGATCCGACTTGATACGAGCCGTCGGTCGGAGGTTCCTCGCTGATGCTGTAACCGGGATCGCCACCACCGAGGGTGTTGTCGACGTCTGCACCACCGACGGCGTCGCCGCCCTGGATGACGAAGCCCGGGATGATGCGATGGAACGGGACGTCTTTGTAGTAGCCGTAGCGAGCGAGCACGACGAAGTTGTTGACGGTCAGTGGCGCAGCTGCTGCGTCGAGCTCGACGGTGATGTCACCGATGTCGGTGCTGATGACAGCGCTGTAGGTGCTGGTCGGATCGATGCACATCGGCGGCGCGTTCTCGAACGATGTCGTTCGTGCTGAGGAGCCGTCTGGCTCGGGGCACGGGGTCTCGCCGGTGATGCTGGCACCCGGTGGCGGCGCGAGGAACGCACCAGAATCGAGTTCGGGAGTGGTGTCGGACTCGACTTCGGGAGTGGTGTCGGACTCGAGTTCGGGAGCGAAGGTGTTGTCAGACTCGCCGTCCTGGCTCAGCAGGTACAACGCGCCACCGCCGAGTACGGCGAGAAGCACGACGAGCAGCACCCGTTGACGGAGCACTTCGCCGCGCTGGATGCGGGCGAGCTGGTCGGCTTTCTCGTGCTGAGCTTGCTTCTGGCGTTGTCGCTTCTTGGTGGCCACGGCGTCCGACGTTAGTGGGTCGGAATTCCCGAGAGGTGGTCGGCGTCTGCCGATAGCCTTCCCGCCCGTGGCTCTTGTCGTTCAGAAGTTCGGTGGCACCTCGGTGGCCGACGCCGATCGCATGCGTATCGTCGCCGATCACGTCGCCCGCTGTCGACGTCGTGGAGACGATGTCGTCCTCGTCGTCTCGGCGATGGGGAAAGAGACCGACGACCTGTTGCGCATCGCGGCAGAGATCTCGAAAAACCCGCCCGGGCGCGAGATGGACATGCTCATCACGGCGGGTGAGCGGAAGGCCTGTGCCCTGATCTGCATCGCACTCGCCGAGGCCGGCGTGCAGGCCCACTCCTTCACCGGCAGCCAGGCCGGCTTCTTGACCGACAGCAATCATCGCAACGCCAAGATCCTGGAGATCAATCCGGATCGGGTCCGGGAGGCGCTGGCGAAGGGCGTGGTTCCGGTCGTTGCCGGATCTCAGGGTGTGTCGGTCGAACGTGACGTCACGTTCCTGGGCCGGGGAGGATCCGACACCACGGCGGTGGCGTTGGCCCACATCCTCGGCGCCGATCTCTGCGAGCTGTACACCGACGTCTCTGGTGTCTTCAGTGCCGACCCTCGACTGGTCGACAAGGCAAAGAAGATGCCGAGGATCAGCTTCGATGAGCTGCTCGAGATGACCGCGACGGGGTGCCCGAAGCCGGCGATGCGGTCGGTCGAGGTCGCTCACAACTACCAAGTCCCCCTGCACATTCGCTCGGCCTTCACCTGGGAGCCGGGCACGATCGTCGACGAACTCGGCGGACGAACCTCTGGAGCCAACGCCATGGAACAGCCGATCATTCGAGCCGTCACCCACGATCTGTCCGAGGCGAAGGTGACCGTGTCCGACGTCCCCGATCGGCCGGGTGTGTCGGCCGCCCTCTTCCGGGCGTTGGCGAACGAAAACGTCAACGTGGACATGATCGTGCAGAACGTGTCGGATCAGGGCATGACCGACATCTCGTTCACCGTGCCGACCGACGATGTCGCTCGCTCAGTTGCGCTGCTCGAGGGCGGCCTTTTGGCTGAGCTCGGGATTTCCGAGGTGTCGACTGACGAGACGATCGGTCGGGTGTCGGTGATCGGCGCCGGTATGAAGAGCAATCCGGGGGTGGCGGCGACCATGTTCGAGACCTTGGCCGACAACGGGATCAACATCGAGATGATCTCGACCTCTGCGATTCGGGTCAGCTGTGTGGTCGCTGCGGATCGGGCGGAGGAAGCGGTCGTGCTGTTGCATGCCGCGTTCGGCCTCGACGCCTGACTCACCAGCGAACCCGAGGCTGACACCCCCGGAAATGGGGGCCCCAAACCTCGGGTTTGGGCCCCACAGAATCGGGGGTCTGAGCCTCGGGTTGGTGGATATTGCGGCCGACCTTCGCTCCGTGCCGTCTAACCTGGCAGACATGCGCGTAGGAATTGTCGGAGCCACAGGTCAGGTTGGTCGGGTCGTGCAATCGATCCTCGCCGAACGCGACTTCCCGATCGACGAACTGCGGTTGTTCGCGTCGGCTCGTTCCGCCGGCCAGATCACCGAGTACGCCGGTGAGACGATCACGATCGAAGACGCCTCGACGGCCGACTTCGCCGGGCTCGACATCGCCATTTTCTCTGCCGGCGGGTCGACCTCGCTGGCCCTCGCCCCGAAGGTCGCTGCCGCCGGCGCGGTCGTCATCGACAACTCATCGGCATGGCGCATGGATCCCGACGTTCCCTTGGTGGTGGCCGACGTCAACGACGCCGACGTCGCCAATCGCCCGAAGGGCATCATCGCCAACCCCAACTGCACCACCATGGCCGCCATGCCCGTGTTGTGCCCGCTCCACGAGGCCGCCGGACTCCGAACCCTCGTGGTCAGCACCTACCAGGCTGTCTCCGGTGCGGGACTCGCCGGCGTCGAGGAACTTGCTCAGCAGGTTGAAAAAGCAGGCAACGCCCGTTCGTTCACCTACGACGGCTCCAGCGTCGACATGGGACCCCCCTCGGCATTTCTCGAACCGATTGCCTACAACGCCCTTCCCTGGGCCGGGGATCTCGTCGACGACGGCAGTCTCGAGACCAGCGAGGAGCAGAAGCTGCGCGACGAGACCCGCAAGATCCTCCACATCCCCGATCTTCGGGTGTCGGGGACGTGTGTGCGCGTCCCGGTCTTCACTGGTCACTCGCTGTCGATCAACGCCGGCTTCGAACGTCCACTCTCGGTCGAAGAAGCAACGGCCATTCTCTCTGCGGCGCCGGGCGTGGTCCTCGACAACGTGCCAACGCCGTTGAAGGCCGCCGGCGTCGATCCGTCGATCGTCGGCAGACTCCGGGTCGACGAGACCGTCGACAACGGTCTGGCAATGTTCGTGGCGGGCGACAACCTGCGAAAGGGTGCCGCCCTGAACACTGTGCAGATCGCGGAAATCCTCGCCGCCGAACGCAGCTGAGTCCTGTGGAGATCGCTGGTTTCCAGTCGTTGATGGATGAGCTCTACGGTGAGGCCGACCGCGAGCGTGGCCTGCCGCCGACCGTGGCCTGGCTCTGCGAGGAGGTCGGCGAGTTGGCTCAAGCTGTCAGGAAAGGCACCCCGGAACAGCAGCTCCACGAACTAGGCGACGTTCTCGCTTGGTTGTCGTCGTTGGCGAACCAGCTCGGGCTGTCACTCGAGGATGCGGCGCAGCGCTACGTCACCGACCCGCCCTGAGCAGCTGTCTGTCGATCACTCGACCAGGAGTCGATCGGCCAGCTCGAACTCGCGTGGATCGGCCGCCATCAGCCAGCCGATCGCTCGAGTCAGCACGGCGGCTGCGGGTCGAACGGCCAACGGGTCGACAAGGGGCAGCACCGGCAGTCGCAGTTCGCGCCTGGCCCACGGTGGGAGCAACGTGATCGCTCCTGCCGACAACACGCCGTATGGCCCGCGCATGACAAGTGGGACCGGGGGGAACAACAGGAATCGGAGCGTTTCACGCGCCTGAGGGCCGGCCTTGCACTCGGAACGGAAGTCGCGGATGCATGAGTCGAGTTCTGCGACCGTCTCCGGCGGCGTCTCGCTGCCCAATCGACGGGCGACCTCGGCCATCTCGGCGACGTATTGGTCTCGTTCGGCGTCGCGCAAGCGTCCGACGCCGTAGCGGTCGAAGGCTCTCAGGAAACTGTCGACTTCGGTGATGTGGACCCACAGCAGGAGGTGGGGATCGTTCGCTGCGTAGGGTCGGCCGTCCGGTGCAATGCCGGTCACCCACTCGTGCACCCGTCGGACGACGGCGATGGCTTCTTCCGCGGTCGCAGTCGACCCGTAGGTGGTGGCCCCCACGAAGCGCCCGGTGCGGTTCAGCCGACCCCACGGATCGTGTTTGTAGTCGGAGTGCTCGGATACGCCGGCCATCGCCAGTGGGTGCAGCGTCTGCAGCATGAGCGAGCGCAGACCACCGATCAACATTGCCGAGTCGCCGTGGACTCGCCAGACGACGCTGTCGGGCCCGTAGAGGCCGAGGTCTTCGGCGCTGGCCATTTCGTTTGGCCGCAGCCCCTCGTCACCGGCAATCACACCGCGGAGCATGCTCGATCCTTGGGTCCGCAAAGCGGCGAGGACTTCTCCGAGCATGCACACACAGTATGTCGCCGCCGGATCGAGCGACAGTCGCAGCGTCAACGAGGTCGGCGGGCTTCCGGGAAGGCGGCGAAACAGAAGCGCCCGGCCTATGGCCGGGCGCTTGTTCTTCTGTGTGGTCGGGTTGGGGAGATTTGAACTCCCGACCTCCTCGTCCCGAACGAGGCGCGCTACCAAGCTGCGCTACAACCCGTTTGTATTTCGAACTGTGAGGCTATCTCAGGCCGGGGCGGAAATGCCTTCGAAAAGCGACTCGCCGGCAAGAAGCTGGGACGCAAGACGGCGAAGTCGCAGAGGATCCAGCGGCTTGATCAGCCAACCGTCGGCCTCGGAGCCATGGCCGAGAAACACATCGGCTGCTCGGTCGAGCAGCAGCGCGACGGGCCGATCGTCGAGGCGCCCGGCTCCGACCTCTTGTTTGATGGCGAGCGACGTGGCCACACCACCCATGTTGCCGATCTGGAGATCGAGCAACACCAGCGCAGGGTTCAGCTCGAGCACGGCGGGAAGGACGTGGCTGCCGGCCCGCACGCGGGAGACGGTGACGTCGGCGGTGCCGAGTGAAGCATCCACCTCGTTGAACACGGCATCGGAGTCGGTGGCAAGAAGGATTCCGTTCACGACGGGGAGCGTAGCCCTCTCCATCGCTCCCGAGGAACCTGCCCGAGGAACGGCACTCACCCCGAAGCGATAGCATTGCCGTCTCGATCTCCAGCGTTCTGTGAGGGACCACCCGTGCTCGAAATCCACATCGAACAAACTGACGACTACACGCTGTGTCGCCCATCGGGTGAGATCGATGCCTACACCGTGGGCTCGTTTCGTGAGGCGCTCACGAATCTGGCCGAATCCGAACGGCTGCTGATCGACCTCTCCGACGTCCCTTTCATGGACTCGGCGGGTCTCGGCGCACTGATCGGTGGCATTCGCAAGGTTCGCGAAGCCGAGGGCGCTGTTGCGGTGAGTTGTGATCGTCCGGCATTGATCCGGTTGCTCCACACCACGGGATTCGACCGGATCGTGCCCGTCACCGAAAGCATCGAAGACGGCGTCGATGCTCTGGACGAGCAACAGGCCGAAGCCAGCTGAGCGATCGTCTCGCTCAATCGACCATGGTCGACTCGGCCCCGTGCAGCTGCGCTGCGATGCTGGTGACACCAGCTATGTCGGTGACGGTGTTCGGTTCTTCGACCACCAACGCAATTGCATCCGCCTCGATGGTCGCAGCCAGATCGGCGATCGCATGTCGTTCGGCGTCGGCGAGGGCATTCAGCTGACGCAGGTTCTCCTGAGCCGCAGCGTGGGTCTTGAACTCCTCGCCCGGTGGGTCGAACGACGGCGTCAGACGATTGACGACGAGGAGCGCGACTCGGCGCTTCCGGTCGCGCAAGCTTGCACCGATCCAGGTGGCCTCCCGCAGCGGGTCGTGGCGGGCAGCACTCACGACCACATAGGCGGTCGACGGGTCGACGAGCAGTTCGGCAACCTCGCCCGCCCGCTTCGAAAACCCGCGGTCGATGCCCTCGAACGCATCGAAGAAGTCGATCACGTCTTCGACGAACGAGGCGCCCACGACCCGACTCAGTGCCCGCATCATGAGGTTGGTCGCCGAATTCATCGCCTTCAACAAGCCGCGGCGCGGCGCCAGAACAGTCTTGTAGAGGCGATGATTGAAGAAGCGGGTCAGACGAGCGGGGCTGTCGAGGAAGTCGAAGGCGTGTTTGGACGGCGGCGTGTCCACGATCACGACGTCGAAACGGTCGTCGAGATGAAGGCTCCGGAGCCGCTCGGCCGCCATGTATTCGTTGGTCCCGGACAGGCTGGTGGTCAAGTTCTGGTAGAGGCGATTGCCGATGATGCGGTCCGCCTGTTCTGTCGTCGACGCGTGTTCGTGGATCAGGTCGTCGAACGTCGCACCCGGGTCGAGCATGGACGCCCAGAGCTCACCGGACCACGGTCCATCGACCCGGCGAGCGCTGTTGTCGAGCGTCTTCCCGCCGGCCTCTGACAGACCCATGGCGTCGGCGAGTCGCCGGGCCGGATCGATCGTGAGAACCACGGCCCGTTTCCCCGCTTGGGCGGCAGCGACGGCGAGGGCGGCCGCGGTGGTGGTCTTGCCGACCCCGCCTGGGCCGAGGCACAGCACCACGGGGCTCGAGCCGAGCACAGAGAGTGGATCGGGGGACTCGGTGCTCATTGGTCGATTCCTTCGACGGTGCTCATTGGTCGAT
>CBESNA010000072.1:0-18104 GCA_965530755.1 uncultured Acidimicrobiia bacterium | reverse complement strand
CACAGTGGCAGCGGCCCGAGGACGAGACCGAGACCGAGACCGAGACCGAGACCGAACTGCCAGCGTGACACGTTGCCAGGGCAACGTGTCACGCTGGCAGTTGGGGTTTTTCGAGGAGTTTCGAGGAGTTCTGAGCCGTGTCAGCCCGTGTATGGGTCGAAGCGGGGCGCCCGCTTCTCGAGATACGAAGCAACGCCTTCTTTGAAGTCCGCTCGCCGCAGCGACTCCTGCATGAGCCGAATGGAGTCCGACACCGCATCATCGAGCGACATCGCCGGGTGACGGTAGACCTGGTCCTTGATCACGGCCATGGACGTCGGGGCTGCCGACTGAGCCATGGCTTTCGCGTAGGCCATCGTCTCGGGGAGGAGATCCTCCGGAGCGAACACCCGGTTGACCACCCCGAGCTCCTTCGCCTCCTCGGCCAGAAACACACGACCGGACATCAACAGGTCGAGCGCCACTGATTGACCGACGAGGCGCGGGAGGTACCACGACGATCCGTACTCGGCGATGAGACCACGGTGGGAGAATGCGGTGGTGAACTTCGCACCGGCGGCGGCGAACCGAATGTCGGCGGCAATGGCGTAGACGAAACCGAGTCCGGCGCACGCCCCGTTGATCGCCGCGATGATCGGCTTCTTGATCTCGACATGGCGGCGGGTGTCGCGGGTGTCCGGCGCACCGTTCTCGTCGACGCTGTTGACCGAGCCGCCGATCGACTGCAAGAGATCCATGTCGGCTCCCGCGCACCATCCGCGGCCGGCACCGGTCACCACGATGACGCGGACCTCGGGATCGGCCTCGGCCTGGTCGAGGTAGTCGTGGTACGCCCGCCCCAGATCGGCGTTCCAGGCGTTGAGTCGATCCGGACGGTTCAGGGTCAGCAGGGCGACGCCATCCTCGACCGCATAGAGCACCGGGGCCGCCGCGACATCGGCGGACGGGGGGTTTTCGATCGTGGTCTCGGTCATGGCCCGACGCTACGACGGCATTCGTTGGACCGCCAGTTCCGCCCCTATGCTCGATCCGCTCTCGACCAACCACCCACGAGCGGAGAACAGCCATGACAGACCTCGGATTCGACGGCAAGGTAGCGATCATCACCGGCTCGGGCGGAGGCCTCGGCCGGGAACATGCGCTGGAGTTCGCCCGCCGCGGCGCCCGCGTCGTCGTCAACGACCTCGGTGGTTCTCTGGACGGGAGCGGCAGCTCCGCGACGGCCGCCGAGAAGGTCGTGGCCGAGATCGAGGCCCTGGGCGGCGAAGCCGTCGCCAACGGCGACAGTGTCGCCACACCGGAGGGCGGCAAGGCGATCGTCCAGACCGCCATCGACGCCTTCGGCCGGGTCGACATCGTGGTCAACAACGCCGGCATCCTGCGCGACAAGACCTTCCACAAGATGGAACAGGCCGAGATCGAATCCGTTCTCGATGTACACCTTCGCGGTGCGTTCTACGTGACACAGCCCGCGTGGCTCCACTTCCGTGAGCAGGGCTACGGCCGCGTGATCAACACCTCGTCCAATTCCGGTCTCACCGGCAACTTCGGCCAGGCGAACTACGGGGCAGCGAAGATGGGCCTCGTCGGTTTCACCAGGGTGCTGGCGGCCGAGGGAGCCAAGAAGAACATCATGGTCAACGCCATCGCTCCCGTCGCCAAGACCCGGATGACCGAAGACCTTCTCGGCGGTCTCGCCGATCAGCTCGACCCACGGCTCGTGACTCCCGTCGTGATCTACCTAGCGCACGAGAGCTGCGACACCAGCGGCAACGTCTACTCGGCTGCCGGCGGCACGATCGCCCGCTACTTCATCGGCCTGACCCAGGGGACTGCCCGGGGCCAGGAGATCACCGCCGAAACCGTGCGCGACGATTGGGAAGCGATCAACGACGAGGACGGCTACATCGTGCCGTCCGGTCCGGCCGACGAGTTCGGCAAGCTCATGCAGCAGTGGACCTGATCTTCCCGCCTCGTCGGTCGATCCGGCTGGCGCCCGGAACGGCCGGCGTCGCATTTCCCATAGGCTCCCTGAGTGCCGATCTCCCTGCCGGACACGGCGTCCTTCGACGACCGAGTCGACCAGTTCTTCGATCCACTGCGGGGCAATGCCATCGCCGACCGGGTGTTCTACTCGGCGAGCAAAGCTGCCGAGTTCTCGATCGGATGGCATGTCCTGTCCTTGACCGGCGCGCTGCTCGTGCCATCGCTTCGACCGCATGCACTGCGGTTGACGGTTGCGCTCGGAGTGGAGTCGGTTCTGGTGAATGCGATGATCAAGCCCATCTTCGATCGTCAACGTCCCGATCTGATCGATGGGGCCCCGCACCTGCGTCGCCCGAAGACCGCCAGCTTCCCGAGCGGTCACGCCTCGTCTGGGGCCATGGCGGCAGTGCTGTTGAGCGATGCGGTCCCCGTCCTTCGTCCCCTGTGGGTGGCAGCGGCCGGCATCGTGGGTGCGAGTCGGATACACGCTCGCATGCACCACGGCTCAGATGTCGCTGCTGGTTTCGTCGTCGGGACGGCGCTGGGTCTCGCTGCCAAAGCGATCAATCCCCTGCGCTGAATGCGGGAGCGCTGAGTCAATCGGGGCTGAATGCGGCAGTGCTGAGCCCGGCGGGCCGGCCCGATGGTTCAGGCTGGATCGGCGGCTGGCTCGACCGGAACGCCGATGACGGCCTCGCTCAGGAGTGCACGAACATCGAGCAGGAGATTCGTGACTTCGTCGGTCGACACGAGCTCGCGGTCAGTCATGACACCGAGTCCGGCGTCGATGATCTGGAGGGCTGCGCTCACATCTTGGACCTGCGTCATCGCCACAGCGTACCCACCCGGCCGTCAACGGCACCGTCAACGGCTGGCGCCGGGCCGGCGCGCCGCTACGCTCTCGTCGAGTGAGCAGCAGTCAGCATCTCGTCAGGGCGGCGAGCGACGACATTGGTCTCCGTAGGGAGTCACGAGTCGATGCGGGTGAGATTCCGCTGTGGCTGGCGCGACTCCATCGATCCCTCCCGACCGGGGCCGAGGTGCGAATCAGCATCGGCGGGGATCTGCCGATCTCGTTGGACGACCTCATCGAGGGGGCCGGTTTCAGTGTCGACGGCGCACTGTCAGTGCGACAGGAGAGCCTTCCCGATTCGGTGCAGCCGAACATGAAGATGCTGGTGTGCGGCCTCAACCCCGGCGTGACCTCGGCCAAGGACGGCGTGAGTTTCGCCAAGAAGGGCAACCGGTTCTGGCCGGCGGCCCTCGCTGCAGGCGTCGTCACGCAGGACCGGGCCATCGACCACGCTCTGCTCCACCATGGGATCGGATTCACGGATCTGGCCAAGCGGACCACCAGCCGTGCCGACCAGATCACGACCGCCGAGTTCCGAAGCGGTGCGTCTCGAGTCGAGCGACTCGTCCGATGGCTGACGCCCCGGAGTGTTGTGATGGTGGGACTGGGCGGGTGGCGAACCGGTGTCGACCGTCAAGCCGAGAGCGGTTGGCAGGCCAAACCGTTCGGTGGGGCGCCGGTGTATCTGATGCCGAGCACCAGCGGCCTGAACACCCATGAGTCGGTTGACTCACTGGTCAAACACCTCGAAAAGGCTCAAGCAGGGCCCTTTTAGAGTCGTTTCTCGAAAACGATGCTGAACGGTTTTTATCGCCTTCTCCTGGGCGTCCTCCATGTCGCTGCCGCCGTCATCGCGGTCCGCGCCATCAGCATCGCCAGAGATGACCCTCCCCCTGCCACCATCAGCTACGAGTCACCGAGCGTGCAGGCCCTCGGCGGGCCGGCGATCGAAGCAATCACCTACCCGTGGGAGCAAGAGCTACCGGGCTGGGAGATCGAGTTCGTCACCGGAGCAGGCAACATCGCCGGCTACACCTGGAGTCAAGAGCAACGCATCGAGGTGTTCGTGCGCCCGGGAGCGACCTCGAGTGACCTGGCGCGCATCTTCGCCCACGAACTCGGACATGCGGTCGATGTGACGAAGAACGACGGCGACGAGCGCCGATCCTGGCTGGCCATTCGCGGCGCCGATTCAGCGCCGTGGTGGCCAGGCAACGGGCTGGCCGACTTCTCGACCGGTGCCGGCGACTTCGCTGAGGCCTTCGCCGTATGGCAGGTGGGAGCCGGTGACTATCGGGGCGAGCTCGGACCTCCACCGACGCCAGAACAGATCGAGCTGCTGCTCGAGCTCAGCTTCGACTGACGCCGGGCTCGAGGGAACCAGGTACGAGGAGCAGCGCAAAACGCAACGATCCCGATGCTGGGCGACGAGCGCTCGGCATCGGGATCCTCTGCGTTCTCATTTTCAGACGAACAGTCGAGAGGTGTTCACACCCCTCGATCGATCACGGAGCTGGCGTGTCCGGCGTGACCGGGGTCACCGGAGCGCCTGGGGCCTCCGGGGTGTCGTCAGTGCCGTCGATCTTGTCGGCCGCGTCGCGTACCTTGTCGATCTGATCGGTGAACTTTCCTTTGGTCGCCGAGTCAGCGGCGTCAGCCACCTTGTCGACGGCTCCTTCGACCACACCACCAACGGTCTCGCGGGCACTGCCGGCAACATCGCCGACCTTGTCTGCCATTCCGCCGACGCCAGCCTTGTCAGCCAGGTCACCGGCCTTGTTGGTGGCGCCTCCGAAGAAGCCCTTGATCTTGTCCATGAAACCCATGGTGTTCTCCTCTATGCAGGGATCACCGTCACGTTGCGTACGGCGAACGCAACTAGTCTGCCTGTTTTCGAGGGCAAGCGGGCGAACGCTCCGAGCGCCCTCGTGTTTCCAACCACACTGAGCACGGGCTCCGGCCCGGAAGGACATACACATGGGCATCGAACGCGGTCAGGGCGAACTGTTCATCGGCGAGGAGATCTCCGCCGAGAGCGGTGATCGCACCGGTGAACGGGTGCTGCTCGACAGCGCTGACTTCACCACTCACGGTGTCATCGTCGGCATGACCGGTTCGGGTAAGACCGGCCTCGGTGTCGTTCTGCTGGAGGAGGCGCTGCTGTCGGGAGTGCCGGTGCTCGCCATCGACCCGAAAGGCGACCTCAGCAATCTGAGCCTCACGTTCCCGTCCCTGCACGCGGACGAGTTCGAGCCGTGGATCGATGCCGGCGCGGCGCGGGTCGCCGAGACCACGGTGCCGGAACTGGCTGCTTCCACCGCCCAGATGTGGTCGGACGGGCTCGCATCCTGGGGCCTCGACGGCACCGACATCGGCGAGCTCCAGAAGGCCGCTCGGCCGGTGATCTACACGCCTGGTTCCGACTCGGGTGTGCCACTCAACGCCCTGGGGCGCTTGTCGAAGCCATCGAGTGACGACCCCCAGGTCCTGCAGGACGAGGTCGACAGCACCGTGGCCGGACTCCTCTCGCTGGTGGGTGTCGAGAGCGATGCACTCTCGGGACGCGAGCACATCCTCATGGCCAACCTGATCACTCGGGCATGGGAGGCCGACTCCCCCATGGACCTGCCGACACTGCTCGGACAGATGATGGACCCGCCGATCCGCAAGCTCGGCGTCCTCGAGCTCGATTCGTTCTTCCCACCGTCCGACCGCACCGCCCTGGTGATGAAACTGAACGGTCTTCTCGCTTCACCGTCCTTCGCTGCGTGGTCGGTCGGCGAGCCGCTCGACATCGCATCGATGCTCTGGGACGGGAACGGTGATCCTCGGGCCGCAGTGGTCAGCCTCAGCCACCTCGACGAGACCGAGCGGCAATTCGCTGTCACCCTCGTCCTGAGCAAGCTGATCAGCTGGATGCGATCGCAGTCGGGTACGGGCGAGTTGCGGGTGCTGGTCTACATCGATGAAGTGGCCGGTTACGCACCCCCGGTCGCCAATCCGCCGACGAAGGGACCCATCCTCACGCTGCTCAAGCAGGCGAGGGCGTTCGGCGTCGGACTCGTGCTGAGCACGCAGAATCCGGTCGACCTCGATTACAAGGCCATTTCCAACGCCGGGACCTGGATGATCGGACGGCTGCAGACCGAGCAGGACAAGAACCGCTTGATCGACGGGTTGCGAGGCGCGGACGGCTCGGTCGACGTCGACGAGGTCGAGCGAATGATCAGCGGTCTCGGCAAGCGACAGTTCGTGCTTCGAACCACGCGGTCGACGGCCCTGCCGCTGCTCACCACGCGGTGGGCGATGAGCTACCTGGCCGGTCCGTTGACTCGCGATCAGATCGGCGGACTCATGGCCGATCACGTTGCCGCCGCCGGGTCGGCGGGGACGCAGGCAACCGGAGGCGCTGGTGCCGCTGCGACGTCTGACGCTGCTGGCTCGGACGCTGGCACCTCAGCCGCTGCTCCTGCCCTCGCCGACAACGAGTCGACCGTGCCGCCGAAGGTGCCGGACAGCGTGACGGTTCGCTATGTGAACCGATCGAGCCCGTGGCTCGAGGCCGTCAACGGCTCGGCCGAAGGAACGAGGCTGGCTCCGGCCCTCGCCGCTCGCGTGACGCTGTTGTTCGACGAGACCAAGGCCGACCTGCGCCACACCGAAGAGTGGGAGGCCATCATCCCCCTGACCGGCGCCGAGATCGACGTCGACGCCGCCGTGACGGTCGACTTCGACGACCGCGACTTCGGGACGGACGCTCCGGCCGACGCCATCTACGTGATGCCCGAGTTCAGCCTTACGGCGACGGCGCTCAAGAAGGCACAAAGCGCTCTGAAGGCGTCGCTCTACGCCGATGAACGCCTGACCCTGCAACACAATCCCGACCTGAAACTGTGGTCGCGGCCGGGTGAGTCCGAGGCCGAGTTCGCGGCTCGCTGCGAGAAAGCCGCCGATGACGGAGCGGACGAGGCTGCGGCGAAGCTGCGGACGAAGCTCGAGACGAAATACGACCGGGTGCAAGCCGCCTTGGCGAAATCCGAGGACCGGGTGGCCGAGCTCGAGGAGCAGTCGAAGGGTCGCAAGACACAGAACCTCGTCAACATGGGCACGTCGATCCTCGGTGGACTGTTGGGTGGTCGCAAGTCGGCTCGCTCACTCGGGAGCGCAGCACGGAGGATGACGTCGGGGAATCGCCAGTCGAAGTCGACCGAGGCGCGACTGCAGACGGCGCAGAATCGCGTTGCTGAGAAGATCGACGAGCTCGGTCAGCTCGAAGCCGACTTGCAGGATGCGGTGATCGAGATCGATGACGAGTGGAGCGAGAAGGCAGCCAACGTCGAGCCGACCGAGGTTCCGCTCGAGAAGACCGACATCACGATCGAGGACTTCATGGTCGTCTGGCTCCCGACCGAGGCTCGGCTCTAGGGCGACCCGCCCCTCGACCCCCAACCCGAGGCTATGACCCCCGATTTTGTGGGGCCCAAACCCGAGGTTTGGGCCATGCATTTCCGGGGGTCATAGCCTCGGGTTGGGCCGCAGTCGGCTGGGGGCGGGACGTCAGCGGGGTGCGAGGTCGCGGGCGGCTTGACGGATGTCGACGCCGGCGAAGGGCATGACGGCAATCGCCGCGGTGTCGACCCCGGCATCCAGGTACGCATCGATCTGCTCCCGACACGATTCTGGCGATCCGTGGATGATCAACTCGTCGACGACCGAGTCGGGAATCGATGCCAGTGCCGCCTTGCGATCCCCGGCCTTCCACTGATCCCACATCCCTCTCAGAGCGTCGCCTCGTCCCACCCACTCGTGGAACGCGGCGTAGACCGGCACGTTGAGATAGGCGGCGATCGCAAATCGAGACTGAGCCCTGACGGCATCGGCATCCTCGCTCGGACACACAAAGATCCGGGCTGCGATCTCGGGCGCCGGCTTGCCGGCCGCAGCCGCCGCGTCGTGAACGATCGGGGCAACCGTCCTGACGTCGTTGGCCGACAGCCAGTTGATGATTGCCCCATCGGCTTCTTTGCCGGCCATCCGCAGCATGCCTTCACGCAGAGCCGCGACGAGGATCGGGGGTTGCTGGGCGGGCCGGATGCCGAGTCGGAATCCCTTCACCTCGAACGTTCGATACTTCTCGGTGACCTTCTCACCGGTCAGCGCCGTCTTGAGGAACCGGACGGCGTCGCGGGTCCGGTGATAGGGCTCGTCGAACTCGATGTCGTTCCAGCGCTCGACGATCACGTTCGACGACGAGCCGATGCCCATCACGAACCGTCCTGGCGCCGCATCGGCGAGCGAGGCGACGCTTTGGGCCAGCAACGCTGGCCCTCTCGTATAGGCCGGAATGATGGCCACACCCAGGCGCAGCTCGGGCGCCCAAGCGGCGGCGAGCGCGAGCGGCGTGAACCCGTCGGCACCGTCTGCTTCAGAGCTCCAGACGTCGGAATAGCCCAGATCGACGAGCTCCCGAAAGACCTCGCGGTGGTCAGACAAGGAGATTCCGCCGAAGGGAATGGTGATTCCGTGACGTGGTGAATGACTCATCTGCACACCATCCCACCGATTCGAGAGCCGTCCTAACCTGGCCAGGTGCGGAGTCCGGCGGTAGTGGTGCTGACAGTGGTCGCGGTGATCGCTGCTGCATGCAGTGACCCGGCACGCCTCGCCTCCTCGACCGACGAGGCACCACTCGGACCGACGATCGATCGCTCGGCCGAGGAATTGACGACCGCGGCCCCGCCAACGCCGCCCCCACTCCCGACGCCTCCCCCGCTCCCAACGACCACGAGTACCGAGCCACCGGCACCCGTCAGCGTGGCTGTGGTCGGGAACCTGTCGGACTGTGATCGCCGCAGCAGCGAGGTCGCGGCATTGGTCGACGGGGCCGACGCCGTGCTGGCCGCCGGCAACCTGACGGCCGGCGGCACCAAGGCCAAGCTCGACGAGTGTTTCCTGCCCCTCTACGGCGACAGGCTCTCGACGCTCTACGCCGTGCCGGGCGACGATGACTTCGCCGTCGACAACGGTGGCCCGTTCTTCGACGTCGTGGCAGCATCGGCGACCGGATCGACTCGAGGCAAGGGGTGGTTCGTCACAACCCTTGGTGGGTGGCAGATCATCGGGTTGAACTCGCGATGCGCCGACATCGGCGGCTGCAACGTCGGCTCGGAGCAGTACCAGTGGCTCGACGAGGTTCTCCGCTCGGAGCCGGCCGAGTGCCGCATCGCGGTCTGGCACGACGCCCGGTTCACATCGGCCGCGGGCATCGCCGACGCCAACAACATGGGCCCGATCTACGGTCGGCTCGACGGAGCGGGCGCTGACATCCTCCTCACCGGTGGCCCGGCCCTCTACGAACGCCTCGGTCCGCTACGTCCGAGCGGAGACCCAGGTGACGAGGGCATGGTGAACTTCAACGTTGGCACCGGCGGGGTCGGCGAGTCGGCGTTCGACGATCCACGTCCCGGCTCTCGCTACCGATCAACCGGGATCGACGGCGTCCTGTTGCTGCGGCTCTCGGCCGGGGGCTACGACTGGGAATTCGTCGGCACGCCCGAGAGCGTCGACCGAGTCGGTCGGGCGTCAGACGATTCCGGGTCCGGAACCTGCTGACCGTACGCATCGAAGCGCCTGGACCACTCGCCGTGCGGTGAGCGGGCAAGCAGCCGAAGGTCGGGCCGCCCCTTGCTGCGCCACCAACCCAGCATGACCGCCGGCCCCCCGATCGAGCAGCGAAGCACGCCCTGCCCTTCGTCGAGTGGGCTCACCGCATCCGACGCATCGGTGAGGTCCAACACGAGTGCTTCGTGTTCCGAGTCGAGCGCGTCGAGCAGTCGACGAGTCTCGGGGAGGTCGTCGCGATCTGTGCCCAGCCACATGGCCGACGTGGCACTCCGCAGCCGAAGGCGGTCGGCGAGCAGATGGTATGGACCACCCTCCTGCCATCGGCGGGCGAGCCGCAGCGGGTCGAAACCGGGCCGGATCGCCAGCTCGGAGTGGTCGAGCGATTCCCTCACCATCGCCAACAACACACTGGGATCGGCGTGGTCGGCGATGGCGCCGATCCGCTGCACCTCCACGCCGAGGCCGAAACCGACACGCGACCGGCTCACCTCGACGGTGCACCAGATGCTCGGGTCCGAGGCGTGCTCGAAACGCAGGAAGGCCCGTTCACGGCCGAAGACGAAAAGGCCCCAGGTGCGCATCTCGCCGAAACCGATCCAGCGTGGAGGTCCGGCGCCGGCAACCGCTCCCGGCCGAACCTGTTCCCACCGCTGCCTGGCAGCAAGGAGTCGACGCCTCGGTCCGTCCTTCATCTGTTCGATCGGGGCAGGCCCACGCTGCGCGCCGGGTGCGTACAGATCGATGCGCACCGTGCCGGCCGGGACGTTCTGCGCTTCGAGCGCTGCCTCGTAGCGGAAGACCTCGGCGGTGAAGAGCGTCTGCGCCGCCATCAGTTCGTTGAACGCCGCTCGTGTCTCGGAGCGTTCGAGTGCTCGGCTCAGTTGTTGACGCCGATTCCGGGCCCACCGCCGATCCCCGAGCGCGACAGCGATCGCTCCGACGAGAACGAGGCTGCCGAACGCCACGGGGACGAGTTGTTGCACGGGAAAAATCTAGCCGTCGACCCCGTCCAGATCGGGGAACCTCCCTCGGAAGCGCTCTTTCGCCTCTTGAAACAGACCTTCTGCGGGGTCAATTCGTGTCATCTGTCACAATTCGGGGTCCTCCGGGAACTCTCTGTCACACCCCATCGTCATAGTTGTTGACATGAAGAACGCACAGCTCACCCTCCTCACCGAAGAACGCTCGTGGCGCCTCGACGAGGGCACACGTCGGGTCGGCCGCGAAGGTCTCCAGAAGGCGCGGGCGGCACTTGCCGCTCACACCGCCGTTCGCGACGACCACGAACTGGCTGCCTGACCGCCCCCGGTCATAGGCTGCCGCGCATGTCCGAACCCACGCTCGATCCGACCGACGTCGTCATCATCGATGCAGTTCGCTCCCCCATTGGCCGCCGCAATGGCGGCCTGTCCACCATGCACCCGGCCGAACTGCTCGCAAGAGTGCAGACCGCCCTGTTCGAGCGCACGGGCGTCGATCCGAAGGAGGTCGGCCAGGTCATCACGGGGTGTGTCAGCCAGGTCGGCGAGCAGTCGTTCAACATCGGTCGAACGGCCTGGCTCTCGGCCGGCCTGCCCCAAGAGACAGCGAACACCACGGTCGACGCCCAGTGCGGTTCGTCGCAGCAGGCCACCAACATGGCCAGTGCCCTCGTGAAGGCCGGCGTGGTCGATGTTGCCGTCGCCTGCGGGGTCGAGGTCATGAGCCGCATCCCGATCGGGGTCAACTCCTCGAAGAAGCTCGGCCTCGGCGTGCCCATCCCGAAGACCTACTTCGAGCAGTACGAGATGACCAGCCAGTTCGAGGGGGCCGAGCGCATTGCCGAGAAGTGGCAGATCACCCGGGACGACACCGATGCGTTCGGTCTGCGTTCCCAGCAACTCGCTGCTCAGGCTTGGGCCGAGGATCGCTTTGCCACACAGATCGTCCCGATCGAGGCCCCAGACGTCGACGACGACGGCAAGCCCACGGGGACCACCCACACCGTCACCACAGACGAGGGACTCCGCGAGAGCTCGCTCGAAGGGCTCGCAAAGCTCAAGGCGGTCGGACGCGAGAACGGCGTGCACACCGCTGGTACGTCATCCCAGATCTCCGACGGAGCTGCCGCGGTGCTGCTGATGACGGCAGCGAAGGCGGCCGAGCTCGGCCTCACCCCGATGGCGCGCATCGTCGACACCTGCAACGTGGGGGTCGACCCCGTGTTGATGCTGACGGGCCCGATCGACGCGACGAAGCACCTCCTCGAGCGAAACGACCTCTCGATGGCCGACATCGATCTCGTCGAGATCAACGAAGCGTTCGCATCGGTGGTCTTGGCGTGGGAGAAGGAGCTCGGCGCCGACCGCGACACGATCAACCCGAACGGCGGAGCGATCGCCCTCGGCCATCCCCTCGGAGGCACCGGAGCCTTCCTCATGACCAAAGCGGTTCACGAGCTTCATCGGGCCGACAAGCAAACGGCGCTGGTCACCATGTGCTGTGGTGGTGGCCTTGGAACCGGCACGATCATCGAACGCGTCTGAGCCTCGGGCCCGCCGCGACGGGCCGACACTGCTCTTGGCGTTGGCAGCGCTGCTGTTTGCAGCACTGCTGATCACGGCCTGCCCCGGCCCGGAGCCCGATACCGATGCTGCCGCTGACGCATCAAGCGCCGTGGTCGAGTTCGTGATCGACGGCGACACCGTCGATGTCGTCATCGCCGGCGAGGAGGAGCGCGTTCGGCTCATCGGCATCGACACACCCGAGTCGGTGAGTCGCGACGTGCCCGTGCAGTGCTACGGGAAGGAAGCCTCAGACGCGCTGACGGGCCTGCTTCCGCCCGGCACCGAGGTTCGAGTCGAGCGGGACCTCGAGGCTCGGGATCGCTACGGCCGACTGCTCCTCTATCTCCATCGCTCCGACGACGACCTGTTCATCAACGAATGGTTGGTCGAGCAGGGTTTCGCCGACACCTTGTTCTTCGAACCGAACACGACCTACGAAGGATCGTTCACCAGGTTGCGCAACGATGCGCGGGCTGCCGGGCGGGGGTTGTGGTCGGCCTGTGATGGACCCGACCAGCCCCTGGAGTAGCGTTCTCGACGTGTCGTCCTCTCTCGAACGCCTCGGCCGACCGGCGGATGCACGCCTCGTTCTGATCGTTGCCGACTCACTCGGGGCGTCCAACGCTTCGAACCTCGCCGTGTACCGCGCCATCCGCGACGGAGTCGCGACCAGCGCCGGACTCCAGGTGCCGTGTCCGTGGGCTCGCGGCGCCGCCGTCGAGTACCGGGGAGAGGACGTCGGGGTGTGCCTCACCGTCAACGCCGAGCACGAGACCTATCGCTGGGGCCCTGTCACTCAAGCCCCTTCGCTGCTCGGCGGCAACGGCGGCTTCCCCGCGCTGCCGTCCGACCTCTGGGAGCACGCCGATCTCGAGGAGACTCGGCGTGAGTGCCGAGCACAGGTGGAGCGAGCTGTGCTGTGGGGTTTCGACGTGACCCACCTGTCGGCTCACCTCGGGGCGTTGTGTGCCCGCCCGGAGTTCTTCGACATCTACCTCGATCTGGCCATCGAGTTCGATCTCCCCATCAGTCTTCCCGATCCATCCATCGATCTCGGGTTCGAGGCTCGAACGCTGGCTGCCGACGAAGGAATCATCGTGCCGGACCGTGAGGTGCCGGCGACGCTGCACCGGGCAGCCCGCAGCGACATCGACGCAGTGATCGCCAACCTCGAGCCTGGCATCACCGAACTGCACGTTCGACCGGCCGACGACACACCCGAACTCCGCGCCATCACACCTCACTGGGCAGCAAGGGTCAGCGATGCGCACCTCGTGACCCAGGACTGGGCGTTCCGGGCCGCACTGGAACGATCCGGCGCCGAACTCATCAGCTACCGAGAGCTCCGCACCGCCCAACGCCGAGGGCGTTGATCGCTGGCCCCACTGAGGGTCAGGCCGTGACAGCCCAGTCGAGCAGCTCGAGCGCAGCGAACAGCGGACCGCTGGCTCCGACCGGCTTCAGATCACCCTTCATGTAGGCCTCGGCCAACACGAGCGAACCGGCCAACCACTCTGGCACCTGCTTCTTCGACAGCCCGACCACGACATCGGGGTCGCGATCGGTGGTACCGGTCACCTGGCCGTCGACGATGGACACCACGACGGACACGTTGGACGCATCGACCTTCGATCCCACTCCCAGACCGATGTCACCGCTCAGCCCGGGGATCGGGGCCCGACCGCCGGACAGTGCGATGAGCTCGTCGACGAAGGCGGGAGTGAACGGCTCAGCAGTGAACGTCGCCATCAGCCGAGCACCCGATCGTCGATTCTGGCGAACAGGTCGGACTCGTTCGGATCGAATCCGACCCGGCTGTGGCCGAGAATGAAATCCTCGTATGGATAGGCAGCGACGGCGTCGTCGTCTGGCAGACCGAACCAGAACTTCTCGTTCGGGTCGATCTGCGTCGCGTGGGCCAACAACGCTTCCTGCCGCGCCCGCCAGTAGCCGGTGATGTCGATCCGGGTGGTGATCCGATCATCAGCGTCGGGTCGCTCGAACCACTTCTCGTCGTAGGGAGACTCGAGTCCGAGCTCGGCGTACTTTGCATGCCACGAGCTGAGCCTGGCCCGGCTCCACGTGGAGTAGTAGAGCTTCAACGGTTCGAACGGATCGCCGAGCTCGGGATACCAGGCCGGATCGCCGGCTCGCTCGTAGGCGAGCACGCTGATGTCATGCACCCGCAGGTGGTCGGGGTGGCGATAACCCTGCTGGTCGTCGGAATACGTGAGGATCACCTCTGGCTCGAACCTGCGGATCTCACGGACAAGTCGACCCGTCGCTTCGTCGAGGTCGGCCTGCCAGAAGCAGTCCGGGTTTTCGTTCGGTTCGGTTCCCTCCATGCCGGAGTCCCGATAGCCGAGCATGATGCATTCGTCGAAGCCGATGGCCTTGACCGATTGGGCGAGCTCGTCAGCCCGGATCTGAACCAGGTTCGCCCGAACCTCGGGACGGTCCATCGCCGAATTGTGGATGTCGCCTTCCTCTCCGCCCGTGCAGCAGATCAGCGAGGAGGTCAC
The DNA here is from genome assembly GCA_965530755.1 of uncultured Acidimicrobiia bacterium. Lineage (GTDB taxonomy): Bacteria > Actinomycetota > Acidimicrobiia > Acidimicrobiales > SZUA-35 > SZUA-35. Next base: position 3,573 of record CBESNA010000072.1, on the reverse strand, counting down.
TCCGTGGTCGACGTAACGGGCCACCGTCGGGGCGCCTTTCGACGCCTCGTCGTCCGGGTGGGCGTGAACACTCATCAGGCGAACCATCGGACGAACGCTATCGGTCGAGAATTCGCTCTCGGCCGGGAACCCCACCCTGGGGGTTCGGCGTTAGTAGTCTCGTGAACAGCTTCTCGAGGAGGAACAATGGATGACCCAGTTGTCTGGGGTGGGATATGGCTGGCTACGGCCGCCGCCCTTGGCGTGTCTGAGATGGCATCCGCTGGTTCGTTCTGGCTGGCCCCGTTCGCCGTGGCCGCACTTCCCGCCGCGATCATCAGCTTCCTCGGTGCTCCGATCGCGGTCGGCTGGTTGATCTTCCTCGCTGGCTCCGTGCTTGCGTTCCTGGCCATGCGACCGCTGGCCAAGCGACTGGATGTCGACGTGCCACACATTCCCGGCATCGGCGCCAACCGGCTTGTTGGCCACGAAGCTGTGATCGTGGAGGACATCCCCTTCGGCGCCGAGACCCACGGCATGGTCCGTGCCGGCGGCGAGACCTGGAATGCGATGACCGACAACGACATGGCGATTCCCGTCGGGACCACCGTCCGCATCGTCGAGGTTCGAGGCACCCGCGTCGTGGTCGAACCGGCGCCAAGCTCGGATCTGCATCGATTCACCTGACCCGTTCGCCTGACCTGTTCAGCTGATCAGGTCGTCCGACCGCTCGTCACATCATTCGCCCGGGAGCCAATCGCTCCCGAATCTAGAGAAAGAAGAACAAACATGGGAGCTGCACTGGGGGGACTTCTGCTGATTTTGGTGGTCTTCGCCATCGCCTACGTGGCGTTTGCGATCAAGATCGTCAACCCGTACCAGCGGGGGGTGATCGAGCGACTCGGTAAGTACAAGGAAACCGTCGATCCAGGACTTCGTTTCATCGTTCCGATCTTCGACAAGTTGCGCAAGGTCGACATGCGTGAGCAGGTCATCGACGTGCCGCCGCAGGAAGTCATCACACAGGACAACGTGACCGCAGCGGTCGACGCCGTTGTCTACTTCGAGCCGACCGATCCGCAGCGGCTGCTCTACAACATCTCGAATTTCATCCTGGCCATCACGAAGCTGGCCCAGACGAACCTGCGTAACGTCATCGGTGAGATGACGCTCGACGAGGCGTTCACCTCCCGTGAGCGGGTCAACGGCACACTCCGCCAGATTCTCGACGACGCCACCGACAAGTGGGGCGTCCGCGTGGTTCGAGTGGAGATCCAGCGGATCGATCCGCCGGCGGATGTCATGAGCGCCATGCACGAGCAGATGAAGGCCGAGCGCACCCGTCGTGCCGTGGTCACCGAGGCCGAGGGTGCTCGCGAAGCTGCGATCACTCGGGCCGAGGGCGACAAGGCCAGCGCCATCCTCACCGCAGAAGGCAACCGGCAGAAGGACATCCTCAACGCTGAAGGTGAAGCACAAGCGGTGCGCACTCGAGCCGAGGCCGAGCAGTACCGCCAAGAGATCGTGGCAGCCGGTGAGGCGAACGCCATCCATGCCGTCTACGGAGCCATCATCAACTCGGGCACCGATGATCGTGTGATCGCGATCAAGTACCTCGAGTCGCTGGCCAAGATCGCCAACGGTCAGGCCACGAAGATCTTCGTGCCGGCCGACATGAGCGCCACGCTGGGATCGATCGGCGGCATCGCCGAAATGCTGAAGAGCGGCGGCGACAACGATGGGTTCGTGTCGCCGGCTGTGGCAGCCGAAGTGGAAGTGGCGGCTCGCAGGTCCGAGCCGCAGCACGTCCGGAAGGCCATCCCTCCGACACCGACCAGGCCGACACCTCCGTCGCCTCCGACACCGAAGTAAGCGTTCCGGGGTCGGAGCCCGATCCCCATCCCAAAAGCCGGCGCAGTACAGTCCGGCAGGATGGAAGGGCTCCGACCAACGCGGCCGATCGCTCTCCTCGTAGCGGCGGCGCTGATCCTGTCTTCGTGTACCGGAGGGGACGACGACGCTGCACCGACGACCACGGCGGAGTCCGTTCCGGTCACCCCCACGACACCGTTCTACGACGTCGATGCCATGACTCCCGGCGCTCTGGGCGACTTGGCCGGGTGCGACGGAGCGGTGGGCACGCTGATCAGCGTGGTCGCAGCCGACGTTGCGCTCGATCGAGCCGGCGATGAGCTGATCGTCGCCGTCGAGTGCGAGGGTTCGGTGCTGGGGCGCGTGTTGTTGTTCAACGGCGGTCGCACGAACGCTGACCTGCTGTCCGAGCCGATCGTCGGATCCCAGCCTCAGACGATCGGCGAGGATCCGGTTCGCCTGATTGCCTTCCAGGTCGACGGCGACCGCGTGCTGCAGACGGTCTACCGATGGGACGATGGCCGGGTGCGGGCGATGTCCGAGGCCATCATCTCGTTGGCCGACTACATGGAGATGATCGGCGCCGGCGTAGAGCCGACGGCGCCGTTGAGCCGGGCCGACCTGTTCGATCAGGCAAGTCCGGCGGTCGTCAGCCTCGAAGGAACGACATGTGCCGGCGGCTCCATCGAGGCGGGTACCGGCTTCGTCATCGCCCCCGATCTGGTGGTGACGGCGGCTCACGTCGTCGAGGGTTACCAGTCGATGACGATCACGATGATCGACGGCAAGCAGCGCTCAGGCCAGACGATCGGGTTCGCACCCGGCCAGGACGCGGCGCTCATCCGCCTGACCGAACCCGTCGCCGCCATGCCGTTGCAGTGGAGCGAGCAGAATCCCCGAGTCGGCTTCGACATCTCGGTGCTGGGTTACCCGCTGAACCTGGATCTGAGCATCACGACGGGTTCGATCAGCGGTGTCGGCCGCACGATTCTGTTCCCGAACGGCGAGCAGATCCCGAACGTCATGCAGACCGATGCCCTCACGAATCCTGGCAACAGCGGCGGCCCTTGGCTCGACGAGACCGGGCGTGTCATCGGGCTCCACATTGCCGGGCGCGATGGCGCCGCCGGGATCAACTGGGGCGTGCAGGCCGAGGTGGTGAGGGCGCTCGTCGAGCAGTGGACGATCGAGCCCCAGCCGTACCACCCGTGCACGCCACCGGAGGAGTTCCTCGTTCTGGCCCAAACCGACGGCGACAAGATCGACGAGCTGGTGAAACTGTTCGGCGACTATGCCGGCGGCATCACGACCGGCGACTTCGAGCTTGCGTACCAGCGGCTCTGGCAGCCGAGCGTCACGCTGAACTCGTGGGCTGCAGAGCTGGCGACCAGTACCTGGAGCAACGTCACCATCAACAGCATCAAGGACCCGTCGCCGGAGCGCGTCGAGGAGTTTTCGCTCGGTGAGGTCAACACCCTCGAGGTGCGAGTGACCGCCACGACGAATCAGGCCTCGCGCTTCGGCCCGCAGGGCCAGGACTGCACGAACTGGCAGCTGGTGTATCTCGTCGCGTCGATTGACGGGGTCTTCTGGCAAATCGTGTCGAGCGCCGGGACCGTCCCCACCGCCTGCTGACCGCGCGATTGGGGTAACGTCTCAGCCGTCACAGCATTGTGCGAAGTCCGGTGAGATCCCGGCACTGTCCCGCAACGGTAGTTCTGC
>CBESNA010000071.1:0-18657 GCA_965530755.1 uncultured Acidimicrobiia bacterium | reverse complement strand
GGTGTGCGTCGAACCGCAGTCAGACGCCCCCGACGTCTTCAATCGAACGCCGACCGTGCTCGCGCCCGGTGAGGCACTGACGGAGACGTTCCGGATCTCGTGGGTGGGATTGGGTGACGACGCATGATCGAACCGGCCAGTCAGCGTCGGGTGAACGCTGCTGCTCGGCTCCTCAACGGCGAACCAGACGACGCCGTTCGAGTGTTTACGCGATGCTCTGACGACGAGCTGGCCAATCTCGGCGAAGTGGTGCGTCAACTGCAGCGGGAACGCGCCGTGGCCCGGGGCGATCTGGACGACATCATCGCCGCTGGCTTCGACACCGGGTTCGGCAGCGACGGTCTCGGTGTCCTGCCATGGGCCGAGGGCAACGTGATCGTCTGCCCCGGCGGCATCATCTCCAAGTCCCGAACATCGCACCGATGTCGATTCGTGAGCGTCGACGACACCTGGATCTGGGAGTCGAGCGAACTCATCCGCGAGGACAAGCGATCTTCCCCTGGGCCCATCGATGGATTCCGAGCCGTCGCACTCCTTCCACTGATGAACGGGATCACACTCGACGTCGTGTCCGGTAAGGCTCGTGGAGGACAACATTCGGTCGATCGCGTCGTCTCGTTCGAAGTCAGACGTGGAGAACTGGTCGAGGTGTCGCAACGTGTGGTCGCTCCTGCAGGGATGAAATGATGAACATGAGGATGAAGCCATGACGATCGGGTGGAACGAGCTGGGTCGCGGCCTCGTGGCGGGAATGCTCGAGCGACAGATCAAGGACCGCGGCTCGTTCGCGCGATGGGTCGGCGTTGCCATCATGGTGGCCGGTCTCATCGCAGCCGTGGGCTGGGGTGGGTTCGTCCGTGGGCTGGGGATCACGCTCGTGCTGGTTGGTCTGATCATCGTGTTGCTGGTGTTGTTGGTCCGCACGATGGCACTGGCGGCAATCAACAAGTTCGCAACGCCGACGTCACTCGCCGAAAAACGGGATGTGATCGATCGGGCCATGGATCGCGCCAACCTCCCGACCGGCCCGATCGCGATCGTTCGATTCCTGGTGCGTCTGCGAAAGGGTGTCGGTCCCGAGGTCTCCCGCCTCGACACGGTCCTCGACGATCTTCGTGAGGAACTCGCATTGTCCGAGGACGAGCTCGCTCAGGCTGAACTCGATCGGACGGCTGGAGCCGAGTCCATCACTCCCGAGATTCCGGAGTAACCAGCGATGTGGTGATCGCATCCTGAGCCATGATCTGTCGGTGACCTTCCCAGATCAGCATGATGTGACGGCGGAATGGCTGGCCGCTGCACTCGGCCACCCGGGAGTCGACCTCGGTGTCACCAGTCGGTCGATCGGGACGGGTCAGGTGGGCGAGAATGTTCGTTACACCCTCACCTGGCCGGAGGGCGTCGAGGGACCGGCGAGTGTCGTCGGCAAGTTCCCCTCGCCAGACCCCACCAGTCGGGAGACGGCGGCGGCCACCGGCTCCTACCTCAAGGAGGTCGGCTTCTACCGAGATCTGCAAGCGACGGTCGAAATCCCGACACCGATGATTCATTTCCTCGGCGAGGATCTCGGAGCCAACCGGTTCCTACTGTTGATGGACGACATCTCGCCGGCAGAGCAGGGCGACCAGCTCTCCGGCTGTTCGGTGCTCCAGGCGAAGGCGGCGGTCGATGCGCTGATCGGTTTGCATGCGCCCCGCTGGGATGATCCGACGCTGAACGATGTCGAGTGGCTCACGCCGAGAGACTCAGCGCGAGGGGTCGAGTTGGCGGCGCTCTACGAGGTGCTGTTTCCTGACTTCGCCGATCGGTACGGCGATCGGCTCGGGGCCGACGTCGTGGCCACCGGTGCCAGGTTCGGGGCACTTCTCGCCAGTTGGTTCAACGCCTTCTGCACCCCGTCGACATTGGTTCATGGCGACTACCGCCTCGACAACATGTTGTTCGCGACCGGTCCCGGTCCTGCGCCTTTGACCGTCGTCGACTGGCAGACCGCAGCGATCGGTCACGGCCCGGCCGACCTCGCCTACTTCCTCGGCGCCGGTCTCCTGCTTGAAAAACGAAGGACGGCAGAAGCGGCGCTCGTCAACCGCTACGAGGCTGGTCTCGGCGGAGCCGGGATCGAGGTCGAACCTGAGATGCTCCGCCACGACTACGCACTGGGGACCGCGAGCGGTTACCTGATGGCGGTGGTGGCGTCGATGATCGTCGGACGCACCGAGCGTGGCGACGAGATGTTCTGTGTCATGGCCGAGCGCCACGCCGCTCAGATGACCGACTGGAGCGTCCTGGAGCTCGTGACTCCCTGACGATCAGCGTCGACCGGCAGCTTCGGCCCAGCGTTGCGCCACGGAGCGGGGCGAATCGGTGGGGGTGTCGCGCCGTTGCCTGGCGGCGGCCAACATGGCGGCACGCTCGGTCGGAGTCTTCTTGTGGACAGGTCGGCCCCGACGCAGCACCACGACTCGGATCACGGTGAGACCGACGATCAAGGCCAACGCTGCGAGTCCGAACGCCAGGACGAGCGGGTTGCGGCTGTCAGTGCCCGCTTGCCAGGCATGGATCGATCCGAAGATGAGGCTCACGTACGACAGCAAGTGGATGCCATGCCACGCGCGGGCCGGAATCCGATCTCGCACCAGCGAGGAGAGCTCGACTGCGGCCATCAGGTACAGGCTCAGCACTCCCCACGTGACCGCCCCTCGTCGCCAATCCGAGGTGAACGGGACGAAGAACTGCGTCGCCCCGAACTCGACGTAGCTGTCCGCCCACAAGGTCACGAGATGGAGGGTCAGGAAGACAGAGGTCAGGGTGCTGAAGAAGCGGTGGAGATCAAGGAGCCATGGGAATCCGGGCTGCTTGCCGAGCGCCTTGGACGACAGGAGCAGGCCGAACACAACCGACCCGGCGGCGACGGCCCATGTCATCAATCCAGCACCGCGGGTGGCAAACCACCAGACCTGTTCGCTCATTGGAACGCCCCCAGGGGTCCAACGACGTGCTGATGTCCACTGTCGTCGGTGACGATGCCACAGGCGCGGTGATCCAGAAGCAGGTCATGGGCATGGTCCACGCTGAGTCCGATCGCCGTGGTGGCCAGGACTTCGCACTGGGCGGCCGCAGCTCCGAGAACGGTGACAGACGAGACACCGCTGTCCGTCGACCTTCCGGTCGCCGCATCGAGGATGTGGTGACGCTCGCCCGCCGGAGTCATCCAGCGACGTCTCTTGGTCGACGACGTGCATACACCACCGGCTGCGATGTGGAGCTCGCGCCGACTGGAGCAGCCGGGATGGTCGATCACGATGTGCCACCCCTGTGTCGGGCAAAGGCCATCGGTGCGGAGGTCGCCTCCAAGGTTCACCATCGCTCCGAGGGCTCCGGCGTCGAGCAAGGCCGCGACGGTCAGATCGGCGGCCATTCCCTTGCCGATGCCGCCGAGGTCGAGCGCAACACCCTCCGGTACTGAGATGGTCGACGCGATCGGGTGGACGACGACACCCAGCGGGGTGGGCGACGGCACGCTTTCGGCATCCGTTACGGGTCCGAGCTCGTGGAAGGGACGGTCATACCCTGCGCGCCCGAGCGATGTCCCGATTGTCGGATCGAAGATGCCCGATGTCGCGTGCCACGCGTCGATCGCTTTCGAGACGATCTCGATCGTGCTCGGGTCGACGAGGACCGGACATCCGGCTGCGTTGTTGATTCGTGAGATGTCGGACTCGGGCAGGAATCGGCTCCAGCGATCCTCCAGTGTGCGCGCCGTCGAGCGGGCGAGGTCGAGGATGAGGTCACCTCGAGCGAGATCGTCGATCAGCACGACGACGTGAGCGCGTGTGCCCATGGCCTCGAATCGGACCGAGGCCGTCGCTGGCGTGACGGAGGTGAGAGCGGACGTCATCAACTCGGCTGAGTCGTCGTGCTCGTGGTGGTTGTTACCGTTTCGGTTGTGGTGGTCACGATCTGGGTGGTGGTCGTGGAGGCCTGGGTGGTGCTCGTGGCCGCCGCTGTTGTGGTGGTCTGCTGGCTGCTACTCGTCTGGCCTAGCGTCGTGGCCGAGGTCGGAGGGACCGTCGTCGCAGGGGTCGTCGGCGGTTGTGTCGTGGCCGATGGTGCGTTCGTCGCCGGAGGAGCCGCTGATGGGGCCGGCGGTGCTGTCTGCCGAGCCGAGGTGGAGCTCGGAATCGAGGTGGTCGAGGTGTCCGCGGTCGAGGCCTCGCTGATCGCTGCGAACAGATCGACGGTCGCTCCCGTCGTCTCGACGAGTGTGGCCGTCGATGACACTGGTGTCGCCGCTCCGTCGAGCTGCAGCGCCAGGCCCGTGTCGTCTGCGGTCGTCGCCGGAATGTCGGTGACGACAGCATCGGCACGGTTGGCAAGCGCCGTGGTGACAGCGATCGAGGAGGTCATCCCGAGGTAGGACGCACCGCTGATCAGCGCGACGATCTGTCGGGCTCGTCTGGCGGGATGTGGTGATCGCGACATGTCGGTCTCTATCGGCAGGTCGCCGCTGATTCTGTACGGCAGCAGTGCAGCATTTGCCCGTCGAAGCGCGACGTCAGCCCGAGTGCTGGACCAGTCCGTCGCCCGTGCCCCATCCGAACACGAAGACGGCGATGAGGAACAGCAGCACCACGGTGGCGATCGCAGCCCACTGCAAATTCGCATTTATGTTCTGGCGTTTGATGGCGTCGATGTTCTTCGAGCGCTTCGTTCGTCTCGGTGAGGATTTCGCGGTCATGTGTCACTCAACACTTTGCGGCGCTCAGTCCTTCCTGCGTTTTGCAATCCCTTCGCCTCGGGCGAGGTCCCGCTACATTGGCCCGAATGACCGCTACCGAGTCGGAACAGGCCACGACCAGTTCCGGACTGCCTTCCGCCGATCGATTCATGTTCTTGCTCCTCCGGCTCCGCACGGAGCCGTCGGCGGTGGCCCAGAGCAAGGCGGCAGCACAGGCCGCATTCCAGAAGAGCATCGTGATCTCGGGGACCCGGTGCCTGCTGACCTACATCGTGCTTCCGTTCATCGCCCCGTTCGTCGGAATCGCTGCGAGTATCGGCGCTCCGCTCGGCATCACGGTGGCACTGGTGGCCATGGTGTCGATCGTGATCAGTCTCCGGCGGTTCTTCGGATCGATGCATCCGAAACGATGGGCCTACGGCTCGCTGGCGGGGCTGATGTTCGCCTTCCTGATCGTCACCATCGTCATCGACATCGGCCAGCTCTGACATGTACGTGGTGATCATCGGTGCCGGCGAAGTCGGGTGGTATCTGGCGCAGCGCCTCGGTCAGGAAGACCACGACATCACCGTCGTCGAGCGTGACCCCGGCCGAGCCGCCGCCATCGGCGAGCAGCTCGACGTCCAGGTGATTCTCGGTAGCGGATCTCGGCCCTCTGTGCTGGACGACGCGGGGATCCGTCGTGCCGACCTGGTAGCTGCAGTCACCGAGAACGACGAGGTGAACATGATCGCCTCGCTCATCGCCCAAGAGCACGGCGTCCCCCAAGCCATCGTCCGCCTCCAGACCGACGAACTCCGAGGCGAGGCCGCTTCGACCCTGCGGAACCGAATCGGCGCCTCGTTGATCATCGACCCGGACGCCGACACAGCAGACGAGATCCTCGAGCTGGTGCACGTCACCGGAGCAGATGAGGTCTACGCCATGGGAGGAGGCGATCTCCTCGTGATCGGTGCGGAGATCGCCGAAGATTGCGAAATCGTGGGGATGTCCCTCGCCGAGATCTCGGCCCGTCACGAACCCGATCGCGAGTTCGTGTTCGGCGCGATCACCCGCGACGGAACGACCATCATTCCTCGCGGTGATCAACGCATCTTGGCCGGCGACCACGTCCGCGTGCTTGCCACGAAGAAGCAGCGGCATCAGGTTCTGGACCTCATCGGTGTTCCAGGGAAGCTCGCCCGTCGGGTGATGATTCTCGGCGGTGGTGCCATCGGCTTCCGCGTCGCCCAGAAGCTGCAGGCGGAGGGGGCCGAGGTGGTGCTCGTCGAACGCGACCACGAGCGAGCCGTCAAGATCGCCGAGCAGTTACAGCGCTGTGTCGTGATCGAAGGCGAGATCACCGACACCGACCTCCTGGCCGAGGAGACCGTCGGCCGGATGGACGCCGTCATCGCCGCGACCGGCGAGGACTCCGCCAACGTGCTTGCCTGCGCCTTCGCCGCCGCCGAGGGCGCGTCGTACACCGTGGCGGTGTTGCACAGCCTCTCGCTCCTCCCGCTGATTCGCCGCTTCGGCATCAACGCTGCACTCAGCCCTCGAACCGCGTCGGCCAATGCCGTCCTCCGCCACGTTCGCGGCGGGACAGCGGCAGTGGCGACCTTCCTCGAGAGCGACGCCGAAGTCGACGAGCTCGTGATCGAACCGGGTAGTCGTGCCGACGGCGCTGCCGTCGCCGATCTCGACTTGCCGAAGGACATCATCATCGGAGCGGTGAACCGCCCTGACCAACCGAGCGAGATCGTCCGGGGTAGCACGGTGCTGCATGCCGGCGACTTCCTTGTTGTCTTCGCCCGTACCGACGCCCTGATCGAGGCCCATGACTTCTTCGCTGCGTCGTAGCGAATTCCACAGCTCCGACCTGTTGAGCGGGCCCAGCCGAGTTGATCGGTTGCAGCGCCCGAGTCTGGTCATTCACATTCTCGGTATCACTCTCGGTGTCTCCGGGGTGGGCATGCTGGTGGCCGGTGCGGTGGAAGCGATCGACGGTGGAACCGAGATCGACGTGCTCGTGCTCAGCGGAGTGCTCTTCAGCATCGCCGGCGGATTGCTCTGGCGCCTGACCATGGTTCCTGAGCGAATCGAGCTTCTCGACGTCTTCAGTTCCGTCTTCATGGCCTGGATCGGTCTCGCTGTAGCCGGTGCCACGCCCTACGTCCTGAGCGGCACCTTGCCAAGCATCGATGACGCCCTCTTCGAGGCGGTGTCGGGGTTCACCACTACCGGAGCCACGGTGCTTCGGCCAATCGAGGGTGTTTCGAAGGGCATCCTCTTCTGGCGGGCGATCACCCAGTGGATCGGCGGCATGGGCGTGATCGTCCTCGTGGTCGCCGTCCTGCCCACCGTCGGATCCGGCGGCATGGATCTGCTCCAAGCCGAGGCACCGGGGCCCACCGGCGAGCGGCTCACTCCACGGGTTCGCCACACGGCCCGGAATCTCTGGGCCGTCTATGTCGGGCTCACGGTGATCTATGCCGTTGCGTACATCGCCGCCGGCATGAGCCTCTACGACGGGGTCTATCACTCGTTCACCACGCTCTCGACCGGTGGGTTCTCGCCGTACAACGCATCACTCGGGCATTTCGATTCGGCCGCGATCGAGTGGATCGCGATCTCGGGCATGTTCCTTGCCGGTGGGAGCTTCACGCTCTGGTTTCGAGCGCTCCGAGGCAATCCGAAACCGATTCTGCAGTCGGCCGAGCTGCGCCTCTACGTCGTCATCGTCGCGGCAGCGTCCGCTGCGATCTTCTTCAGTTCCGGCTCTGGTCTCTCCGGGCACGACGGCGTCCGTGATTCGGTGTTCACGGTTGTGACCGTGGTGTCGACCACAGGGTACGTGACTGCCGACTTCGGTCTCTGGAGCGATTCGGCCCAAACGCTGCTGTTGATGTTGATGCCGCTGGGGGCGATGGCCGGCTCGACCGCAGGCGGTGTGAAGCTCGTCAGACTGCTCGCCGTGGCCAGCTACGCCCACAGGGCGACTTTGCGCCAGCTCCACCCGCGTATGGTCCGTCCGGTCAGAGTGGGCAAGGCGGTGCTCGACGACGAGACTGCGAGTCGCGTCGTGGCCTATGTCGCCCTCGCCTTGGCGGCGTTCGGCGGCGGTGCCGTGCTCATCTCGTTCAGCGGTGCCGACCCCATCACAGCCTTCTCGGCGTCTGCGACGACGTTCGGGAACGTCGGTCCCGGGCTCGGCAACATCCATCCGACCTCTGACTTCCTGGGCGTGCCTCGAGAGGCTCGTCTCATCGGTGTCGGTCTCATGCTGCTCGGTCGTCTCGAGATCTATCCGGTGCTGCTTGCCTTGGTCGCATTGCCCATCCCCCGCGCCGTCCTCGCCCGACTTCGCCGCTGAGCTGGCCGGCGCCCTGATGGATGCGCCGGGAAAGAACTCGGTCCATGCCGGACCGCTCAGCCAGCGGGCCACCGATCGCAGGTGGCGTGGTATTCGCCGCGCGGACCGAACTCCTCCCACTCCTGGCGCGTGAGATTTCGGCCCGCAGCGACGCAAGCGAGCTCCGGCCACTCCTCGAGGTCGATGTTCCAAATCACGGTGGCGCCATCGACGACCGTTGCCAGTTGGTTGGTCTCGGTCGCCAATGTCGCGGTCCACACCCCTTGGTCGTGCGGGAACGGCTCGCCGATGGGGACAAGTGTCGTCGGATCCCAGAGCTGGGCGCCGGTGAAACCCCCACTCTTGAGATACCGGCCGTCGGCAGTGATCTCGAGGACGCGACCGAGCCCGGGATCGTCCACATCCGGCAGCGGACCGATCAATATGGAGCGGAGGTCACTCGCATCGCGAAGCTCGATCCCTCGAGACGAGAGCGTGATGGCGTGGGCACCGTCGGGCGTGAAGGCGAGGTTGGTGAAGCCGATCGACGGATCGAGCAGGTCGATCAGAGTCCAGGTGGCGGTGTCGTACACAGCGACGTATTGGCTCTCGGTCGGGTAGACGAGAAGCCGAGCGTCGATCGAGAATTTTGGGGCGGTGGAGTAGCTGGTGTTCGGTGGTGCTGCGTCACCGACATCGGTCAGGCGGTGGAGCAGCCGGCCCGACTCGACGTCGTACACGTCGAGAACGCCCAGGGCGGAAGTCCAAGGGTGCAGAAACTGCCGCTGGTCGGGGGTGAACGCTGGGATGGTCACGCCAAAGGTCGCCAACTCCGCCGTGATGAGCGGTTCAATGGACGCCTGCTCTTCTCGCCAGTGTCCGAAGCGCAAAGTGCCCTCGACCATTCCGAACGTGATGATGTCGTTGTCGAACTGCCGGACACCCATCCCCCGGTCGAGCCGAGCCAGCAGCAGCGGTTCGCCGAGGGCGACGGACCAGATCGACGTGGGAACGTTGTCCGAAACGTTCCCACCCTGAACGACCGTGCGGCCATCGTTCGAGATCGCCTGGAACTGGGTGAACTCGGTACTTGCGGGCACGATGTTGTCGACGAACAAGCCGGCTTGGTTCTGGGCCCAGAATGCGAGTCCGCTCTTCGTTGCGAAGGCGACAACGTGACCATCCACGGATACAGCACCGCCAGACGTCGTGGTGACACTCTCGTAGGACGTCCACGGCGGTAGGTCCCCTTCCTTGTCGATCGTGAGGACCATGCCGGCGCCCACGACCTGGAGATGTGGTCCGGCCGAGACCAGCCGATTGCCGGTTTCGAGGGCGCCCGGTAGGGGTCTCGGTTGACCAATCGCATTGCCGGAATTCGGGTCGAATGCCTGGAGCTGATCAGCAGCCATGTACAGCACGTCATCGGCGTAGAGCACCACAGCAGCGGTCAACGTCGTCGCGAGCGGTTGGCCGCGGTCAGCCTCCGCATCAAGTGCCCATTGTCTGGCGACAACCTCGAGGCCCCAGGCGCCTGCAACCCTTTGTCCGTCCGGGCTGAGCGAGACGTCGGTGACTCGGTCCGTTATGGCGCCGTCAGCACCTTCTGCGATGAGAAGCCGAGTCGAACTCGCGCCCGTGATGGATTCGATCTGCACACGTCCGTCGCTCAGCCCCAGGGCGACGACGTCGTGCTCGGCATTGATACGGATGACCGTGACGCCCGACTCGGCTCGACCGCCCGTGACCTGCTCGAGATCGGATGTGGTCAGCACGCTCCATGATCCGTCCGAGCTGCCGGTGGCCACGAGTCCCTTGTCGGCACTCAGATCGATGTCTGCGATCAAGCCGCTGATCGGTCGCTCACGGAGCAAGATGCGGTCCGACATGTCCCAGATCTCGATGCTCTGGTCGGTTGATGCGACGAGCGACGTCTCGTCGAGGAACGCCACGCGGCGATAGCTCTTGCCGTTGGCGATGTCACCGAGCCAGGCGGTGGGACTCCCGACGCCGGCGGTCACGATGGTTCCAAGCGTCTCGGTGGAAGGATCGAGCCGATAGGCCTCCAACGCGAGCAACAACGCCCGACCCGGGTCATCTCCGACCGCGACCCGCGAATCCGCCATTACCCGCCTGAGGTCGGCCTCGCTCGCGTTGCTCTCGGCCTCGCGTTGTTGGACCACCGCAATCAGCCCCGCGACCATGGCCAGCACTGCGATGACGGCCACGGTGGCGAGCAACGACCGCAGGCGACGTACCCTTTGTCGATCGAGTGACGCGTCCTCATCGCGTTGCCGTCGGCTCGCATCGAGAAACGCTTGTTCCCCCGGACTCAGCTCTGCCTCGCCTTCCTCGGCCCATTCCTCCACCGCTGCGAGGCGAATACCTTGGTAGAGCCCGCTGTCGTCGTGATCGGAGGCGCCCCACTCAGCGGCAGCGGTCGTCAATCGGCGGAGGACCCGCACACCATCTCGGTCCTCGCTGATCCAATTGCGCAGGCGCGACCATTCGCGAATGAGCGCTTCGTGGGCTATCTCGGCAGTGGGCTCCCGCGTGGTCGGATCGCGATCGAAGGCGATCAGGCGAGCCGCCCCGTATGCCGCGAGCAGGTCGGGCGACACGTTGATGAGTTCGGACTGCTTCGCTCGTCGCCGGGTGTCGTCTGTACCTTCACCTGGCGTGATCAGCCGTGAGAAGAGGCGACGACTCGCCTCGCGGTCGTCCGCATCGAGATCGGCATAGATCTCCTCGGCACGCTGTGACAGCACCGCGCCCATCCCGCCGAGTCGATGATAGGCGTCGATGGTCATCGCTCCGTCCACGCGATGCTCGTAGAGCTCGGTCAGTGAAAACTGCAAGAGGGGCAAGGATCCGGGCGCCGTCGCCGCATCGCTGACCAGCGCTGCAGCGAGCGCCGACTCGACCGCTACCCCCGTCGTCTCGGCCGGACCGACGATCGCAACGTGCAGTTCCTCGGTGTCGAGCGGTGTGACCAATCGGGAGTGATCGCGAACCAGCGATCCGAGGATCGCATGGTCGAGGATCGGTCCGAGAAAATCGGCACGTGCAGTGAGCACCACACGCAATGCAACGGCGGGGTCGTCGAGCGCATTCGCGACGCTCCGCATGAGAAGGTCGGCCTCGGCGGCATTGGCGAGCGTGAACGCCTCCTCGAATTGATCGATCAGAAGAATCAGCTCTCGACCAGGTTCAGGCAACACGTCCGTGAGCACTGCTCCGAGTCCAGCGGTGTCATCTGCCAAGACTTCGGCGAGGTCGGGTACTGGCCTGGACGCGACCCTGGAAAGAGCGATCTCGAGCTCGGCGAGCGGGTGTTCACCGGGGACCATGCTCGCCACGAAGGCCCCTGCGGAGCGGAGGCGAGGGAGCAATCCGGCGCGGACGACCGACGACTTGCCCGAACCAGACGGCCCGATGACCGCAAGGAAAGGGCACTCTGCGAGGTCAGCGACCAACGCCTCGACGAGACGTTCTCGGCCGAAGAACACCTCGGCATCCGATTCGGCGAATGCGAACAGACCGCGGTATGGATTGGGGCCCTCGATCGTCGCCCTCGTCGGACTTGCCGGCGGCGCGGTCCGGCCGGCCGCCGCCGATTCGATCGCCGCAACGAGTTCCGAGACGCTACCCACCGGGACGTCGGGGAAGGTGCTTCCGGCGCGCTCGGCGATCCCCGTCACGCGAGATGCGATCGCCACACTGGCCTGCGTGTGATCGGTGTGTTCGGCCGATTGGGTCCAGATCTCGGCCGCCAGTTGACCGAGTGCAGCGATGTCGGCCGGTGTCGAGCGCGGATCGGCGTCGAGGCTGAAGCCGGTCAGGTAGGCCGTGCCAGCGTCGTCGAAGAGGACTCGGGTGGCATCGAGTTGGCCGTGGACGATGCCCCGCTCGTGGGCGGCGGTCAGTGCCGCTCCCACCTGGCGGACGATGTCTAGCCGCTCGTCGTCGGTCATCGGATGCTCACGAATTCGTCGATCGAGGGAGCCACCGGAGAGATACCGCGTCACCAGGTACGCAGCACCGGGTTCGCGCCAATAGTCGTAGAGCGGTACGACGTTCAGGTGCTCAACCGAGGCGATTCGCTGAGCATGAACCTCGAATCGGCGAACGAACGCAGCGTCGTTGGCCTGTTCAGGAGGGATCGCGGTGACCGCCACGTCGCGCCCGACCGAAGGCTGGGTCGCGCGATACGTGATGCCGAGCTCGGATTCCGAGATGGGGGGTCCGAGGACGTAGCCCCTCAGCTTCCGGCCCTTCGGTCTGGCTTCGAGTCGAGGATCCTGGTCGACGATGAGCTGTTCGAGCTCGTCGAGCTCTCGGCTCGGTTCGAGACCCGTCTCGTCAGCGAGGAATCGTCGGTAGTCCCGACTCGCACGGAGTGCATCCACGTGCCGTCCTGAGCGGTACAGCGCAATCGCCAGCAGGCGGCGGGGCTCCTCACGGAAGGGCTCCTCGTCGATCAAGACCTCGAGGTCTGGTACGGCCGCAGCATGCCGGCCCGACTCGAGCATGGCTTCGGCCATGAGCTCACGAGCCACCGTGCGCAGTGCGGTGAGTCTGATCGCCTCGACGCTCGCCCACTCCTCATCTGCGAACTCGCCATAGGCCGGGCCGGACCACCACCCCAACGCTTCACCGAGGCTCACCAACGCACCATCGGCGTCGCCCGTGGTCAACCGATCCTGGGCGTCGGCAAGCGCCTCCTCGAAGCATGCCGAGTCGAGTTCCACCGCAGACTCCGGAACGCAGTACCCGTTCGCTTCGGTGATGAGGACGGCCGATGCGTCGACCCCGGCGACCTCCAGAGCCCGACGCAGCCGAGCCACATAGGTCCGGAACGTTCGCCGGCCAGCTTCTGGCGGCTCGCCTGCGAACACAGCATCGATCAGGCGATCGGTGGACACTACCGATCCTCGATGCACCACGAGTGCCCCGAGGAGCCGGCGCTGACGCGGTCCACCCAGATCGACCGGTGTTCCGTCGGCTAGGAGTCGGACGGGCCCGAGTACTTCAGCGGTCAGGCGCATGATGACGCTTCCTCGTGGTGGTCACACACCGATCCTCTCGAGGCGAGGTTGCAATCAGGTAGCAATCAGCTCGTCCAGCCGACTGCCCCTCATCTCGGTTGCGTCCGTGTTGCACCCTAGTCGTCCCCTCATCGGCCCTGGTGAGGACCACCTTCGTCGTGCCGGCCGGCCCTCACGCGAGCGGCTCTGACCGCTCTGCCACAGTCGACGCAACACTGCTGGCACTCGCTGAGCGCACGTTGCGCCCATGGAGACCAAACCTGCAGTCGACAGAACCGATGTGCTCGACGCCCCGGGCGAAACCAGTCGAATCGCGGCGGGTTGGCATCGCCTCGCTCCGGCATTGGCTCTGGCGATCGCACTCGTCGCCGGAAGCCCGACGATGACTACGGCTGGTGGGCAAGACCAACCGCTCGCTCAGGGGGCGGAGTCCCTTTCCGATGCCGGGTCTGCGACTTCGGGCCTGACTGCACCGCTTGGGCAGGTGGCATCGCATCCCGGCAGCGCCGAGCCGGACCGTGTGGCTGACTTCGTCGGTGGCATTGCCGCCCGTGTTCGTACGGGCAACGGTGAGCCCATCCCTGGAGAACTCTTCCTCCTGATGGCCATCGCCGGAGCGGACGACGACGCACGTCTGTATGACCGCACGCCGTACCAACTCGATCGCGACCAGATTCATGCTGAGGTGATCGAGTCGAATGAGCGAGCAGTGCGGGCCATCGAAGAGATCACCGGCACCGACCTCCAAATGGTCAACTTCACCTCCGCACCTGGAGGCGGCCTCTCCGCCGGCGTCACGTACGCGATCGCTTACCTCAACATCATCTCCGACGGTGCCTTCACCGGCGACCTCGTAGTTGCTGCCACCGGCGGTCTCGACCCGCACGGATACATCCACCCGATCAACGCCATCACCGAGAAGACCGCAGCCGCCCGCCTCGCCGGGGCCGACGTCCTCTTCACGCCGAGCATCCCGGGCGCCGAACTTGTCGCAGTTCATGGCACACGAGTTGTTGGGGAACTGTTCCGGTCCCGCAACACCGGAGCCGCCCTCAATGTCGAACGCCGGTGGGACCGCTACCTCCGCTGGGGCATGAACCATCCCGAAGGCAACATGGACATTGTCGGGATCCGCCACATCGGCGACGTCGCCACTTATCTCTGCGGCGCCGGCTCCGCGTACGCATGTGACATCGTCGACCTCCTCGAAAACCTCATCATCGACACTTCGCCGACCACGGACGACGCCACGTCGCTTGACGGAACACGATCGTCGGTATTTGACGATGTCCCATCTCGACTCCGCTGACATGCGGAGGCTCTCACCTCAGCCCGAGCCGCATGAGTTGGTCCTCTGGTGCTTGCAGTTCGTCGAGGGCGGTCCGCAGCAGATCGAGCATCTGACGCTCGAACGGCTCGTGGGAGTCGAATTCGTCTATGAGGAGGAGGAAACGGTCGTGCCGGCAGGGTGGCCAGCCCACGAAAGGTCCGGCGCGGTTCGCCACAGGTCACCCTCGTGGCCACGCAGGTAGTCCCATCCCCCGAAGTCGGTGTGGTAGTTCTCACCGCCGGTTTCGAAGAGATGGGGGTGATCAGTGACCAGCATCGTCGTGACGCCGGACGTCCGGAGTGGGCGGTGATGGGCTGGTCCCAAAGCTCGAGTGAACCCCAGGGCCGCCAGAGGAAGTCGAGCGAGCCGGTGAGGATGTCATGGCGGGCCGGCATGCACGGGAGTGATCCCGTGACGTGGCGAGTGAAGCGAGTGGCCCGTTCCGCCGCGAACCAATCGATGTTCGGTGTCTCGAAGTCGGTTCCGCCGTAGCAGCCGAGATCGTGGCGGTTCAGCGAGTCGAGGAGGATCACGACGGCGTGCGGATCGCCGCTCGATCCAGCGGAATCCCCGTGAACGATCATCGGCGAGCGCCTGTTGGCTTGCCCCGAGACCCGAAATGATCGGGCACACTCTCAGGATGTCGAAACTCGATGACCTGATCGCCGAACGAGGCTGTCTCCTGATCGATGGAGCCATGGGGACCGAATTGTTCAGCCGTGGCCTCGAATCGGGTGACCCACCCGAGCTGTGGAATGTCGAGGAGCCCGAACGGGTGGCATCGGTCTACCGGGCCTACGTCGACGCCGGCAGCGACATCTTCCTCACGAACTCGTTCGGCGGAACCGCGTTTCGGCTGAAGCTGCACAAGCTGGACAAGCGGGTGGTCGAGCTGAATGAGGCCGCGGCGCGAATCGGCCGTGAGGTGGCCGACGCTTCAGAACGAACGGTGCTGGTCGCGGGATCCATGGGTCCGACCGGCGAGCTCCTCGAGCCGATGGGTTCGTTGACGCCGTCGACCTGTGCTGCAGCCTTCGCCGAGCAGGCCAGGGGCCTCGACGCCGGCGGGGCGGATGTCCTGTGGATCGAGACCATGAGTCACCTCGACGAGGTCGCGGCCGCGGTCGAGGGGGCGCGCTCGGTGAGCGACCTCCCGATCACGACAACATTGAGCTTCGATACCGCAGGCCGCACGATGATGGGTGTCACTGGTGTCGAGGCCGTGACTCGTTTGGCCGAGCTCGGGGTTGCGGCGATCGGTGCGAATTGTGGCAACAACCTCGGTGACACCGAGGCAGCCTTGGCCGAGATGCGAGCGGCCAATCCGTCGATTCTCCTGATCTCCAAAGCCAATGCCGGGATGCCTGAGTGGCGAGGGACTGAGCTGCACTACAGCGGCAGTCCAGAGGTCATGGCGGCGCATGCCCATCGGCAGCGTGAGGCGGGTGTGCAACTCATCGGGGGTTGTTGCGGATCTGCGCCGGAGCACATTGCTTTGATGCGAGCAGTGCTCGACGGCACTGAGCCGGTGCCGGACGTGGATTTCGAGCCGGCCGTGATGCGGCAGGTGGCCAAGCGGCAACGTCGCAGCAGCCGTCGGCGGGGCTGACCAACCCGAGGCAATCACCCCCGGAAATGGGGGTCACAAACCTCGGGTTTGTGCCCCACAGAATCGGGGGTCATAGCCTCGGGTTGGCGCGGCGCGGCAGATCGGGGGCGGCAGATCGGGGGCGGCAGATCGTTGGCGGTAGATCGGGGGCGGCAGATCAGGCGGTGGGGACACCCGCGAGCACGGTGCCGAGGACGGCGATGTCCTTGATCGCCATCGGATCGACCTCGACAGGGTCCTCGGCCAGGATCACGAAGTCCGCCCACTTGCCGACTTCGATCGAGCCGACCTCGTCGTCGATGTGGAGCTGGTGCGCCGCATCGAGCGTTGCCGCCCGGAGCGCCCGTTCGGCGCTGATGCGTTGCTCGGCGCCCAACACGTGACCGGTCGCCGTGCACCTGTTGACCGCGCACCACATGGTCATCAGGTGCCCCAATGGCGTCACAGAAGCATCAGAGTGGATCGAGTACCGCACGCCGGCTGCGTCTGCCATGGCACACGCGTCCATCCATGCGGCCCGCTCGGCGCCGACCGTCAGCTCGCGATGCTGGTCGCCCCAGAAATATATGTGGTTCGTGAACAGGTTGGCGTTCACGCCGATGGTCGCCATACGTCGGTATTGATTCGGCGTGGTCAGCTGGCAGTGCTGCACCGTGTGCCGATGATCCGGCCACCCGTCGTCAGCCGCCACGATCGGCTCCAGGGTGTCGAGGAACAGATCGACGGCTTGATCCCCGTTGCAGTGAACGTGGACGTTGATGCGGGCGGTGTGCAGCGCAGTGAACAGTTCGCTGAACCGCTCTGGCGTGATCAACCAGATCCCGTTTGGACGATCGCCGACATACCCGGGCGGATTGAGGCGGGCCGTGAAGCCTTGGATCGATCCGTCGAGCAATAGCTTCACGGCGCCGAGCCGGAGCTTGTCGGTGGACATCGCTGCCAGCCGCTTCAGGAGGTCGACCGAATCAGCGACGGGACCATGGGTGTTGGCCGGATTCTGCATCACCACCATGCGGACAGGGAACGAAGGATCGTCGACGGTCGCAAGCCAGTCAGCGGCGATGTGGGGCTGGTCGAGCCGGGCCGCCCCGAGTTCGGTGACCGTCGTGCACCCGGCACGCCGAGCTGACGCCCCGAGGCGGCGAATGGACTCCGGGTCGCTCATGGCGTCGATGATCGGGCGGAATCCCGACATGGCGTGAGCCATCGCCGCCGGCTCCTGGAGTTCGCCGATCGGGACTCCGTCTGCGTCGAGCGGGATTCCCTCGAAGTCGATTCCGGGCCTGATGCCCTCGTGCTCGAGCATCGCCGAGTTCACGGTCGCCAGGTGCCCGCTGGCGTGGAACACGAAGATCGGCCGGGTGGTCGACACCTGGTCGAGATGGGTTGCCACCAAGCGTTCGTCGTCGAGATGGATTGGGTCGAATCCCCAGGCCACCAGCGGTTCGATGCCAGCAGGCATCGCCTCCTCGATCTCGGTCAAGCGATCGAGCACGGCTTCCAGGGTCAGGAGACCCGGCCAGTGAGAGCCATCGGGAGCGACTCGATCGAACGAGCCCAGGTAGGGAAAGGCCCACAGCGCTCCCTCCAGCACGTGACAGTGGGCTTCCACGAAGCCCGGAAGAATCACGGCATCGGCGAACCGGTGGTCGATCTCGGCGTTCGGGAACGATTGCTGGAGGTCGGTCAGGGCACCAACACCGGCGATACGGCCGGCATCGTCGACGGCCACCGCCTCGGCAACAGGTCGGGCGGGGTCGCCCGTGCGGACGGTGGCTGCTGGGTAGATCGTGGGCACGCCAGGAACCTAGTGGTTCGCCGAACCGGCTTCGAGCGCTGAGCCCGGGCGGTCGATGTTGGTGCCAGGGTGGTCGGTGTGCGAGCCTCTCGGCATGGGATATGAGTGCTTCGACCTGGACGTCAGCGACAAGATCGCACATCTCCGCATGAATCGCCCCGAGAAGGCCAACTCCATGATCGCTTCCTTCTGGCGGGAGCTCCCGGCGATCATCGATGAGCTGTCCGCCTCCGGCACGGTTCGAGCCATCGTGCTGTCAGGCGAGGGCAAACACTTCTGCTCCGGCATGGACCTCGAGGTGTTCGCAAACGACCCAGACGTGGGTCCGAATGCGCCGATTGGTCACCGCAGTCGACGCAACGAACGCTTTCGCAGCACGGCCATGAAGCTCCAGGATTCGTTCTCGGCACTCGAGCGGTGCCGAGTTCCAGTCCTGGCTGCCATCCAGGGGGCATGCGTCGGTGGTGCGATCGACATGGTCACTGCCGCCGACCTCCGCTACGCAACCGCGGATGCCTACTTCTCGATCGCCGAGATCAACATCGGCATGACGGCCGACGTCGGCACGCTCCAGCGCATGCCGAAACTCGTGCCCGAGGGCATCGTCCGGGAATTGGCCTACACCGGGAGGAAATGGTCTGCCGAGGAGGCCAAGGCCGTCGGCTTCGTCAACGGCATCCACGCCGATCACGACGCGCTCTTGGCTGGCGTCATGGAAGTCGCTGCCTCCATTGCCGAGAAGAGCCCGATGGCGGTGTGGGGCACCAAGCAAACAATGCACTACGCGCGCGATCATTCCG
>CBESNA010000070.1:0-19436 GCA_965530755.1 uncultured Acidimicrobiia bacterium | reverse complement strand
TTCGACCGTCGGCACTTCGACCGTCGGCACTTCGACCGTCGGCACTTCGACCGTCAGGCTCGTCGGCTGGAGATCACCCCGGTGTTGAAGCCGGCAAGGTGCAGTCCACCGGCGAACCGGGCGTGCTCGACCTTGGTGCAGCGATCCATGACCACGTCGAGGCCGGCATCCGAAGCGATACTCGCTGCCTCTTCGCTGATGATGCCCAGTTGGAGCCACAACACCTTCGCCCCGACGGCCACGGCCTCCTCGGCGACTGCGGGACAATCCTCGGCCCTCCGGAACACGTCGACGATGTCTGGGACGACTGGCAGATCGGCCAACGACGGATAGACGGTGTGGCCGAGGATCTCGGTTTCGCGGGGATTGACCGGATACAGCTCGAAATCACACAACGACGAGCCGAGATACGTCATCACGAAGTTGCTCGCTCTGGCAGGGTTCGACGAAGCCCCGACGACGGCGATGGTCCTCGAGCGGTCGAGGAGCGCTTTCCGGTCGAGTGCCCCGGGCGGTGTCCAGGTCATGGTTGTGGCCTCGCTTCGGTCTGCATCAGTGTCGGTTTCCTCATGGCGCTGCCTGCATGGCTGCGTCCAAACCTCGGTCGAGGTCCCACAGGATGTCGTCGAGATCTTCCAGGCCGACCGAGAGTCGGATCATGTCGGCCCTCACCCCGCCGGCGGCCAATTGATCGTCGGAGAGCTGTTGATGCGTCGTGCTCGCCGGGTGGATCACGAGCGTCTTCGCATCGCCGACGTTTGCCAGGTGGCTGACCAACGTCAAGTTCTCGATGAACGACCGTCCGGCTGCGCGGCCGCCCTTGACACCGAAGGTGAAGATCGCTCCCGGTCCGAGGGGGAGGTATTTCTTCGCCAAGTCGTGGTGAGGCGAGCTCGGGAGGCCGGCGTAGGACACCCAGGCGACTCGAGGATCGCCCTCGAGCCATGCAGCGACCGCCCTGGCGTTTGCGACATGTGCATCCATCCGCATCGGCAATGTCTCGAGACCCTGCAGCATCAGGAAGGCGTTGAAAGGGGAGAGCGAAGCACCGATGTCGCGCATCTGCTCTGAACGCAGCGCCGTGCAGAATGCGTACTCGCCGAAGTTGTCGACCCAGCGCAGGCCGTTGTAACCGGCGACGGGTTCGGTCATCCGCGGGAACCGCCCGGAGGCCCAGTCGAAACGGCCGGACTCGCTGATCACGCCGGCGATGCTGGTGCCATGGCCCCCGATGAACTTGGTGGCGGAGTGCACGACGATGTCGGCGCCGAACTCCATCGGTCGGCACAAGTAGGGCGTGGCGAAGGTGGCATCGACGATCAGCGGCACATCGTGGCTGTGCGCCACATCGGCCAGAGCCTCCAGGTCGGCGACCGCCCCAGAGGGGTTCCCGATGATCTCGGTGTAGATCGCTTTGGTCTCGGGCCGAATGGCCGCCGCGAACGCCGCCGGGTCGGTGTTGTCGACGAACGTGGTGGTGATCCCGAGCCTGGCCAGGGTGTTGTCGAGCAGGGCGTAGGTGCCGCCGTAGATGCTGGCCGCGGCGACGAGGTGATCGCCTGCACCGGCGACAGTGGTGAGGGTCAGGAACTCGGCAGCCTGCCCGCTGGCGGTAGCGACCGAGCCGATCGCTCCCTCGAGACTGGCGACGCGTTCCTCGAACGCCGAGGTCGTCGGATTCGAGATGCGGCTGTAGATCGTGCCGTACTTCTGGAGTGCGAAGAGGTCCGCAGCATCCTGGGTGTCCTCGAACACGAAGCTCGTGCTCTGGTAGATCGGGACGGCGCGCGCGCCGGTCGCACGATCGGGCTGCCCGCCGGCGTGGAGGGCTCGAGTGCGAAAGCCGAACTCGTGGTCCGTCATGGTGAATCCTGTCGGTCGATCAGTCCGAGGCCGATGCGGCCCGTGCTGCATCATGTTGCGCCACGGCCGCCGGGAGCAACCGCGCCGGCGTCGCAGTGCTCGGATCTCCGACGACGGTGACCAGGAACCACTTGTTGCCTTCGGTGAAGGTGATGCCGTACACGACGAGCGGGCCATCGGCACCGGCGACGTCTTGGCGGAAGCCTCTGGCCCCAGGCATGGCCTCGACCTCGTAGATCGTTCCGCCGTCGCCGATCAGCGTGATCGTGCCGTCCTCGAGATAGAAGTCGGCCTCGAGGGCGCTGATGAAGTCATAGACGGTGGCGACGATCACGTCGTTGTCGTCGTTGCGGAAGGCTCGGGTCCAGCCGCCCTGGTAACCACGTGTCTCGAGTAGAGGCAGTTCCTCTGTCGGGTCAGGCTGAAGGGCTGACGCTTCGCTGATCGAGAGGGGACGGTCGGCCCCCGAAGCGGTCACGGCTTCGAAGCCGTCCAGGTCGTCGATCAAGAGTGCTGCGAGCGCATCTGCTCCCGCCGGAGCTCGAGGCTCGACGTCGTCCGGCGAGGTGACGAGTGGGGCCGAGGTTTCGCTCAGGCTCGACTCTGTGAGGATCTGCGTGGTTGGCGATGTCGGTGTCGTGTCGTCTTCTGGCACGCCGTCGTCTCCTTCGCTTGTGGCCGTGGGGGCAGGGCCGGCCGATGTCGTGGTCTCGTCGGCGACTCCGTCTGGACCGGCTTCGATACTCGTGTTGCTCGTGCATGCGGTGGCGACCAGCAGCACGACGAGTAGGAGCCCCACTGCGGCCCCGTCGAGTGAGAGCCAGGCACGGGTGGTGTTTCGTCGCAGCCGACCGAACCACGGTGCGTGGCCGGCCCGCTCGGCGCGCTGAGAGGCGAACACGGTGACCAGCGAGCGGACGAGCCCGAACGTCACCGCCACGATGACACTCTCGGCCACGCCAACGAACGCAGCCCCCAGGGTCGCCGCCCACCACAACCAGGTCGAGAGCATCGTGAGTGGTCCGACACCGAGCCGCGCCCCGTAGAGGGCGGCAACGACCCGAGGGTCGAAGAGGCGACCCCATTCGACCGGCACCTGACGCCCGATCGACAGCGGAGTGAGGTGGCCAGTGCGCACCTGGACAGCGTCGGCGATCACGGCAACGAGCGCCAATCCGAGGAGGACACCGATACCGGTCGTCGGTGTCCATTGGAATGCCAACCCTGCAAGCAGACCGACGAGGGCAGCGCTGAGCGTTCCCGAGACCACGAGGATCAGGCCCACTGTCATCCGTCGGCGCCCCCGGACCGAGGGCAGCAGGGTCTCAGCGACCGAAAGGCCTCAAGGCGACCACAGCGCATGGATTGCTGCAAGGCACGCCACGCCGGTGAGCAGGATCAGTTCGGACGTCATTGGTACGCATCCATCCAGCAGATGCTATGAGCGGAACGTCTGTCCGGCGGCGGTCCAGTAGCCCGGCGCACCTTCGCTGCCGAACGAGAGTGACCCGTCGACCTTGGCGAGACCGATCGGACGCTCGGGCCACGGTTGACGAATCACAGGCAGACCTTCACCGGACACGCCTTGGAGCTGGTCGACTCGGAAGCCGTTGACCATGCCCTGCATCTTCCAGAACTCTTCGGTCGAGAGCTCTCCCGGACCGGTGGCGTAGTACACACCCGACAGCAGGCCGTATCTGAGGCTGTGGGTCTCGAACCATTTCGCCAGCGGACCCAACACGTTCAGCGGATGCACCACGAGCGGTGTGCCGAGGTTGAGCAAACCGACGATGTCGAGCGAGCCGGTCGGGGCGATCGTGATGCGGTCGGCAGGCACGAACGGTGCTGCCGATGCCAAGTCGGCCAGCTCGATCGAGAGGGAGATGAGATCTTTGGCCGCGGTGCGCTCCGACGGCACGCCGGTAGCAGTCGGCTCGGGTCCGACGAGGAGGGTTGGCATGTCGAGCGCGGCGGCGGCGGCGCTTCCGACGGCCAACGGGAAACCGTTGAGGGCTGCGAGGTTGGCTGCCAGCGGTGCGGCCTCGGCAGACAACCCCGTGGTCGCGATCGTGACGGAGCGGTTGACGTCATTGATCCGACGGATGTGCTGACCGACCTCGATGCTCATGGGTCCGGCGTCGGTCGACGACGAGACGACGTCAACAGTGAACTCACTGAGCGAGCCGACAGCCTCGGCGGACAGACGGCCGACCGTCAGGATGCGTACCGCTCCGAGGACTCTGAGCACATCACGGTCGGCGGCGCTCAGACCGGTGTTGGCGACCGGGAACAGGGGAGCGCCGAGCGTGCCGGCGAGCGGAGCGGCGATGAGTTGCGCCCAGCGGTCTGCGGCGGGCGCGATCACGACGGTCCGGGCCGAGGCGTGACCAGCCAGGATGGCGGCATGGTGGTAGCCGCTCGTGGGGTCCCATGCGATCGGGGCCAGCTCGACCCGGAGCACGCGTGGGTCCTGGCCACAGCTCTCGACGATGCAGCGAACGTTCGTGCCGCTCGGGCAATAGCCGTGGACGTTGGGATAGTTGACGGTGCAGCAGTCGCAGATCTTCTTGAGGCCGTTGTTCGCGCAGCAGCCATCGTTGGCGTACCAACACCAGCCCCAGACGTCGTCTGTGCCGTTGCAATCGAAGGTGGCGCACTTCGGCGTGACGCCGGACTGGCCGCACACCCGGGCGTCAGCTTGACGGGCGAGGATCGTGGCGACGGCTGGTCCTGCGGCGACCATCATCGCCACCTGTCCGGCGCGGTGGAAGAACGAGCGACGGGTCAGACGGGCCGCCGTCCACCGGGACAGCCGCTCGACTCCCGAATCGAGCCGACTCTGGGTGCCGTCGGACGGTTCAGCCATTGGAGATCTCCGGTGCGGTGGGGTCGAGCAACTCTGCGAGCATCTCTTCGACCTGATCGAGTGTGTTTGCGACGCCGCGGCTCTTGACCGTGCCGGCCTGGTCGACGGCGACGAGGTATGGGGTTGATCGAACCTTGAACGATTCGAACGTGGCCTGCTGGTCGCTCGACGAGAGGATGCGAAGATCGACCTCGGCGTAGGTGGTGACCATGTGGCGAAGCTGTGGCAGGAGGGTTGCGCACAGTTCGCACGTCGGCGAAGTGAAGGCGACCAGCGTGAACGGAATCGCGCTGTAGTCGTACGCGGACCGGTCCGGGGCCGGAGTGTCGCGATCGGGACCTTCGCCGGCGAAGTGCACGCCCATGGGGGCGACTCTGGTGTGGAGGACGCCGATCTGTCTGAGCAGCGCGACGACGGTGAAGCCGAGCACGATCACGGCGATCCACATGAGCACGTACGAGACGATCCACACTGTTCCGCTCATGCGGTTCGGTCAATCATGTCGCAGGCGCCTCGCCGCTGAGGTGAGTCGACCACACAGCCCCGACATCGCGCTTGAAGGCCGTGAGCTGGATGGCGAGGATCGCAATGAGTCCGGCTGCTGACGCTGCTATGACGGCAGCAAACCCAGGGACCTCGAGGCTGTCGATCGGAATGACGGTCGCGGTTGCGCCGAGGAGTGCGACGTTGCGGACGACCTCGACCCACGACACCGGCTCGTCCGACACGGCGCCGAAGCAGGCGCATGCGATCGGTTGCCCGGAACGGATCAGGCTGACCAGGAGAGCGGTGAAGAGGACCAGCAGGCTGAAGGCCGCCATGGCACCCCAACCTGGAATGGCGAGCAGCGCAACGGCTACGGCGATCTCGAGCGCAGGCACGACCCTGGCCAGCACGGACGGGAGCGGTAGGCCGAGGGCCTTGAAGTCGGCCACTGTTCTGGCTGGTTCCCGGAGCTTTGCGATCGCCGCCAGGGCGAGTGTGGCCGCGACGGCGACAGCGAGGATCGACGCGAGACCGGTCATGAATCGAGCGCGACCAGGAGGAACTCGTCGAACGCTTCGTCCGAGGCGAACAGCACAGCCTGAACGGCGCGTTCGTCCCCGCCGAAAATGAGCTGAACGCCCTCGGCCATCTCGGTTGTCGTGGGCGCTCGTCCCAGGATGTCGGTGTAGTACGCAGTCACACGATTACCGAGGGATTCGTTGCTCTCGTAGATGCTTCTCGAGACCCACCAGGTCGGAGTTCCGGCATCGAGACGGCCGACATAGAACTTGAGGCCGCTCGAATCGATCCCTCGCCCGAGCAGGTCGCGGTAGAGCTGTCTGACATACCCATCGTTGGTGCCGCCGGCATTGCGGTAGTACTCGGGGCTGGCCAGGTGCTGAAAGCGCAGACTGTTGACCGACCCGGTTCGGAGGTAGTCGGTCCAGAAGGTGAGACCTTGCGGATCAGGAGCACGCCCGAGTAATTCCTCGTAGGCAACGACGGCCTCGTTTCGTGAGCCTTCCTGACTCGAAAGAAATGACCGAGCGACGACGAGGCGGCTGCGTTCGCCGCCGGCGGCGATCCTGGCCAGCCAGTGATCGAGCCCGCCGAGGTCGGCTGGCCGGCCGAACACGTCGGCGTACAGCGATACCAACCAGCGCGCGTTGGCGCTGTTGGCGACGCCGGAGAACTCGATGGCGGACGCCGAGATGCCGTCGCGTTCCTCGAAACGGATGTCATCATCCTCGCCGGCAGCTACCGGAGCGGCGATGGTGGCCGCCATGAGCGCCCCGGCGAGGCCGATGCTGGCGAGCCTGGCGGCAGAGGACGCCACGAATCTGCGAAGAGTCGTTGGTGCGGGCAAGCGATCCATCGTAGGGCAGCCGCCGGGGCAAGTGGGGCTTATCGGCAGGGGTCGTTCGGCGGACAGGGGGAGTGGATCGACTCTGGGGGATGATGCACACTCCTGGCCGAATCTGTGTGAACATGTCCCTGTGCTTCTGAACCTCATCACAGAACTCCAGTCCGCCGAACACGGCCAGATCATCAATCGCGGCCGCATCATCGACCACCTGCTCGACCTTCGGCTCGCAGCCGTCGGTGATCTCCGTACCACTGCGGAGATCGACGAGTTGCTCACCGACACCCCGGGAAAGAGCACCGTCGAGACCGCATGGTGGCAGGAGACCCTCGGTCGCCTGCGTGACAGCGCGTCGCGCGAACTCACGCACTGATTTCAGGTCAGCACTGATTTCAGGTCAGGAGCGGCGTCTTAGGATCCGGTCGGCGCCGGCGTCAAACCCGGGCAACTGCGGCTGCACCGCGTTGTGTCTCGACGCGAACTCCACCACGAACTCTTCCACCTCGGGCCAGGAGCTTGCTCTCGGTCCGGCCATGTCCTGGTTGTATGGCTGATCGAAGACGATCACAGGGTTGCCAGTTTCACGCAGGGCAGACACGTTGTGTGGCGCGTCGTCGATGTACACGTCGGCCTCGACCTGAGGCTTCGCTCCGAGGAAGCAGATGTCGCGGTAGGGGATGCCGAACGTGTCGAGCCATGACACCGTGTCGGTAACGGCGACGGCGTGCCCCCAGTTCACGTAGAGGCGATGGGTGATGATTCTGATCCAGATGCCGGCATCGCTCAGACGCCACAGCGCGTCTGCGCAACCATCCATGGCGGGGAGGTCCCGGAACAGGCGACGTTCGGTCACCGCCAGGTGGTGCAAGCGCTCGAAGTCGGCGGCATCGAGCCCCCACTCGCCGAAGTCCCAGGATCGTTCGAGCGGCAGACTTTCGAGGTCGACACCCAACTCGTCGGCGACGACGGAGCGAAAGCCCGTGGTGTAGTCGGCGCACACGCCGTCGAGGTCGACACCGAAGACGAACGCTCCAGACATCTGCAGAACGGTAGTGGGCAAAGCTTCAACTTTTTGTTGAAAGCCCGGACCCACGGCATGGCCGGTCCGGCGGTTTGTCATCATTGGCGCCCGTGGAGAACTCGCATGCGATCGTGATCGGGCCGGGGCACGTCGACGAGGGATCTGATGGCCCCTTGTCTCGAGCGGCGCTCTTCGGCATCCCGGCCAAGACCATCAGCACATTTCGAATCGTGCATCTGCTCGGAGAGATCACGGGCGACGAACTGGTCGAGATCGCCGATCGACTCCTTGTCGATCCGGTCGCTCAGTGGTGGATGTCGGTCGACGATCATCGTCCGGACGGCATCGTGATCGAGACCGGGCTTCGTCCGGGTGTGACCGATCGCGAGGGCGCCGAACTCGTGCGCAGCGCAGGCGAGATCGGGATCGCACTCGAGGCGGCAACCGTGGGGCATCGGTTCGTCGTCGAGGGTGACCTCGACGCGACAGCAGTCGAACAGCTGGCCACCCGCGTGCTGCACAACGACGTGGTCGAGCGCTACGCCGTCGGGACACTCTCCGCCGCGTTCCTCGATCGTCATGCCGCCACTCGTGAAACGACGACGATCGACCTCGATGGCCTGGACGCAGCCGGTTTGGCCGCCGTCAACCGAGGACGGCGCCTGGGCCTCGATCCGGAAGAGATGACCGTCATCCAGGCGCACTTCGCCGGACTCGGTCGACCGCCGACCGATGCCGAACTCGAGACGCTCGCTCAGACATGGAGCGAGCACTGCGCCCACAAGACCTTCCAGGCGAAGATCACGATTGACGGCGGTGGCTCCGGACCAACCGTTGTCGACAGCTTGATGAAGACCTACCTGCGCTCGGCCACCGATGCGATCGACGCACCATGGGTGCGGAGCGCCTTCGTCGACAACGCCGGAATCCTCGACTTCGAGGATGGCTGGGAGGTGGCCATCAAGGCCGAGACCCACAATCACCCGTCAGCGCTCGAACCCTTCGGCGGTTCGAACACCGGGGTCGGCGGCGTTGTCCGTGACATCCTCGGAGTCTCGGCAAAACCGATCGCGGTGACCGACATCCTCTGCTTCGGCCCCGAGGACACCGACCCCGCCGCTGTACCCGAGGGAGTGCTGCACCCTCGCCGCATCCGCGACGGCGTGATCGCCGGAGTCGGGGACTACGGCAACAAGATCGGCGTGCCGAACATCGCCGGCGCGGTGGTGCACGACCCGTCCTACACGACGACCCCTCTCGTCTTCGCCGGTTGCCTCGGTCTTCTTCCCGCCGGCTCGAATCCGACCAACGCCCAGGCCGGCGACGCGATCGTCGTGTTCGGCGGAGCCGTCGGTCGAGACGGTGTCGGTGGCGCGACGTTCTCGTCGCAGACGATGGGTGTCGAGACCGCAGACGTGGCCGGTTCGTCTGTCCAGATCGGCGATCCGATCGTCGAAAAGGGCTTGATCGACGTCATCGTCGCCGCTCGCGATGCTCAGCTGTACTCGGCGATCACCGACTGCGGGGCCGGCGGGCTCTCATCGGCTGTCGGTGAAATGGCCGAGGAACTCGGGGCCGATGTCGACCTCCAGTTGGTGCCCCGGAAGTATCCCGGCCTGGCGCCGTGGGAGGTGTGGCTCAGCGAAGCCCAAGAGCGAATGGTGGTTGCCACCGCCGATCCTGCCCCGCTCCTCGCCCTGGCCGAGCGGTGGTCGGTGGGGGCCGCCGTCATCGGTCACTTCACAGGAGAAGGTCATCTCGTGGTTCGCGACGGCGACGACGTCGTCATCGATCTCGAATGTGGCTTCCTGCACGACGGCCGACCTCAGCGAGAGATGAATGCCAACGCGTTCGCAGCGGCGCGTGGCCCCCGTCGAGCCGTGGACGTTGATCTCGAGAAGTCGCTCCTCGGCTTGCTGGCCCACCCGTCGATCCGCTCCAACGAGTCGATCGTGCGCACCTTCGACCACGAGGTTCTGGGCGGCACATTGGTCAGGCCGTACAGCGGCGCGGTCGGCGATGGAGCCGCAGACGGCACGGTCCTGGTTCCACCCGGTACCTCGGGCGAACGCGGGGTGGCGCTCGGCATCGGCGTCAATGCTCTCTACGGACGCTTCGACCCAGAGGCAATGGCCTGGCACGTGATCGACGAGGCGGTGCGTAATGCCGTGATCGCCGGCGCCGACCCGTCGGAGCTGTCGCTACTCGACAATTTTGCGTGGGGTGATCCCACCGACCCCGACACCCTCGGCGCCCTGGTCGCCGCCTGCCGAGGTTGTCACGACGCCGCCATCGCCTTCCACGCGCCGTTCGTGAGCGGCAAGGACTCGCTCTACAACGTGTTCGTGAGGCCGGACGGAACCCCGGATCCAGTAGCGCCCACGCTGGTGATCACTGCCATGGGCATCGTTCGTGACTTGGATCGGGTGCCTCTCACCGGCGTCGTCGCAGCCGCAGACGACATCTGGTTGGTCGGTCCTGCCGTGGGAGCGCTCGGTGGGTCGCATCTCGACGATCTGTTGGGTGCCGATCACGGAGGTGACCTCCCTGCGATCGATCCCACGGCCGTCGATCGCCATCACGCGATGGCGACGGCGATCGCTGCCGGCCTCGTCCGAAGCGCCCACGACCTGAGCGAAGGTGGCCTCGCCGTCGCCGCAGCCGAGTGGGCTTTTGCCGGTCGGATCGGACTGGCTCTCGATGTCGAGACGAGCCCGGAGGTGCTGTTCGGCGAGGGCCCCGGTCGGTACCTCGTCGAAGTCGCATCTTCGGACGAAGCGTCGTTCTCGGCCGCGATCCCCGAAGCCGTCAAGATCGGTGTCACGCTCGACGACCCGATCGTAGTGCTCGGTGACCTCGAGATCGATCTCGAGCGAATCGGCGTCGCATGGAAGGGGGTGTCGGTATGAGTCGACCTCGCGTCCTGATCCCGGTGGCTCTGGGCACCAATCGTGACGGCGACCTCGCCCGAGCCTTCGAACTGGCCGGGGCCGACGCCGACCGTGTTCCCCTGACGGCCCTACGTTCTGGCGAACATCGGCTTTCCGACTATCAACTGCTGGCGATCCCCGGCGGCTTCTCCTACGGCGACGCGCTCGGTGCCGGCCGGCTGTTCGGCCTGGATCTGGCTGGATGGTTCGGTGACCAACTCCGCGACGCAGCGGCCGGCGGAATGCCGATGTTCGGGGTCTGCAACGGTTTTCAGGCGCTCGTGCGCGCCGGACTTCTCCCCGGCAACGAGCAGGCGGCCGTGCTGACCGGCAACGAGTCGGAGCGGTTCGAGTGCCGATGGGTCACCCTCGAGCCGACCGACGCCAGCGTCTGGACTGCTGGACTGGAGGGCACTCTGCGCTGCCCGGTCGCGCACGGTGAGGGTCGCTACGTGGCCGACGACCCCTCGGCCATCGAGCAGCAGGTCGCATTCCGGTATGTCGGGGACGGCCCAGAAGCCGCGTACCCCGACAACCCGAACGGCTCGGCCGGCGACATCGCTGGGGTCTGCGATCCCACCGGACGCATCATCGGTTTGATGCCACATCCCGAGAACCATGTGATGGAACGGCAAGATCCGCTCCGGGGCCGCAACCCCGGCGGCATTTGTCTGCCGCTCTTCGAGGCCGGAGTGGCTGCGGTCAACGCCTGATCGGTGTGATCACGGCAGGTTCGCGATGCACTCGGTCAGCAACGCGAAGTAGCGGTCGGCATCGAGATCTCGGGCGACGAAGCAGTTGTGGGGCCTGCTTGTTCCCTGCCACCAGTCAACGACCGTGGCGCCCATCGTGAGATCTGACTGCGTCTCGATCTCCACATTGCAGTGGCGGCCGCTGAAGATCTCGGGCTCGAGCAGGTAGGCGATCACGCACGGATCGTGCAGTGGCCCGCCCCCCTGTCCGTATCGCTCGATGTCGAAGCGTTCGAAAAAGCCGAGCATGCCGGCAGTGACGTCGCCAGACGCCGTTCCCAATTCGGCGAAAGCGGCGATCCGTTGTGGTGTGGTGAGGGCCCTGTGAGTGACGTCGAGCGGCATCATCACCAGCGGGACGCCACTGCCGAAGACGGCAGCCGCCGCCGGTGGGTCCACGAAGATGTTGAACTCGGCGGCCGGGGTGATGTTGCCGCCCTCGAAATGGCCGCCCCCCATCAACACGATCTGCTCGATCCGGCCGAGGAGGTCTGGGCGTCGTACGACGAGGTCGCCGATGTTGGTGAGCGGTCCGATCGGGCAGATCGTCAGCTTGGCGTCGTTCGGCCCGATCGCCTCGAGCAGTTCGATGAGCACATCGACGGCATGTCCCTCGGTGACCGGGATGGTCGGATCGGGACGGTTCGCCCCGTCCAGGCCGGTTTTCCCATGCACGTTCTCGGCCGTGACCAGCGGTCGGTCGCTCGGGCCGGCGTGCCCGGCGTAGACCGGGACGTCGGAGCGACCGGCGACCTCGACCAGGATCAGCGCATTCTTCGTGGTCAGGTCGAGCGGAACGTTGCCTCCAACAGTGGTGATGGCGACGACATCGAGATCGGACGATCCCAGAGCAGCAAGAATGGCGACGGCGTCGTCCTGGCCGGGATCGGTGTCGATCACGATCGGACGGGGATGTTGCGTTGGCGAGGCGTCTGGCATCACTGCTGACGCTAGTCCCCAGACGAATGGAACTCATCCGGGCCGAAAGAGTGCCGAAACTGACTGTGTGGCACCGAACGAGGTCGGCAACGTATGGGTGACCGAGCTCCTGTTCGCCATTGACGTCGAGACGATGTGCATCATCGATGCCTCTGGCGATCTCGAGTCCGGACTTGGGATCCATCCAAGAGAGATGATCGGCCGGCAGCTGTTTTCGACGCTCGAGCACGACGATCTCCCCGGTGCTCGTGCGGCGCTCGAAGAAGTGCTCGTCACGGGTCGCTCAACGTGGGAGGGCACTCTCAAAACCGCCAGTGGAGATATCGTCGACTATGCGTGGGAGGGCCGCCTGGGCGAAGCGGGAAAGGTCATTTACGCGCGGGGCCGCGAGGGGAGTCGTGTGCGAGCCGCACTCGCCGACATCCGGATCTACGAGCGACTCGCTGATCTCACGACCGACCTCTTCATCGTCGTCGACGAGGCGGGTCGCATCGTGCGGGCGAACCGCGCGGCGCTGGCGGCTTTCGCCTGCCAGGAGAAGGATCTGCTCGGCAAGGAGCTGACCGGATTCGTGCCAGAGGCAGGTCGTGCCGAGCTCGATCGTTTCATGGAACGAATGGCGACTGGCGAGAAGCTGGTGAACTACGAGATTCCGGCTGTCAACGGCGAGGGGCGCGACATCGTCATGGAGGGGTCAGCCACGTTCGACGAAGTCACCCATCGCTGGTACGTCGTCGCCCGCAATGTGACGCAACGGGTGGCCCGGCAACACGAGCTCGAAGTCACCCAGCGGTTCTTCGAGCTGTCCAAGAGTCAACTCGTGTTGGTCGGAGCGGACAATCGCATCCTTCGGGCGAATCCGGCGTTCGAGGATGCGGTTGGTCGAAGCCGCGTCCAGCTCGTCGGTGTGGCGATCGACGAGGCATTGGGAGCAGTCGAGCCAGCTGGTCTGCTCGATTTGTTGGAACGAGTCCGTAGGGAGCATGGCTCCGGTCTCCACGAGGTAGAAGTCGATCGTGGCAGCGCAGGAACGCTCGATGTCCACTTCGCGTCGGCAGCCGATGCCGGGTCGGTGTATTTGAGCTGCCGTGACGTGACCGAGGAGCGAAGTCTGCAGGACGAACTGGTTGCTCGAGCCTCGAGTGACGGGCTGACCGGCCTGGCGAACAGAGCGACGATGGAAGAAGCCATCGTCCGCGAGCTCGAATCCGGTGCGGTCACTGTCGTACTCATGCTCGACCTCGACAGCTTCAAGCACGTCAATGACAGTCTCGGTCACTCGGCGGGCGACGAGCTCCTGATGCGAGTTGCCGAGCGACTCGAGAAACAGACGCGAGGCGTGGATCTGGTGTCCCGCTACGGCGGCGATGAGTTCGCAATCCTCCTCCGAGGGGTCCCCGATGCCCACACGGCTCGGCTCGTCGCCGAGAAGGTGCGCAGGGCGTTCCACGAGCCGTTCGAGGTCCAGGGCCGTTTCGTCGCAGTGACGGCATCGGTGGGTGTCGCCGTCGGTGTGGGTACCACACACGACGCGAAGCAGCTCGTCTCGGAGGCTGATCTTGCGGCCTACGCAGCGAAGGAGGGTGGTGCCGACAAGTCCTGTGCCTTCGACGAGGTGCTGCAAGCCGCCGCCGACTTCGCCGCAGCATTCGAGGCCCACCTTCGACGCGTTCTCCGAGCACCGACGTTCGAACTGGACGTGATCCCGGTCGCCGGTCTGGACGGTGTGACTCTTGGCGTCGGGGTTTCGGCCCCTGCGATCGCGATCACCGGCAGGCGGAAATGGAACGTCCAGACGATGCGGGTCGCCAAACGACTCGGGTTGCTCGGCCCCCTGTCGCAGCGCCTTGCCACCGAGTCGATCGGCGGGCTTTCGCCGTGGCTCCGAACTCACCCTGACGCGTATCTCGACATCGTGTTCGACGTGCACGAGATCGCCTCTCCGGGTTTCACCGACCACGTGCTCGGGCTTCTTCGAGACCATCGCATTGCGCCGATTCAGCTGCTCGTCTCCGTCGCCGGAGTCGCCGGCATCGGCATCAACGCTGTCGACCTGGAGGTCTTCCGGAAACTCAGGGCGGCCGGTGCCCGCGTGTCCTTCGCTGCCAGTCGTGCCGATACCGACACGTTGGCAGCGCTTCACCTCGGCTGCATCGATCGCATCGAGGTCGACTCGACCTTCCTTGCGCTCGCTCCAGAGGGTTCGGTCGAGCATCTGATTGCGTCGACGGTGTTCGACGTCGCCGATCGGCTGGGCGTGGAGGTCGTGGCGGACGCCAGCTTCACACCAGATGTCATCGACACCGTCTCGGTGTTTCGAACCTGTTCCCCTGTGGGATTGGTCTTCGGAACGCCAGTCCCCCTCGACGAGTTCATTCGTGCCGGGTCACCGGCGGTGCTCCCGCCTGCAAACGATCTGACGTGATGTCGACGGCGTGTGCGATGCTTCGTACATGTCGATCGACGAAGCGCTG
This sequence comes from uncultured Acidimicrobiia bacterium, assembly GCA_965530755.1. Lineage (GTDB taxonomy): Bacteria > Actinomycetota > Acidimicrobiia > Acidimicrobiales > SZUA-35 > SZUA-35. The sequence continues at coordinate 4,742 of CBESNA010000070.1, read as the reverse complement.
GCCGACCTCGAATCGCTGCTTCTTCCCCGTCACGTCGTCTTGATCGGCGAGCCGCACGGCACGGCGGAGTTCCCGGCGCTTGTGGCCGCCATGGTCGACACGCTCGTCGCCTCGGGTACGTCGGTGATCGTGGGTCTCGAACTGCCGATGACCGAGGAGGTCGAACGTGGCGCCGTCGGGCCATTCTGGTCGCGCAGGGCTGAGTACCAGGACGGGCGATCGAGTGAGGCAATGGCGAAGTTGGTGACGGGTCTCGCTGATCGTCGCCGGGCCGGCGACGCGATCGAGGTCGTGGCGATGGACGGGCCATGGGTGGCACCCGGGTCAACGGTGCCGCTCGAACATCTGGAACTCCTCGAGCAGTCACGCGATGAGCTGATGGCAGCCAATCTCCTGGCCGTGATGGACCGCACGCCTCGGGCCTGCACGATCGTCCTCGCCGGAAGCATGCACACCTCGACCCACGCACCGACGTGGCGCACGCTCGGCTCGATGTTGCTCCCGTGGTTCCCGATCCTGGTCAGCCTGATGGGCCAGCTCACGGGGGGCACGCGTTGGCTCCTTCCCGGATCCGGCGAGCCCGGGCATGCGTCAGCGGTGCCACACCTCGATCTCCCGACCGGGGCGTTGTGGGCAGACGAGCCGGGTGCCGATGGGCATCACGGATATGTGAACCTCGGACACGTCACGGCCTCGCCGCCGCACGAGCCTGCCTAGGAGGACAGGGTGATGCCGTGTGTCCCGTGTCTTCGTCGACGCAGCTTCGGCGCGACCTCGATCAGCTCTGCCGTCTGGACGATTAGGCTCCGGCCGTGACCGACGCCGCACGCATCGCCATCATCATGGGCAGCCAATCCGATTGGTCGACCATGCGCCATACCGCCGAGACGCTCGATGAGCTCGGAATCGGCCACATCGACCTGATCGTGTCGGCCCACCGAACGCCGGATCGGATGTTCGATTTCGCCCGATCGGCCAAGGAGTCAGGTGTGCAGGTGATCATTGCCGGTGCCGGCGGAGCGGCTCATCTGCCAGGAATGGTGGCGGCGCTGACCCCGCTGCCGGTGTTCGGGGTACCCATCGAGTCGCATGCATTGTCCGGTCAGGACAGCCTTCTGTCGATCGTGCAGATGCCAGCGGGAGTCCCTGTCGGCACGCTTGCGATCGGCCGGGCCGGAGCAGTCAATGCCGCCTTGCTTGCAGCAGCCGTGCTCGCTCTCGGCGACGAGACGGTCGCCGCCGCGCTCGATGACTACCGGTCGGCTCGCACCTCAGCGGTCGATCTGGCACCGCGCAACGATGCCTGAGTCCGATTTCGCTGCTCCACTGCCGCCCGGAGCGACCGTCGGATTCCTCGGTGGAGGTCAGCTGGCCAGAATGCTGGGTATGGCGGCCGCCCCCCCCCGTTACCCAACGATCCTGCTCCACCCCCCGGACGCGTGTCCGGCCACGCAGGTATGTAGCGACCAGATCGTCGGTGCATACGACGACCCGGCTGGGCTCGATGCATTGTCGGCACGCTGCGACGTCATCACCTATGAGTTCGAGAACGTCCCGGCCTCGGCGGCGCGTCGACTAGCGGAACGTACTGTGCTCCACCCGAACGAGCAGGCGCTGGCGATCTCGCAGGACCGGCTCGTCGAGAAGGAGTTTCTGCGATCGATCGACATCGAGACTGCGCCGTTCGTCGCAGTTTCGGCGCCCGGTGACCTGAGTGTCGCGTTCGCTGACATCGGGGACGACCTCGTCGTGAAGACGCGGCGCCTCGGTTACGACGGCAAAGGCCAAGTGCGGGTCAGCGTCGGCGAGGCGCCCTCGGATGTCGTCGCTCTGCTCGGATCGGACGCACTCATCGCTGAGGGTTTGATCGACTTCCAGGCGGAGATCAGCGTGATCGGGGCTCGGTCGATGTCGGGCGAGGTTCGCTGCTTCGAGCCGGCGATGAACACGCACCGCGACGGCATTCTCGTGTCGTCGACGGTTCCGGCCGGTCTGGACCGGGTCATCGTCGATCGTGCGATCGCTCACACCGAGCGTTTGCTCCATGCCCTCGACTACGTGGGGGTCCTGGGCCTCGAAGTGTTCGTGCTCTCCGATGGCTCACTTCTGGCCAACGAGTTCGCGCCTCGAGTTCACAACTCGGGGCACTGGACCGAGCTTGCATGTCGCGTCGACCAGTTCGAACAGCACATCCGAGCCATCACCGGACATCCGCTCGGGGCGGTCGACGCTCTCCCGTGCGAGATGATCAATCTGATCGGCGACGACGTCGGTCGGGTCGCTGACCTGGTGGCGAGCGGCGAGTGGAGGGTTCATCACTACGGGAAGGCCGAGATCAGGCCCGGAAGAAAGATGGGTCACGCCACGAGGCTGCGTTCCAGCGGGTAGCTTGGCTTGCCGTGGAGAGCGGGTGCCGGGGGCGGTGCTCCAACCTCTTTCGGCTCGGAGAAACTCGTTGCAAGCTGCACCGGCGAACACGCTTTCAACCGTCACCCTCGACCTCCCAGGCCACCTGTCTGGCAAGGTCAGAGAGATCTGGTCGCTTCCCGGCGGGCGCCGTCTCCTGATCACGACCGATCGGCTCAGTGCCTTCGATCGGATCATTGGTCTGGTGCCGCACAAGGGTCAGGTTCTCAATCAACTGGCAACGTGGTGGTTCGAACAGGTTGCCGACATCGTCCCTAGTCACGTGATCTCGGTGCCCGACCCGAACGCGCTGATCGCCGTCGAGGCCACTCCGTTGCCGGTCGAAGTGGTGGTGCGAGCCCGCCTCACCGGCAGTACTTCGACGTCGGTTCTGCCCCGGTATCTCGCCGGCGAGCGCGAGATGTATGGGCACGTGCTCCCGGATGGGCTCGTACCTCACGGACCGCTCCCGGCCCCGATCATCACTCCGACCACGAAGGCGTTGGCAGGCCATCACGACGAGCCGACCACCGCCGAGGCCATCGTTGCCGGTGGTCTGGTCGACGCCGAGCTCTGGGATCACGTCCAGGACGTGGCGCTCCGGCTCTTCGCCAGGGGGCAAGCCATCGCCGCAGCGGCTGGGTTCGTGCTGGCCGACACGAAATACGAGTTCGGGCTCGACCCGGACGGTGCGCTCATCATCATCGACGAGATGCACACGCCAGACTCTTCCCGTTACTGGGACGCGTCGACGCTGGACGCCAGGCTCGAAGCCGGACAGGCGCCTGACGGATACGACAAGGAGCCGGTCCGCCTCGCCTTGAGAGCCGCCGGCTACTCAGGTGACGGCCCACCCCCGACACTGCCGGATCACGTTTGGGCAGATACCTCGGCGCGCTACATCGAGCTCTATGAACGAATCACCGGCCGATCGTTCGAACCGGCACCCCTGCCGGCACAGTTGCGAATTGAAGCCAGCCTTGTGGAGGTCCTCTCGTGAACATTTCATCAGGCGCTGATGCCATCGGTGAGCTCGACGGACCAAAGGAGGAATGCGGCGTCGTTGGTATCTCTGTACCCGGTGACGACGCGGCACGTGCTGCGTTCTTCGGTCTCTACGCGCTGCAGCACCGTGGCCAGGAAGCGGCAGGTATCGCTGTCGCCGACGGTCGGGCCGTGCGCATCCACAAAGACGTCGGTCTCGTATCCCAGGTTTTCAACCCGACCTCGTTGGCACCACTCATCGGCGGCATGGCCATCGGGCACACCCGCTACAGCACGACCGGCTCCAGCTCGGAACGCAACGTGCAGCCGTATGTCGTCGAGACCATGCACGGCCCCCTCGGTGTGGCCCACAACGGCAACCTGGTCAACACCGATCAGCTTCGTCAGAAGCTCTTGGCCAGGGGAGCAGGGTTGCAGTCGTCGTCCGACTCCGAGGTCATTGCCTTGATGCTTGCCGCATCGGAGGGAAGCACCTGGGAAGAGCGGCTGGCGAATGTCATGCCACAGTGGGAGGGCGCGTACTCGCTTGTCGTGATCGCCGGAACCAAAGTGGTTGCAGCGCGAGACCCGTGGGGGTTCCGGCCACTCTCGATGGGCCGTATGCCCAGCGGCGGCCATGCGGTTGCGTCGGAGACGGGGGCACTCCAGACCCTCGGCTGCGACAACATCCGCGAGATCGAGCCGGGCGAGATCGTGGTGCTCCAGGGCCAGTTGGCCCGCTCCCATCGAGCGATGCAGCCGAAGGAGCGGCAGTCGCGCTGCACGTTCGAACACATCTACTTCTCACGACCGGATGCGGTGTGGGACGGACTCCTGGTCCACCAGGCACGGCAGCGTCTCGGCGAAGAACTTGCACGCGAACACCCCGTTGACGCTGATGTCGTCATTCCCGTACCTGACTCCTCGATGCCGGCTGCCATCGGCTACGCCGCAGCGTCTGGGATCGTCTACAACGAGGGTTTCGTCAAGAATCGGTACATCGGCCGAACGTTCATCGAGCCGACAGACGAGCTCCGTCGTCAGGGCGTCAAGCTCAAGTTCAACATGCTCGAGGAGAACATCCGGGGCAAACGAGTCGTGGTGATCGATGACTCGATCGTGCGGGGCAACACCTCCGGTCCATTGGTGCGGATGGTTCGAGACGCCGGCGCGACCGAGGTGCATGTGCGCATCACGTGTCCTCCGATCGCCCACCCCTGCTTCTTCGGCGTCGACATGGGAACCTACGACGAGCTGATCGCCCATCAGTTGGGTGTCCCCGAGATCGCCTCTCACATCGGCGCCGACAGCCTCGGCTTCTTGTCGGTCGATCGCATGATGAAGGCGCTCGG
>CBESNA010000069.1:0-19553 GCA_965530755.1 uncultured Acidimicrobiia bacterium | reverse complement strand
GATCGAAGCGCTTAAAATCCATATGAGGGATTCCCTTCTTCGCTCTTTCGAGCTTTTTCACCATTGCGGAACATCCGCGTTGGCACACGCAGTCGGGGTCAGGCCTCGATGGCCGCCCGATCCTCCCCGGATTTCATCGCCCGGAGCTTCACGAACACGACATCGAACGATGCCGGGTCCCCTATACGTGCTCGAACGACCGTAGCAGCGCAGAGTCACTCGGGTGACCTTGGTTGTCACGCACGAGAGACATTCGTCACACTCCTGAAACCTTCCGGCCACCACCAGAGGGAGCCGGGCCCGCGGTCGGGCCACCGGCGAATGCCTGGGCATGCTCCATCCATTGACGAGCCAGGGAGCCAAGGACAACGAGATCGGTGTCGTCGACATGACGGCGCTGGGTCACGACGAGGCAGAAGTCCTCGGCCGGCCCGGTCACCCGTTCCTGGGCGTCGGAATCGCCCCAGTCCCACGTGGTTCCGTCCGGAGCATCGAGACTGACCGTCACTTCCTGGGCCAGCGGCTCCTCGCCCCGGACGATGAACGACCACTTCTGCGTGATCACCCCGAGCTGCGCGATGTGGACGAGCCTGGTCGACGGAGTCCGCTCGACCCCGACCGCGTCGGCGATGTCCTGCCCGTGGGCCCAGGCCTCCATCAACCTGGCTGTGAGAAACGACTTCGCACCCATCGACGGCCCGTACCACTCGACCCGATCGCCGTTGCCGAGCGAACGCGCCGCCGACTCCAGGTTGGAGCGAGCCGAACGCCAGGCAGCAACCAACGCATCGCTGTCCATCACCCGATAGTTGCCGAGGGTCGCTGCATCGAGGTCATCACCGGCCGGCGACGGTGCAGCGAACAACTCGCTCCGGTGAACCACGAATGCCTCGGGGTCGTTGATGGCCAGCGCCGCTGTCGTGTCGAAATACGCCAGATGGCCGAGTTGATCGGCGACAGTCCATCCCGGGCTCGGCGTAGCGATCGCGAACTGCTCCGATAGCAGCGACGACACGATCCGATCGAGATCGTGCTGCTCGTCGATCAGATCACGGGTGACATCGGCGATCGAAGGGCTCATTCGGCGTTGCTATCACAGCATCCGACTTCCTTCCCACTCTCGATCAGCGCGCGGCCCCCGCCACGGCGTCGGCGATCGCCCGACGGATCCGCTTGACGCTGACCGGACCATCAGTTCCGAGATGCTGTGCGAAGACACTGACCCGCAACTCATCGACCCGCCGGCCAAGAACGATCTGGTCGGCCACCGGGAGCCGGTCGATCTCGGTTTCCAACAGCGAAATGTCGACCGTCAACTGTCCATCGCGACGGGGATCGAGTCGCAGTCGTTCGAGGCGTACCTCGATGGCGGACAAGTACCGAACGACGTGGTCGAGACGCTGGAACCCCGTCGTCACCAGAGCGTCCTCGTCGTGGAGTCGAACCAACTGTCGGCGAACGTCGGCGACGGCCCCAGACGCCGCCGCCGGCCAGGGCTCGCTCAACGCGGACTCGACCGATGCTGTGGTCCTGACCATGCGAATGCCGGCATCGGCCACGACCTCGAGCAGATCGGGCAGTCGACGCACCGCCCACGCGTCGAGGGCACGAAAGCGTGCCGCCGTCCGCGGCGGTCCGCCGGCGGACCGGATGACCTCGTCGAGCGATGCCGCGATCACATCGTCGATCCAGCGGTCAACCGAGCCATACGGGCCAACTGCCAATGCGAGACGGTCGTGGTTGGTGAGCCGGTCGCTGATCCCGCGGCGATTGACAGTGAGCCCCAGCTGGAGCAATCGACGACATCCCAACCACCCCTCGATGCGCTGCTCACCGGGCGTGGCCAACAAGCGGATCGCGACAGCCGCACCCGTGCCGATCCTCCGCTCATCGACCATCGCGGGATACGCCGTGATGCGGTGCCCCCGCTCCACTCGCTCGATCGAGTCGGGGAGCTCGCCTGACTCCAGAGCCGGCCAGTCGGTGAAACCGTCCATTTCGAGATGGTGTTCAGTCTCTTCGAGCGCGGCACGTGCCCTGGCATCCATCCTGGCCTGGAGGCGACCGAGGTCTTTGCCGGCGGCCAACATGTCGCCATCAGCTCCCACGATCCGAAATGTGGGGCGGAGATGCGGCGGCACCGAGTCCGGGCCGAGGAGAAGCAGCTCCCGCCCGATGCCCGCCCGCAAAGCCAGGTGGTCGGCCACCGCATCCGTGATCGACTGCGACTCCGGAACCAACTCACGACTCAACTGCGCCGCCGTCTCCGCGATCGGGATGAATTCCTTGCGGACCTGTTTCGGAAGGGCCCGCAGCAGCGCCTCGATCAGATCGGTTCGTAGACCGGGAACCGACCAGGTGAAGGGAGCCGCATCGAGCGATGCCAGCTGCTCGACCGGCACGTCGATGGTCAGCCCGTCGATCGGGCTGGTCGCATCGAACTCGTACTGCAACGCGAACGCTTGGCCATCGGGCTCCCAGAGGTCGGGAAATCCTCCGAGATCGAGCTGCTGATGTCCGGGAAGCAGGTCGCCCAGTGTGAAGGCCAACAGGCCTGGGTTCTCGGAACGCTGTCGACGCCACCACGCGTTGAAACGCTTCGCCGTGGTCACATCAGCAGGAAGCCGCTGGTCGTAGAAGTCGAACCGAGCGTCCAGGCCCGCCACCAGATCACGCCGCCGCGCTCGCGCCTCGATGTCGTCGGCCTGGCGAACCAGCTCTTCGTTGGCCCGCAGAACCTCGGTCTCGATCAGCCGCTCGACGGTGATCGACACGTCGTCCGGCCACTCGGGGTCGACCAGCGCATGTTGGATGAACAACTCCCGCGCCAGCTCGGGATTGACCCGGTCGAGCAGAATCCTGCGACCGGCCACCACCGAGAGCCCCAGCAACGTGGCCCGTTCGATGACGAACGCCGCCCCTTGCTCGGAATCCCACGCGGCACCCGTGTAGCTCCACTGGATGAGATGGCCACCGATCGACTCCAGCCAGCGCGGGTCGATCGGAGCAATCGTACGCGCCCGGAGCTGGTCGGTCTCCACCAGTTCGGCCGCCATCACCCACTTCGGCGCCGATCGGGCCACGGCGGATCCGGGCGCGAGGATGAAGCTCGAGTTTCGGGGCCCCACATAGGTGGGTCGTGGCGGGCGACCCTTCCGTTTGCCCTTCGCCGATGCTCCCTTGCCGCCCGCCGGCACATCCTCTTGTTTCTTGGTGCCGATCTGGGAGAGGAATCCCGTGAGCAGCGCCCGATGAACAGCCTCCGGTGGGACATCGTCGATGACGACCGGTCCGGCCGAGACTCCGAGATCGAGCTGCTTCGCCACGCGACGCAACTGCTGATGCACGTCCTGCCATTCCCGGAAGCGCAGGTAGTGCAGGAACTCCGACCGGCACATCCGACGGAACTGATTACCCGTCCGCTCACGACGCTCGGTCTGGAGGTGAGTCCAGAGCCGCAAGATAGAGAAGAAGTCCGAACGTTCATCGTCGAACCGGGCATGCAATTGCTGGGCGGCCTCCCGCTGATCTGACGGGCGCTCACGAACGTCCTGGACAGACAAGGCGGCTGCGATCACGAGGACCTCGCGAAGACAGCCCTCTTCGCTGGCCGCGATCACCATCCTGGCAAGACGGGGATCGACCGGGAGCCGGCTCAGCTCCCGCCCAAGGGGCGTCAGCCACCGTTTCGTACCGAGATGTTCCGGATCGACAGCGCCCAGCTCTTCCAGCACGGCGACGCCATCGGCGATGTTGCGCCGGTCCGGCGGCTCGACGAAGGGAAACGCCTCGATGTCGCCGAGCCCGAGGCTCGCCATCTGGAGGATGACCGAGGAGAGGTTGGTTCGTGTGATCTCGGGCTCGGTGAATTCGGGACGAGCGTCGTAGTCGTCCTCGGCGTACAGACGCAGACATACGCCGGGAGCGACTCGGCCGCAACGACCGGCCCGCTGGTCGGCCGAGGCCTGCGAGACCTTCTCGATCGGCAATCGCTGAACCTTGGTTCGCGCGCTGTACCGAGAGATCCTGGCCAGACCCGGATCGACGACGCTGCGAATCCCGGGAACCGTGAGCGACGTCTCGGCCACATTGGTGGCCAGCACGACCCGACGCTTCGGATGGTTGCGGAAGACCTTCTGCTGCTCGGCCGAACTCAACCTCGCGTAGAGAGGAAAGATGTCTGCGCCCGGAAGGTTCGCTTCGGTGATCGCGTCGGCTGCGTCACGGATGTCGCGCTCGCCGCTGCAGAACACGAGGACATCACCATCGGTCGAGCGCCAGAGCTCGCCGACGGCAGCCGCAATCGCCTCGGGCAGCGGTTCGTCCTCGACCGGCCGATAGCCGACCTCGACCGGATAGGTGCGACCCGAGACCTCGACGACGGGCGCGTCGTCGAAATGAGCAGAGAACCGCTCCGTGTCGATGGTCGCCGAGGTGACGATCAGCTTGAGATCAGGTCGACGGGGGAGAAGCTGCTTCAGGTAGCCGAGCAGGAAATCGATGTTGAGCGACCGCTCGTGGGCCTCGTCGATGATGAGCGTGTCGTACCTGCGCAACATGCGGTCGCGCTGGATCTCGGCCAAGAGGATGCCGTCCGTCATGACCTTGATCTGCGTCGACGGCCCGACCTGGTCGTTGAATCGCACGGCGTAGCCGACCCTGTCACCGAGACTGGTACCGAGCTCCACGGCGATGCGTTCGGCCACCGACCGCGCCGCGATCCGCCGAGGCTGAGTGTGACCGATCCGACCGTCGACACCGCGCCCCAGCTCGAGGCAGATCTGGGGGAGCTGCGTGCTCTTTCCCGACCCCGTCTCGCCCGCCACGATCACGACCTGGTGGTCGGTGATGAGCTGGCGTATCTCGTCTGCCCGCTCCCAGATCGGAAGCGAGCGGGCGACGGAGCGAACGTCGTCGTCTGCGGTCTGGTCGGTCACACGACAGCGATGCCCGATGCCCGCATCGCCTCGACCGCTGCCTCGCCGTCACCCGGTTCGAGATTCACCGCTCGGGTGGCGTCGGCGACCACCGTGACGTCGTAGCCATTGGTCAGCGCATCCTCGGCCGTGGCGCGGACACACACGTCGAGGGCGATGCCGACGACGACCGTGCCGGTCACCCCGGCGTCGCGGAGCAGACCGTCGAGTTCGGTCGGCACCGTCGAGCCGTCAAGGGGGTCGCGCATCGTGAAGCCGGAATAGCCGTCCTCGCCGCGGGTGCCCTTCCGAACGACCGGACCGGACGCGAGCAGATCCGGGTGAACCTGTGCTCCCCATGTGTCACGCACGCAATGGGTTGGCCAGACACCCCCGTCCTCGATGAAGTGCGGCGTGGACTCGGGGTGCCAGTCCTGCGTGAGGATCACCGGTGCTCCGGCAGCCACGGCTTCGGCGGCCAGGCGATTCACGAGCGGCAGGACTTCTTCGCCGCCGGCGACGTAGAGCGAACCGGCCGGATCGGCGAAGTCGTTCTGGACGTCGACGACGATCAGCGCGGTGGTGGGGGAGAAGGTCGGATGCGTCCCAGCGTCAGCCATCCGAAGAGTGTGCCACCGCCGTTCGCCACCTGGGTCGGAAAACCGGGCCGGGGAGTCCACACCTGGCACACTGTCGCCCGTGACTTCCCGTCCAGACCGAGCCCTCATCGAGGGTGTGCTCTTCACCGACCAATACCAGCTCACGATGTCGCAGGCGTACTTCCGCCGCGATCTCCACGAGCGTCCAGCGCTGTTCGAGCACTTCTTCCGTCGTTGTCCGGACTACGGCAGCCACCAGGCCGGATATTGCATCGCCGCCGGCATGGACTGGCTGCTCGACTGGATGGCGACGGCGCGGTTCGGCGACGAGGAGATCGCCGTCCTGGCGGCGCAACGCAGCCCCACTGGCCATCCGGTGTTTGACGACGATTTCCTCCGTTGGCTGCGGGTCAACGGCAGCTTCGACAGCATTTCGCTGCGAGCTGTTCCCGAAGGCCGTGTTGTGCACCCGAACACCCCGGTCGTGATGATCGAGGGGCCGCTCGTGATGGCGCAGATTCTCGAGACGTCGCTTCTCAACCACCTCAACTTCCAGACGCTCATCGCCACCAAGGCCTCGCGACTCGCCGAGGCGTCGAGAGGGCAACCCGTCCTCGAGTTCGGGCTTCGTCGTTCGGCTCATTTCGGTGCCAACGCCGCCGGCCGGGCCGCCCTGATCGGTGGCGCTGCCTTCTCGTCGAACGTCGGACTCTCGACGGTGATGGGGATCGAACCAAGAGGGACCCACGCCCATTCGTTGGTGCAGGCCTTCATGGCACTCGGGGAGGGTGAGCTCGGCGCGTTCCGCGCCTACGCCGACACCTACCCGGACGACTGCCTCCTCCTCGTCGACACCATCGACACGCTGCGGAGTGGCGTTCCGAACGCCATCACCGTCTTCGACGAACTGCGCTCGGCCGGTCACGAACCCGTTGGCATTCGGCTCGATTCCGGCGACCTCGCCTACTTGGCCATCACCTCGGCCGAGATGCTCAACGATGCCGGCTACCCAGACACTCGAATCGTCCTGTCGTCTGGACTCGACGAGCTGGCCATCTTCCAGATCCTCGCCCAGATCGACCTCGAAGCACCCCGTTACGGCATCGACCCGAAACGGCTGATCAGCAGACTCATCATGGGTGCCGGGTCGAAGCTGAGCGCCTCTCAGGGTCAGGCCTATCTCGACGGTGTCTACAAGTTGGTGGCGATCAGCAACGGCACCAACCTCGAACCCGCCATCAAGGTGTCCGACACCCCCGCCAAGACGGCCAACCCAGGCGACAAAGACCTCTACCGGCTCTATGACGAGCGTGGCCGATCCACCGCTGATCTGGTCACCATTCGCGGCGAGGCACCACCTGACGGAGCCGGCGACATCACCCTGCGCCACCCGGTCGAAATGGGTACCCGGCGGCGACTGGCGGCGTCGCAGATCTCTGCCGTCGAGCCTCTGCACGAGCCGGTACTGAGCCAGGGAACGCGTCACAGCGACCCGGTGCCGCTCGACGAACTCAGAGCCAGGCGGACCCACGACCTGGAGCGTCTCGATCCCGGTGTGCTGCGACTCGTGAACCCGCACCGATACCACGTGTCGCTGAGCGAGCCGCTTTGGACGCTGAAACAAGAGCTGGTCGCCTCTCTCATCTGAAACCGAACCACGGGCATGGGGAAGATTGCCGACGCGTCTCTGCACGGTCAGACGTACAGTCGTCGTCGTGGTGCCGCGGCGCGGTGATCACTGTCGGGCGACGAACGAAGTGAGATTTCAACCATGCCGCAACCTCCAGCATTGATCGTGGTCGGGCTCCCCCGAAGTGGGAGCTCCTTCCTGGCTCACGTCCTCTCGACCCTCAAGGATCTGTGGGTCTTCGACGACCTTTATGTCGTGCAGAAGGCCGAGGCCATCACGCTCGAGCCAATGGACGATGATCAACTCGAGCGCTACGTCGATCGTCTTGCCTGGGAGACGCGGGCCCGGGTGAAATGGGAGCAGGACTTCGACACCCCGGCCGTCGCACTCGAGGACATCGATCGAATGGAGGCCGACCTCCTCGACCGAACGCGCGGAACGGCCCCGCTGTGGCACGACGTCGCCAGCTCGTGGGTCGAGGGGCTCGCGATCGCCAACAACTGCTCACACTGGGGCTACAAGACCCCGCAGGACTTCCTCCACCTCGACTTGCTCCACGAGGTGTGGCCCGAGGCCCGATTCGTCCACCTCCTTCGCGACCCGCGCGACATCATGCGCAGTTATAAGAATCTCGAGGCGTCGAAGGGGGGTGACGGCGACCCCCGTTCGTACCATCCGGTCGCCTACTCGCTGTACTGGCGCATGTCGCAGCGTCGTCTCCAGGCTGCGAAGCGGGAAGGCCAGCTAGCGATCGAGACCGTGCGCTTCGAGGACCTCGTGGCCGACTCAGATGCCGTGGCTGATCGGCTCGCCGCCTTCCTCTCGACATCGACGACACGATCCGCCGAAGTGGATTCGCACAACTCTTCGCACCGGTCTGGGCCCAAGCGAACGCTGACCGACACCGAGCAGTGGATCTGCCAGCGTCTGGCAGGACCAGAACTCGCCGCCGCCGGCTACGGACTCCGCCCCGTCAGGCCCCGGGTGGGCGATGCGTTCGAGCTGCTCAGGGTCACCATCAGTTTCGTCGTGTTCCAAGTCTCGCGATCGGTCACAGACCCGGAGAAACGTCGATCGGTGCTCAACGTGGCCAAGAGTCTGGTGCGCCCGAAACGCTGATCCCGGGCGCGGAGCGGCGGGAGTCCCTCCGCCTGGGTGAACTTCCCCATTCCAGGCTCAATGTTCAGGTGTGATGTGCCGTAAGTAGTGCAATGCCGTCGGACCCGAGCGACATCGCGCACCTTCTCAGACGAACCCGCTTCGCAGCGCTGCCCCACGAGGTCAGCGAGCTCTCGGCGCTTGCTTGGCCAGACGCAGTGAACGCCGTGCTCGACATCAGCGCAGCACTCCCGATCGGCCAGGGGCAGCCCGACCTCGATCCGAACCTGGGGAGCTACGAACGTTTCACTGCCATGGTGCATTTCTGGCTCGATCGGGCTGCCCACTCGCCGGCTCCGATCGTCGAGAAGATGGTGCTCTTCTGGCACGGGCATTTCTGCACCTCGCTCGACAAGGTCTTCGACCACCGAGCGGTGTTCGAGCAGAACCAGCTCTTCCGCTCGGCCGGGATGGGCAACTTCTACTCCCTGACCCACCAGGTCTCGCTCCAGCCGGCGATGATCGCCTATCTCGACAACGATCGCAACGAGGTCGGCTCCCCGAACGAGAACTTCGCCCGCGAGCTGATGGAATTGTTCACCCTCGGCATCGGCCACTACAGCGAGACCGATGTGGTCGAGTCAGCAAGGGCCTGGACGGGGCACGGCCTCGACGACAACGACCTGTACCGATTCGATGCTTCCAAGCACGACAACGGCCCGAAGACGTTCTTCGGCCAGTCGGTGTCGACCGGACCGGACACGATCAACGTCATCTTCTCCCAGAAGGGTGTGCGAGTTTCCGAGTTCATCGCCGCCAAGCTCTGGTCGTTCTTCGCCTACCCAGAACCCTCGAACGCCGTCGTGGCAACGATTGCCGGAGCCCTTCGCTCCGCGTGGAACATCACCGACGCCCTCCGTGCGATTTTCAACCACGCCGAGTTCCGGTCAGTTCGGGCGAAGCAAGGCCTTGTCAGAAGCCCAGTCGAGTTCGCCGTTGCCGCCATGCGCCACACGGGTCTCCCGTGCTCGATCACCCATCCCGAGTGGTCGCTTCGAGGTATGGGGCAGATGCCGTTCTATCCCCCCAACGTGGCCGGCTGGAAACAGAACGAGTACTGGATCTCGTCGTCTGCGGTCTGGGCGAAGTCCGGCTACGCCAGCGGTCTTCGCTGGAACCAGCACGAAGACGAAGTCGGAGGCCTCGCGACGATCGACGAACTCGGTCGCGTGATCAACGAAGCGTTCTGGGCCGAGAACTGGACCCCGGAGCAGCTGGCCACCGCCAATGCAGAGCTCGCGGTGACCGCCACCCAGTTGGCGCTCGACCACTACGGCATCGGCACGGCGTCTGCTGCCACTCGCAGCGCCCTCGAACAGTTCGTGATCGCTGAACGAGAGACGAGCCGATGGGCCGTGCGCGCCGGCCTGCTCTTCCTCCCCTTGCTCACTCCCGACTTCCAGATGGGCTGATCATGAATCGTTTCGACCCCACCTCCGCCGACGTTCATGCCACCCTCGCCAGGTCAGACCTCGGATCACACCAGCTGACCCGCCGATATTTCCTCCAGGCAGCCGCCGCCGCGGGCGGTGCGACGATGCTGCCTGCGATGTTCGCCGACATGGCCGAGGCCGCAACCCCGCTCGGCTCGACCGAAGGTGTCGTGGTCATCGTGTGGATGGAGGGCGGGAACGACGGCCTCAACACGGTCGTCCCGATCAATGACGGCACCTACTACGACATGCGTGGATCGACCGCGATCTCGCCGTCTGCCGCCCTCGGCATCGGCAACGGGCGCGGCCTCCACCCGGAGTTGGGCTACGTGCAGTCGCTGTTCCAGCAGGGACAGGTGGCTGTCATCGACGGTGTCGGCGAGGCCAACAACGACCTGAGTCACTTCGAATCCGCTGCTCGCTGGATGGATGGTCGGGCCGGCACTGCACCGCACACCTCCGGCTGGGTCGGCCGCCATCTCGACGGCCTCCCTGGCAACGACCCGTTCCACGGGGTTCACATCGGCCGGAGCGTGCCGCTCCAGATGCAAGGCAACCGCCGAAATGCCACGGCCGTCCCGGTGCGGGCGAACGGTCTCTTCAACCCGGCTACCGCATCTGATGTCGACCGTCGCCAGATGGCAGCGGTCGACGCCATGGCTGCAGGATCCACCGGTCTCGGCGTGCTGGGAGACGCCCTGGCCGAGGCCGGACGAACCTCGCTGGCAGTGGCCGGCCGGTTGGCACCCGTGTACAGCCCCGAACTCCCCGACGGTGACTTCACCCCGGACATGATCCTGGCTGCCCGCCTGATCAACGCCAATCTCGGGCTCCGCGTGATCAACGTCTCCTACGGCGACTTCGACGGCCACGCCGGCCACCCAACGATGCATGCGGCGCGGATGCAAGAGTTCAACGCCGGGCTCCAGGCGTTCCACCAGAACCTCGACGGACGGTTCGCCAACCGCACGCTCGTGCTGACGCTGTCCGAGTTCGGCCGACGTCCCCAGGCCAACAACTCTTCGGGCACCGATCATGGGTCAGCGAGCACGTTGCTCGCCATCGGCCCCGGCGTGGTCGGAGGATTCCACGGGGAGTACCCATCGCTGACCAACCTCGACCAGAGGCAAAATCCGAAGGCGAACGTCGACTTCCGCTCGGTCTACGCCAACGTGCTCGACACGTGGCTGGATGGCGATTCGAACCAGATCCTGGGCGGGAACTTTGCCGGACTGGCCATGCTCGCTGCCCCCGGTTCCGGATCGGGGTCCGGCGGCGAACCGGCTCCCGTGGTCAGCGTCCGCAGCCAGATCATGCGCCTCTATCTCGCCTACTTCCTGCGCATGCCGGATACCGGCGGCCTCAACTATTGGGTCTCGGCCTCACGGGGCGGCATGTCGCTCGCCACGATCTCGCAGCTCTTCTCCGAGTCGCCCGAGTTCACGGACCGCTACGGATCGCTCGGGAACGCTGGGTTCGTCGATCAGGTCTACCAGAACGTGATGGGACGCTCGCCCGACAGCGGCGGCCGCACCTACTGGTCCGGTCGGCTCGGTTCGGGAACGACACGAGGCGAGATGATGATCGGGTTCTCGGAGTCAGACGAGTTCGTTGCGAACTCGGCCGGCGATCTGTTCGACTATGACGCCAATGGTCCCGTCGCCCGGCTGTACCGGGCCTACTTCCAGCGTCGGCCCGATGCCGGCGGCCTCGCCTACTGGAACGACCAGGAGATACCACTCCACGCCATCAGCCAGGCGTTCTCCAACTCAGACGAGTTCGTATCGCTGTACGGAACGCTCTCGCACCAGGCGTTCGTCGAGCAGGTCTACGAGAATGTCATGGGGCGGTCAGCGGACGAGGGAGGCCGTCGATTCTGGACAGCGCAGCTCTACGAGGGCATGGAGCGGGGAACCGTCATGTTGAACTTCAGCGAGAGCCCCGAGTTCGTCGAACGGTTCCGCGAGCTGTGACACTGGGTCGGCTGACGCCTCCCGCTCATCGCATCCGAAACGACACCTCGAGCGAGCCTCCTCCGTCGGCATCGCGTGACGAACTCTCCCGCCCTTCACGTCTGGACTGCCCGTGCCGATAGACCACCGGTGACCCGCCGCGTTCGATTCGAGTACTCCGAGGCCTTCGATCCGCGCTGGCACCCGTCGTTGCCAGAGCTGGCGTGCGTCGCCAACTCCGTCTCGATGATGATGCCTCACGCAGAGCCATACGTGGCCAAGTCGGTCCGGGCCACGATCGACCTTCTCGACCCGCAAACAGCGGCGCAGGTACGTACCTTCGTCGCTGAGGAGCTCCAGCACCACGCCGAACACCGCCGATTCAACCGCGCGATCCTCGCCGAGCAGCCCAGTCTCGACCGCCTCGACCGGCTGATGGCCTGGACCTTTCGTCGGTTGGCCTCCCGGTCGGTGGCGTTCAACGCCGGCTTCGCTGCCGGGTTCGAAACTATCGCCTATGCCGTCGCCCGTTGGGTCGAGGCCAGACTCGGCTCCCTTCTCACCGGCGCCGACGATGAGGCTGCCACGCTGTTCCTCTGGCACCTGGCCGAAGAGGTCGGTCACAAGACGATCGCCTTCGATGCGTTCCAACAAGCTTCGGGAAAGCGCCGGACCTACGTGGCGGCGATGGTCACTGCAATGGTGCTGCTCGGCTTCTTCGCCGCCGTCGGTACGGCCCAGATGCTCTGGCATCAGCGCCGATTCTTTCGGCCGGTCGCTCATTGGCGAATGCTGAAGTGGACGCTGAGTTTCGTGTTCGAACTGCTCCCGGCGATGGCGGTGTCGGCTCTCCCCGGACATCATCCGTCCAGGCTGGTCGACCCGCCGTTCTACCGGCAGTGGCTCGAACACTTCGACGCAGACGACGGCACCCTCCCGGTGTGGTCGTCCCAGGCGATCGGCGAGATCGCCATCGTCTAGATTCGCTCGTCTCGCGAGCGGATCAGGAAACAGCTGCGACCTCGACGGGAACTCCGTTGAACGCGATGTTGCCGCTGAGCTCGTCCCGGAAGTACTCGTCGGTCAGGATGTTGGTGTTGACACCCGCGTAGGCGGTAGCCACATCCATCTGGACGCCGGGAAGATCCTGGCCGAAGCCGTGGGGGATGCTCACCACGCCCCGACGGATTCCGTCGGTGATCTCGATCGGCAACGAGACCGCGCCAACGCGAGACGTGACTCGAGCCGAAGTTCCCGCCTCGAGACCCCGGTCAGAGGCATCCTCGGGATGGATCTGGAGCGTGCATCGATTCTTGCCCTTCACCAGCACCTTGATGTTGTGCATCCACGAGTTGTTCGAGCGGACGTGCCGACGTCCCACCAGGACCATCGAGTCGTCCCAGCTGCGGTCGACCGACGCGAGAAGGCGAGCGAGATCCTCGACGAGGGGCGCCGGTGTCAGGTCGATGCGGCCATCCGGGGTTCGCAGGTTCGCCGGCACTCTCCCCGGCTCGAGCGCACCCAGATCGACACCGTGGGGTGATGCCTCGAGAACCGCCAGGGTCAGTCCGTCCGGATCGGCGCCGAATCCGTCGCCGTACGGCCCAGTCCGCAGAAGAACGTCGAGCAGCCGTTCCGGGCCTCGCCGAGCTCCGAGCATCTCGAAGAGCTCATCGACATCACGCCCGGCCACGTTGCCGTGGCTGTCGCGTACGGCACCGGCCAGCATGGAACGGGCGATCTCGGCATCAAGGGCGTCGGTGTCGACGTCGAACCCTGCACCACCGACCAGCCCGGCGAGCCTCAACATGATCTTCGCCTCGTCGAGCTGGGTGTCGTCGAGAGGGAACACGGCGGGGGAGTAGTTGGCCACGTTGTGGACGGCGAAATTCAACAACGCAAGGTCGTAGTGGCTCTTCTGGAGGGGGCTGGGTGGTGGCAGGATCACGTCTGCGTGACGGGTGGTCTCATTGATGTAGGGATCGACGCAGACCATGAAGTCGAGCGACTCAACGGCGGCATCGAGCCGACCACTGTTGGGATTCGAGCTGACCGGATTCCCCGCGATCGTGATCAATGCTCGCACCTGACCGTCACCTTCGGTCTCGATCTCCTCCGGTAGCGCAGTGACAGGGAACTCGCCGAGCGACTCCGGAGCGCCGCTGACCCGAGAGCGAACGCGGGCCATCGCGAACCCACGGCCGACACCGGGCTCGCCCTTGGTCGACGGCTGCCCAGTCGCACCCTTCGAAAACATCGCTCCACCGATTCGGTCGAGATTGCCGGAACAGACATTGACGACATCGACCAACCACGATGCCAACGTGCCGAACTCCTGCGTGCAGGTGCCGATGCGGCCATAGACCGCTGCCGTCGGCGCCGTCGCCAGGTCGGACGCCAGCTTCCGAATCACGTCCGGCTCGATACCGCAGATCGGGCCAACCGTGTCGACGTCGAAGGGGGCCACCAGTGCTTGGAGGTCATCAAAACCCTTGCAGTGGTCGGCGACGTCACCGGCGTCGGCCAACCCGTCGGCGAACATGACGTGCACCAGTGCAGCGAGGAGGTGGGCATCGGTGCCGGGTCGAATGGCGATGTGCTGGTCGGCCTTGGCTGCAGTCTCGCTGCGCCGAGGATCGACCACGACGACCGTGCCGCCACGCTCCTGCAGGCGTTCGAGCCGGCCGGGGAAGTCCGGGGCGGTGCACAGCGAACCATTCGAGGCGTACGGGTTCGCACCGAGCATCAAAAGGAAGTCAGTGCGATCGAGATCGGGGACCGGCACCGTGACCGACCCGAACATCATCGCCGCCGAGATCTCCTTCGGACGCTGATCGACTGTGCTGGCAGAGAAGCGATTGCGGCTGCCGAGGGACTTCAGCAGTGTTCGGTTGTAGAGCATGGGAGCGAGCGAGTGGGCTCCCGGATTGCCGAGGTAGACGGCGACGGCATCCCGCCCGTGCTCTGTGATCAGCGGCATCAGACCGGCCTCGATCGTGGCGAACGCCTCGTCCCAGGTGACGGCCTCGAAGCCACCATCGCGCTTCACCATCGGCTGCCGGAGCCAGTCGGGGTCATCGTGGAGATGACCGAGCGTCGTCCCTTTCGGGCAGACGAAACCTGCGGAGAACACATCGTCTGCATCACCGCGAATGACTTTGACCCGTTCGCTGCCGGAGGGGTCGGTCGTGAGGGTGATCTCCAATCCGCAACCGGCCTCACACAGAGGGCATGTCCGAATTGCGGTGCGGGTGTCCGTCGTCATGGCTCGATCCTCTCATGGCCCTGCGCTAGCGTCGAACCATGACTGATGTCACCGAGAAGACTGTCGCCCAGAACACGTTCGAACCGATGACCCACTTCAAGACCTTCGAGCAATCGACGAAGGAGGACTGGGACATCATCGCGCCGCAGCTGGCGAACACGCAGGCCTTGGTGGCCGACAAGGTCATCGAGCAGATGCAGTACCTGCGCCACGATCACGGGGGGTTCCCTGTCGATCGTCTCGAGCACAGCCTGCAGACCGCGACCCGTGCTGAGCGAGACGGTCGGGACGACGAGTACGTGGTGTGCGCGCTGCTTCACGACATCGGCGACAACTTCGCGCCGTACAACCATCCGGACATCGCCGCCGCCATCGTCAAGACCCGCGTGTCAGAGGCGAACCATTGGATGGTGCAGCACCACGGCATCTTCCAGGGTGAGTACTTCTGGCATCACGTCGGTCTCGACAAGGACACGCACCTGCGGTACGTCGACAGTCCCTTCTACGACTACACCCGTGAGTTCTGTGCCAAGTACGACCAGACCGCCTTCGACTCCGACTACAAGAGCAACCCGCTCGAGCACTACGAACCGCTGCTGCGTGAGTTCTTTGCTCCTCGATGACCACACGCTGACATGCTGCTCCACACGATGGTCACGGTCTGCACTCGACTCCTGGTAGAGTGAAAGGACTGGCGTTGTCCGACCGACACCGATCTTCTTGATCGAACCGTCCGGGACCGCCACGCAGCGCAGGCCACCCACCTCGATTTCATCGGCCTGCCACCGACGCCGTGAGCGGAGCGCCTTGACGATCGACACATCACCTCAGATTGCGCCAATGACGGGCACCCTCGCCGCCTTCGTCGGTCCGGGGGTCCCCCCTGGCTTCGACGAACTCGTCCAGCGGCACCTCGACGGCATCGCGAGCGAGACCGACGTTGCTGTTCTCGAAGGACACCGTGATGCGTGGATCCGTCTGTTACTACGGTCGTTCGACGACATCGATGTCACGATCGGCGATCTTCAGCATCGACTCCGAGGAGCGGAGCGGTCCATGGCCATCGCTGACTTCGAGCGCGAGGTCAAGAGAATCGACGAGGTCCTGTCGCAGCTCATCGGTACCGCCGAACCGAGCGTCGTCGAGGAAGAAGAACCACCCAACGCCGAAGCCCAACTGCAGCTGTCCTGGCTCCCCGATCGGGTGATCGCTTGGACTGGCGGCCACAACGCATCGCCCGAGAGCCTCGAGGATCTGCAGGACCGGCTGGCCGGAGCTGGGTGTTCTCCCGATCTCTGGGAACCCCATCAAGCGGCGAAGTTGCCGGACGGGTCACGTTCCGAGGCGCTCAGCGCCCCGATTCGTTCGGTGCTGGGTTGGCTCGTGAGCCTCGGCAATCCCGAGATCTCCGAAGACCTCGAGCTCGACGTCAGCGCTCGATGGGTCGGTGCAGCCGCTGCTGTGGCCGTTCGGCTCGTCGTCGAAGGTCGCGCCGTCCCCCAGCTCAAGAAGACCCGTCGTCCCAAGGACAACGACACACCGTTGGCCAAGGACGCCGCCATGTACGTCGTGCATTGGGCACCGGCGCTTCTCGACTCTGCCGATCTCCAAGAGTTGACTCAGTCGCTCCCGCCGAGCGTCTCGATCTTCGGGCAGAAGCAGGACCCTCGTCTCACCGCTCAAGCAGTGGTTGCCGACCTTCTCGACGCGATCTGCACCACGGCGGCCGAACGGCTCGACGTGCCCGCAGCATCGCCTCACCCTCGGAGCAAGTCCGATGTCGCCGAGGCGGTGCTGGCTCATCTCGACGGGGATCCCTTCGATGCTCCGGCCCGCACCGGATCCGAACTCGTTCGTCGCCTCGATCAATGGGCCAAGCCGGTGACCGGAGCCACGCGCTTCCGCCTCGTCATGCAGCTCGATCCGCCAGACGATTCGAACGCCTGGTATCTGGCAGTTCTCGCCCCGACGCCGGACGGCAATCTCGAACCGATCGAGTCGGCGCTGGTCAACGCGTCGAACACGAGACGCAAGGACGCAAAGGACCAGCTGACAAGGCTCGAACGCCTGTACCCAGAGCTCCTGCGACCCGGTGGCCGCCGCCGCGGCGAGGTACTGCTCAGCCAGGACGAAGCCTGGCTGCTGATGACCACCACCGGCGACCGACTCACCGGCGCCGGGTTCGACGTTCGGGTCCCCGCCCTGTCACGTCGCAAGCCGACTGCGTCGTTGCGACTGACCTCTGAGGCGACCAACTCGGTGGTCGGCGCGCAGCAGCTGGCGAACGTTCGGTGGTCGGCGGTCTTCGACGACGTCGAACTCACCGCAGCCGAGATCCAACGTCTCGCAGCTCAGGCCCGACCGCTCGTGAAGAGCCGCGGTCAATGGGTCGAGCTCGACCAAGCCGACCTTGCCCAAGCAGCCGCCGCGCTGGCCGACAGGGCGGACAAAACCCAGCTCTCCGGCGCCGACATGCTGCGCCACGCGCTTGGCCTCGAGGGTTCGCCTCTCGCCGGCGGCATCGGCATCACGGGTGCCGGCTGGGCCGCCGACCTACTCCGCAGTGCCAACGAAGTACCTGACGAACTCACGACCAAACCCGAGGGCTTTCGGGGCGAGCTCCGTAGCTACCAGGCAGATGCGCTGGCCTGGCTCGGATTCCTCGACTCGGCCGGGCTCGGCGGTTGTTTGGCGCTCGACATGGGTCTGGGCAAGACACCCACCATGCTCGCCCATCTCCATCTCACCCGTGAGCGTGGCCCCTCGCTCGTGATCGCGCCACCGGCCGTTGTCGGCAACTGGGCGGCCGAGGCGAAGAAGTTCGTCCCCGCCTCGCGAGTCCGCGTGCATCACGGACCCAATCGGTCCGACCTCAGCGGACTCGAGGCGCTGTCGAAGCGGGCAGACATCATCATCACCACCTACGGCACGGCCGTGCGTGACATCGCTGGGCTCGAGAAGCTCGCTTGGAACAACGTTGTCCTCGACGAGGCACAGGCCATCAAGAATCCGGCAAGTGACACGGCCCAACAGCTCAGACGGCTCGACGCCCACTCGCGGCTCGCTCTCACCGGCACGCCGATCGAAAATGGGCTCGGCGACCTGTGGGCGATCCTCGACTGGGCCAACCCCGGACTCGTCGGGGGACGCAACGACTTCATCAACCAGCTCTCCGCCGGCAAGACTGGATCAGATTCAGAGAGTGCTCTGCGGGCGCTCAATGGGATCATGGTCTTCCGTCGGACCAAGTCCGAACCGGCGATTGCCGCCGAGCTTCCCGACCGGATCGACGAGCTCGATCATTGTGCAATGACCACCGAACAGATCGGCCTCTACCAGGCAGTCCTCGACAGCCTCGTCTCCCAGCAGGCCGAAGTCGACGCCGGCGCGCCGCGCAAGAAGGGCGCCGTACTGGCGGCGATCACGGCGCTGAAGCAGATCTGCAACCATCCCGTCAACTACGAAGACGACGGCGGCGACCTGGACGACCGATCCGGCAAACTGGCCAGACTCATCGAGATCCTCGACAACGTCTTCGCATCCGGCGAACGAATCTTGATCTTCACCCACTTCGCGACCTGGGGCGAGCGATTGTCAACCCATCTGTCGAAGCGATATGGCATGCCGATCAACTGCTATCACGGCGGTCTCGGTCGTGTCGCCAGGGACACGATGGTCGCCGACTTCCAGAAGGGCACGGGCTCCGGTGCCATGGTGCTGTCGCTGAAGGCCGGCGGTACCGGCCTCAACCTCACGGCGGCCAGCCACGTCGTCCTCTACGATCGGTGGTGGAATCCAGCCGTCGAGGATCAGGCCCGGGACCGCGTGTGGCGCATCGGCCAGAAGAACAAGGTCATCTGCCATCGTCTGGTGTGCCCCGGCACGGTGGATGAGCGGGTCGAGGAGATCGTCTCCGGCAAGCGCAAAATCGCGGACATGGTGCTGCCGAAATCGAGCTCGGTGGACGATCTCGACGCATCGCAGCTGCGCGCTGCGCTCGGCATTGATCCAGACGCCCTCTTGAGTCTCGACGACGAGACCTCGTGACCGTTCGAGCAGTGATGCGACCGACCACCGGCACGATGAATGTGAAGACCGAGGAGACGCCATGAGTAGTCGACGACCCCGTGGACGCAGACGAAACAAGAACAAGCCTTCGAGCAAGCAGCAGCGGGCGTTCTGGGGCGATGAGGACAAGCTGCCGAACTTCGGCGGAACGGTTCGCATCACCAATGATGCGACGGCCGTTGTGACCTCGCTCGGGCGCGTTCCGTTGTCCGGCAGCGAGACGATCGCCGAGCACTACTTCGAAGCGGTGCTCGAGCGCTCCGTCATGCTGGGAAGCGCCCTTGCCGCAGCTGGTGGGCTCGTCGAGGCAGACGACCTCACCGACTGAGGCGGATCATTCGAGCCCCGGACTGAGTGGAAAGAGGTCGGGGAAGTCAGCGGGACGTCGCTCCATCTTTGCGGCGAAGGCCTCGCCCATGTCGTCGGTGTCGAACATCGCCGCGTTCCAGTTGGCAATGAACTCGAGCCCGTCTGCCACGGAATGATCGCGCGCGTAGTGCATTGTTTGCTTGGTGCCCCACACCGCCATCGG
>CBESNA010000068.1:0-20300 GCA_965530755.1 uncultured Acidimicrobiia bacterium | reverse complement strand
ACCGCCGTCGAACTCGCACAGGTTGATCCCGTTCACGAGAGCGGCAAGATCGTCGAGATTCTGGAGCTCGACCAGGATCGTGTTGCCTGAGCTTTCAGCGCATTCGTAGCTGATCGTTCGAGCATTCGGGCTGGCCGGTGCATCTGCGGGTTCGGAGGCTTGGACGATTCCTTCTCTGCCGCCATCACTCCCGCACGCGGCGCCAACAAGTACGACAGCGGCAAGCACAAGCGAGGGTCCTAGATGGGACACAACCAGCACGCTATTGCCGCACGAGCGGAATTGATGATGCCCCTACGAGGCCGGGTCGACCCTGGCGTCAGCAATTCGAGCCTGGTACGCCAACGTCCGGCTCTCGAATCGGGCGAGGACACATTGGCCGCTCTCGGTGATCTCGAAGACCTTTCGTTTCGCCCCCGTCCCCGAGGCGTCCATCTTGCTGTGCTTGACCAGTTCAGTCTTCTCCAGACGACGGAGCGCTCGGTACAGGCTCCGGTCGTCAACGCCCCACGCCCCGCCGGTGATGTCCTCGATGTACGTCAACAGGTCGCCTGACCACTTGGGCCCCTCGGCGAGAGCAACCATGATGACGTAGACCAAGGCGCTCCGCTTGTGGATCTCGGACCATTGCTCGACGATTGCGACTTCGAAGTCGTCGCATTCACGCAACTGCTGCATCCTCGAACCCTCGTCGGTGAGCGGTGAGCAACGCGTGGACAGCCAAGCCAGCACCCCAGCAGATACTCATCCCGAAGAGCAAGCCGTACCAAGCGGAATCGACACGTTCGCCCTGACCCGTCGCCCAGAGATAGGATGCATGGAGCCAGAAGCTGCCGTTCACGATGAGATAGCCGATGGCGTGCGAACTCAGCAACGCGAACCGAACACGGCGGAACTCGCGATGGCGAGTGATGAAGAAGGCCAAGTAGCCGAGGGCGACGACGCCGAGTGCGAGCTGAGTGAGCGGGGTGACGCGCTGACCCTGTGCCGCAATGAGCCCGTGGACAACGACCACCCCGGCCATCATGGCCCCGGCGAAGCCGGCGATCTGCCGGCGGATGGATTCTGGGAACATTTTCGAGCTCCTCGCACGTTGGTGTTCACATTAGGTAGTGAACCTATGGAGCACTATACTCACAGCGCTCGCCCAATGGAAGCGCGAACTGCCCATCTCGACTCCCCGCAGGCGAGTCAGCTTCTCTCGCTTGTGAAGATTGCAAAGTCCTCAAACTGTCGCCGGGGCGTCCTCCTTTTTGGTTCTTCAGATTGGCCGAGTCTGACAACGAGCTGCGGGAAGCCCTGAACGATGAACGCATGGAAACGAGTACGTATCCCCACCACCTGGCACGGCTGATTCTCGTAGCCAGCGCTCACGCCTTGCGATGCGGCAACGAGCAAGAAGTGTTGGAGGGCGCGACCGGTTGCCAACCAGCTTCGCGGGTCGTCGGTGTCGGTTGAAACAACGGCCACGACTGGTGCGTCAATCACCAAGTCACGGTCGCTGGAGGCGGTGGAGGACCCGAGATTGATGAGGCTCACAATCGCTCGAGTCGCCAGCCCAAAGACCTCGGGAACCATCAGACCGTCGCCTTTGCGGCGGGGGTGCATCCAACTTGCGAGCTCGCGACGCCAGTGAGGATCGCTGAACTGAGCCCGATCACCTTCGGCGACGAGGTCTGCCAATCGTTCGCGATCGACTTCGAGCAGCAGATGAACCTCATGTTCCTCTGCCGTTTCGACAAGCATCGTCTCGAGGCCTCCGAGGTCTTGGACCGGTTCGAAGGGCTCGCGGGTCGTGTGTCGAGATTCGATGGCGTCGAACAGCAGCGCCGTCGACGAGGGCACGGCTGCTGCGAACTCATCGAACGTGACGAGCGCCAAGAGGTCCGGATCGACCGAATCAGGAAGGAGCGACACCCGTGGTTCGAATCCATGCGCCTTCGCGGCGAGCTCTAGGTTGAACAACGCAGCGCCACAACTGATCGTCAGTTCTCGATCATAGGGATCGGTCACCGGGAGGGCTCGGGTGCGGTCAGCGACCAACTCGATGCGGTCCGGCCCGACACGAAACGTCCAGGGCTGTGTGTTGTGTGACGACGGAGCCTTGGCGGCAGCCTCCACCATCGATCTCATCACCTCGGTCGAGAGTTGCTTCATCAGCTGGGCCGATCAGCGCCGCGGCAGGCGAGTGAGCACGGCGATGTCAGGTGAGGCAGCCATCGGGCCGTAGGCCGAGGTGTACGTACCGCCCACTCCGCACGAGCATCTGAGCGCTAGCAGAATGGCTTCGTCACCCGGATTCGAATCTCCTTCGAAGCGAACCGTCTCATCGATGAGCATCGTCGCTGGGTCGTGGCGGGCGTCGCAGCCGACACAGCGCAACTCGCCATCATTGGTGGCGAGGAAGTCGTTCACGTATCCCACAGCCCGCAGCCTGTCCAGTGCTTCGAGCAGTGTCTCCATCCGGCCACCTCCGCTTTCTCTACCAACGTCTCACATTTCGAGCGACCAAACAGGTCACCAAAGAGATCTAAGGTGATCTGGAGTTGGGGCAACACCGCGGAAGGAGCGACATGACGACCGAAATGGACTTGGCACCGCCCCAGGTTGGGCCACACGTCTGGCATGGCCGGGAGATCCAAGATCCATCGATCTGGACATGGCACCTGAGTGACGCTGAGGCCGGCGAGTTGGTCGAGGCCAGTGCTCCGTATCGCGACTGCCCACGGGAGGCTCTGGCCGGCATCAGCCGGGAGAACTTCGACCTCCCGTTGCTTCACGGCCAATTGACAGATCTCCGACGGCGACTCACCCATGGTCGCGGATTCGAACTCATCAAAGGCTTTCCCGCGGATGACTGCACTGAAAGGCAGTGTGCTGCCGCTTTCGTCGGAGTCGGCGAGCACATCGGCGCGGCGCGATCGCAAAACTCCGGTGGCGATCTTCTCGGCCACGTTCGTAACATCGGAGCTGACGCAACAGATCCGAATGTTCGGATCTACCAGACAAATCAGCGCCAGTCGTTTCACACCGATTCAGCAGATGTGGTTGGGTTGATGTGTCTCGAGACAGCGGCGGAAGGTGGTGAGTCGCTGATCGTGAGCGCGGGCGCGATCTACAACCGGATGAGCGAGATCGATCGTTCTCTCGCAGCTGCTTTGTTCGAACCCATTGCGACAGACCGGCGAGGAGAAGTGCCGGACGGAGCGAGCCCGTACTTCACCATCCCGGTTCTCAGCTGGTTTGAGAACGCCCTCACCGTCATGTACCAGCGTCAGTACGTCGAGTCAGCACAACGGTTTGCTGATGCCCCGCGCCTCACAGACCGGGTCCGAGCAGCGCTCGACCTCTTCGACAGCGTCGCGAACGACCCAGAGTTCCCACTCTCGATGCGACTGGCCACAGGAGACATGCAATTCGTTCACAATCACTCGCTCTTGCACGACCGACTTGGATTCACAGACAAGGCAGATTCTCCTCGGCATCTGCTGCGGCTCTGGCTCTCGGTGCCAGATGATCGCTCGCTGCCACCCGTCTTCGCACAACGATTTGGGACCACCACGATCGGTGCCCGCGGCGGCATCGATGTGACTCCGAGCTGACACGGGCTCCATCACTTCGATTCCACGAGAACCTCACCGGGCGTTGCTAGTCCTTTGGCGAACGACCACCATCCGGCGGCGGATGGTCGGCTCACCGAAGCCAGCAGAATGGCTTCGTCACCCGGATCGGATCACTATTGTCCTCTGAACGCCACCGAGATCGAGGTCTAGGCTGCCCATGAACGAGATTGGACGCCGCGACGCACTCGGGCTTTTCTTTGGAGCCGGCGCTGCCCTCGCTCTTTCCGCTTGCTCCTCCGACACATCAACCGACGGAACCGAGCGGGCCACGACACCAAGTAGCTCGGCGTCCGAACTCGAGGACACGACCGGCGATCTGACCTTGAGTCTCTGGGCGGAACCGACCACTGCTGAGATCACGCCCGGCGTCACCACCGACGTCTACTCTTTCGGGGCCGAAGTCATCGACGGCGACCCAGCCAGCGTGACCCCAAGCGGCTCCTACCTCGGTCCCACCCTGCACCTACGTACCGGCCAACGAGTAAGGATCACTTTCGAGAACCGCCTCCCCGACGAGAGCATCGTCCACTGGCACGGGCTCGTCGTCCCCCAAGACCAGGACGGCCAACCCTCCGACGCCGTCGCACCCGGCGCCACCTACGACTATGACTTTGTCATCGACAACCCGCCAGGCACCTACTGGTACCACCCCCATCCCCACGGCCGAACCGGTGAACAGGTTTACAAGGGACTAGCCGGGCTGCTCATCATTCACGGCGACGAGCCGCCACTCCCCCTCGGCGACAACGATCTCCCCGTCGTACTCCAAGACCGCACCTTCGGCTCCGATGGCCAGCTCCGCTACGTCACCAACATGCACGACCAGATGGCCGGGTTCGTCGGCGACACCCTCGTCACCAACGGCGTCGCCAACCTGACCGTCGAAGTCCGCCGAGAGGCCTACCGCATCCGCATACTCAATGGCGCCAACTCCCGCACGCAACACCTCACCTGGTCCACCGGCCAGCCCCTCACCGCCATCGCCACCGACGGAAACCTGCTCCGCGAACCCACCGATGTCGACGGGCTCGTGCTCACCCCCGCCCAACGCACCGACCTCTGGGTCGACTTCTCGACCCTGGAACCAGGACAACAGCTCGAGTTGCTCAGCTCCGATACGTTCATCGAGTCTGGCTCGATGATGGGTAATGGGATGGGAAGCCCGGCGGGATCAGACCTCGATCTCGATCCATCGGTGGCCGTGACATTCATCGTCATCGACTCGGAGCCATCGCCCGGTTCTCTACCCGATGCTCTCGGTACCGCGCCTTCGTTCGGCGCCTCCGATGCCATCAACGCCGGGTCTCCCAAGGAAATCATCCTGTCGACGAGACGGGCATCTCACTGGATCAACGACCGCCAATGGGAGGGA
The DNA here is from genome assembly GCA_965530755.1 of uncultured Acidimicrobiia bacterium. Lineage (GTDB taxonomy): Bacteria > Actinomycetota > Acidimicrobiia > Acidimicrobiales > SZUA-35 > SZUA-35. The sequence goes on along the minus strand of CBESNA010000068.1, from coordinate 15,305 downwards.
CGGGATGCCACCGACCTCGAGACCGTCACTGCCAACACCGTCGAGCTGTGGGAGTTCGTCAACCAGTCGCCCATGGCCCACCCCATGCACCTCCACGGACGCTCGTTCCTTGTGACCGGCCGGTCGTGGGACGACGACTCGGCCGCCGGCTCCTGGGCCACCATCGAATCCGGAGTCATCGATGCCGGTCTCCGGGACACCGTCCTCGTCTGGCCCGGCCAACGCGTCCAGATCGCTGTCCCCTTCGCTGACCACCGCGGCTACTTCTTGTACCACTGCCACATCCTCGAACACGAGGACAGCGGCATGATGCGAAACTTCCTCGTCACATAACCGCTTCGGGGGGACGTTGGGCTCTGAGCCGGTCGTGCGCCGATGGGTAGCGTCACCGCGATGGAACCGCAGGACCGATCGCTGACGGGCTGTCGTGCAGGGGTTGTACTGTCGATGGCGGTCCTTGTGGCCGTTGGCTGTGGCGCTGGAACTGGCTATCAGGTCGCAGAAGACACCTACCTGTCGCAGGTGCCGTCGGTGGAACAATTCGGCCTCGACGTCGACGGCTCACTCCCAGGTGGCGTCGCCCAGTTACGCGAGCAAGGCGTCGACCGGATCGAGGTCGACATCAACGCCGACCAGGTCATCTTTCGCCTCGATGGCGTCGACACAGCGACACACAGCATCGTCGATCGTGTCGACATCACCGACCGGGAAGGCTCCGGCCCCTTCAAAGGCAAGAAAGAGATCCTCGTCCTGGCCGACACTCTGGTGCTCGGTGACCTGGTCATCGAAGAGCCGGTGATCTGGCCCGGAAGCTTCGAGGAAAGCCCCGTGATCACCATCAAACCCCGCACCCCCGGCGAGAGGGGCCCCGACGTCTCGTGCCGGGCTGACGAGGCCTGCCTCCTGCTCTCCTCAGGCGTCGATCCCGGGGGCAGCTACGCCGATGCCAACAACCCGCGGCTCGACGAGAACCCCATCGAGACGATCCTGATCAACGAAGAATCACTCGACGTCACCCTCGACATTGGCCTCCACGTGGCGCTCCCGGCCACCAACGGTTCACTCACGCATGCCTGCGGACTGAGCGAGAGCCGCATGTGGGATTTGCCGGCCGAGCTCGGACTCGACATCGATGACCCCGTTCTGATTCATACGTTGTGCCCATCGACACCGGGAGCGGCCATCCAGCTCATCATCATGGATCGGTCCGCCATCCCGATACTCGCTCCCCTCACCGAGGCGCAAGAAGGCGACTGGTGCCCGCCTGGCCCGGAATGCCTGCTCTTCGTGCCGACGTAGCCACCGAGTCAGCAGGGTTCGAGGCCAGCCCACCGACTTCGGGTCACGTGGCTGTTGCCTCGTCGACAGCCGAGTTCAGCGCGGCGAACGCCTTGGCTTCGACCGTCGTGTGCATGAGTCGCACTCCAGGGAATCGTTCGACCTCAGCGCTGAGAGCGCCCTGGTCTATTTCGCCGGCGAGAACCACGACTGTCGCCGAATCGGTGTGAACAACCTCCTTGAACCAGCTCACCCATTCATCGGGGATTCCGAGGTCGATGACCTTGGCCGAGATGGCACCGACTCCGGCACCCACGCCGATCCCGGCGATCCAACCAACCGGCCCTCCGATGATCAAACCCAGCAGCCCCGTCCACATCGCGGCCGAGAGGGCGGAACGACCTGGCTCAGGATCGATCGTCTCAGTCACGCGGACGTGGTCGTCGGAATCCTTGACGACGAGTACTGCGTCGACGAGATGCAGCTTGTGGTTGGCTGCCAGATCGTCGATCGCGAGCATGAACTGCCGTGCACGATTCTCCGAACTGAACGACAGTCCGAACAACGTGTCGGGCTCCGCAGGCTGGATGTTGTCACGGTCCATTTCAGGCACCTCCATGGTTGGTCTGAACGGACGCCCGAGCGGGTTGGTCAGTACGACTCTGGGTGCGTCGATCTCGGCGGCACCTGCGACGTCATCGTAGGCTTCTTCGGCCTGGTTGAGGTCGACGCCAGTCGAGTCGATCAACCGAGGGCCAGCTCAGATCGAGTGTGAAGATTCGGCGCTCGTTCGTGTTGAGCCACGGCTTGGAGGCACCAAGCCAAAGGGGATCGTCTTTGTACGTACATCCGGATATAACGATCACCCCCGCACGAACGGACGATCCATTGGCATACACAGAGAAGTTTCAAGAGCTCGCAGACCTGGCCCGATCCCAGGTTGAAGGAGTCGACCCGCACTCGGTCGACGCCCTGATCGCCTCCGGCGCGGTCGCACTCGACATCCGCGACAAGGAAGAACACGACGCCGGACACATCGATGCCTCGATCCACATCAGCCGTGGAACTCTCGAGATGAATGTCGAACGCCAGATACCCGACCTCGACGCGACGATTCTTTGCTACTGCAACGCAGTGAACCGTGGCGCCCTCTCCGCAGCGACGCTCAAGAACATGGGCTACCGCAACGCCAAGTTCATCAACGGCGGCCTCAACGGCTACCGCGAGTCTCAGAACTAGGCCGACCTTCTATTCGGATGATCGGCGGGCCGACGAACATCAGCGTCTGTCGGCGGGAAGACACAGGCGCTCCGGCGGCGCCTCGGGCTGATGCCAAGCGGCGACCTAAGCAATCCCTCAGCGAACTCAAAGCGGCCCTTTCGATGATGTGGCCATGCAAAAAACACTCCCAACCACCGCCATTCCCGTCGTCGAGATCGGACACGAGCGCCGCACGGTTCTGGCCGCACTAGCGGCCCTCTCGGTCACGCTCGCAATCGCCATCACGGCCGCGACCGTAACCGAAGGGTCGATTCGGCCGGCCCCTCAAGACGCAACGGCGACGGCAACACCCTGGGTGAGCCCGCAGCAGGGTCCCGGCTCCAACTCACTGTCAGTGACCGACGCAACGCTGACGCCAAGGCCATGGGCAAGCCCGCAGCACGGACCTGGCTCCAACTCGTTGTCGCCGGCCCCTCCTCTTGGGTGACGTGGTGATGGCCGCGACGAGTCTTGTCCGGGCCGAGCCCGTTTGCGGAGTAGGTTCCAATAGGAGCCTCGTTTCACTCATGACACCGCAATTGCACTTCTGCATGCTCGGACCGATCAGGGTGGTCGGTCTCGATGGTGATGCCATCGAGGTGACATCGCGCACGCAGCGTGCCATCTTGGCGTTGCTGTTGATCCATCGCAACGAGGTGTTGTCGGCCGACCGGATGATCGAGGAGATCTGGGGCGACGACGGATCCCGTCCCCGGCCGAAGTCGCTGCAGTTTCACATTTCGAAACTGCGTGACGCACTCGACCCGACCCGGGCACCGGGCAGCGGCGGAGTCATCAGGACCCATCCGGCGGGATATGTGCTCGATGTGGCTGACGAACAGGTCGATGTTGCCAATTTCGAACTGCTCGTCAACGATGCCGGGCGGTCCGAAGCCGTCAGCCTGAGCGAGCGGAGAGCAAGACTCGACGATGGTTTGTCACTCTGGCGAGGTCGTGTCCTCGACGATGTGCCAGAACTGCGGTCTGCACAGGCTGAAGCCGAGCGCCTCGGCGAACTGTGGCTCGAGGCAATGGAGCGCCGCATCGATCTCGACCTCGCGCTTGGGCGCCACGCCGGCCTCGTCGCAGAGATCGAAGTGCTCGTGCAGCAACATCCCCTGCGCGAGCGTCTGTGGGGACAGCTCGTTTTGTCGCTCTATCGGTGCGGCCGCCAGGCCGAAGCGCTGCGCGCCTTCCAGCAGGCCCGGGACCAACTCGTCGAGGAAGTGGGCATCGAACCATCCGCCGCCCTCCGTGACCTGGAAGTTCGAGTGCTCCAACAGGACCCCTCGCTGGACTTCGCGAGCGAAGAGCCTGCGGCGTATCCCAACAATATCCCGGCGAGCATCAGCGGTTTTGTGGGACGCGAGCAGGAGCTCTTGGTGCTGAAGCGACTCATTGCGGAGAATCGACTGGTCACCGTGACGGGTGTCGGCGGTGTCGGCAAGACCCGCCACGCGACGCGGGTCGCGAGCGATCCGGATCTGCGACGACCTGACGGGGTCTGGCTGGTCGAGTTGGGCGGCTTGACCGATCCGAGTCTCGTCGGACAGGCGATTCGGTCCGTGATCGGCGCCCCTCTGTTGTCGGGCAAGTCGGTCGTCGAGAGCCTCGTCGAGCATCTCCAGACGAGAGATGTGTTACTCGTGCTCGACAACTGTGAGCACGTCATTGGTGACGCCGCGGATCTCGCGCAGACCCTGCTCTCGACATGTCCACGCCTCCGGGTGATCGCGACGAGTCGAGAGGCGCTGCGCGTCCCCGGTGAAGTGTCGTGGAGTGTGCCTCCTCTGGCACTGCCCGAATCCGGCGCTCCGTTCGATCTCGACCACCCGCCGGAAGCCGTCTCGCTCTTCGTCGAGCGAGCGCGAGCGGTGAACGTCGACTTCGCACTCACTCCCGACAATGCTCAAACGGTGGTTGCCATCTGCCGCCACCTCGACGGGCTGCCACTCGCGATCGAGCTCGCTGCCGCATGCGTTGCTGCCATTGCGGTCGATGACATCGCGCAGCGACTGAACGACAGCTTTCCACTGCTCGGTGGCCGCGTCCGAACCGGACTCCCGCATCAAAGAACGTTGGAGTCCACCATCGAGTGGAGCTACGACCTACTCACCGACGATGAGCGCAACGTCTTCACCTGCGCCGGAGTCTTCGCCGGGTCGTTTGCTCTCGACTCGCTCGAGACGGTATGTCGGGGCGCCGGTGTCAGCCGCTCCGAGGTGATCAGTCTGCTTTCGAGCCTCGTCGACAAGTCGCTGATCGGAGTGTCTCACGGAATGGACACCCGCTATCGGCTACTCGAAACCGTACGAGCATTCGCGCGGACGAAGCTCTCGGCCAGTCCGTTTCGCCAGAAGGTAGAGGGAGCCCATACACATTGGGCGCTCGGGTTCGCCAGCGAGGCGAACAGCCACATCTTCGGCGCAGAGCGCGAAACATGGATGCGCCGGATTGCGGACAGTTTCGACGACCTTCGCGCCGTCCTCGAGCGCTGCCGGGATCATGCGGACTCGGTGACCGGGCTGGGATTGCTCACAGCCATGGAGCCGTTTCTGGTCGAGGTCGGCGACCACGAGGGCTTCCTCACCACGACCGCCGTCGTCGACGGCGCGTCTTGGCTCGAGCGACTCGTTGGCGCTGGGGAGGTGCCGCCCGCAGTGCTCGCTCCGATGTTGTCGATTCGAGGGTTTCTCCTCATGCTCCAAGGCAACGACGTGGCCGCCACAGCGGTACTCGAGCAGAGCATCGACCTCTTCGAGTTGTGCGGCGACGCCATCGGCCGGGCGCCCGCCGAGCTCTACCTGGCTATGGCCGTCTGGGAGGACCAACAGCGCACGCACGACCTCCTGCTCTCGGCGATCGCTGCGTTCGATCACAGCGACAAACCACCCTGGCAGCTCTGGATGAGCCTCTTCTACTTCAACCTCTGGGACCTGCAGCACGGCAACCATGCCGAAGCCGCGCCGTTCGCCCAGCGACTCGGCCTGCTCGGCAAGGAGTCCGGAGACGCGATCACCAAGGCGCATGCATCCGAGGTCTTCGGCCTCCGGTCCCACTTCAGCGACGACGCAGACAATGCGCGCCAACATCTACTCGAAGCGGTGCGGAACTATCGCCAGGCGAGCTTCACGGTGACCTGCTTCGGACACTGCCTCGATCATGTGTCGATGTGGACACTCCACCACGGCGACACGGAACAGGCCGTACTTCTGCTGGGCTCGGCTGAAGCACATCGGCGAGATCACGTCGGTGCCCCCGCTCCAGCCGCTGACCGCCTCTGGCACGACAGCGCGAAGAACACGGCCCGCGAGCGGCTGGGAGCGACGACCTTCGAGCGGCGACTGGACGAAGGTCGCCACCTCGAGCCCGACCGCGCCGGAGACCTGGCAACGGCGGTACTGCTCGCCCCCGCGTCCGCCGCCGACGGGACAGTGCTGATCAGTTGAGTCCTGCCAGAATGCTCTCGGCCAGAGCAACGACGGCGGGGCCTGGTCGTAGCCGTTCGACTCCGTCGCGTCATGACTGGTGTGACAGTTGCCTCGTCGAGCAAGCGGTGGCGTGCCGGAAATTCACAACCTTTGAGCGCTGCGGCCGACAAGCGAATCTCTGCAATCCAAGAACGACCGAGGGGGCATCCCCTTTCGGGGTGCCCCCTCGGCAATCAGTAACGCTGTGCTCGTGATCAGCTCGTGATCAGTCGACGATGTTGTCGCCAACCGACATGGCGCCCCCTCCACCAAGGAAGGTGCCTTGCGGACCATCGAAGACGACCTCGTCTGGCGTCGTGCCCTTCGGCTCGACTCCGACAACACCGTTGACCGCTTCGGTCGTGGCAGCCAGGTTGTAGATGGCGTAGGCGATGGCATCGACATTGACGTCGAGTGCTTCCGCGCTCACGTCGTCGATGTTGTCGCATGCGAGGTGGTAGCACGGGTCGTATTGATCGCCGGCCGTTCCACCCCAGATGGCTTCCTGCTCGGGCGTCTTGATGCCCTCGGCGCCGGTGAACAGCCCACTGGACGGGATACCGACGTTGATGAAGGCCTGGTAGTCGGAGCGACCCGAGAACTCGGAGTCCTCGTACGGAACACCTTCAATGGTGTAGTACGCCTCGAACAGGTCTTCGAGCGCAGCCGATCCGGGCGGAACCGGAGCGGATGCGGCGAAGGTGGACTCGTCGGCGTCGTACACGCCATAGATGAAGTTCGGTGATGCGACCATGTCGAAGTTGAGGTACAGCGCCAGAGCCTCGTAGTCCTCGTCCGAGATACCGAATTCGGGATTGAAGATGTATTCGGTCGAACCGATGAGACCGGATTCCTCAGCACCCCACCACGCGAAACGCAGAGAGTTCTGCGGCGTGAACTTCTTGTTGTTACCGAGGGCCAAAGCGATCGTCAGGAGTGAAGCCGAGCCGCTGCCGTTGTCCTGGATACCAGGACCAGCCCCGACGGAGTCGAGGTGGGCGCCGGCCATGACGACGTTGTCGGTGTTGACACCCTCGAGGTCGCCGATGATGTTCTCGGTGGTCCTCGTGTCGTTCGTCGTGTCAGCTGCCAGGCTCACGGGTCCGGCGCCAAACGCGATGGCTTCTCCATCTGAGTAGGCAAGGTCGAGGACGGGAATGTCGACGATTCCGACGACGCCCTCACCGAGGGTTCCACCGATGATGTCCTGACGACCGGGGTCAGCAGTGTTGCCCTGGTTGAAAATGATCACGGCTTCTGCACCTGCGGCCTTGGCGTTGACCGCCTTCGTTCCGAACGCACAGGCTCCACGCTGGGTGAGCGCTATGTCGTTGGGGCCGGAGAAGTCGAGGCCGACGAAGTCGGTTGCCTCGCAACCCGAGGTCGAAGAGTTGCCGAGCCCGAGGTCGAGGTCAACCGGGATGACGTTGCCCTCCGTGATAACGCCGGACCCGGAGAACGACATCGTCTGTGTCGGGACCGAGACCCCGCCGACGGTGAGTGAGCTCGAGTTCTCGGTGAACAAGGTGAAGCTGAACACCTGACGTTCGACCGTGTAGCCGGCAGCTTCGAGCAGGTTCGCCACGTAGTCGGCCGACTGGTCGTAACCAGGCGTACCCGATGCGCGCGTGCCGCCGTTGGCATCAGCGATGGCTTGCAGCGCTTCGAGATGCTCCATGGCAGCGTCACCGTCGACGCATTCCAGGAATTTGCCGATCTGGTTGAGATTCCTGTTGTTACAGCCCGCTTCGGATGGTGCCGCTGCCGCCACAGTTGGAATCATTGCCGCCATGAGCGCCAATGCAAAGACTGTCGCCAGCCTCCGCCGATGTTGAATCTTGTGCATGTTTCTTAACCCCTCTCGAGAGAGCCGGAGGTTCCGGTCCTCGGTTGTTTGTCCGCAGAGTTGACCCTAGGTCATCTCAGCTCGGGGCTGCTGGGGGAACGGAGATTAGACCGGGCGAACTCCTCGAGCTGGCCCCGTCGCGCCGTTTCGTGAACCGTTCGGCCCGGTCGAACCGACAGAGGTACGTGGAGATGTCGATCGCGAGCGAACGATCCGAGTTGCATGAGCATCCGGGGAGACCACCGCATCGCACTGCGCGGTGGAGGGCGTCGTTCGAGCGGGGCGCGTTCGTTCTGCTGTCGACGGTGATCGTCGTCATCAACTCCGAGAAGTTCTATTGGTACCCGCAAGGCTTCCCGGGATTCGATCATGTCGAGCTGATCGCCTTCTACGTCGTGGGCATGCTGGCGTTCTTTGCGACCGTCCGGCGATTCGGCTTGAACGGCCTCGACGGCGTTGTGCTCGGGGCGGCGGCGTTCTCGCTGGTCGTCGAGGGTGCGGTCACGCCGGTCATGTACGAAGACGGTCCGCTGCCGTTGCTCGCGATCTACTTCCTCGGGTGGCACGGCGTGTTGAGCCTGGGACTGGTGTGGTACGGATTCCGCCGGCTGGCCTTGGACCGGCAGCATCGGATACTGGCCGCTTGCTCTCTTGCCTACGGCGCGTTCATCGGGTTGTGGTCGACGGTGTATTGGCTGCCGTCGCAGATCGCTGACCTGTCCGCAGATCCGGAGGGTGGGTGGGACGTCGGTCAGTGGTCGGTTGGCAAGTACAGCCTGTACGTGGGGCTGATGTCCTCGGTGTTGTTCGCTGCGCACTGGCTGATCGGCCACGTGTGGCCGACCGAATGGCGAATGGGACGAAGAGGCTCGTGGATGCTCATCGGCATCGTTGGGCTCGGTGTGGCCGCATGGACTGTCGCCGTGCCGTTCGCCCCGATCAAGTTCCTGGTGTTGGCCTGGCTGATCCGATTCCTCGTCATCAAGTCACAACGATCCGATGGGGGAACGTCAGAGCTGACCGTCTTCGAGTCGCTCGCCGGCTGCGTGAGAGTCCGTGACGTAGCTCCGATCCTGCTGATCGCGCCCGCTGCGGTCACGGTGTACGGAGCCATGTACCTACTGGGACCGTCGACAACGGTGCTCGATGCGATCTATTGGTCGGTCGTAGCGGCCACGGTCGTCGCCGGTGCCGGTGCGGTGGTGTGGTCGTTCCGGCGTCGTCGTCGGAGAAGGCGGTAGGACTACGACGCGGGCAATCGGTCGCGCACGTCGACCGGCAGGATGCGCCCGTCGGCGATCAACCGATGAGACACCGCAACGACGACGGTCTCGGCGGCGAGCAATCCGACCAACACGAGTACCTGGGTCGCAGCTGCGTCTGCCGCCGATCCGCCGCCCAGGAGCACGCCGACGAACGCGCCCGGCAGTGTCACCAGCCCCACGGTCCTGGTCTGATCGAGGATCGGCACCAACGCTTCGGGAGCATGACGATGGATCACGTTGTCAATCGCCCACCGACGGGGCAGGCCGAGCGCGAGGCCCGCCTCGACCTGACCAAAATCCCTGCGCACCATGTCGAAAGCTCGACGAGCAGCCAACGTGTGCGCAGTCATCGATCCGCCGATCACGATGCCGGCGATCGGGATGATTGCGGGCCCGTTGAACGGCGCCGCTCCGAGCGAGAACACCACCGCCAGCACGGGGACTGCACCTGCGCCGAGCGCAGTTCCAATCCACGGCCAATCCCGACGAGCACCAACCCGCCCCGCCGCCGTCCACACTGACACGGCGAACATCGCAGCCGCGAACAGCAACGATGTCCACACCTCTTGCAGAACGAGGCCGATGACAGCCGACACGGCGACCAATTGCGCTGCGGCACGAACCGCGGCCACGGTGATCTCACGCGAGATGCCGACTCGTCCCCAGCGTGCGCCAGCGAGCGCGATCAGCAACAACAGGACCAGTGCGACAACCAGCACCCACCCGAACGCCGGACCGTTTGTCACGGCGTCATGGTACCGACCGACCCGTCGTCCATCGGCGGCGACGTCCGAGGGCGTGCGGATTGGTGAGCTGGGGATCACCGGCCCCGCCATCGAGATTCTCGTTGGGACGTTGGCCCCTTGACCTCAGCCCGGCGAAGGTCGACAGTCGGGACGTGGCCCAAAGCGTCCGACATCCGGTGATGCGCGTAGTGAGCGATTGCATCAACCGCGGGAGTGCATACACGATCGTGCGTGGGTTCACTGCTCCAGCCCGTCGGGTGCTGGCTCGGGTGACGGTGATCAACCCTGAGAACCTGCCAGCGGCTGGGCCAGTGATCGTGGCGGCGAACCACATCTCATTCTTCGACTCGGTGCTCCTGATGTTCGCTCTCCCCCGGCCGGTGTCGGTGCTCGGCAAGGCGGAGTACGCCGACAACCCTTTCACCAAGTGGCTGTACTGCGGCTCCGGGATGATTCCTATCCGGCGAGAGAATACGGCCGGTCTGGGTCACGCCTTCGAGCAGCTGGAAGAGGTACTCGATCGTGGTGAGGTTCTGGGGATCTTTCCCGAAGGCACGAGATCCCGCGACGGTCTTCTGCATCGTGGACATTCGGGTGCAGCACACCTTGCACTCAACACGGGTGCCCCGCTCGTGCCGATTGGCATCATCGGGACCGACAAACTCCTACCGACCGGCTCTGGCATCATCCGTCCGTTTCAGCGAGTCACCATCAAGATCGGAGAACCGATCAGCGCCGCTGGTCTCGGGTTCAGCACCAGCACCAGTCGGTCTCGTCATGCGATGACCGACCAACTCATGAACGAGATCCGCGATCTTTGCGGCCAAGATTACGTGGCCGAATACGCGGCGCTACCAATCGCTCAACCGCAGCCGGAGCTCGAGTGACTCCAGCGTCGAATGGTCGCGATGGCGAGGCAGCAACCGACGGAACAGTTCAGAGCAGTCGACACAGGCGCCGCGAGTCGTAGATGGCTGCGGCAATGCCTCGACTGGCCACGGCGTCGCCGACTCGGTAGAGCGCGTAGCCCTGGGGCGCGACCGGCTGCGCCATACCGCCCGTGAGTGCAGCGATGTCAATGACTCCGCTGTTCGTCGATGCGTCCCGAAGACTGAAGTACAGCTCGTCATTGGGTGTGACCCCATGCTCGAACACGACGACATCGACGATGCGCGTGAACTCCTCTCGAGTGAAAACGTTCCGAAGAGTTGCCCGGCGTTTCGAACCCTCCAGTCCGACCCGTACCAGCTGATGATCCGGGGTCATGGCGACGCCGTTGGTGTACAGCATCTCGAGGTACGCGGGTCCGGTGGTGGCGGCGAGGTCTTGCGCGACCAAGCGATCGGGGCTCACGATTTCGATATCGGAAACGCCACGTCCCGAGAGGTACTCGGCGACGGAGGGGCCGTGCTCTCCTCCGTGATCGTCGAAGATCAAGACGCTGCCTGTCACTGAAGCATTCCCGCTCAGGACATCCCAGGTACTCACCACGAACTCCCCACCAGATGAGAGAAATCCCGAGTCTGGGAGACCGCCGGTTGCGATGACCACGATGTCGGGGTCCTCGCGAGCAACGTCGGTCTCGTCGACCGGTGTACTCAAACGGACGTCGACGCCGAGGTGGACAAGTTCCTGTTCGAGCCATCCAACGACGCCCAACAGTTCGGCTTGGCGTTCGCTCGCACGGGCAGCAAGCACGACCTGACCACCGACACGATCCTGCGCCTCGAACAGAACCACCCGATGACCGCGCTCCCCCAGTACGCGGGCCGCTTCCAAACCCGCTGGTCCCGCACCGACGATCACTGCAGTCTTTTGCGCTGACTTCGATCGCGACACAAGTTGAGGGATCTGGGTTTCGCGTCCGGTCGCCGGGTTTTGGATACAGAGCGATTCCAGACCCTGGTGCAGACGGTTGATGCAGTACGACGCGCCGACGCATACCCGAATGCGCTGTTCGTCTCCTCGCTCCAATTTGGCGACGATGTGCGGGTCGGCAAAGTGTGCTCGAGTCATACCGGCAAGGTCGATGAGCCCGGCCGAGATGGCGTGACGCGCCGACGCGACATCAGTGATGCGTGTGGCGTGAAGCACCGGGATGTCCACGACGTCCTTGATTGATGCAGCGAGGGACACGTACGGCATGAGTGGAGTGCCAGACGGTGGAATGGCTTTGGAAAGACCCTCCTCCGTTGCGAGCGACGAGCTGCTGATGTTGACGAAGTCGAGTAGGCCGGAGGTGGCAAGGATTTGTGCAATCTCGGCGCTCTCCTCGCGAAGAAGCCCGCCAATCTGTCCCTCGTCGCCGATCATTCGAATGCCGACGAGAATGTCAGAACCGATTGACGCTCGTATCGAGTCGAGCACTTGGAATGTGAACCGCAAACGGTTCTCCAACGATCCGCCGTATTCGTCCGTCCTGCGATTCGCCAACGGTGTCCAGAACTGGTCGATGAGATGGCTCGTCGCACACAGTTCCACGCCATCAAGTCCGCTGGCGCGAGCACGAACCGCTGCCGCGCCGAAGTCTGCCACGACGCGCCGGATGTCGGAGCGCTCCATTTCCTTTGGCCAACCGCGATGCATCGGCTCGCGGATCGACGACGGGGCGATGGTGGGCAGCCAGTCGCCATCGTTGGAGACGTTGCGTCGGCCCATGTGCGTGAGCTGACACATCACTGCGGTGCCATGTGCATGGATTCGCTCGGTCATTTCGGCCAACGGATCGATGATCGCGTCGGTCGAGAAGTTGAGCTGCCCCCACAACGACGCTGAGTCGCGCGAGACATTGCTCGACCCGCCGATCATCGTCAGACCAATTCCGCCCTTCGCCTTCTCCTCGTGGTAGGCGACATATCGCTCGCTGGGCGTGCCGTCGGTGTTGTAGCCAGGGGCGTGGCTGCTGGAGAAGATCCGGTTGCGCAACTGCACATGCCCGAGAGCAAACTGCTCGAGGAGCGGATCCGTTCTCATACCGAGACACCGTCGGCGTCGGCGTCCCCGCTCGTCGGTTGCTGACTCCAGAAGTGTCGGAGCGCCCTGCTGAGAGTGATGCCTGGGACGGTTGCGTGGAACTCGTCTGCGATCTCCGCCGTGTGGAGATCGAGCATCGGGTACCTCCTGCTGGCGAGTCGAGAGGTGAAGCGGCGCACGTCGTCGACCATGTCCAGATGGCCTGGCGGCGGCTTGAAGGGATGACCCGGGGCGAGATTGGCGGCCTCGGCTCGGCGTCCCTCATCAGTCTCGAGCGACCCGATGCCGAAGAATACTGACGCGTGCAGGTCGACTTCGGTGGTTGACCGCTCCTGTTCTATGCGGAACATCATTTCACGGTCCCACCACAGCGATGGGCTGCTGAGGATGAACCGATCGAAGAGGGCGGCCTGTGTGAGCAACACGTAGGTTCCGAACAGCCCGCCGAGTGAGTGGCCGAAGTACGTGATGTCGTTCGCTGCCTTCGGGAACTTGTTGTGCAGCCAGGGTTGAAGTTCGTCTGAGAGGAACTTGATGAAGTTGTCGGCGCGCCCGCTCTTGTCGAACATGGCCGAGTGTGTGGGTGTGAGGTCGCGGGTGCGAATTTGGGCGGTGTCGAGCAGAGTCGACGCGTTTGGATAGCCGACGGCGACGACGGTCATGGATGGGATGAGTCCCGGGATCTGCATGAGTCTGACCGTGTCGACGGTCAGCCCGAAGAGTCCATTTCCGTCCGTGACGAGGAGGATCCCTTGCGGGTTGTTGCCGGACTCGGCGACGTAGATGCGGAAGTCGTCGCCCACGGCGGCCGAGGCCAGGTCGTGGACTTCACTCGAGCCAATGGCGGGAGTCGGTTCGTTTGTCATCGGTGTGGCACCTCAGCAAGGGACGATGCGTTCATGTTTACAGACAACACGCTCACGCATGCCAGGCTTGATTGCCCCGACGATCCCTAGTTGCTCCAAGCACGCTGTCTCTACTCCACCTTCTTGGACATCACTCCCACGAGTCCGCCGAAGCCGACGATTGCCAGGCCGATGATCGTCATCCAAATGCCGAACTGGTACTCGATGACGAGTCCGGTCCATGTGTCAATCTCGCTAGGCACCGTCAGAGCGATCACGGCGATCGCAGCCACTGCGAGGGTGATTTGGACAGCGCACACCCCTTTCAGGGAGCGTGCGTCGAGCGTCGTGAATCCTGCGTACAAGGCACTCAGTACCGCCAATGCGGCAGCGATGAGGACCACGAAGAGAATCGCCAGGGAGTTCCCCGACGAGACGCTGTCTGTGATCCTGGCGAAGCTGAAACCCGAATCCGAGCCCATTTCTACGATGTGCCATGTCTTGATCCAGGGCAGAAAGAATCCGACGAGCGCTATTGCGCCGCCTGCTGCGACCCAAATCTGTTGAATCCCGACCGCGCGAACCGGCCGGTTTTTCGGATGAACCATCGCGTGCTGTGTGTCGGTCATCGGAGACTGCACCTCAGTCATCGGGACCACCTCCTCTTGTCTCTTCCCCCCAGTTTGCGCCACCTCGCCGGGCGAGACAGAGCCTTTGGACCTTGTGGCGACCGTGCTCGAGACCGAGATACCAAATTGGCGAAGACTGGCGAACTCAGAGCCGCCAACGCCCAATCGCTCACCCTGCCGACGATGATCCTGCGAGTCGGACTCGGGAATAGCCGGCAACCCAGAACCCCTAGATCAGGTTCCGACGGGACCTACGCCTCTACGTCTCGCATGGTTCCACTTCTCAACATTGAGGTGCTGAATTGAAGGGGAGTACCGTCATGAAGCGGTCGATTCTCATAGTGCCGATTCTCGTGGTTGGCTTTCTGAGTGCGTGCGGTGGTGGCGATGATGGCAACGCAGTCGCGCCAATCGACCCAGTCGTGCCAATGGACGGTGTGTACACGGGTCGTGACGGTTTCCGCATGGTCGTGACCGCTGGCGATGTCGTGTCCCTGGCTGGGGAATGTGACGATCCAACAGGCGCAGACGCGTCCTGGGACGTGTGGTATGGCCAAGCGGGCCGCACAACACCGCTGGTGGTGAAGCCGCCCAGCGACCCCGTTGACTTCTTTGATGGCGAACCCCAGTTCGGCAACGAATACCACTTCTCGACCGCGCGGGGCGAGAGCGCTGGGGAACCAGTAGAGCGTGTTGATCGCGGAGATCCGCCGCTCGAGTGGGCGTTGCATCCTGCTGCGTTGGACGGATCGCCTCGCACGACGAATCTGAATCCCGGCCGATGGGATGGCTCTTTCGCCGAGGACGGAGACTTTGTCCGGGTCGCCTTCGTGGACCACGATTGGAGCGATTGGGTAGGTATTGACGCATCCCTCGACGGTCCGATATATCCCTATTGGTCTTGCTCTTGGTCCGGGGACCTCGAGACCAGCTCCTAGGGGTCGTCCGGGTCGAAATGCCCTGGTCGGATCAGGGAGCGCGTTGGAGGGTTTG
>CBESNA010000067.1:0-20525 GCA_965530755.1 uncultured Acidimicrobiia bacterium | reverse complement strand
GGGCAGCAGGCGACTCGGCTGCGTCTTGGATCCGAGGTCGATATGGGGACTCCAGCCTGGCTGGACAACATCGAGTAAGGACGAGCCGGCGCGGGGACTCGCCGGTACCAAACGTCATCAATGAGTCGACAACGAAGTCGGGACACTGCACATGACAAGAACCAATACCCAAGTTGCCGCTGAGCTGAAGACAGCATTCGGCATCGACACGGTCACCATCAAGCACGGGTTGAGCCAAGACGAGCTCTTCGATGCTGCTGTGACCAACGATCGCGGCATCATCGAACCAGACGGCCCCGCCGATGCGCAGAAGGCGTATACAACCGCGCTCGGCAAGGATGGCCCGCTCGTCTTCTACACCGATCCCACCTGCACGGGCCGGCCGACCAAGGACACCTTTGCCGTGGCCCGGCCGGGCACGGAGGACCGCGTGTGGTGGAAGCCGGACTTCCAGAAGTTCGACGCCGACCAGTTCGACGCGTTGCTGCCCCGGGTGATCGACCATCTCAACGAGCGCAATGCCACGCTGTACTCGACCGACGTGTTCTGCGGTTGGGATCCCGAGTTCACCGAGGCCTACCGGTTCATCGGTGAGTACGCGTCCCACGCGTATTTCTGCAACATCATGTTCCCCAAGGAAGTTCGGGACGACAGCGACCGTCCCGAGACGGGCTGGACGCTCATCAACGTCCCGTCGTTCCACTGCGATCCCGAGCGAGACGGCACAAAGAGCAACCGGGCCGTCATCATCGACATCGAGAACCGTTTGGCGCTCGTGCTCGGCCGGGCTGACTACTGCGGTGTGAACAAGAAGACCATGTTCACCCTCATGAACTTCGTGCTGCCGGCCGAGGGCCAGCTCTCGATGCATTGCTCAGCCAACGTCGGGGCCGGCGGCGACAGCGCCATCCTCTTCGGACTCTCCGGCACCGGCAAGACCACCCTGTCAGCCGACCCCGACCGCCTGCTGATCGGCGACGACGAGCACGTGTGGACCGACACCGGCGTGTCCAACTTCGAAGACGGCTGCTACGCCAAGCTCATCGATCTCAGCAAGGAGAACGAGCCGGTCATCGCTGCGGCCCTTTCGATGAAGGGCACGCTCATCGAGAACGTGCCGCCGCTTCCCGGCAAGGCCATCGAGGACACAGACCCGCAGGAACTCGACCTGACCGACGGTTCGATCACCGAGAACACTCGTTTCGCTTACCCGCTGGCGTGCAACCCCGGCGTCGCCGAGGGAGCCAAGGGCCCGCATCCCGAGACCATCGTCCTGCTCACGGCTGATGCCTTCGGCGTTCTGCCGCCGGTGTCGATCCTCACTCTCGAAGAAGTCATGTACCACTTCGTCACTGGCTTCACCTCGAAGCTTGCCGGCACCGAGGTGGGCATCACCGAGCCAGAGGCCACCTTCAGCGCATGCTTCGGCAGCCCGTTCATGAGCCAGAAGCCGTCGGTCTACGCCGAACTCCTCGCCGATCGCATGCACAAGCACGACACCCGTTGCATCCTCCTGAACACAGGGTGGAGCGGCGGGCCGTACGGCAAGGGCGACCGGATGAGCCTGAAGGCCACTCGGGCGCTTTTGAACGCGGCACTCGAAGGAAAGCTCGACAACGTCGAGACCGAAATCGAACCGACCCTCGGTCTCCGCATGCCGGTCAACTGCCCCGGAGTCGATGACGCCATCCTCAATCCTCGGAACACCTGGGATGACCCGGCCGAATACGACAAGGCAGCTGCCAAACTGAAGGCCATGTTCCAGGCCAACTACGAGGCCAAGGGATTCGCCGAACTCGGCATCGCCCCCGCCATGTAACTCCCCCGATTGGGGTCGGACTCCATTCGTTCAGGGCGTCAAGTAGATGGCGCGTATGGCGAGGCCGACGATGAAGAGCCCACCGAAGCCGTAGAGCAAGTACTGCCATTCCATGATCTGCTGGCGGTAGCTGTAGATGATGGCAACCGAGGCGAGCGTCAGGAAGCCGTAAAAGGTGTGCGTATCGGTTGCTTCCACGCCGTCGGACTGCATGGCGATGACACCCAAGGTCACCTGCACCAGCACCGACACCTGGGCGATCGCAGTGATCACCCACAGTGCTCGACCACGCGCCTTCTCGACCCGATGAGCCACGAATGCCCACACCGCAGCGACGGTGTTCAAACCGACGACTGCCCACGCGGTGTTGACATGGATGTCGCGAATCACAGCGTCAGCCTAAGGCCCACGCAGCGGCCGCTTCGGCGTGCAGGCGGGTCGTCGGGAAGTACGGAACGGTGACGTCGGCCTCACCAACGAGGAGTTCGATCTCAGTGCAGCCGGCGATCACTCCCTCGGCTCCCCGATCGATCAGCCGATCGATGACATCGAGATACGCCCGCTTGCTCCCATCGCTGATGATCCCGCGCACGAGCTCCTCGTAGATCACGTCGTGCACCGTGGTGCGATCCGGTTCGTCCGGAACGAGAACGGTCAGCCCGTGCCGCTCGAGACGTCCCCGGTAGAAGTCGGCCTCCATCGTGTAGCGAGTTCCGAGAAGCGCGACCGACGACACGCCGGAGTCGATGACGGCGGTCGCCGTCGTGTCTGCGAGATGGATCAGCGGAACCTCGATTGCGGCCTCGATCCGTTCGGCCAACAGGTGCATCGTGTTGGTGCAGATCACGATGCACTGCGCACCGGCGTTCACCAACGACGCTGCATCGGCCGCGAGGAGGTCGCCGGCGTCGTCCCAACGCCCCTCGGCCTGGAGCTGCTCGATGGCGGCGAAGTCGTAGGAACGAATGACCAGATCGGCCGAATGCGTTCCCCCGAGCCGATCTCGGACCGCCGTATTGATGATGCGCTCGTATTCGATCGACGACTCCCAACTCATGCCGCCGAGCATTCCGATCGTCTTCGAGGCAGGGGCCATCGGTCGATGATGCCAGCGGGAACGCTCCTCCGCCTCCCGTCCTCAGAATTCGTTCACCTGCGCCCGCAGTGCATCGCGAGCGGCGTCAACGCACGACTTCGTCGTCCAGGTGGAGGTGATGAGAACTGCATGCTCGATCCAAGGTGTTCCGCGGACGGCCTCGATGTCAGGGCTCAGATTCTCCCAGTCCCTGGCGTCTGCAGGCACAGCGGGCATGGTGAGCTTCGCCTCCGAGACGCTGCGATGAAGCCGAATCGCGGTTTCGTCATCGCCGAGATCAGCGAGGGTCAGCGCGGCCAACCTGAGCGTCGCCCAGAGGTGGGACCGATGGCCAGCCCGCCAGAGAACGTCGATCAGATCGAGGAGAATGACTGCCGCATCGAGTGGCGTTTCGTAGCGTCGCTGACCAGAGGCAAGCGACATTTGCGAGATCGCGACCAACCACTTGTTACCCACACTTCGAGCCAGTTCGAGCGCCTCACCCAGCAACGAGATCGCCTGCATCGAGTCTTCAGGCTCCAGAGCCGAGCCAAGGCCCCAGAGTGCGAAGGACAGCGACGATGGGTTCTCCGATTCTCGCGCAAGGCGAACGGCCCGCACACCGCGACGAACTGCTGCCTCTGGGTTGCCGGTCCAGGTCGCCATGATCGAGTTCTGTGTCTCGACGTTGACATGAAAGTACCGCTCGGGGCGTTTGCGCTGATAGTCCGCGCATGACTGGAAGACATCTGGCGGCGCGCTGGCCGTTCCCGAGTAAACCGTGGCGTTGATCAACGCGAGACGAGCGGGCAGATCGAATGCCAGGCCGTATTCCGCCTCCATCCGAAGGGCACGGCTCGACCACTCCAGCGCCGAACCGAGGTCATCTCGGACCCATGCACCGAGTGCCGCAACACCGAAGACCGGCCCGAGCAACGATTCGTCGCTACGGGCAAACGTGTCGAGCAATCGTTCCGACCAGCGAAAGTACTCGTCGCTCATCCGCATGAATCCAAAATCCCACAGGGGGGTGCTGATGCCAGATGCAGCCCGCAAATCGGCGTTGCCCAGCGCCCGATCGAAGGCTGCGCGCAGGTTTCGCAGCTGGACCTCGATGCGACGGCCGGCCAGGAGCTCACCCGGTCCGCGGAGCTCGGCGGCTGATACCTCAGCGAAGTCGATCATCGTCTTGACGAAGCGGTCCGCAGCCTGATCCATTTCATCCTGATCCGCTCCGGACCGCACGACGTCAGCCACGCTCTCGAAGCACCGGAACAGTGGCTGACCAGACGTGTCGTCGACTGTCATCAACGAGCGATCAAGGAACGTGGTCAGTGCTCGATTTGCCTCGACCTCCGAGACCGCCTCGCAACAGACGCGACGGAACGCCGTTCGGTCGAACGGTCCGGCAAAGACCGTCGAAGCCCGGAGCATGCCCAGATGCTCTGGGTCAACCCCATCGAGGCCGATCGCCAGCGCGTCGAGCATCGGCCTCATGCTGAGGTCAGAGTTCGGAGCATCCCGGAGTTCGTGGTCAGCCAACATCGACAGCAGCTCGGGGATCGTGGCAACCGCCGCATTTGCCGCTGCCACCTCGAGTGCCAGCGGCATCCCATCGAGCCGGTCACACAGGATGCGAAGCTCATCGGAGTCCGTCACGGTCGCGCCCACCGCGGCCGCCCGCTCGCGGAACAACTCGACAGCCGCTACCTGGGAGAGTGGAAGCAACCGATGGAGAAACTCGCCTTCGATTCCCAAGGGAGAAGTGCTGGTGCAGATGACCGTGCAGCGCTGCGTCGTCTGGAGCAGCACCTCCACGAGCCGAGCCACCGGCTCGACCGAACGGGCACAGTGATCGATGACGATGAGCATTCGCTGCTCATCGACCCACGCTGCAATCGATTGGTCGACGGACTGCCCCGGTCGAAGACTCACAGCAAGCGCAGTCGCGATCGATTCGAGCACCACCCCGGCCGACACGCCGAGCAGGTCGCATCGATGGACGTTGTCGTCGAAGTCTGGAGCGAGACCGCGAGCAACCTCGAGCGCCACCGTGCTGGTGCCAACCCCCTTCGGACCGACGATCGTGATAGCTCGGTGGGATCGAGCCGCAGCGCCGACCCGCGCCACGTCGGCCTCGCGCCCGACGACCTTCTTGATCGATGTCGGCAGAGGTCGGACTCGCGTGGAGTTTCTCAGCGGTGGGAACACCGCTGCCGCGCCCGGAGTGTCGATCTGGAAGACCTGGGCCGGTTTCGCGATGTCTCGGAGACGATGCTCTCCGAGAGAGCGGAACGTCAACGAGCCGAGCCCATCTTCGCCGATCGAGTTCAAAGCCGCCTCCGAGATGACGACCTGCCCGCCGTGGGCGATCGAATTCAGCCGACTGGCGAAGTTGAGCGCCCAACCGAAGGGCTCGCCGTCTCGACGAACGATCGCTCCATGATGAACCGCGACACGAATTGCCAGACCGTCCACCGCGCTCCAGTCCTCCACCGACATCATGGCCTGGACGGCCAGGGCGGCGTCGACAGCGTCATGAGTCTCGCTGAAGGATGCGATCAGGCCGTCACCGGTGTGGTTGACGAGGACGCCACCGGCGTCTGCGACGACCTGGTCCAGTAGCCGGTCGTGACGGGCGACGACGTCTGCCATTGCATCGGGGAACTGCTCCCATCGCCGCGTACTGCCCTCGATGTCGGTGAAGACGAAGGCAAGCGACTCCCTCCCTCTCGACGCCGTCACCATCGCGGCACACTAGTGGCGGTGACCAATCGACGCGAGGGCCTGCCCTACCGTGAACGGATGCAGCATCGCCGCTACTTCATCACCGATCTCACGATGTCCGGCCGAGTCATCGAGGGTCGGGGCGGCGATCTCATCGTCGCACAGCGAGGTGAAGACCCGGCCCTCGACTGGGAACTCGTGTTCCAGACGAACGACCCGACGGCGATCGAGCAGAGCCCGTATCGGTTGCTGATGAACAGCCCCGAAGGAGAGCTGGCCGGCTCGGCGATTCTCGTACGCAGCGACGGCCTGTCGCACGTCTTCAGAGGCGCAGGCGACCTCACCGGCTTCGACGGATTCTGACAACGCTGCCAGGAAGCAGCGGGATCAGAGCCCCGGCAGCAGCTCGACCAACTCGGGTCCGCCCGTGTTCTTGGTGTCGAGTGCATTGAAACTCTCGAGGCCGAACGCCCCGACGAATGCGGGAGCCGGCATCTTGAGGAAGAAGCTGTCCGGCCCGATCTGGCTGGCGTGGGCCACCATCGACTGCTTCTTACGGTCGATGACACCGGCGACATCGATCTCGAATCGGATGTCGTCGCTCGGAGTCCCGAACGTCTCCATCATCTCGGCATCCGGGCCGCCCTCGATTGCCTCACCCGCATCAGGATCCGGCGCGTGCAGCGACATCGTTTCGACCATTCGGGTGCGATTGACCGTGGCTTCGAACACATTTTCGAGTCCGGCGATCTCACCGGCCCGACGCCCCACCCGGTGCACCTGAATGTGATCGGGATGACCGTAGTTGCCGTGGTCGTCGTAGATGGTCAGGACGTCGGCGTCCACCTCCCGCAAGATCTCGGCCAGCCGCTGAGCTGCCTCCTCGACGTCCGCCCGCCAGAAACACGCAGGGTTGTCGTTCTCGGGTTCACCCATCATCCCGGAATCCTCGTAACCGAGAAAATGCGGCGGTTCAGCCCCGAGAACCGCAGCGGACGCCGCCGTCTCGACGATGCGCCGCTCCCAAAGCTGCTCGCCATCGTCGAGGACGCCCTCGACCGGTTCGCCCTGCTCTCCACGGGTGCCCAGCACAAGAACCACACGGTGGCCGGCGTCGCTGGCCTTGATCATCAGTCCCCCGGTCGAGATGGACTCGTCATCGGGATGGGCGTGGAAGCAGACCAGGGTGGACATCACGAGAGTCTACGAACCGTTGATCTCGCCGTCGTCGCTCCGAGATCCGGCACGATGGTCTCCATGCTGCAAATTTCCGGACTCAGGAAGCGCTACGGGGACGTGGTCGCAGTCGACGGTGTCGATCTCGTCGTACCCGCTGGGAGGATCGTCGGTTTTGTCGGTCCGAACGGTGCAGGCAAGTCCACCACGATGCGATCGATCTTCAATCTGGTCCGCCCCGATGCCGGCTCTATCACCTGGAACGGTTCACCGTTGGATCCCGCCGAGCTCGGACGGTTCGGCTACATGCCTGAACAGCGCGGCCTCTACCCCAAGATGAAGATCCTGGACCAAGTTGCCTACTTCGCAGAGCTGAAAGGCCGAGAACGGAGGACGGCACGGGAGAAGGCATCGTCGCTGCTCGCCGAGCTTGGTCTCGGGGACCGGTTGGGCGATCCGCTGGAAGCCCTGAGTCACGGCAACCAGCAACGCGTGCAGCTGGCCGCCTCGATGGTGCACGACCCCGAGATGATGGTGCTGGACGAGCCGTTCAACGGCCTCGATCCTGTGGCCGTCGCCGTACTCCAGGACGTCCTTCGTTCCAGAGCCGAACGCGGCGTCGGCGTGCTCTTCTCCTCCCACCAACTCGATCTCGTCGAGCAGCTCTGCGACGAGGTCGTGATCATCGCCGAAGGCTCTGTACGTGCCAACGGGCCTGTCGCTGAGGTCCGCCGCTCGCTCGGCCACCATCGGGTCGTCGTCAGTGTCGAACATCCACTGTTCCCGCTGAGCGATGCCTTGACCGACTTCGAGATCGCCGGCGCTACGACCAGGGAGGTCACCCTGAGGGTCGCGGACGAAACCATGCTCGACGCCGTGCTCGACGCCGCCCGCCGGGCCGGCCCCATCGACACCATCCGATTCGAACCGCCCACGTTGACCGAGGTGTTCGCCACCCTCGTCGGAGACTCAGCAGGAGTCGACCGATGACAGACACGACGCTGCCAGCAGCCTCTCCTGCTCCGGTCTCCCCCGCCCCCGAACCTGGCGGACGAACCGCGCTCACGACGTCGGCTGCTATCCGGCTCGTCGCCGAGCGTGAGCTTCGCACCCGGATCGTGTCGAAGGCCTTCCTCGGTGGCCTCGCTCTCACGGTCGTGCTGGTTGTTGTGGGCTTCGTGTTTGCCGCGGCAATCGGTGGAGACGACCCGACCCGCATCGGTGTGGTCGGCGGCGGTCAGGATCTGAGCATCGCAACACTCCAGGATTTCGCAGAGGTCGAAGGCCGCGAGCTCGAGATCGAGCGGTACGAGACGGTCACGGAGGCAGAAACGGCCCTCCGCGATGGGTCCATCGATGCCGCCGTGATCGAAGACGGCACGACGTTCCTGGTCGAGCGGAACAACCCCGGACTGCTCGGGTTCGTGTCCGCCGCGTGGCAACAGGCCGGGCTGCTCGAGGGACTCGGCAACGCCGGCCTCGATCGGGTCGAAATCGAACGGGCCTTCGCCTCGGCGGCTCCGTTGCAGGTTCGCGAGCTCGACCCCGACGACGAACGTGAGAAGCGCGATGGGATCGCATTCGTCAGCGTGATCATCCTGTTCATCTCGGTCCAGATGTCCGGCGTCTTCATTCTCATGGGGGTGCTCGAGGAGAAGACGAGCAAGGTCGTCGAACTGATCTTGTCGTCGATCTCGGCGAAAGACCTCCTGGTCGGGAAAGTGCTCGGCATCGGGGTGATCGGCCTGATCCAGGTACTGGTTCTGCTCTGGTCGATCGTGATCTGTGCGGAGTTGACCGGCAGCGATGTGCTGCCGTCCCTCACCGCCGGGATGGTCGTCGCCGGCCTGGCCTGGTACCTGGTCGGGTACCTGTTCTACGGGGCCCTCTTCGCCGCAGGAGCATCTCTCGTTTCACGACAGGAGGACGCCCAGACTGCGCTGGCACCGATCACCGTCATCATCATGGCCGCCTACTTCGCCAGCCTGTACGTGGCGGGCGAGCCGGATACTTCCGTCGCTCGCATCCTCTCGCTCCTGCCACCGATCGCCCCGTTCGCCATGCCGGGACGAATTGCGATCGGCAACGTGCCTGCGTGGGAGGTGGCGCTCGCCTTCGTGCTGGCCTCCGTGTCTGTGGTCGGCGTGCTGTCATTGGCCGGGAGGGTCTACGTCCGATCGGTGATGCACACCGGCAAGACTCTCGGCTGGCGCGAAGCCTGGAACATGCGGACCTGATCGGACAGCAGCGATCAGACGACAGTGCCGGTCAGGCGACAGCACCGGTTTCGCGTAGCTTTGCGACCTCGGCGCCGTCAAAACCGAAGTCGCTCAGGACCTGGTCGGTGTGCTGACCAGGATGCGAGGCGGGACCCTGGATCTGTGCTTCCGTTCGGCTGAACCGCGGAGCCGGGCTCTGTTGGGTGACACCACCGACCTCGGTGAAGGTTCCGCGCTCGACGTTGTGCGGGTGGGCGGTCGCCTCCTCCATGGTCAGGACTGGGGCGAAACAGACATCGGTGTGTTCCATGAGCTCACACCACTCGTCGCGCGTCTTGGTCTTGAACAGCTGCTCGACCGTGATCTTCATGGCCGGCCACTTGGCACGGTCCATCTGATTCGGGAAGTCATCGAGTTCGCCGAGTCCGGAGAGGCGGAGTAGTTCTGCGTAGAACTGGGGCTCGATCGACCCGATCGACACGAACTTGCCGTCGGAGGTCTCGTAGACGTCGTAGAAGGGAGCCCCGGTGTCGAGCATGTTGGTGCCGCGTTCTGGCTCCCAGAAACCCATCGCCTTCATGCCCCAGAACATCGACATGAGGGTGGCTGCTCCGTCGACCATCGCGGCATCGACGACCTGACCCTCGCCGGACTGCTTCGCTTCGAACAGGGCGCATGCGATGCCGAAGGCGAGGAACATTCCGCCGCCGCCGAAATCGCCCACGAGGTTCAGTGGGGGCACGGGCTTGTCGCCGGCCCGGCCGATGGATTCGAGCGCGCCGGCGAGCGCGATGTAGTTGATGTCGTGACCGGCAGCGCTTGCGTACGGGCCGTCCTGACCCCAGCCCGTCATCCGCCCGTAGACGATTGCGGGGTTCCTTGCGAGACAGTCGTCTGGTCCCAGCCCGAGACGTTCGGTCACACCCGGACGGAATCCCTCCATGATCACGTCTGCTTGCTCGACGAGCCGAAGCACCGTTTCAATGCCTTCTGGATTCTTCAGATCGACGCCGATGGACTGACGGCCACGAGTGAGCGAGTCCTTCGGCGGATCGGCCGGATCACCACCCCGGACGGCTCCGGCGCGCTCGACCCGAATCACGGTCGCTCCCATGTCCGAGAGCATCATTGCGGCGAACGGACCGGGGCCGATGCCGGCGAGCTCGATGACTTTCACACCCTGAAGTGGACCCATCCGATGCAAGCTAGTGCAGGGCTCGCCGTGGTCGAAAACCTCACTCGACGGCTGCGGTGAAGCGATCGACCTCGTCTGCGAGGCGCGACCAGAGCGAGGGCGGAAGGTCGTGCCCTATGCCCTCGATCTCGACGTAACGGGCTCCAGGAATGACGTCGGCCGTGTGCTGCCCGCCGCTCGGAGTGATCAGGGTGTCGGCCGACCCGTGGATCACCAGGGTGGGGACGTCGAGCGTCGCCAGCGCTTCGTCGCGAGGACCAGACGCTGCGACGGCTCGATACTGGCGGGCCGCCCCCGCCGGGTCGATCCCGTGCTCGAGCATGGCCCTCCCTTTCGATTCGACCCAGTCCGGATCCCACAGCTCGGGTGAGCACCAGATGCGTTCGGTCTCGAGTCGGTTGACCAACCACCCGGCGTCGTCGACGGGAGGAGTTGCGAGGAGCGCAGCACGCGCGTCCCTGCTCGATCGGCCGAACTCGGGATTGCCGGTGGATGACATCAGCGACGTGAGCGAACGCACACGATCCGGAACATCGATGGCGAGTTGCTGAGCGATCATCCCGCCCATCGATTGGCCGAACACGTGTGCCGTCGGCCAGTCAGCGGCGTCGAGCACTTCCACCGTGTCCTGCACCATGTCGCCGAGCACGTAACCGCCGTCGGGATGACGAGGCGATCGACCGACGTCACGATTGTCGAAACGGATGACGGTGAAGCCACGCTGGACGAGTTCATCGAGAAAGCCCTGTTCGAAGGCGACCATCGGGGAACCGAGCCCGTTGATCAACAGCAGTCGTCGTGGAGCCGAAGCATCGCCATGTCGTTCCCAGTGCAGCATCATGGCCGGACCGTAGTTGGACCGACCCTCTCCTCGCCCGACTGCCTGGTTCGCCCGACTGCCTGGTTCGCCCGACGGTGAACAGCTGGGGAACGCTGGCGTCCATGATCGAGCCGTGGGCCCGCCCAGTCCTAAGCTCACGCCATGTCCGCTCCGACCGATTCCGAGATCCTCGAAGTCTCCGGACCCGAGCTCACCGCTGCGCAGGTTCATGACATCCTGCGGCTGAGAGTCGACGTGTTCGTCGTGGAGCAGGAGTGCCCCTACCCCGAGATCGACGGTGCTGATCTGTCACCTACGACCCAACACGTCTGGATCGAGGATGTCGGTGGCGTTGCGGCCTACATCCGTCTGCTGGGTGTCGACGACGGGACACACGAACCTGTGCGTATCGGGCGCGTCGTTACTCGCCCTGACCGTCGCGGTGAGCAATTGGCTCGTCGACTGATCGAACGGTCCCTGCGGCAGCTCGGCCCCATCGAGACCGCGCTCGAGGCTCAGACTCACCTCGTGGACTACTACGCGGCCCTCGGTTTCGAACCCGCCGGCGCGGAGTACCTGGAGGACGGCATCCCCCACACGCCGATGCGTCGACCCGCGCCAAACGGGGACGCACCCACCCGAGTAGAGGGCCGGCCGTCATGAGTCGACTGCAATACCTGGCCGTGTTCCTCGGCATCGTCACCATCGGCGGTCTTGTCCTCGTGAACCTCGGTGACGACAGCGCTACGTCGGAGGTCGGCTCCGATTCGGCTGCGATCGCAGACGAGGGGGAGCCCTCAGCCGCCACGACCACCACCCCTACGTTGCCATTGGACGATGCCCCGCCCGTGCTCGGCCAGGCTGGTGATCTCGTCGATCTCGAAGGCTGGCTCCAGACCGACGCCACCGAGTTCAGCGACTTCGACGGCTCGGTTCGCGTCGTGCAGTTCTGGACCTTCGGCTGCAGCAACTGCAAGAACACGCTCGAGAACCTCCGCTCTCTCTACGACGAGTTCGAGCCGGCAGGACTCGAAGTCATCGGCGTGCACGCGCCCGAGTTCGACTACGAGGCCGACGTCGACGCAATAGCCACAGCCGCCACCGATCTCGGCGTACGGTGGCCCATCGCCCTCGACACCGACAAGACCAATTTCCGAGCTTGGCAGCCGGGCCGACGATTCTGGCCACGAACCTTCGTCCTCGACCGCGAGGGCAACATTCGGTTCGACCGCATCGGCGAAGGCGCCTACGACGAGCTGAATGCGACTGTCGCCTACCTCATCGAGAACCCCGGCGCGTGATCGTCGATCTCCTCATCGAGGGATTCGAATCCGCATTCCTGCCGTGCTCCTTCGTCCTGCTCGTCCCGGGTGCCGCGGCACTACTGGCATCTCGCCAGGAGTCGTCCTCGGCGTTCGGCGGGTTCTTCGTCGGACTCGTGGCCCTCTCGTTCCTCCGATTCTCGGGGCGCGGAGGTGAGTTCCCGACCTTGCTGGTCGCGTTGATGCTCGCCGCTGCTGTCGTTCTCCTGGCGATACCGATCGTCCGCCGACTCAACATCGTGACCGGGACGGGCGGTCTGCTCGTCGGTGCCGCGGCCGGTGTGCTGTGGGAACCGTGTGTTGGGCTCCATTTCGCCGAGCTCCTGAACGATTTGCCCGACCGCGGGGTCCCTGTTGGAGTGATCTTGCTCACGACCTACATCATCGGCGTCGTCGCTCCGTTGATCGCCCTCGCAGCTGCGCTCTACCTGATCCCCAACTCCACCCTCATCCTCATACGGCCGGTGATGCTGGTCGTCGGGTGTGGAATCCTCGCCATCCTGGCCATGGCGACCGCAGCGGGTTTCTCCGATGACGTCATCGGCAAGCTGGTCGAACTCTCCGTCACCTGAATTTCGGGGGCACCCCTCCCGTTGTGAGGCACTCAGCCACTAGGACTGATGGTGTGGTGCCACAGAACGGGTTGGATGGCCTTCTGGCCGTCGACCGGTGCTCAGCCCACCTCGATGGTCGTGACCATGCCCTCTCCGAAGTGGCTCTCGTACGTACCGTCGGTTTCTTCTTCGACGATGTTGCAGAACAAGACGTAGGTCCCGGCCTCGAGATCGAATGACTGGCTCTGGCTCGTCCCCGCGGCGAACTCAGTGATCTCGCCGACGAAGTCACCCTCGGCGAATCCGTCCTCGTCGACCTTTCCGGTCTCGTCGCGAACGAAGCCGTCGGGCGAGTCTGCTCTCACCACGACCAGCTCATGAATCTCTCCGCCGTCATTCGAAGCGTTGACGACAACGGTTCCAGCCTTGGCTGTGCCGCTGACCTCGACAGTCCACTCCGAGAGTGAGACATCGATCCAGTTCTCGCTGCTGCTGCTGTCGCTGCTGCTGTCGCTGCTGCTGTCGCTGTCGCTGCCGCACCCGACCAGCTGCGAGAGCTCCCGCAACGATGGCGCCCAGCGACCACGACCAGTCCTTGACTCGCGAAAACGAGACGCTTCTCACGTCTCCGGCCCCTCACAACTTGACAGCACGCGCCAGCCCTCCTGCGCCGAAGGTACCAGGAGGGGAACGTTCGTGCCCGAGGCGCCATCTCCCTCGTAGTTGGCACTGTTGCCAACCAACCCGCCCGTCCTTTGACGTCAGATTTCGCTGCTCGTCGGCGAGGCTCTATCTTCGTCGCGGTGCGTAGCCCCAAGGACTTCTTCAAACCACTCGCCGTCGGCGCCCCCGAGCCGATTCGCGAGATCCCCTTTCGACCCTCGCGAATGATCCACTTCTTCCCGCCGTCGAACGCCAAGATGGTGTCGAAGGTGCCCGACATCGCACCCACCGTCGACATCCTCCTCGGCAATCTCGAGGACGGCGTGCCGGCCGGCGACAAGGAGGCTGCCCGGGCCGGCCTGATCGAGGTCGGCAAGACCGTGGACATGGGCCACACGCAGCTCTGGACAAGGGTCAACAGCCTCGATTCTCCGTGGGGTCTCGATGACCTGACCGAGGTCGTCACCGAGATCGGCGACAAGCTCGATGTCATCATGATCCCGAAGGTCGAGGGACCAGAGGACATCCACTATGTCGACCGCTTGCTGGCCCAGCTCGAGGCGAAGGCGGGCCTCCAGAAACCGCTGCTCGTCCACGCGATCCTCGAGACGGCGCGAGGCGTCGCCAACGTCGAGGAGATCTGCGGTGCGTCACCTCGCATGCAGGGGCTCTCGCTGGGGCCGGCCGACCTCGCCGCCAACCGGCGCATGAAGACCACCCGCGTGGGTGGCGGCCATCCCGACTACCTCGTGCGAGACGACCCTCCGACCGGAGTCGATGGAAGTCCTGACATCGCGGGCGATCGCGCCACGTACCAACAGGATCTCTGGCACTACACGATCGCCCGGATGGTCGATGCGTGCGTGATGCACGGAATCCTGCCGTTCTACGGCCCGTTCGGCGACATCGCCGACGTCGTCGCCTGCGAGGACCAATTCCGCAACGCCTACCTCCTGGGTTGCGTCGGCGCGTGGTCGCTCCACCCCAAGCAGATAGACGTCGCCAAGCGCGTGTTCAGTCCGTCGCCCGAGGCTGTGGCCCAGGCTCAGCGCGTGATCGACGCGATGGGCGACGGCACGGGAGCGCTCATGCTCGACGGAAAGATGGAAGACGACGCATCCGTGAAGCAGTGCCACGTCGTCGTCGAACTGGCGAGGGAACTGGCAGCCCGTGACCCCGAGCTCGCCGCCTCCTACGGTTTCTGACATGAGCGCACCCCTCACTCCCAGACGATCTGTCCTCTACATGCCCGCTGCGAACGAGCGGGCACTCGAGAAGGCCAAGACCATTCCCGCCGATGCGATCATCTTCGACCTCGAGGATGCCGTGGCCCCCGATGCCAAGGACGCAGCACGAATGGCTGCGGCCGCCGCGGCGCGATCTGGCGAGTACGGCGACCGGGAGCTGACGATTCGGTGCAACGGTCTCGACACTCCCTGGGGCGCGGCCGATCTGGCCGCTGCTGCATCGTCCGGCGCGTCGGCCGTGGTGATCCCGAAGGTCGGCTCGACGGCGTATCTCAACGAGATCTCGAACGATCTCGATGCCGCCGGTGCTCCCTCGAGCCTGCACATCTGGGCGATGATCGAGACACCCTCGGCGATCCTCGACTGCCGCGCGATTGCAGCCCACCCGAGGGTGAACGTGCTCGTGATGGGAACCAACGATCTGTATCGCGAGCTCAACGCGACGATGGTGGCCGACCGCCATCCACTGCTCCCTCACCTGGCCACGGCGCTGCTCGCAGCTCGTGAGGCAGGCAAGGTGATCCTCGACGGTGTCTACAACGATGTGCGAGATCCCGAGGGATTTTCGGTCGAGGCTCGAACTGGGTTCGAGATGGGCTTCGACGGCAAAACGCTCATCCACCCGAGCCAAGTCGAGCCGACGAACGACATCTGGTCGCCTTCGGAGGAAGAGGTCGAACA
Organism: uncultured Acidimicrobiia bacterium; assembly: GCA_965530755.1. GTDB lineage: Bacteria > Actinomycetota > Acidimicrobiia > Acidimicrobiales > SZUA-35 > SZUA-35. Next base: position 5,027 of record CBESNA010000067.1, on the reverse strand, counting down.
TGCGCGCCGGGTGATCGCGGCATTCGACGAGGCCCAGTCGGCGGGCAAGGGCGTGGTGACGGTCGACGGCAAGATGATCGAGAACCTGCACGTCGCAATGGCACAGCGCACGCTGGCGTTCGCCTCCGCCATCGCAACCTGACCAGCGCACCCCCAGTCTCACGCTCGAGCTGCAAACCCGAGGTTTGAGCCCCCCATTTTCGGGGGCTCAAACCTCGGGTTTGATGAATGCGGACCAGGCTGTGCGGGCGGCGGCCATCTTCTCGGGGCTGAGACACGAGTGAACGCACTTCACCAGCCCGTCGACGAACTCGATCTCCCAGACCTGATCGAGCCCGGCTTCGGTGATCACCGCGACGGCCACGCCGCCATTCACCCACACCGTGTCCCACCGCATCGGGACACCTGGCTTCTTGTTGATCCCGATGATGAAGCGGGCGAGGCGGTACGGCCCGGTGACGACGTTGCGAGCGGTCCGGACGTCTGGTCCACCGTCTGACACGAGTACCACGTCGGCAGCCAGCATTGCTTCCAGCTTGGTGGGGTCACCGCTGGCGGCAGCGAGCAGGAGCGCATCGAGGAGGTGTTCGTCTGACGGTGGCGCAGGAGCGAGGACGTACGACCGTTCGGCCCGGATCCGGTCTCGGGAGCGACGAGCGATCTGCCGACAGTTGGCTTCTGTCCGATCCACGATCTCGGCGATCTCGGCAAAGCTCTGTCCGAAGACATCATGGAGGAGGAAGACCGCTCGATCGACCGGTCCGAGACGGTCCAGCACGTGAAGGAAACCGAGTCGCACCGTCTCGTCGAGCTCCACGATGTGAGCCGGATCGCGGTCGGTCAGGATCGGCTCGGGCAGCCAAGGGCCGACGTAGGCCTCCCGGCGCCGAGCATCAGATCGAAGCCGATCGATCGACAGGCGGGTGGCGACTGTGGTGAGAAACGCCGCCGGGTTGTCGATCACCTCGCGGGCAGCGGACCGCTCGAATCGCACCCAGGACTCCTGCACGACATCGTCGGCATCCATCACTGACGACGTCATTCGATAGGCGAGACCGAACAGTCGGTCGCGTTCCGCCTCGAAGACCATTGCCGCCCGTTCGGTCACTGGTCGCTGAAGCCATCTGACTCGATGCCGAGACCACGGTTGAACCGAGCCCTGGCGTGTTCCCATGCAATGGCGTTCGACAGTTCCACCACCTGGCGCCGAGAGAACCGTTCCGCCATTCGACGATGCAGATCCTGACTGACAGCGACCGGCGTACGCGACAACGCATCGGCGAACTCGATCACGAGCCGCTCGGTCGAATCGAGCACCGTCGAGTGCTGCCAATCGGAGACGGCGAGGATCTTCTCATCACTGAGGCCCAGCTCACGGCCGAGCGCGGTACTGAAGTCCAGTCACCACAAACAGCCGACGAGCGACGATGCCCGCAGGCTGGCCAACAACTTCAAGTCGATCGGCACCGAGCGACCGAGGGCCACCCAACGCTCCATGGCGAGCTTGCCGAAGAAGGTTGGCTTGTGGCGCCACGCCGCCCCGTACGGGGCCGGGATCTTCGGGCCACGGCGACCGGTGCGAAGCAGCGCGTTGACCAACGGACTCATCGGTCAGCTCCCGACATGCGAACGCTTGCCCCGAGTACAGCGACGGCGGCAATCGCCGTGATCACCAGCGGCACGGTGTTGGTCACATCCTGGGATGCTGCCAGCAGATCGGATGGCCGGACGACGTGATACAGCGCGTGGGGCCCGGTGAAGGCGAGGATCCCCGCTCCGGCAACCATTACGGCGTCTCGTCGCCGGATCAATGCACCAGCAGCGGCAAGGACTCCAACGGTGACCAGGCCTGCACCGGCATCGGATGCGAGGTGTTCGTTGAACGGCGGGAAGGCGGCGACGAGACGCGGTGCCCAGCCGGGAAACGTGTCGAACCAGTTCTGGGGCGCAACGAGCGCCCACAGCCCGATGATGAGGTTCGGGACGGCGATCAGCCAGAGCACGATCGGCACCCATGTTGGTGGCGACGGGGCAACTCGGGAGCGTTCAGAAATCTCGGTCACATCATTTCGACGATGCAGCGCGCCAGTTCGTGACATGTTCGATGAACCTTCGTGCCGAGATCACCACCGAGTTTCTCTGCGAGTATGTGGCGGTGGGATGGCAGGCACTCGAGCAATGGGGTGACGACGTCGCTCGGATCGAGCCGCTCGCAGGCGGAGTCGCCAACGACGTGTGGAGTGTTCGCGTCAACGGGCACGTCGCGGTCGGTCGTCTCGGCGCGAGGGACGATGCTGATCTCGCGTGGGAGACCGAGCTCCTCCAGCATCTCGACCGTCAGGGTCTGACGGTGCCGGTGCCGATCCCGACGTCGGACGGGCGGCTGTTCGCCGACGGTCTGGTCGTGATGACCTACGTGGAGGGCGGACCGCCCCAGACGGAGGCCGACTGGCGTCGAGTGGCCGACACGCTTCGCCAGCTCCATGGGTTGACAAAGGGCTGGCCTCAGCGCCCGGGTTGGCGATCTTCGACCGACCTCCTGCACGCGGAGACCGGGACGAAGATCGACCTCGGAGCGATGCCGCTCGAGGGCGTTGCTCGATGCCGAGCAGCGTGGGCGCAGCTCACAGGACGCCAGACGTGTGTCGTGCACGGCGATCCCAACAACATTGGCAACGTCCGCGTGACTGTGGATCGGGTTGCGCTGATCGATTGGGACGAGTCTCACGTCGACGTCCCCGACCTCGACCTCGTGCTGCCCCACAACGCCGCCGGTCTCGACGACAGGGCGCACGACATCGCCGCGCAAGCGTCGGCCGCATGGGAAGCCGCCGTCTGCTGGGAGGACGACTACGCAGTCAAGCGGCTCGCCGAAGTTCGAGCGGTCTGAGCGGCTCAGCGAATCGAGTGATTGCGCCTGAACCGGAGGCTCTCGACCCCGATTCTGTGGGGCAGGAACCCGAGGTTTGTTTTCAGGGCTTCCATGCGGCGGCGACGGCTTGGGCCACGCGAACCGAAACCGACTTGTCGAACACCGACGGCATGATGTTCTGTTCGTTGAGATCTTCCGGCGCGACCGAGGCAGCGATGGCTTCGGCCGCAGCGAGCTTCATCTCTTCGGTGATGTCGGTGGCGCCTGCGTCGAGCGCACCACGGAAGATCCCGGGGAACGCCAGCACATTGTTGATCTGGTTCGGGTAGTCGCTGCGTCCCGTCGCCATGATGCGAACGAGCCCCTCGACCTCCTCCGGACGAATCTCGGGATCGGGATTGGCCATGGCGAACACGATCGGGTCGGGAGCCATTGCCTTCACGTCATCGACGCTGAGCACTCCCGGTGCACTCACGCCGATGAAGACGTCGGCCCCGGCGATCACATCGCTCAGCGCTCCCATTTTGTCCTCGCCATTGGTGTGGGCGGCGAACCACTGCTTGGACGAGTTGAACGTCTCGCGACCCACGTAGATCGCACCCTTCGAGTCAACGCCGACAATGTGCTGCACACCCGCACCGAGCAGGATCTTGGCGATCGCCACCCCGGCAGCGCCCACACCGGAGAGCACCACGGAGATCTCGGTCATCTTCTTGCCGACCAGCTTCAGCGAATTCTCGAGTCCGGCAAGCGTCACCACTGCCGTGCCGTGCTGGTCATCGTGAAAGACCGGGATGTCGAGCCGACGCTTCAGCTCCTCCTCGACGTAGAAGGCGCCCGGAGCGGCAATGTCCTCCAGGTTGATCCCACCAAACGTGGGCGCGAGTCGAATGACCGTTTCGACGATCTCCTCGGGAGACGACACATCGAGGCAGATCGGAAAGGCGTCGACGCCGGCGAATTCCTTGAAGAGCAGCGCCTTGCCCTCCATTACCGGCATAGCCGCCTTGGGGCCGATGTTGCCAAGACCCAGCACTGCGGTGCCGTCGCTCACGATGGCCACCGTGTTCTTGCGGATGGTCAATTCGTTGGCAAGCGTCTCGTCAGCGGCGATCGCGTTGCAGACGCGGGCGACGCCTGGCGTGTAAGCCATCGAGAGATCGTCGGCGTCCCCGACCGCGCACAGAGACAGCACTTCGATCTTCCCGCCCTCGTGCATCCGGAAGGTGCGGTCCCACCAATCGCTGAGGGTCACACCATCCACGGCCTCTACTGCGGCGACGACCTCACCCTGGTGTTCGACACTGGCACAGTTCACCACCATCTCCCGTTCCAGGATCGGGCCTTTCGCCACGAATCCATCGACGGCAAAGATGTTGCCACCGGCGACACCGATGGCCGTGGTCAGCCGGCCGAGAATGCCAGGGCGGTTTTCGAGGACGACACGGATGGCAATCGAGTACTGGGTGGCGGGGACAGCGGCGGTCATCCCGAGAACGTACTCGCCCGCCGAGGCCGTCACCGCTCAAGATTTCCGGGCGACTGGCCGATGACCGGGTGTCGCCCAATCCGGCGACCCTGGAAGGACAACATGATCATTGCCACCCTCATCGCCGAGAAGGCTGCGGCCCTTGCCACCGTTGCCGTCCTCGGCACCACGACCGCTGCGGTGGCAACCGGCATGGTCTTGCTCGACGTCGACGAAGTTGAAACGACCGAGACCGTCGCTGTCGTTGTTGCTGCCGAAGAGCCGGAATCGACCGAGGAGACGCCCGTCGTCGATGAGGTCGAGGAGACCGTCGCAATCGCCGATGATTCCGAGGGAGTCGTCGAGGACACTGAGGCCGTTGAGGACGCAGAGGACGTCGGCCCGCTTGACGCCGAGGGCATCCCCTACGGCGAAGTGGCCTGCGCAGACGCACGCAACCACGGCGAGTACGTCTCGAGCGTCGCCCGCGACAAGGACCTCAAGGACGCCGAAGGCAATCGAGGCTCGATCGTGAGCCAGGCGGCCAAGACCGACTGCGGCAAGACCGACGACGAGTCCTCCGAATCGATGGACGACGACGACGACGAGACGTCCGAGCACCTCGAGGATTCAGACGACCTCGACGACGACTCTGACGACCACGACGACGACGACGACGACGACGAC
>CBESNA010000066.1:0-22490 GCA_965530755.1 uncultured Acidimicrobiia bacterium | reverse complement strand
GCCGCGCCGCGCGAAACCGGGATGGGTATACATCGCCCGCACCCGCGCCGCCTCCGACGCTCGCGACACCGCCGACTGGGTTCGGTACGCCGCCCCCGCCCCCCGGTGTGCCCGGCGCCATTGCTTCGAGTGCATTCGGTGACACGAGCTTCTTGAACGACACCACCACGGTGCAGGACCGTGTTGACACGTCCTCCGGCATGGTTGCCAGAGTCGGTCTGATTGCTGCCGCCCTCGCCGTCGCCGGCGGTGGTGCGTTCGCCGTGAGCCAGGCACTCTCGGAGCCGGCCGGTGCCCAGTCGCCGGAAGAGGCTGTCAGCCAGCTGTTCGTCGCCGTCGAGAACGAGGACTTGGTCGGTCTCACCGAGATGATGCTCCCGAGCGAGCGCGAGTCCATGGTCGAGCCCATGATCGATCTCTTCGGCGAACTCGAACGGCTCGAGCTCCTCGACGCCGACTACGACCCAGCGGCCGCCGCGGAAGCCGCCGAAGGACTTGACTTCACCGTCACTGGGCTCGAGTTCACCACGACGTCGATCGGCGACGGTGTTGCACGCGCCCGGCTGACGTCCGGCATCGTGACCGTGACAGGCGACGTCGACGACATTCCGTTCGGTGATCGTGCCGACCGCGAGCTCGGCGCCGACGTTCTCGGTGAGACGATCGACGAGGAAGTCGTCGATTTCTCCCAGGAGGAGGACGCAGAATTCGTCATCGTCGAGGAGAACGGCTCGTGGTATCTGAGCTTCTGGTACACGGTCGCTGAGGCCGCCCGTGCCGAATCCGATGAACCGGTCCCGAGCTTCGGTGCCGGGGTCGTGCCGGTCGGGGCGGACAGCCCGGAGGGCGCCGTTCGCCTGATGCTGGAAGAGGCCGTCGATCTCGACGCCGAAGGCGTGATCTCTTCGCTCGACCCGTCCGAGTTCCGTGCGTTGTACGACTACGCCCCGCTGTTCCTCGACGAGGCCGACGATGGTGTCGCCGAGTTGCGTCAGGAGCTCGCTGACAACGACATCGAGTGGAGTCTGGATCGTGTCGACCTGAGCAGCGGCGATAGCCGCGGCCGCACTGTGGTCCGAGTCGACGGATTTGCCTTCAGTGCCACCGGCGATGGTCAGTCGATCTCGGCCGACTTCGACGGCGACTGCATCACGATCATCGTCGATCAGCAGATCGACGAGACCTGCATCGACGAGCAGATGGACGGTCTCGAACTGCCGCAGGCCTACGCCGACTTCGTCGGGGAATACACCTCCGGCATCACGGTGGTCGAGCGCGACGGTCGCTGGTACGTGAGCGGGATGCCAACGGTCATCGGCGCCTACACCGACCTTCTGGCATCGCTCGAGCCAGAGGACATCGACGAGTTCACCTCGTTCTTCAAGGACTCTCTGGATGGGGCGGTCGGTCCCGGCGGTCTCGTCGACATGTTCGGCGGAGCCGGTGCATTCACCGTCCCGTCGGAGGAGGACCCGTTCACCTTCGAAGATGACCCGTTCTTCGAAGACGACGAACCCCTCGCCGGTGAAGACGACGGCACAGGAGGCGAGGGTGGTTTCGACCAGCCCGAACTCACCCAGGACGCCATCGACACGATGCTCCCCGGACTCGACATTTCAGCCTCCGACCCCAGCTCGGCCTACTTCGCCGGCGAGGCCGGGTTCCCTGCGACCTGGTACGTCTGGGCCTACGACTTCGACACGGGCGCCAGCCTCGAAGTCGTCGCCTTCGATGTCACTGCGCAGGAGTTGAGCGCAGCGCTCGATGCGAGTTTCGCCTACGAACGAGTCGAGGTGGATGGCCTCCCCGAAGGCGCGGTGGCCTACGACTGGCCCGATGTCGACCGAGCGATCGTGATCGACAACTACATCGTTTCCGCCTATTTCAGCGAAGACGGAGGCAACGAGGAGCTCCTCCGTCGCCAGGTCGAGGCAATCGCCAACCGCTGAGCGTGCGTGCGTGGGCGACTATCATCCGCCCATGCCCACTCTTTCCTTCGAAGGTGAAACCCACGACGAGATCGTGCAGAAGGTGCGCCGGTGGCTGGCCTCGGTCGACGGCAACCTTGCCGGGGCCATGGGCGCGGCCGACGTCATCAACCAGTCGGCCGAGCTGACCAAAGACGTGCTCCGGGTGGTGGCGCAATCCGCCCCCGGCGGCATCGGCGAGAGCGAACTCATCAAGGCCCTCACCACCATGGGCTACAAGGCCACCGACCAGACGCGAGAGGCAGTGCTCAGCGCGCTCGACGCGGTCGAGACGGCCACCGGCGGCTCGGTCGTCCGTAAAGCGGCCACTTCGGGCACCAAAGCCGTGTTCGAGATGAACACCGCGATCGCCAAGCAACTGCTGAAGGCTGTCGTCAAGGACTGACCTCCCGAACTGTCCACGAAAGATGGGGCTGGTCGCTCGCCGGTCCCACTAGCCTGACCCCTTTCTCGTGGGGAGCTGATCGTGGCAGAACTCGACATCGGACTGGGAAAGTCGGCCCGGCGAGCGTACGACCTGGACGACCTGGCGTTGTTGCCGAGTCGTCGAACCCGTGAGACCAACCTCGTGGATCTGTCATGGCAGATCGATGCGTACTCGTTCGACATCCCGATCATCGGATCGGCCATGGACAGCGTCACCAGCCCAGCCACTGCGATTGCTCTCGACAAGCTCGGAGGACTCGGCATCCTCGATCTCGAAGGCGTCTGGACCCGTCACGCCGACCCGACCGATGCCCTCGCCGAGCTGGTCGAGATGGATGCAGAACAGGTGCGTGCCCGGCTGCGAGAGCTGTACTCGGCGCCGGTCGATCACGACCTGGTCACCCAACGCATCGCCGAGCTCCATGCCGGCGGCGGTTATGCCGCCGGTTCGGTGTCGCCCCGCAGGGTCGCCTCGATGGCGTCGACATTGCTGCAGGCCGAGCTCGACCTGCTCGTCATCCAGGGAACCGTGATCTCGGCCGAGCACGTCTCCTCGTCCGAGGACCCCCTGAACCTGAAGCGCTTCGTCCGCGATCTCGAGACGCCGGTGATCGTCGGTGGTTGCGTCAGCTACCAGGCGGCATTGCATCTGATGCGGACGGGTGCCGCTGGCGTTCTGGTCGGTGTCGACGGCGGTCGGGCATCAACGACCGGCTGGGTCACCGGTGTGGGGTCTGCTCTTGCGACCGCAGTGGCCGATGTCCGAGCTGCGAGGATGCGTCACCTCGACGAAACCGGGGTCTATGTCCACGTGATCGCCGACGGTGGGATCAGCTCCGGCGGCGACATCGCAAAGGCTGTGGCCTGTGGTGCCGATGCGGTCATGATGGGGACGGCGCTGGCAAGCGCCGATGAGGCTCCGGGCGCTGGATGGCACTGGGGTCGATCGATCGCTCACCCCGAGCTCCCCCAGGGGACACTGGTCCAGATCGACCAGGTCGGTTCCCTCGAACAGATCCTGAACGGCCCAGCGAACGAAGGTGATGGTCGCACCAACATCGTCGGAGCCCTTCGCCAGTCGATGGCGACGCTCGGATTCGAGAAGCTCAAGGACCTGCAGAAGGCGGAAATGATGGTCGTGTCATGAGTGCATCTGCGGTTGCCGGGGGAGCGAGCACAGCTGCCCCGGATCAAGTTGTCCTGGTCGTCGACTTCGGGGCTCAATACGCCCAGCTGATCGCCCGCAGAGTGCGCGAGCTGCGGGTCTATTCAGAGATCGTGGCCCACGACATCACCGCGGCGGAGATCGCCGATCGGGCCCCGAGCGCCATCGTGCTGTCCGGGGGGCCGAAGAGCGTGCACATCGAAGGCGCACCTCGCCTGGATCCCGCCATCTACGAGCTCGGCATCCCGATTCTCGGCATCTGTTATGGCGCGCAGCTGATTCCTCACCAGCTCGGTGGTCTCGTTGGCCGCAACGAGCGCGGCGAGTACGGCCGCACCGTGCTCAATCGCATTCCCGGGTCGTCGTCTGCGCTGCTGCACACCGGCATTCCGGACGAGCAGATCGTGTGGATGAGTCATTTCGACGCGGTCACCGAGGTGCCGGATGGATTCGTGGCAACGGCTAGCGCGCCGAACGCCCCCATCGCCGCCTACGAAAGTGTCGAGCGCAAGATCTACGGAGTGCAGTACCACCCCGAGGTCGTGCACACCCCGCACGGCATGGCGGTTCTCGAACAGTTCCTGTGGCGCGAAGCCGGCTGCACGCCGAACTGGACCATGGGTTCCATCATCGACCAGTCGGTCGACGCCATTCGGGCCCAAGTGGGCGCCGCCAAGGTGATTTGCGCCCTGAGCGGTGGTGTCGACTCGGCTGTTGCCGCGGCCATGGTGCACAAGGCCGTCGGCGACCAGCTGACGTGTATCTACGTCGACACCGGTCTGATGCGGTTGAACGAGTCCGACCAGGTGGTGGAGACCTTCGAGAAGCACCAGGGCATCGAACTGATTCATGTCACCGCAGGCGAGCAGTACTTCGAGAAGTTGGCGGGGGTCACCGACCCCGAAGCCAAGCGCAAGATCATCGGCGAGCTCTTCATCCGCATCTTCGAGAAGTTCGCTCGCGGTCTCGACGATGCCAAGTTCCTGGTGCAGGGCACCCTTTATCCAGATGTGATCGAGTCCGGAACGAAGGACGCAGCCAAGATCAAGAGCCACCACAACGTCGGTGGGCTGCCGGATGACCTCGATTTCGATCTCGTCGAGCCGTTGCGCAATCTCTTCAAGGACGAAGTGCGGCGCGTGGGATCCGAACTCGGTCTGCCGGATGAGATCGTGCAACGGCAGCCGTTCCCGGGACCCGGGCTCGGTGTGAGAATCATCGGTGAGGTCACGGCCGAGAAGGTCGAGATCCTCCAACACGCCGATGCCATCGTGCGGGAGGAGGTGGCGGCGGCCGGGCTTGAGCGTGACCTGTGGCAGTCCTTCGCCGTACTCGCCGACATCCGGACCGTCGGGGTGATGGGCGACGAACGCACGTATGCCCACCCGATCATCATTCGGGCCGTCAACTCCGATGATGCGATGACAGCCGACTGGGCTCGGCTGCCGTACGACCTGCTCGAACGGATGAGCAATCGCATCATCAACGAGGTCGACGGGGTGAACCGGGTGGCCTACGACATCACGTCGAAGCCACCCGGCACCATCGAGTGGGAGTAGCCCCCCAACCGGGCTGACCCCGATTGGGGTCTGACCCCCGATTGGGGTCGGAGCTTCACATTCACAACTCCGTGAGCGGGGAATGACCCCCGCTGCATGAACTCAGGAGTTGCGAGTGATCGTGATGCGAGCGACTTGTCCCTTCCAGTCGAACTCGGGGCCGAGGTCGCCAACTCCTCGGATCGTGCGGTGGCGACTGATCACACCATTTTCGGCCAGTGCGGGGTTGCTTTCACCGGTGCCGACGCCATCGCCGCCACAGAACGGCGCGGGAACGAGGTCCTCGTGGCGTTCGGTGTTGAGCTCGGTCCCGGCGTCAAAGGCGCCGACTGGCCACGATCGGCTCTGTCCCGGACGCAGGCTGAACTGCCGGCCGTCGACACCGGCGAAGCCGTCGTTCGTGCAGATGAGCATCGAGACCAGGCTCAGCCTGTTGCCATCGGCAGTGATGTGGAAGGTAGCTGAGTCGCCCGGGCCGATCGGAGCGTCGCCGCCCACGATGCTGGCCCCGAGGCCGTTCTCGTCGATCGCAGCGTTCAGTTCTGCTGCGAGCACGGGCACGCCACCGTTCTCGGCAACGGCCTGGACTCCGGGGCTTGCAGCGCGGTTGCGACTGAACACGTCAACGCTGCGTTCGTGGACCGCGACGTTCGGTGGTGTGAGGTACTGGCCCTCGGTCAGGTTCTCGACCGTGATGGTGTAGGTCGGGGTCGCGTCAGTCCGGGTCACGGCGATTTCGGCCACTGGCCCCTGCCAGTCGAATTGCTCGCCGAGGTCACCAACGCCAAGGATGCTGCGGTGACGGCGGATCACGCCATTCTCAGCCAGTTCAGGGTTGCTCTCGTCGGTGCCGACGCCGTCTCCATCGCAGAACGGAGCTGGAACGAGGTCGACGTTCAGCTCCGTGTTGATTTCGGTGCCGGCGTCATATGCCGCGAGCCGAGTGGTCTTGGTCTGGCCGTCTCGACCGGGTAGCTGCCACGTGTCGAGGCCGGCGAAGCCGTCATTCGTGCAGATCAGCATGCTGACCAGGCTCAAGCGGGAGAAGTTCGTGGTGAACTCGAACGAGACTTCCTCACCGGGACCAATGGGAGCTTCGGCTCCCACGCCGGAGATCCCGAGTCCGGTCTGGTCGAGCGCCGCGTCCAATTCGGCTGCCAACACCGGAACGCCGCCGTTCTCGGCGACAGCCTGCACGCCGGGGCTCGAGGGGCGGTTGCGATGGAACACCTCGACATCTCGCTCGTGAACAGCAAAGTTCGGTGGCGTGAAGTACTGCCCTTCGGTGATGTTCCGGAACGTGACGGTGTAGGTCGGCGCGGCCTCGCCGGTCGCCGTCTCTCCGTCGGCTCCGGGGTGGGGCTCGGCTCCCGTCGCCGTTGCGGTCAGAACGGGAACGAGCAGTACCGCTGCCGCTGCCGTCGCTCGAAGCAATCGTTTCATGTTTCCTCCATCGTCGCCCGGGCGGTTCCCGGGATCGATGGAGGCAACCGCACCTGCGGTGCGATCGGTGTCGTTCGGGAGGGTGTGTTCACCGCACCTTCAGACATCTGAAGGCCGGACACTTGGAGCAGCGCGGGTGCGCCCTAGTCGTGGGCCGTAGTCTGAAGGGATGACCAAAAAGCGGACGTACGACCTCGTGGTGTTCGGTGCTACCAGCTTCGTCGGCGAGATCCTGTCTCGATACCTGGCGGAGCGACTCGGCTCGGATGGCGACGTTCGCTGGGCCATCGCCGGGCGCAGCGCGGAGAAGCTCGATGCTGTCGCTGAGTCCACCGGCGCAAGCGTTCCTCGTATCATCGCCGACGCCGCCGACCTCGACGCCATGGCCGAGCTCGCCGCCTCGACCGCCGTTGTCGTTTCGACCGTTGGGCCGTACGCACTTCACGGATCGCCGCTGGTCGAGGCTGCCGCTGGTGCCGGTACTCACTACTGCGACCTCACCGGGGAGCCGCAGTGGATTCAGCGCATGATCGACGCCCACAGCGATGCGGCGGAGGCAAGTGGCGCCCGAATCGTCCACAGCTGCGGTTTCGACTCGATCCCGTCAGACCTCGGCGTGTGGTTCACCCAACAGCAGGCCATGGAGCGATTCGGTGCGCCGTGCACGAGCATCGCCATGCGGGTGAAGGCGATGAAGGGTGGAGCCAGCGGCGGAACGATCGCGAGTGGACTCAATGTCATGGAGGAGATGTCCGCCGACCCCTCGCTGCGCAAGGTTCTCGCCAATCCGTATGCGCTCGCCCCTGCCGACATGCGACGTGGCCCGCGCCAACCCAACGTCACCCTCCCGAAGCTCGATGATGTTTCCGGCGCATGGGTGGCGCCGTTCGTGATGGCATCGATCAACACGCGAATCGTGCAACGAAGCCACGCACTACTCGGCCGCCCGTGGGGCGACGACTTCACATACGACGAAGCCATGATCATGGGCGACGGACCAGTGGGAGCGGTCAAGGCGGCAGCGCTGGTCGGCGGACTCGGCGGCTTCATGGGTCTGGCGGCCATCGGACCGGTTCGCTCGCTGCTCCAGAAGTACGTACTCCCGAAGCCGGGCACGGGGCCGTCGCCCGAGGCTCAGGAAGCAGGCTTCTTCGACATCCGATTCTTCGGCCGCACCGATGATGACGAGGCCATCGAGACGCGGGTCACTGGCGACGCCGATCCCGGCTACGGGTCCACAGCGAAGATGCTCGGTGAGACGGCCATTGCCCTTGTCGAGGGGGCCGGGCCGGGCGGGTTCCTCACGCCGTCGACGGCGTTCGGTGACGATCTGATCGAACGACTGCGGGCCAGAGCAGGGCTGACCTTCGACGTGGTCGACTGACGATTCGAGGCTCGCTGGGTCAGTACAGCTGAATCGCCAGGGACCAGAGCACGACCGTGGTCAGCACGCCCGATGCGTGGGCGATGCGGAGCCAACGCTCGTCTTCCCAGGCGCTGCTCGCGAGCGACGCCATGTTCCCGTCGATCCGAGTGAGGCGAAACTCGCGGACCATGAAGGGCACGGTCATCCCGACCGCAACGGCGAGCAAGCCGAGCGGATAGAAGAGAATGCCAGCAACCGCGATCGCCCAGGTTCGCGACATCGCCCAGTGGTTGACGGACCGGCCGACCGTCCAGCGATGCTGATCAGTGAGGTCCTCTGCGTCGATCCGTTCGAAGCACTCCTCGGCATCATCGAACCAGCCGAGTCCGGCATAGATCGCGGCAAGGTGAGCCCAGTCTTCTGTCGAGACGGACTCGCCCTCTTCGATGGCCTGGTCGATCCCGGCTCGCAACTCGGTGTCGGCGGTCAGGAATTCGTGGCGGGCGACTGCGATCGCGGCCAGTGATCGGTGGGTTGCCGCGGTCTGGGTCGACGCTCGTATTCGACCGATCGCCTCTTTCGCTCTCCGGGTTCGATGGAGGTGGGTGGCGGCGATCGCCACGAGGCCGTCAGTGTGGACCGACGTGGCTTCGATGGCGTTGATCGCATCGAGAATTCGGAGAGCATCGCGCCAGCGGCGCTCGTGGATTGCCAGTTCGGCTTCGACGATCAGTCCGGCTCCGGCGACCGCTGGGGGAGGCGGAGGAGGAGACGTCGACGTCTGGCGCCTCGGAACGAGCGCCGTCGATCTCACCACGTCCGCGACGGGGAGAAGATCGGTCGACGTGCGCCCGGGGTCGACCCCGAGATCGTCGTCGGTGCTGGTGATCGTCACTCATCTACTATCGGCAGCCATCGTCCAAAGGTGAACGGGATGCCATACCCACCTCGCCATTGGGGGGCGAAACAGGGTGTCAGAGGGTTTCGGTAGGGTGCGGGGGTGTCTGATGCCAGCCCGGTCTTCGATGGCCTGAATCCTTCGCAGTTCGATGCGGTCACGCACGCGAACGGGCCGCTGCTCGTCGTGGCCGGTGCCGGATCAGGGAAGACCCGGGTCCTCACGTCCCGCATGGCGTGGCTGATCGACGAGGGCCATTCGCCCTTCGAGTTGATCGCCATCACCTTCACCAACAAGGCAGCGGCCGAGATGAAGGACCGGGTCCAGGGCCTCATCGGGCCCGTGGCCCAGAAGATGTGGGTCAGCACGTTCCACTCCGCTTGTGTTCGCATCCTCCGGCGTGACGGGAAGGCCCTCGGGTATCCGTCCGGCTTCACGATCTACGACCAGGCCGATGCCCAGCGGCTCGTCGGCTACGTGATGCGTGACCTCGACATCGATGCCAAGCGATTCCCGCCGCGCGGAATGCACAACATGATCAGCGCTGCGAAGAACGACGGCATGAGTCCGGAGCAGTTCCTCGATGCGGCGTCGGTTCCACCCCAGAAGAAGGCGGCCGACATCTACGTCGAGTACCAGCGTCGGCTCAAGCAGGCCGGAGCGATGGACTTCGACGACCTCCTCCTCAACACGGTCCAGCTGTTCCGCGGCCATCCGGACGTCCTCGATCACTACCGCCGTCGGTTCGGTCACGTCATGGTCGACGAGTACCAGGACACCAACACCGTGCAGAACGATCTGGTCGTTCAACTGGCCGGAGAACATCGGCAGATCACCGTTGTCGGCGATGCGGACCAATCGATCTACAAGTTCCGCGGCGCGGACATCCGGAACATCATCCAGTTCGAAGAAGCGTTCCCAGACGCCACCGTCGTGCTGCTCGAACAGAACTACCGCAGCTCGCAAACGATTCTCGACGCCGCCAATTCGGTGATTTCCAACAACTTCGGTCGCAAGCCGAAGAACCTCTGGACCGAGTCCGGCCCGGGGGACCACATCGTCCGCTACCACGCAGACGACGAGGTCGACGAGGCTCAGTTCGTCGCCAGCGAACTCGCACGCATGCACGACAGCGGTGATCATCGCTGGGGCGACATGGCGGTGTTCTACCGCACGAACGCGCAGAGCCGGGTCCTCGAGGAATACCTCATGCGGGTCGGGATTCCCTACAAGGTCGTCGGTGGCACGCGCTTCTACGATCGCAAGGAGATCAAGGACGCGATCGGCTACCTGAAAGCGATCGCCAATCCGGCCGACGAGGTCTCGGTCAAGCGGATCCTCAACACGCCGAAGCGAGGCGTCGGCGACACGTCGGTCGGCAAGGTCGACTCGTTTGCCTCCATGCACGGTTACACCTTCATGCAGGCACTCGAGCGTGCCGACGACGCCAACGTCTCCGGCACCGCAGTCAAGGGCATCGCCGCCTTCCTGCAGCTGCATCAGAGCTGGGTGCTCGATCTCGAGAAGGGCCCGGCCCACGTGATCGAAACCGTGCTGCGAGACACGGGCTATCTCGCCGAGCTCGAAGATCAGCGTTCGGTCGAGGCAGAGGGCCGTATCGAGAACCTCCAGGAGCTCGTCGGCGTGGCTCGCCAGTTCGAGACCGTCGATGAGTTCCTCGAACAGGTGTCGCTCGTATCCGACACCGACCAGCTCGACGATGACGACTCCGCCGTCGTCCTGATGACGATGCATTCGGCAAAGGGCTTGGAGTTCCCCGCCGTGTTCATCATCGGCATGGAAGACGGACTCTTCCCGCACCTGCGAGCCCTCACCGACCCGGACGAGCTCGAGGAGGAGCGGCGCCTGGCCTACGTCGGTATCACCCGGGCCGAGAAGCAGCTGTTCTTCTCGCATGCGTGGAGTCGGCTGATCTTCGGACAGACGCAGTACAACCCGCCGAGCCGATTCATCGATGAGATCCCGGAAGAACTCATCGAGGAGGCAGCAGGGAGCCGCGGCAAACGGCGAAAACTGTCGTCGACCTTCGGTTCCAGCGGCACGAGCAGCCGTAACTCGGGCGGCGGGTTCTCCCGCTCTCGCGACGAGATCGTCGACGCCGCGCTCAAGCCGCGCGGTCCGGAGCCGTCTCATGCAGATGAGATCGGCCTCAAGACAGGTGACGACGTCATGCATGCCAAGTGGGGGGAGGGCGTCATCCTCGACATTCGCGGTGGTGGCGACAAGGCCGAGGCCGTCATACGTTTCCCAACAGTGGGGGAGAAGGTCCTGCTCCTGGCCTGGGCGCCGCTCGAGAAGATCTGACCTTCCTCAGTCGAGCCGGACGCTCTTTCGTCCTTGCTTCTTCTGCGGCCGGACGATGGTCAGCTCGAGGCCCACGGCGATGAAGAGCAGGATCGCTGTGGTCACGCCGAACGTGACCCATCGGTTCGGCTGATCGTCTCGGATCGTCTGGATCAGCACGGCGAGGAAACACGGAACGAGCACGATCGCGATCGCCAGTCGAAAGTTCCTCACGGAGCGGCCGACGTTCTCGAGTGTGGCTCGCCGCCGCTGAGCGTCGGGGCTGAGGTCCAGGTCGTCTTCCTCGAATCCCAGCCTGTTCTTCGAAACGAACATCCTCTGATGGTCGGCCTCATTCGCTCTCGATGGAGCGGCTGGTTCGAGATTCGCCTGACCCATTCCGGAGGCGCAACCGCCTAACGTTCGGTCATGACCCAGTCGTCGCCCGCCGATCGACCGCCGATCTCACCTCTGATTCCTGGGGTTGCCGGCGCTGTCGCCGCAGTCCTGATGGTCGGGATGGTGTGGCTGGTGTTTCGTGACGGGGACGGCGAGGTCCTCGCCGACGGATCTGCGACGACCTCGGAGGGCACGTCAGACACGAGCACCCCGAGCGGCGAGGAGGGCGAGGCCAGCGACACGACCGACGATGCGGGCGCAACCAGCGAAGAGACAACGACGGAAACCACCACGATCGGCGACGTTCCCCTCTCCGACCTGCCCTCCGGAGCCCCGGACAGCTTCGTGGCCGTCACCAGTGAGACGTTCGAGTTGGTTCGCGTTGACAGCCGATCAGGTGAAATTCTGCAGGAACTCGGATCCTGGACGCCGGATCTCGCTGAGGGTGCGGAGCCGGATCAAGCACTCCAGATGGTCGAGCTCGCTCCGGGCGGGACGATCTATGTCGACGACTGCTGTGAACCGGCGTACGGAAGCACGTTCATCGTGACCGACGCGTTTGACCCCGCGGCAACGCCTCGACTGGACGGCGTCGACGCCGAGATCAGCCCGGACGGGTCACGCCTTGCACGGTCCAGCCAAGGCTCGGCAGTCACCATCAGCGATGCGGATGGCAACGAGCTGGGCACCTTTGGTGATGCGGACTTCACCGGCCCGGTCACCACCGCGCTCACGTGGGTCGATTCCTCGACTCTTGTTGTCGATGAGGCGGGCGACGACACGATCCACCGACTGCAGATCCTCGATGTCGGCGATCCGAATGCCCCGGTGCTGCTTGCCGAACGTGCCGCCGACCCGGGCTTCATCTACCTGGCCGCTGATGTTCGGGCCGATGGCAACATCCTGGTCGTTCGGAGAACGGGTGCAGCGGGTGATGTCATCGCGGAAATCATCGATCCGGCAACGGGGGCGACCATCACTGACTTCGATCTTCCCGACGACGTCTACGAGGCGAACTACGACGCGACCGGACGCTTTGTGGTCACGGTTGGGACCGCAGGGCAGCTCGACTGGTACGGGGCAGGCCAACGAGGAACCCTCGGAACTGGCTTCATCTCCGTCGATTGGTGAGCGGACGCTGGGACGCCCAGAGCGGGCGGATTCGCGCGGCGCCGGTGTTGAAGAAACGCTGATGGCTGACCCATCCCGATTCGGTGATGAGATGCAGCGCGTACGCCGGGGGATCGACGATCAGCGAGACAGGTGCATCCGTGGCGAGGTCGAGGTCGACGTGGTGGATGGTCGACGGGCAGGTGACGGCGGGGATGCCGGCAACGGTCGCCGTCATCGACCGATGGATGTGACCGCTCAAGATGCGTTCGACCGGATGCTCACGCAGCACGTGCTCCAGGCGATCGAGACCGATGAAACCGTTGCTGTCCATCCACTGGATGCCGGTCGCAAAAGGAGGATGATGCAGCGCCAATGCCACGCGGCCGGGAGCGCCGTCGATGGCATCGACGAGCCAGCGCTCACGTTCGGCATCGAACTCGGCGCCAGGGAGACCAGGCAGCGTCGAATCGAGCCCGATGAATCGCATCGAGTCGTTGCCGACGTCGAGATCGGTGACGCAGCTGGCGTGATCGGCATCGGCCCACGAGAGGTGGGGAAAGATTCGGCGAATTCCGTCGCGGGTGTCGTGGTTGCCGGGCACCGCCAGCACCGGAAGCTCGAGCGTGCCGATCAGCTCGGCCAGCACCTCGTATTCGTCGTCCGAGCCGGTGTTCGTGAGATCGCCTGTGAGAAGGACGAGGTCAGGCCGGGGGTCTTCGCCGTTCAGCGAGGCGACGGCAGCCCGCAGACGCTCGTTGTTGTCGACGTAGAGCTCGTGGAGAGATGGATCGGCCACGACGTGGGTGTCAGTGAGCTGGGCAACGAGCACGGTTCAACTTTCGGTGGTCGTGGTGGATTCGCGATCTGCCGCGTTGAGATCGATCGTGAGCTCCCCGTTGGCGCCGACGATCACGGGGTACTGGAAGAGGCCGTCGCCATCAGCAGGAAACGTCCGATCGTCGCAGTTGTAGCTGAACTGCTGTTCGGTCGGCTCCCACTGGATGAAGCAGTCCCTCGGCGCGTCCGCGGGGCGAACGGCAAAGGCGAACCAGCCGGTGTCGGAGTCGTCGCCCAGGTGCTGGAGGAAGATGTCGCGGTCGCCACCTGCGGGGTCGGAGAAGAGCAAAGGCGTGTCCTGGGCGTCGATGTCCTCGGCTAGTCGCTCGACGTTCCCCGGGGCGAAGACCTGGTCGCCGATGTTCAGTTGGACGTCACCGGACTGGGCGAGGTCGGCCGTCCGGGTGACCAGGAAGACCATGGCCACGATCCCGAGAACGGTGGCAACGAAGAGAAAGATCAGCTGCCGGGGTGGGGCATTTGTCGAACCGACGGGCATGGCAGTCTTTCGTGTTTCGGGTGTAGGCGACGCGAACCCCTAGTATCGCCCTGTTCGAACCCCGAACCTTCACTCAACAACACTGCCCGGAGGCAACCAGGTGGATCTTCTCGAATATCAAGGCAAGCAATTCTTTGCCTCCTATGGCATTCCTGTCTCGGATGGCGAAGCCTGTCAGGACGTCGAAACTGCGGTAGCTGTTGCCAACCGAATCGGCTATCCGGTCGTGGTGAAGGCCCAGGTCCACACCGGTGGGCGAGGTAAGGCCGGTGGTGTGAAGCTCGCGGCCAACGAGGCAGAGGCGCGCGAGCACGCGGGCAACATCCTCGGGCTCGACATCAAGGGCCACATCGTGAAGACCATCTGGGTCGAAGTCGCCTCCGACATCGCCGAGGAGTACTACGCCAGCTTCACCCTCGACCGTTCGGCCAAGCTCCATCTGGGAATGCTGAGCGCCGAGGGTGGTGTCGAGATCGAGACAGTCGCAGACGAGAACCCGGATGCCATCGCAAAGATCCACGTCGATCCCGTCGCCGGCCTTTCCGAGGCGCAATGTCGCGCGTGGGTCGAAGCGGCCAAACTCAATCCCCAGGCCACCGAGGGTGCAGTCGACATTCTGCTGAAGCTCTACACCGCCTACGTCGTGGGTGATGCTGATCTCGTCGAGATCAATCCGCTCATCCTCAAGCCGACCGGCGAGGTGCACGCACTCGACGCCAAGGTCAGCCTCGACAGTAATGCGATCTACGAGCATCCCGACTACGCCCAGTACGACGCAACGCAGCCACGTGACGATCGGGAAGCGGCCGCCCATGAGAAGGGCCTGCAGTACGTGGGCCTCGATGGTTCGGTCGGTGTCATCGCCAACGGTGCCGGTCTTGCCATGAGCACGCTGGACGTCGTCAATCAGGTCGGTGGCTCAGCCGCCAACTTCCTGGACATCGGCGGCGGCGCAAACGCCGACGTGATGGCCGGCGCGCTCGAGGTCATCAACGACGACAAGAACGTCAAGGCCATCTTCATCAACATCTTCGGTGGCATCACCCGAGGTGAAGAGGTGGCGAACGGAATCATCGAGGCCATGAGCCGAGTGAAGCTCGACTCGCCGATCGTGATTCGCCTCGACGGAACCAACGCCGAAGAGGGCCGGGCCATTCTCGCTCCCCACCTGAGCGACGCACTGATGATGGAAGACACGATGTTGAGCGCAGCGGCCAAGGCCGTCGAGCTGGCAGGCTGAGGAGACAGACCATGAGCATTTTCGTCGACGAGAACACCAAGGTCATCTACCAGGGCCTGACCGGCTCCACGGGGCGCTACTACGGCAACCTGAACCGGGAGTACGGCACGCAGGTCGTGGCTGGCACCCACCCGAAGAAGGCGGGTACCGATGTCGATGGCATCCCGATCTTCGCATCGGTGAAGGAAGCGGCAGCAGCGACCGGGGCAACCGCCACCTGTATCTTCATCCCCGCAGCCGGCGTGCAGGGCGCGGTTCTGGAAGCGGCGGAAGCCGGCATGGAGCTGGTGGTTTGCATCACCGAGGGCGTGCCAGCGCAGGACGAGGCCTACTTCTACAACAAGCTGAAGCAGGACTTCCCAGGGACCCGTCTGCTCGGGCCGAACTGTCCAGGGCTCATCAGCCCCGGCAAGGCCAACATCGGCATCACGGCCGGCCACATCGCCAAGGCGGGCGGTCCGGTTGGCATCGTCAGCCGGTCCGGGACACTCACCTATCAGGCGCTCTACGAGCTCCAGCAGAAGGACATCGGCGTCACCACTTGTGTGGGTATCGGTGGCGACCCAGTGCCCGGCACGAGCTTCATCGATTGTCTCGAGGCCTTCGAGGCCGATCCGGAGACCAAGGCCATCATGATGATCGGCGAGATCGGAGGCTCGGCCGAGGAAGAAGCGGCTGAGTACATCAAGCACAACGTCACGAAACCGATCAGCAGCTACATCGCCGGGGTCACCGCCCCTCCAGGGAAGAAGATGGGCCACGCCGGTGCCATCGTCTCGGGGGGCAAGGGCACGGCGCAGGCCAAGATGGATGCGCTCGCCGATGCCGGTGTTCGCGTCGGGCACAACCCGACCGAGGCCGGAGAACTCATGGCCGAGATCGTCGCCGGGTTGTAGAATCCGGCTCATCGTCCAATTGCCGACATGGCCCGCGATCAGCGCAGCACGGTGGTTGACTGTCGCGGTGTCACGCCGGTTCGGATTGCTGTGTGCGAGCGTCTTGCTCGCAGCCGCATGCTCGGATCCACCGCGGCCCAGCCTCAGTCAGGAAACGCTGCCCGTCGTGCCGCCGCTCGACGGGGAGGCCGGGTCAGGCGAGGGGGCCGATGGCGGCGAGTTGGCGATGGAGGAGGACGACACGACGCCTCGGGTGTTGATCACACCGACCGGTGTCGTGGTGCCGATCATCTCGAACCTCTCCGGGTCCTATTCGGTGATGACGCCGTGCGGTAACCGAGCTCGGGTCGTGTGGGGCACGACCATCCATCGCGCGGACATCGCCCTCGACCCCGGTCATGGGGGAGCGGTCGAGACCGGTGCCGTCGGGCCCAACGGTCTCACGGAGAAGGATCTGAATCTCGACATTGCGAAGCGGACGGCCCGGTTGCTGGAGAGTCGTGGGATCAGCGTCGTGCTCACTCGTACCTCGGACTACCGAATCCCTCTTGCCACCAGGGCCGAGATCGCCAACGTCCTCGAGGTCGAGGCGCTGGTGTCCATCCATCACAACGCCCCGACGGCAAACACGTCGCCGACGCCGGGCACGGAAGTGTTCATCCAGGACGGCGACGATGAGTCGGCTCGTCTCGGAGGACTCCTCCAGGAAGAGATCGTCGACGCACTGGATCAGTTCGATGTGGAGTGGTCGATCGCCACCGACCCCGGCGCCATCGTCGTGCTCAACGACTCGGGCGACAACGCCTACGGAATGATTCGTCGCCCGGAGATGCCTGCCGTCCTTGCCGAGCTGGGCTACATCGCCAACGCCGAAGAGGCAGAGCTCTTCGCCACTGACCGCTATCGCAACGTGGCCGCCGCTGCCCTTGCCGACGGCATCGAACGGTGGCTCACGAGCGATGATCCGGGAAGCGGGTTCCGCGATGAGCCGAGGATCTTCACTCCGTCAGGTGGCACCGGCGGCTCCGATGGTTGCGAAGACCCCGAACTCGGCTGAGGAAGCAATAGACGGACGGGGTCGACCTTTTTCGATCGGATTCGCGGCCCAGGGGTCATCCGGATAGGTTCGACCTCGTGCGAGCTCTTCTCTCCGTGTACGACAAGACCGGCATCGTCGAACTGGCGCAGGCCCTCCACGATCTCGACATCGAGCTGGTCTCGTCTGGGGGGACTGCGACCGCGATCGCGGCTGCCGGAATCCCGGTGATCGACATCGCCGACTTCACCGGTGCGCCGGCCATGCTCGGTCATCGAGTCGTGACCCTCCACCCGAAGGTTCACGGAGCGATCCTGGCCGACCGCCGGGACCCCGACCACCTGACGGACCTCGAGACACACGGCATCGAGCTGGTCGACATCGTCGTCGGGAACCTCTACCCATTCGGGGCAGATCCGTCCACGTTCGAACACAAGGCACTGGCATCGAGCGTCGACATGATCGACATCGGTGGACCCACCCTCATGCGCGCCGCTGCGAAGAACCACGAGTACGTGACGACTCTGGTCGACCCGAGCGACTACGAAACCGTGCTCGCCGAGCTCCGCGACGGTGGAGCGACCACGCCCAAGACCCGTCGTCTCCTTGCCAGGAAGGCCTTCGCCCACACGGCGGCATACGACGCAGCGATCGTGGCGTGGATGGACGAGTCCCCGCTGAATGACGACCGCCTGCCCGAGACCATTCATCTGTCGCTCGAACGGGCGCAGGATCTGCGATACGGCGAGAACCCGCATCAACAGGGGGCTCGGTACCGGGTGGCCGGTACCAGGAGTTGGTGGGACGACGTCGAACAACACAGCGGCGTCGCCATGAGTTATCTCAACCTCTTCGATGCCGATGCCGCCTGGCATCTCGTGCACGATCTCGGTGACGCCCCGGCCGTTGCCATCATCAAACACGCCAACCCATGCGGTGTAGCCGTCGCCGGCGACCTTGCGACCGCCTACTCCCGAGCGTTCGAGTGTGATTCTCGGTCGGCGTTCGGCGGCATCGTGGCCCTCAACCGACCCGTCGACGCAGCCACCGCAGCGGCGATGGTCGAAGCGGCACAGGCCGATGTCGTGATCGCACCCGGTTACGAGGATGGCGTGATCGAGACGCTCATCAAGAAGCGCAAGAACACCCGCTTGCTGACGGCGTCGCCATCGAAGATGCCGGCCCTGTCGCTGCGTCAGCTCTCCGATGGCTTCCTCATCCAACAGCGTCACGAGTTCGCATCGTTGCCGGAACAGTGGGAAGTGGTGACCGATCGCGAACCGACTCCGACCGAGCGTGCCGACGCAACGCTCGCGTGGCGGGTGTGCGGCCACGTCACGTCGAATGCCATCGTGTTGGCCAAGGACGGCGTGGCCTGGGGGATCGGTGCAGGACAACAGAACCGTGTCGAGTCCGGCCAGATCGCAGCTGAGAAGGCCGCAGGCCGCGCCCAAGGCGGCGCGTGTGCATCAGACGCGTTCTACCCATTCCGTGATGGCATCGACGGTGCCGCCGCATCAGGTGTCTCGGTGATCGTGCAGCCCGGTGGGTCGGTCAATGACGATAAGGCAATCGCGGCAGCCAACGAACACGGGCTCGCCATGCTGTTCACCGGGGAGCGACAGTTCAAGCACTGAGGCGGGGTCGAGATTAGCGTCGGCCCGATGGACGATCCAGAAGTGGACGACGAACTGTTCTGGGACATCGCCGGGGAGCTGATCGCCGGTGGGTCGGTCGAGGAAGGCGAGCTCATGCGAAGCCGGTGCGTTCGCGCCGCCGGTGAATTCGTGGCGATGGCCGAGTACCGAAGTGGCGATCTGGTGGTGAAACTGCCTCGAGCCCGGGTCGATGAGCTGATCGCAGCGGGCGACGGCCTTGCATTCGCCCCGGCGAAGAAGGTGTTCCGAGAATGGGTGCAGGTCCCGGCTCGGGACGAGAAGCTCTGGCGCTCACTGTTGTCCGAGAGCCTCGCCTTCGTGTCGTGACGGAATTCTCGGGTTTCCCGGCCGAAGGCTTGTCGTTCTTGGCCGACCTGGGCACCAAGGACAGGGCGTGGTTCGACGCGAACCGGGCCGCCTACCAGGCCGGCGTCGTCGCTCCTGCGAAGGCATTCGTCAAGGCGATGGGGGAGAGCCTTAGCCGTCGATCGTTTCCGCTGGTCGAGGCCCAACCCAAAGTCAACGGGTCGATGACGCCGATCAACAACGATCTCCGGTTCAGCCCGGACGCGCCTCCGTACAAGGACCACCTGACGTTCAAGTTCTGGGAGGGAGCGCAAAAGAAGGTCGCCCCGACGCTGTGGGTGCGCTTGCATCCGATCGACGGCATCGGCTTCGCGTCCGGTGTGGTGCTGGCCGATCTGGACCGTTGGCGCCGGGCTGTCGACGAGCACGGGGCGTCGCTCGCTGGCGCGATCTCGCAGCTTCAGGCCGACGAAGGGGCTGAGCTCGCCGCCGGCGGACTCAAACGGGTACCCAAACCCTTCGCTGCAGACCACCCCCGCGAGGAGCTACTCAGGGCGAAGGGGTTTCAGGTTCGCTGGGTCATCCCGGTACCGGTCTCCATCGGCATCGGCGGGTTCATCGACGACTGCGTCGCCGAGCTCGAGAAGGCAGCGGACCTCCACCACTGGCTCGTAGCGAACGTCGGCTGATCACCTGCGTCTCGCGACCCACGCCTCTTCGTGCGGCCACTTCGACGCCCAAGTGGCATCGAGGAAGTCGTAGCTGGTGTCGGCGTCCCGATCGACGTAGAGCTCGATCAGGTCGAGCACGTCGAAGCCACTGGCCTGCAGTAGCCGGATCATCGAACCATGCGAGATGTGGAACTCCGAGGCGTCGGTGTCCGGCCACCTCATGTGGTGCATGGCCCGCTGCGGCCGCTGGAGGCGTGCCGTTGCCGGCTGACCCTCGAAATCATCGACTGCCAGCATCGAGATGACCGAATTGCCGAGGAAGACGAGGGTGCCGCCGGGGCGGAGCAGGCGCGCTGCTTCGGGAATCCAGCGGTGCGGGTCGCACCAGATCGCTGCCCCGTACTCGCTGATGGCCACGTCGAACGATCGGTCGGCAAAGGGTGTGTGTTCGGCATCGCCCCAGACGAGCGGCAGGCGGGTGCCGTGTTCGGCGCTCAGCGACTGCGCTGATCGTAGTTGCTCCGGCGAGTTGTCCAGACCGACCGCGGACCTGGCGCCGGCATGCAGGCACCATGCGGAGACGTAGCCGGTGCCACAGCCGAGTTCGACGACATCGAGCCCGTCGACAGCGGGGAGGAGGCCGACCTGTTCGTCCGGCACTCCGAAGATGCCCCACTGCGGATCGCTAGACCACAAACGGCGGCCGGCGTCTGAATAGGCCGCAGCTTGCTCGTCCCAGTTGACTCGGTTGTGGACGACGTGCGAGACGTCGTCCGTCAGATCGATGGACAGGCGGACCTCCGCAATCGACGCGCCGTCGGTGCCCCAGGGAACCGTGCGCTCGGTCCCGTCGACGCACCATCCCATTCGCTCGTAGAAGCCGATGGCTGGTGCGTTCCCCACCACGGTCCACAGCACGGCCCGCTCGAGTCCGTGCCGACGCAGGATCCGATGGCCGAACGTGAGGAGCTGGCCGCCGATGCCGCTTCCTTGATGGGCGGGATCGACGTAGAGCACGAGAACCTCGCCCGCAGGGCTTCCACCGTCTGAATCGCTCTGTGCGCTGACGGTGAGATGCCCCACCGGGCGATCGTCGATCAGAGCGACGACGTTGCTGTAACCGGTGTCGAACCGGTCTGCCCCGAACCCTCGCACCCAGTTCCTGGTGGTTTGCTCGACGGTCATGGCCTCGATGATCGAGTCAGCGATCAGTCCTCGATAGGCGGTCTGCCAGCAGCGAACGTGGTAGTCGGCGACCGCCGCGGCGTCGCTCACGGCGGCATACCGGAAGACCGGGTCGGTAGGAGATTGGCTGTCGACCATGGCGCCAGTCTTTCAGCCCATTCGTGCCCTGTGGGCCGATTTCTTGGCCCAACCCCTTCCGCATCGTGGAAGGTCCGTCTATGATCGCCGAACACGGTCGTGATCCGATGTTGTGAGATCACGGGTGTCGACAGCTGGGTGTTGCCCTGCCGTCCACCGCTGGCGCCGTTGAGAAAACGCCTGCCCACAACACCAGAAACGAGTTCACCATGGTTCGAGTCCATGAGCTTTTGACCGATCGAAAAACCGTCAGTTTCGAGTTCTTCCCTCCCAAGACGATCGAAGGGGCCGTCGCCCTCACGCGCACGCTCAACGACCTCCAGGCAGTGCAACCGTCCTTCATGAGCGTGACGTACGGAGCGGCCGGGTCCGATCGGCAGCGAACCGCAGACGCGGTGGTTGCGATGCAGCGCGAGCGGGGCACCCCGACGATGGCCCACCTCACCTGCGTCGGCCATCGTCGTCACGAGGTCGAGGCATTGTGCGATCAGTACGCAGCGGCGGGAGTCGAAAACATTCTGGCCCTCGGCGGCGATCTGCCCGCCGATGGTTCAGCCCCACCTCCCGGCGACTTTCGCTTCGCCTCCGACCTCGTCGACTTCCTCCGGGCCGACGGCAGGTTCAGCATCGGGGTCGCTGCTCATCCCGAGGGTCATCCGCGATCTCCCGATCTCGCCGACGACCGTCGGAATCTGGCGAGGAAGCTCATGGCCGCCGATTTCGCGATCACGCAGTTCTTCTTCGACGCCGAGAACTATCTGCGAATGGTGGATGACCTGAGCGCGATCGGCTGCGACAAGCCGATCATTCCCGGCGTGATCCCGATCACGAACGCCGGCCAGGTCGAACGGTTCGCCTCTATGGCCGGCGCCACGATCCCGGACTGGCTGCGGGAGCAGATCAGCGCCGCGGCGCCCGAGGACGTCGAGCAGATCGGTGTCGAGGTCGCCCGTCGACTGAGCCAGCAGCTGCTGGATGCCGGCGCACCGGGCATCCACCTCTACACCCTCAACAAGAGCGGCCCGTCCCTCGCCGTCGCAGGACAGCTGTTCGCTGCCTCCTTCTGACGAAGGTCGGTCATCGATCAGCGTCGCCGCCTTCGAGGCGATCAAGATCTCGTGTGGCGTAGCGGAGGTGCTCGAAGTGCTCCTCGAAGACGACGCCGACGCAGTCATGCACGGCACTTGTGCCGTTCTCGAGAACCTCTACGTCAACGGCCAAATCAGCGGGGTCGATGTCGTCGAGGTGATCGCGCAGTCGTCCTGAGCGATCCTGCCAGGCGATGACAGCGTCCTCGAGGGTCGGTCCGGCCGCAGCGTCGATTCCAGGCCAGCCGAAGCCGGCTGACCCGGAGTTGGGGAGT
>CBESNA010000065.1:0-24574 GCA_965530755.1 uncultured Acidimicrobiia bacterium | reverse complement strand
CACCCGCCGCCGAAGCAGCAGACGAATCCGCTGCAGACGCAGCTGAAGCACCCGCCGCCGAAGCAGCAGACGAATCCGCTGCAGACGCAGCTGAAGCACCCGCTGCAGACGCAGCTGAAGCACCCGCTGCAGACGCAGCAGAAGAACTGGTTGCAGACGCAGCCGACGAGCCCGCTGCCGATGCAGCAGAGACTGAAGAGAGCTGAACATGACCAAAGATGAAATCCTCGAAGGCATTGCCAACCTGACCGTCCTCGAGCTCTCCGAGCTCCTCACCGACTTCGAAGAGAAGTTTGGTGTGACCGCCGCCGCTCCGGTGGCCGTTGCTGCAGCCGGCGCCCCCGCCGGTGGCGACGCCGGTGCCGAGGAAGAGAAGGACAGCTTCGACGTCGTGCTCACCGGCGCCGGCGACAAGAAGATCCAGGTGATCAAGGCCGTCCGTGAGCTCACCAGCCTCGGACTCAAGGAAGCCAAGGAACTCGTCGAGGGCGCCCCCGCCAGCGTGCTCGAGGGTGCGTCCAAGGACGACGCCGAGGCTGCCAAGGCCAAGATCGAAGAGGCCGGCGGAGCCGTCGAGCTCAAGTAGGAATTCGCCGCCCCCGGGCGGTTCGATCCCCGATCTACCGAGCTCCCCGCACTCCGGTGCGGGGAGCTCGGCGTTTTGACACCCGCGTGACAACCTGGAGGGGGATGCTTGACCTCGGCCCGAGGCTTCTTTACCATCACGGCCCGCGGTAGTTGTGGGCTGCGCGTGGCGCCCCTATGCTTTGGCGAACCGTGCTCGCGCCTTTGTGCTTTCTCGACCCCAGAAATCTGTCCGAGCGGCCTCACCAGCCAATCGAGACAGACCATGAGATCCAGGTAGTCAACAGGATTCACGCGCGCCGGCTTCCGACTGCTCGTCGTGCAACCCCTGGTGGTGTCCTTTGCCTGCTCGCACTCTCGCTCGCGACCGTTACTCATTCGGTAAACTTTCGGAGGCTCTTGAGCTCCCCGATCTGATTGCCGTTCAACGAGAATCATTCGAATGGTTCCTCGAGGAAGGTCTGGCCAATGCGTTCCGTGATATCAGTCCGATCAAGGACTTCACCGAAACGCTGCAGCTCGATCTCGAATTCGATCCTCACGACGAGGATCTGAAGCCTTATCCGAAGTTCTCCGTCGAGGAGTGCAAGGAAAAGGACATGACGTACGCCGCACCGATCTTCGTGCGCGCTCGTTTCTTCAACGCCAACACAGGCGAGATCAAAGAACAAACCGTCTTCATGGGCGACTTCCCCATGATGACCGACAAGGGCACCTTCGTCATCAACGGCACCGAGCGTGTCGTGGTGTCGCAGCTCGTTCGTTCGCCTGGCGTCATCTTCCAACCTGGTGAGCGTTTCCGTCTGCGAAACCTTTCAAAGCACCAGATGGTCACCGGCACCGTCCACCCGTACCGCGGTGAGTGGATGGAGTTCGACGTCGAGCAGAAGCCCGGCAAGGATCCGACCGCCGGCGTGCGCGTCGCCCGCAAGCGTCGCCTCTCGCTCTTCACGCTGTTGCGTGCCATCGGCTTCGACGAGGAGACCGTCCCCGGCTTCCTCGATGCCTTCGTCGAGCACTTCGACTTCCTCGAAGGTCAGTGGGAGAAGGATCGTGAGATTGCTCCCACACGCGAAGAGTCGCTCATCGAGATCTACAAGCGTGCCCGCCCCGGCGAGCCGCCGACCCTCGAAGCGGCTCGCAGCTACCTGCGCAACGCGTTCTTCGAGAACCGTCGGTACGACCTCTCCCGCGTCGGCCGCTACAAGCTGAACCGGAAACTCGGCCCCGAGGTCGAGCGTCTCGTCGAGATCTTCCCGATGCTCAAGGACGTTCTCGAAAAGCCCGAGATCGATCAGCCAGTGCTCTCCGAGGCGGAGGTCCTGGCCGCTGCCAGCTACCTCCTCCACCTCATGATCGCCGAGCCGGGCTACCGCCTCGACGATCAGGATCACTTCGCCAACCGTCGCGTGCGTTCGGTCGGCGAGCTCATCCAGAACCAGGTTCGTATCGGCCTGTCCCGGATGGAGCGAGTGGTTCGCGAGCGCATGACCACCCAGGACGTCGAGGCAATCACGCCCCAGACGCTCATCAACATCCGGCCCGTCGTCGCCGCGATCAAGGAGTTCTTCGGAACTTCCCAGTTGTCGCAGTTCATGGACCAGATCAACCCGTTGTCCGGTCTCACGCACCGCCGTCGCCTTTCAGCGCTGGGCCCTGGTGGTCTGAGCCGTGAGCGTGCGGGCTTCGAAGTCCGAGACGTCCACTTCTCGCACTACGGACGCATGTGCCCGATCGAGACGCCCGAGGGTCCGAACATCGGTCTCATCGGCTACCTCTCGAGCTACGCCAGAGTCAACGACTTCGGCTTCCTCGAAACCCCATACCGCCGAGTCATCGACGGTAAGGCGACCAACGAAATCCAGTTCCTCACCGCTGACGAGGAAGAGGAGTACGTCGTAGCCCAGGCGAACGCTCCGCTGTTGGAGGATGGAACCTTCGTCAACGATCGTGTGCTGTCGCGCCGTTCACCGCAGGCCGCCTCGCTCCGAGATCTCAAGCTCCAGCTCGAACGCGACATCTTCTTCGGCGCCACGACCGAGATCATCTCGGCCAAGCCTGAAGAGGTCCAGATGATGGACGTCTCGCCGAAGCAGATCGTCTCGATCGGCACGGGCCTGATTCCCTTCCTCGAGCACGACGACGCCAACCGCGCCCTGATGGGTGCGAACATGCAGCGTCAGGCGGTCCCGCTCCTCACCGCCGAGGCGCCGTACATCGGCACCGGTATCGAGAAGCGTGCCGGTCACGATGCCGCCGACACCCTCGTAGCCGTTGAAGACGGTGTGGTGCTCGACGTCGATGGTCGGCAGATCACGGTCGACTACAAGAAGCAGGGCAAGAAGATCCTGCGGCTGCTCAAGTTCGAGCGCTCGAACCAGGACACCTGCATCAACCAGAAGCCCCGTGTGGCTGTCGGCGACACTTTCAAAGCCGGCGATCTCCTCGCTGATGGTCCCTCCACCGACAACGGCGAGCTCGCCCTCGGCAAGAATCTCGTCGTCGCCTTCATGCCATGGGAGGGCTACAACTTCGAGGACGCAATCATCCTCTCCGAGCGACTGGTGAAGGACGACGTGCTCACGTCGATCCACATCAAGGAGCACGAGATCGATGCTCGCGACACCAAGCTCGGTCCAGAAGAGATCACGCGTGACATCCCGAATCTCAGCGAGGACATCCTCGCCGACCTCGACGAGCGCGGCATCATTCGTGTCGGCGCCGAGGTCGGTCCTGGCGACGTGCTCGTCGGCAAGGTCACGCCCAAGGGTGAAACCGAGCTGACCCCCGAAGAGCGCCTGCTTCGGGCCATCTTCGGAGAGAAGGCCCGCGAAGTCCGCGACACCTCGTTGAAGGTGCCGCACGGCGAGGTCGGCAAGGTCATCGACGTGAAGGTCTTCAACCGGGACGACAGCCACGAGCTGCCCCCGGGTGTGAACCAGCTGGTTCGTGTCTACGTCGCCCAGAAGCGCAAGATCAGCGTCGGTGACAAGCTCGCCGGTCGCCACGGCAACAAGGGAGTCATCTCCCGAATCCTCCCGATCGAGGACATGCCGCACATGACCGACGGCACCACCGTCGACATCATCTTGAACCCGCTCGGCGTTCCGTCCCGTATGAACATGGGACAGGTGCTCGAGTCGCACCTCGGCTACGCAGCCCGTTGGGGTTGGGACGCCGAGATCACCGAAGGTGCCACTGGTCAACCACCGGTGCGCGGCACCGAGTACAAGACTCGGCCCTTCACGACACCATCGACGCTCGTCAGCACCCCGGTGTTCGACGGTGCGAAGTGGGACGAGAAGGAACTGTCCGGCGACAAGCCGACGATTCAGGAAATCTTCCGCAGCCTCAACCCTGAGGCCAAGGACGGCACTCGCCTGATCGGCGATGACGGCAAGGCCACCCTGATCGACGGCCGCACCGGCGAGACCTTCGACAATCCGATCATGGTCGGGATCATGTACGTGCTGAAGCTCAGCCACATGGTCGACGACAAGATCCACGCACGCTCCACCGGTCCGTACTCCATGATCACCCAGCAGCCGCTCGGTGGTAAGGCCCAGTTCGGTGGTCAGCGTTTCGGTGAGATGGAAGTGTGGGCCCTCGAGGCCTACGGCGCGGCGTACTGCTTGCAGGAGCTGCTCACCATCAAGTCAGACGACGTTCTCGGCCGAGTCAAGGTCTACGAGGCGATCGTCAAGGGCGAGAACATTCCCGAGCCCGGCATCCCCGAGTCCTTCAAGGTGCTCATCAAAGAGATGCAGGCGCTCTGCCTCAACGTCGAGGTGCTCGCCGAGAATGGTCAGGAAATCGAGATGCGGGAGATCGACGACGAACTCTTCCGCACCGCCGAGGAGCTGGGTATCGACCTCAGCCGTCCGGAGCGTGGAACAGACGAAGACGACGCCGCCCGCGCTGCGGGCCGTCGCTAGGGGAGCGGTACATGCTTGACGTCAACGATTTCGACCAGCTGAAGATCGGTCTGGCAACCGCCGACTCGATTCGAATGTGGTCCAACGGCGAAGTGAAGAAGCCGGAGACCATCAATTACCGCACGCTGAAGCCGGAGAAGGACGGCCTCTTCTGCGAGAAGATCTTCGGTCCGCAGAAGGACTGGGAATGCGCCTGTGGCAAGTACAAGCGCGTCCGGTTCAAGGGCATCATCTGCGAGCGTTGTGGCGTTGAAGTCACCCGCTCGAAGGTGCGTCGCGAGCGCATGGGCCACATCGAGCTCGCCGCGCCGTGCGTCCACATCTGGTACCTCCGCGGCACGCGGTCGTGGCTCGCCTACCTCCTCATGGGTACAGAACCCCGCGAGGAACTCAAGGCCAAGCAGCTCGAGAAAGTCATCTACTTCGCAGCGTCGCTGGTCACTCATGTCGACGAGGAGAAGCGAGACGAGGACCTCCCGAACATCGAGGCCGAAGTCGTCGCTGAACGCGAAGCCATCACCAAGGAGATGGAACTCCGGCTTGCTGAGGAGCATGAGGCGGTCGAGAAGGAAATCGCCCAGATGGAGACCGACGGAGCGAAGGACACCGAGCTCCGCGCTCGCCAGCGCTCCGCCGACAAAGACTTCGCCGCCACTCGTGAGCAGTACGAGATGGAACTCGATGTCCTCGATCGCGCGTTTGACGAGTTCAAAGACCTCTTCGCCCGCAAGATTCTCGAAGACGAGATGCTCTGGCGCGAGATGGCCGACCGGTGGGGCGAGTACTTCGATGGCGGCATGGGAGCCGACTCCATCGCCCAGCTGATCGAGCGGATCGACTTCGACGAGGAAGAGATCAAGCTCCGTGCTGCGATCGACCCCGAAGAGGGTGTGAAGCCGCTCAGCGCACAGCGCAAGCAGAAGGCCATCAAGCGTCTCAAGATCGTTGCGGCCTTCAATCGTCGCGACGAGAACGGGCGTCGGATCAACGACCCCCGGGCCATGATTCTCGATGTCGTTCCTGTGATCCCGCCGGAACTGCGCCCGATGGTGCAGCTCGACGGTGGCCGCTTCGCGACCTCCGATCTCAACGACCTCTACCGTCGTGTGATCAACCGCAACAACCGCCTCAAGCGGCTGCTCGATCTCGGCGCTCCCGAGATCATCGTCAACAACGAGAAGCGCATGTTGCAGGAGGCCGTCGACGCACTGTTCGACAACGGTCGCCGCGGTCGTCCGGTCACCGGACCAGGCAACCGTCCCCTGAAGTCGCTCTCTGACATGCTCAAGGGCAAGCAGGGTCGTTTCCGTCAGAACCTGCTCGGCAAGCGCGTCGACTACTCGGGCCGTTCGGTCATCGTGGTCGGCCCAACGCTGAAGTTCCACCAGTGTGGTATCCCGAAGATCATGGCGCTCGAGCTGTTCAAGCCGTTCGTCATGAAGCGGTTGGTCGACCAAGAACTGGCCCAGAACATCAAGTCGGCCAAGCGCATGGTCGAACGTCGTCGCCCGCAGGTGTGGGAAGTCCTCGAAGAGGTCATCCAAGAGCATCCCGTGATGCTCAACCGTGCACCCACGCTGCACCGTCTCGGCATCCAGGCCTTCGAGCCAGTGCTGGTCGAGGGCAAGGCCATCCAGATCCACCCGTTGGTCTGCACCGCCTTCAACGCTGACTTCGACGGCGACCAGATGGCTGTCCATCTGCCGCTGTCGGCCGAGGCTCAGGCTGAAGCCCGAGTGCTGATGCTCAGTGCGAACAACGTGCTGAGCCCGGCCCACGGTCGTCCGCTCGTGACCCCGACCCAGGACATGGTCATCGGCTCGTTCTACTTGACCGAGTCGACCGACGATGACCCCGACGTCTACGTCCCCACGTTCCGTCGTGAAGACGAAGTCGAGCGGGCCTACGAGGCCGGCGACATCACGTTGCACCAGCCGATCTTCTTCCGCCGCCCCGACCTGCTCCTCGAGCCGGCCAATGGCAAGGCTGCGGTCTATGCCCGCACCACTGCTGGTCGTGTCTTCTTCAACGAGACGCTTCCCGATCGGTTCCCGTTCGTGAACCATCTCATCAAGAAGCGCGACATGGGCGTCATCGTCGACGAGCTGGCCACGGGGTACCCGAAGGCCGAGGTCGGGGCCACCCTCGACCGCATCAAGAGCCTGTCGTTCCGCTTCGCCATGAAGTCGGGTCTGACCGTTTCGGTCGACGACGTGCAGACTCCCGTCGAGAAGAAAGCGATTCTCGATCTTCACGAGCTCGAGGCTGACAAGATCGAGGTCCAGTACCTCAAGGGCATCATCACCGACGGCGAGCGTCGTCAGAAAGAGGTCGAGATCTGGACGCAGGCCACCGATGAGGTCCGGGCTGCGATGGAGATCAATCTCAAGTCGAAGCGCTTCAACCCCATCGACATGATGGTCGGCTCCGGTGCTCGAGGAAACATGATGCAGGTTCGCCAGATCGCGGGCATGCGTGGCCTCGTGGCCAACCCACGAGGCGACATGATTCCTCGTCCGATCAAGTCGAACTTCCGTGAAGGCTTGACCATGTTGGAGTACTTCATTGCTACTCCGGGCGCTCGTAAGGGCCTTGTCGACACCGCGCTGCGTACCGCTGACTCCGGGTATCTCACCCGTCGTCTGGTCGACGTCGCACAGGAAGTGATCATCAACGATCGCGATCCATTCGCCGACGGCCGTCCGGTCCGTGGTCTGATGCTTCACGACATCAAGCCAGACGGTTACTACAACCGCCACACCGGAGCATCGTCTGACGCAACCGATCCCGATGCCCGCATGGTGCGCACCTATGTCGAGACTCGTCTCTACAGCCGGGTGCTCGCCGACGATCAGACCCTCGAGGACGGCACTGTCATCCCCAAGGGAACGATGGTCACCGAGGAATACATGGAACAGCTGCGGGATGACCCGGGCAACACGTCGGTTCGTGTGCTCTCGCCGCTCACCGATGATTCCCCGGTCGGCATCTCTGCCGCCAGCTACGGCATGTCGCTTGCGACCGGCATCACCATCGAAGTCGGCGAGGCCGTTGGCGTCATCGCTGCCCAGTCGATCGGTGAGCCCGGCACCCAGCTCACGATGCGTACCTTCCACACCGGTGGTGTGGCGGGCGGCGCCGACATCGCCGGCGGTCTTCCCCGTGTGGTCGAGCTCTTCGAAGCTCGCAGCCCCAAAGGCAAGGCCACCCTCGCTCGAGTCTCCGGCATCGTTCGCGTCGCCGAGGACGAAGGCAAGGGCAAGGTCATCACGGTCGTCACCGACGACGGTGATGAAGACGTCTACACCGTGCCGTTGGCGGCTCGTCTCGAAGTGGTTGATGGTCAGGAGATCACGGCCGGTGAAGCCATCGTCGATGGCCCTCGAGATCCCAAGGAACTCCTCGAGATCCGTGGTATTCGTGAGACGCAGCAGTATCTGGTCGAAGAAGTCCAGAAGGTCTACCGCGATCAGGGTGTGTCGATCCACGACAAGCACATCGAGCTCATTGTTCGTCAGATGACCCGCCGGGTCGGCATCCACGAGCCGGGCGAGTCCGACTTCTTGCCGGGCGAACGTGTCGATCAGTGGCGATTCGCCGACGCCAACAAGCGTCTGGTGCAAGAGGGTGCACGACCTGCCGAGGGTCGCCCGGAGATCATGGGTATCACCAAGGCCTCGCTGGCCACCGATTCCTGGCTCTCCGCTGCGTCGTTCCAGGAGACCACCCGGGTGCTCACCGAAGCTGCCATCGAGGGCAAGTCTGACTCGATGATCGGCCTCAAGGAGAACATCATCATCGGCAAGTTGATCCCGGCCGGCACCGGGCTCATGCGTCACCGCGAGTTGCAGACCAGCGCTCCGGACTACCAGCCGATGGAGTTCTTCAGCTCCGAGGGTGAGGAAGTCGAAACGGCGCAGTGGCTGGCTTCGGTCAGCAACCAGCTCGACGCCTCTGCAGAGCCGACAATCGGCTGATGTGATCCGCTGGTCCTGGCATCAGGATCGTGTGCTCCGGACGGCGGGTGGCTCAGCCACCCGCCGTCCGGCGTTTTCGGGCTGCTGACAATCGGAGCGCTCCCTCGTCGGTGAGGCATGGCGCGTCTCCGAGTCCAAGGCGTCATATCCTTTGACATGCAAATTTCTTCCCGACGGTTGATGGCAGCGCTCGTGACGGGCTCGATGTTCCTGGCGGCATGTGGCGGCAGCGATGCCGACGCCGACGCGAGCAAGGACGTGGGCGACACGACCGAAGAGTCGTCGGCCTCGACCGACGACGCCGAGACCACCACGACGGCAGGAGAAACCACGACGACCGAGGCCGAGACCGCCACGACGGCAGAGACCACCACGACCGTGGCGGAGGCGCCGACGTTCAGCGGCCCGGCCGACGGGGTTATCTACACCGATGGAAGCAGCCTCTATTCGCTGCTGACCGGACCTGGCTGGGTGGACGCGTCCGACGTCTTCCCCGACGGCGTCCAGGGATGGTTCACCGGCAACGAGACGGCGGCGTTCTCCGAGAACATCAACATCGTGACGAACTCGGTACCAAGTGGCACGCCTCTCGACCTGGCCATCGACGCAAGCGTCGAACAACTCGGGGCGACCTTCGACAACTTCACGCTCATCGAGTCCGGCGTCGTGCCCGGGACCAACCATCCCGAGCTCGGCTTCCTCGAATACACGGCCGATCAGGCAGGTGTGACGATTCGCTTCATGCAGACCTTCGGCCTGTGGAATGACACGCTGGTCGTGTTCACTGCGTCGACCGACGCGGAGGGTGGCGAGGCCGCCATCGATGCGCTCCTTCCGTACGGACTCACCATCGCACCGCCTGTCGGTAGCTGAACTCTGAGGTCCCAGGCGTCGACGAGCACGGTTGTCAGCGGTGTGGGATAGTTGGCTCAGCATGTGACCGGCGCCACTCGTGCCTGAAGAGGGCGAGCCTTGCCGGTTGGGCAGCCAGAGTCGCAACCACAAGGGGGACCAGTGAAGGTCGATGTAACTGTCAACGGTACGGCGCGGAGTGCTGACGTCGAACCGCGAACCCTCCTCGTGCATTTCTTGCGCGAGGACCTGGCGCTGACCGGCACGAATGTGGGCTGCGACACGTCGTCATGCGGGGCCTGCACGATCCACATCGACGGCGAGTCGGTCAAGTCGTGCACGATGCTGGCCGTGCAGGCCAGAGGTGCCGAGATCACGACGATCGAAGGGATGGCCTCCGCCGACGGCGAGCTGCACCCGATGCAGGCAGCATTCATGGAATGCCATGGGCTGCAGTGTGGCTACTGCACCCCGGGGATGGTGATGGCCGCCACCTCGCTGCTGAAGGAGAACCCCAGCCCGACCGAGACCGAGATCCGCGAAGGACTCGAAGGCAACCTCTGCCGCTGCACCGGTTACCACAACATCGTCAAATCCGTTCAGACCGCAGCAGGAGTTGCATCATGACCGCCGTGATGGGCACGCCGATGAAGCGCAAGGAAGACCCCAAGCTGTTGACCGGCGAGGGCAAGTACGTCGATGACATCCAGGTCCACGGACAGCTCTGGATGGGCATGGTGCGCAGCACGATGGCCCACGCCAAGATCCTGGGCGTCGACACCAGCGACGCGGCCTCCATGCCTGGCGTCCACTCGGTGTACACGGGCAGTCAGCTTCAAGGGATGGGGCTGTGGGCAGCCCCGCTGCCGTGTGCGTGGCCGGTCACCGATGACATGCTCAATCCGCCTCACTATCCGACAGTGTCGGAGGTGGCGCACCATGTCGGCGACATTGTTGCTGTCGTTCTGGCCGACTCCCGCTACCAGGCAGCCGACGCTGCCGAGAACGTCGTCGTTGACTACGAGCCGCTGCCGGCTGTGTCGAGCCTCGACGAAGCGGTTGCAGGCGAGAAGCTGGCCCACGTCGATCTCGGAACCAACAAGGCATACCACTGGGCGCTCGAGCCTGATCCTGCCGCCGTCGACGCCGCGTTCGTCGGAGCGGCCCACGTCATCGAGGCGGACTTCGTCCAGCAGCGGTTGATCCCGTCGGCCATGGAACCTCGCGGCGTGCTGGCCATTCCGTCACCGGCCGGCGGTGAGATCACTCTCTACAGTTCGAGCCAGATCCCCCACATTCTGAAGGTGATGATTGCGGCGACCACGGGGATCTCTGAGTCCAAGCTTCGGATCATTGCGCCGGCCGTTGGTGGCGGGTTCGGGGCCAAGCTCAACGTCAACCCTGATGAACTCCTTGCGGTCACCCTGGCCAACAAGCTCGGGCGTCCTGTCCGTTGGACCGAGACCCGAAGCGAGGCTGCGTTCTCGACGCATCAGGGTCGCGGTCAGAATCAACACATGGAACTGGCGGCTGACGCCGACGGCAAGATTCTCGGCATTCGGGTGCATCTCGATGCCGACATGGGCGCCTACATGATGCTGATCACGCCTGGCGTGCCATTGCTCGGCAGCTTCTTGTACACCGGCGTCTACAACGTGCCGGCCTTCGGCTTCACCTGCGACGGCTATTTCACGAACCTGACCCCGACCGATGCCTACCGTGGTGCCGGTCGGCCCGAGGCGAGCTACGCCATCGAACGCATGATGGACCTCCTTTCCTACGAGGTGGGCGTCGGCCCCGACGAGATCCGACGCCGCAATTACCTCGCCGGCGGCGAAAAGTTCGAGAATCTCGAGACGGCATCGACGCTGGTCTTCGACTCAGGTCACTACTCCCCGAACCTCGACGCGGCGCTGGCCATGGCGAAGTACGACGAGCTTCGGACCGAACAGCAGCGCCGCCGCGACGCCGGCGAGCGAAAGCAGCTCGGCATCGGGTTGTGTACCTATGTCGAGATCTGCGGACTCGCTCCGAGCCGAGCGCTTGCCGGGCTCAACTACGGCGCCGGTGGCTGGGAGGCGGGCACGGTCCGGGTATTGCCGACCGGCAAGGTCGAAGTGGTCTCCGGATCCACGCCGCACGGTCAGGGTCACGAGACATCCTGGTCCCAGATCGTCGCCGACAAGCTGGGTGTCGATCCACAGGACGTCACCGTCCTGCACTCCGACACGGCGATCAGCCCTCTCGGGCTCGACACCTACGGTTCGCGTTCGCTCTCCGTCGGTGGTGTCGCCATCGCCATGGCGTGCGACAAGGTCATCGAGAAAGCCAAGCTGATCGCCGCCCACCAGTTGGAGGCGAACCCGGACGATCTCGAGTTCGAGAATGGTGCGTTCTCGGTCAAGGGTTCCCCGGACAAGTCGACCGCGATCCAGGAGATCGCGTTCGGGGCGTTCACCGCTCACAATCTGCCAGACGGCATGGAACCGAATCTGAACGAGCAGATGATCTTCGATCCGCCGAACTTCGCCTTCCCGTTCGGGACGCATGTAGCGGTGGTCGAGATCGACGAGGACACGGGCGAGACCGTGTTGCTCGACTACATCGCCATCGACGATTGCGGCAATCAGGTCAACCCGATGATCGTCGAGGGCCAGGTCCACGGCGGCATCGTGCAGGGCGTGGCTCAGGCCCTCTACGAAGGGGCGGAGTACGACGGCGAAGGCAACTGCAAGAACCCGTCGTTCCTCGATTACCTCGTGCCTTCACCGACCGAGATGCCGATGATCCAGACCGGCCACACGACGACTCCTTCCACCAGCAATCCACTCGGAGTGAAAGGGGTGGGAGAGGCCGGCACGATCGGGTCGGCGGCGGCGGTGATCAACGCCGTCTGCGACGCACTCAGACCTCACGGAGTCAAGGACATGGCCATGCCGGCCACGCCCATGCGAGTGTGGCGGGCCATCAACGCTGCGTCCAAAGAGGGAGGTGCGGCATGATCCCGGCATCGTTCGATTACGTCGAGGCCGAGAACGCCGAGGCGGCCATCGCTGCGCTCACCGAGCATGGTGATGACGCCAAGCTCATGGCTGGTGGCCACAGCCTGATCCCGTTGATGAAGTTCCGACTCGCCACCCCGGGGGTGGTGATCGACATCGGTCGGATCAGCGATCTCAGCTACATCAACGATGGTGGCGATCACATCGCCATCGGGGCGCTCACCCGCCACATGGCCGTGGAGACCAGTTCGTTGCTCGCCTCCCAGGTGCCGATCCTGGCTCATGTCGCGTCGCAGGTCGGTGACCCGTCTGTGCGTCATCGAGGCACGATCGGCGGATCGCTGGCCCACGGGGATCCGGCGTCAGATCTGCCGGCGGCGATCCTGGCGCTGAATGCGACGTTGGTGGCGAGAGGGCCGAGCGGCGAGCGAGAGATCGCCGCCACCGACTTCTTCACCGGCTTCCTCGAGACCGGCCTCGCCGCCGATGAAATGCTCACCGAGATTCGAGTTCCCAAGATTCCCGATGCGGGTTGGAGCTACCAGAAATTCAACCGCCGGGCCCAGGACTGGGCAATCGTCGGTGTGGCTGCAGTCAGCAATGGCTCGACCTCGATCGCTCTGGTCAACATGGGTCACACACCGCTTCGGGCCGAAGCGGTCGAGGCAGCGCTGGCCGGTGGAGCGTCGGCGGCCGATGCCGCTGCCGTCGCTGCTGAGGGGTTGACGCCGCCCGAGGATCTCAACGGTGATGCTGAGTACCGGGCGCACTTGGCGAGAGTCCTCGTCGGGCGGGCCCTGGCCGCACTCTGACTCCCCCCGCCACCACGGGCTCGGAGTGGCCGCTTCGCTGCGGCGGCCTTCGGCCGAGTCCTCGCTCCGTCGGCCACACCAAACCCGTCTTGCCGTAGCGCGCCGCACACCCGGTGTCGTTCACGGCGGTCTCGTTCTTGGTCGCGTGGGTGAGGTGGGTAGTCTCCCCGGGTGACTTCGAATGCTCCGGTGGCCAGTGTTGAGGACGTGAAGGCGGCGCTCGCCGCTCACGACTACATGTCAGACGACGGCCTCGCCACCTCGATCTTCCTGGCCATGACACTGAAGCGCCCGCTCTTCCTCGAAGGGGAGGCGGGCGTCGGCAAGACCGAGGTCGCCAAGGTTCTGAGTCGCTGGACCGGCGGTCCGTTCATCCGCCTCCAGTGCTACGAGGGCATCGACGCGGCGCAGGCCGTCTACGAGTGGGATTACTCCCGGCAGCTGCTGCACCTCCGCACTGCCGAGGCGAGCGGCCGGGCCGGCGAGGCCGAAGTCGACCTCGAAGCCGAGCTGTACGACGAGCGCTTCTTGATCCGGCGGCCGCTCCTCGAGGCGCTGTCGCCGACTAACGGCCCGCGGCCGGTGCTGCTGATCGACGAGGTCGATCGGGCAGACGACGAGTTCGAAGCGTTCCTGCTCGAGGCGCTTTCGGACTACACGATCACCGTCCCCGAGATCGGGACGATTCGGGCCGAGACCCCGCCGATCGTCATTCTCACCTCGAATCGGACTCGCGACGTCCACGATGCGCTGAAGCGCCGCTGCCTCTACCACTGGGTCGAGCATCCGGACTTCGAACGGGAGGTGGCGATCGTGCGTCTTCGTGCCCCCGAGGTCGGCGAACCGTTGGCTCGTCAGGTGGCGGCGATGGTCGAATCCGTCCGGAAATTCGGGCTCTACAAGCCCCCGGGTGTGGCCGAGTCGATCGATTGGGCCATGTCCCTCGCGGCACTGGGTCGCACGGAGCTCGACGAGGCAACGGTTCTCGCCACGCTCGGAAGTGTCCTCAAGTATCGCGAAGATCAACAGCGTGTCACCCAGCAAGGCATCCAGGAGATGGTGCAGGCCGCGCTGCTGCGCGGAGGTGGATGACCGTCTTCCCGCCCACTGTCGATTTGCCGGCGGACCCCGCCGAGCGAATGGCTGTCGGGTTCGCACGAGTTCTGCGCGGGCTCGGTGTACGTGTGCCGACCAGCGCGACCATCAGCTTCGCTCACGCGGTCGGTGTCCTCGGGATGGCAGACCGCAGTGCGGTCTTCTGGGCCGGTCGAGCCACGATGATCCACCGGCCAGAGGACATTCCCCTCTACGACACGGCCTTCGCCATCTACTGGCAGCAACGCCACCCCGAGAACGTCAGCGTCGAGGGCACGCCGCCGCCGATCACTCTCGCCGTCGACCTCGAGGAGGACGGCGACGAACCGCCCGACAGCGAGGACGAGGGCGAACCGCCCGGCGACATCCAGGCGCTGAGGTTCAGCCGGGTCGAGGTGCTCACCGAGAAGGACTTCTCCGAATGCACAGACCAAGAACTGGCCGAGCTGACCCAGCTCATGTCGAGGTTGAAGTTCACCAACCACACGCGACGAAGCCGCCGTCAGGTCCCGACCAAGGGGCGTGGTGACAAGCCCGACCTCCGGCGCACCGTCCAGCGCGCGCTTCGACACCACGGCGAAGCGAATCGCTGGGCCCACACGTCTGCCGCGACGCGTCCCCGTCGCCTCGTGCTTCTGCTCGACGTCTCTGGCTCGATGGAGTCGTACGCTCGGGCACTGATCCGATTCCTCCACGCCGCCACCGCCTCCCGCAACCGGGTCGAGGCATTCACGCTGGGGACCCGGCTGACCCGCATCACTCGCCACCTCTCGAATCGTGATCCGGACGCTGCCCTCAAGCGGGCGACACCGGAGGTGCAGGACTGGGCGGGCGGCACTCGACTCGGGGAGGGTCTCAAGCAGTTCAACGACGAGTGGGGCATCCGCGGTATGGCACGCGGCAGCGTGGTCGTCGTGCTCTCCGACGGTTGGGAACGTGGCGACGCTGACGAACTCGGCGAACAGATGGCGCGTCTCCACCGGGTCGCCCATCAGGTGATCTGGGTCAATCCGTTGAAGGCCTCGCCCGGCTACGAACCGCTCGCCGCCGGTATGGCGGCTGCGCTACCTCACATCGACCTCTTCGTTCCTGGCAACTCCTACCGATCATTGGAGGAGTTGGCCGGCATCCTCGCCGGCGCGACCCCTTGACCCATGCCTTCGATTCCTCCGCCGACCGGACCTCCCACCAGCCCACCCGAATGGTCGATCCCCACGGGACCACCGCCCGCCCCTGAGGGCTGGCGCCCGGGCCAAGCCGTCGCGCCGTCGGTTGCGAAGCGGCCGAACGCCGAGCCGTGGTGGGGCATGGGCGACATCCTCCTCGGCGTCGCCTTCATCGTCGGCATCGTGGTCGTGGCAACCATTGGTGGCCTCCTCGTCGTCGGGTTGGATGCACTCCGCCCGTTGGCCGAAGGTGACCTCGAGTCGAACGACGCGGTTGTCTTCCTCGGCATCGCAACGCTGGCGCAGGGTCTGGCGATGGGGGCCTGGCCTGCAATCGTCGCTCGATGGAAGGGCGGCGGCGTCGTCGAAGACTTCGGGCTGCGGGCTCGCCCGATCGATGTCGCCTACGGCATCGGCGCTGCCGTGGCGATGCTGCTGGTCGCCGGCGGCCTCGCGACGCTTCTCAGTGATCTTCTCGGCGCCGACGCTGCCGATTCCACGAACACCCAGATCATCGATGATGCTGCGGGCACGTGGGCGATCTGGATCATCGTGATCGCCGCCGTCGTGGTTGCGCCCATCGTCGAGGAGTTGTTCTTCCGAGGGCTGTGTCTGCGCGCGATCGAAAAGCGATTCGGAACGACTGCCGCTGTCGTGGGTTCGTCGATCCTGTTCACACTGCCGCACTTCACCAATCCGAGCCTTGCCGGGACGGCCGTCCTGTTCGCAGCCATCGGCACGGTTGGGCTGGCCCTGGCATTGCTCGTGGTCGTGACCGGACGCCTGGGTCCGGCGATCGTCGCCCATGCCTTGTTCAACGGGATCAGTGTGATCGGCGTACTCACAGCCTGACGGCAGACCGGGTCCGGACTACCGTCCCGGCGATGGAACGCTACGAACGTTTTTCCAGCCTCCGCCTTGATCGACCCGAGCCGGGCATCCTCCGGATCGTCCTCGACACTCCTGGCAAACTGAATGCGGTCGATGCCGAGAAACACGCCGACCTCGCCGACATCTGGCCGGTGATCGATCGGGACCCTGAGACCCGCGTCGTGGTCATCCACGGTGCCGACGGCGCGTACTCCGCTGGTGGCGACATGGCCATGATCGAGGAGATCATCGCCGACCCCGATGCCCGGGCTGCCACGTTCAGGGAAGCCCGAGATCTCGTGTACAACATGATCAACTGTTCCAAGCCCATTGTCTCCGCCGTCGAGCGGGTGGCTGTGGGTGCCGGCCTTGCGTCGGCGCTGATGGCCGACGTGTCGATCGTCGGCAAGAAGGCGAAGCTGATCGACGGACACACCAAGCTCGGGGTCGCCGCCGGCGATCACGCTGCCATCATCTGGCCGCTGCTCTGCGGCATGGCCAAGGCCAAGTACTACTTGCTCACCTGCGAACCCTTGGTGGGCGAGGAGGCAGAGCGGATCGGTCTGGTCTCGATGGCCGTCGACGATGCCGTCGTTCTCGATCGGGCGATGGAGGTCGCTCGAACGCTCGCCGCCGGTTCCCAGTCGGCGATCCAATGGACGAAGCTCTCGCTCA
Organism: uncultured Acidimicrobiia bacterium; assembly: GCA_965530755.1. Taxonomy (GTDB): domain Bacteria; phylum Actinomycetota; class Acidimicrobiia; order Acidimicrobiales; family SZUA-35; genus SZUA-35. The sequence goes on along the minus strand of CBESNA010000065.1, from coordinate 7,605 downwards.
ACAACTGGCTCCGCCTCGCCGGCCCGACGTTCGATGCCTCCGTTGCCCTCGAGATGCTCGGTTTCGCCGGGACCGACGTCCACGAAGGCGTTGCCGCTGTGAAGGAGAAACGTTCGCCCGACTTCGGTTGAGAGGCCCTTCCGTTCGGTCGGCGACCGCTAGATTCCGCTGGTGGCTACGGTTCGGGCGGCAGCGGCCGACGGGAAGGGCGTGGTGACCCTTCATCCCCTCTTCGACGGCGTCCATCCGTCTGGTTGCGGGCATATTCGATGACGACGAACGAGTGGATCGTCCTCGTTGTCCTGGCCGCCATGTTTGTCGCGCTCGTCACGCGTCGAGTGTCGCCTCCCGTCGGTGTCGTTGGAGCGCTCTTGGCGCTGTATCTCACCGACGTCATCGATCAATCTGCAGCGCTGTCCGGGTTCGCGTCACCAGCCCCTGCAACGATCGCAGGCCTCTACGTGGTCGCCGGAGCCGTCGAGCGATCAGGAGCGTTGCGTCCACTCAGCCGAAGGGTCCTCGGCGAGGGCTCGATGGCGGTCGGTATGGCCAGACTCGGCTTGGTGGCAGCAGCGCTGTCTGCTGTCGTGGCGAACACGCCGATCGTTGCGATGTTCATCGGGCCGGTGACCCGATGGTCCGAGCGGCGGGGTGCGCCACCGTCACGCTTCCTCATGCCGCTTTCTTTCGCTGCCATTCTCGGCGGCATGCTGACCCTGATCGGCACTTCCACCAACCTCGTTGCCTCGGACCTGGTCGAGGCCTCCGGTCTGGAGCCATTCGGATTGCTCGAGCCGGCGAAGCTCGGCCTGCCCGTCGCCGCCGTATCGATGCTGATCGTCGTTGCATTGGGCCCTCGGCTCCTGCCGGAGCGAGGGCGAGTGGACAACTCCACGATCGAGCGGCCGTTCACGATCTCGCTCTCTGTCGTCGATGGCGGTGCTCTGGATGGTTCGACGATCACGTCCGGCGGCTTGCGGCAACTCGGTGCCGTCTTCCTCGTGGCGGTCGAGCGTCGAGGTGAACTCACCGCCCCCGTCTCGCCAGAACACCAGCTCCGGGGTGGCGACATCCTCACGTTCGCAGGCCAGGTCGACCATGTGGTCGAGCTCGAGAAGGTGCCAGGACTCGACTTGGCCGCCGGCGACCAGATCCTCAAGCTCGACGATGGCGAACATGCCTGGTTCGAGGCTGTGGTCGGGGCCGGTTCGCCGCTGGTCGGGCTGACCCTGAAACAGTCCAGCTTTCGTAGCACGTACCAAGCGGCCGTCGTCGCCCTGCACCGATCGGGCGAAGGTGTCGTCGGCGGGCTCGGCGACGAGCGGGTGCAGGTCGGAGACTCGTTGTTGCTCGTAGCCGATGCCGGATTCCGTGAGCGATACAAGCACCGCGGCGACTTCCTCCTGATCCAGCGTCGATCCGAACCACCGCCGACGGCATCGGTCAACGCCAAGCGCTCGCTCCTGATCCTCGGCATGGTCGCCGTTTTGGCGATCGGCGGCGTGGTCGGGGTGATGAAGGCGGCAATTCTCGGCGCAGCAGCGACGGTCGTCGTCGGTGCCCTCACACCCCGGCAGGCACGCGACAGCGTTGATCTCAACGTGGTGATTCTCGTCGCGGCGGCCATCGGTGTCGGAAGTGCTGCGGACTCCTCCGGCCTCGCCTCACGGATGGCGACGGCGTTGCTCGATGCGACGTCATGGGCCGGTACGTGGGGTCTGGCTCTTGGCCTGATCCTGGCGACGATCGTGCTGACCGAGATGATCACGAACGCCGGCGCCGTTTCGCTGATGATCCCCATCGCCCTCCGGGCGGCAGGCGACTCCGGTTCCGATCCCCGGATCTTCGCCCTCGGCGTGACACTTGCCGCCTCGGCATCGTTCCTCACTCCCATCGGCTACCAGACGAACACCATGGTCTACGGGCCCGGGCGGTATCACTTCACCGATTACCTCCGCCTCGGTATCCCGCTGACGTTCGTCGTCATCGTGGTCACCCCACTGCTGATGGCGCGAGGAAGCGGTCTGTGGTGAATGCCCAAGGGCCCCTGCGCCGTTCGGCCGGCGTGGCCGCTTCGCTGCGGCGGCCTTCGGCCGAGTCCTCGCTCCGCCAGCCTCGCCCACCTCACGGCGCAGGTCGACGAGGTCCCCGGGGCGCGATCGAAGTTTTCTCGAGCGCGATGAACCGATCGGGACGCTCCGTCCGACAGATGAGTGATGGCTGTTGAGCGAGGAGAAGACGCTGCGTTGCTGGCCCGGGTCTCCCGGGGCGACCGCAGCGCGCTCGAACAGCTCTACCGACGCAACGCCGGTTGGCTGACGCAGCGTCTTCAATCCCGGTGCTCTGATCCGGATCTCGTCGACATCGCGATTCAGGACACGTTCGTCGCCGTCTGGAAGACCGCCAAGAAATACCGCGGCGACGGCGACGTCGGTGCCTGGATCTGGGGCATCGCGGTCCGCCGACTCATCGACCAGCTACGGAAGCGCACGCCGACGCCGACCGAGGACGTCGCGCTCATCGCAGAGCGGGTCGCCACCTTCGAGGACTGGCTGCTCGACAACGGCCGCCACGGTGCGCTCGATCCGGCCATGCGGGCGCTGCACCCCGATCTGCGAGCGGTCCTCATCCTCACTGCCATCGACGGGCTGTCGACTAGGGAAGCCGCCGCCGTACTCGGCATCCCGCAAGGCACGGTCAAGACCCGGCTGCAACGAGCCAAGTCCAACATGAAGGAGCTGTTGACATGAGCGAGGTGTCGACATGATCGACCAGGTTCGCATCGACGCCAATTGGCGAGCCATCACCTTCGAGCTCGACGCGCCGATCCCGAGTCGGCTCGAGCGTGTGCTTCGCCGCGTCGGGTTCTCCTCGGCGACAGCGCGTCTCGTCGGCGCCACTCCTGCGCTCCGCCGGTCGTGGGTGTCGTCGCTCGTCGCGGTCGTGCTGATCGGTCTCGGTTCCGCCGACTCCGATCCCTCGAGTCTTGCCGCGATGCTGACCCTCGCCCCGTTGATTCCTGTGCTGGGTGTTGCGCTGGCGTACGGACCCGCCGTCGATCCGGTGCACGAGATCGGCCTGGCAACTCCGATGCGCGGACTTCGTCTGCTGATGATTCGCGCAACCACCGTGCTCGCTGTTGCCGTTGGTGTCCTGGCCTCGACCGTGTTGGCCTCGTCCGCTCCCGGTTCGTTGGCGTTCGCCTGGCTGTTGCCCGGGCTGGCCCTTTCGTCGTTGACGGTCGGGGCCATGACCGTGACCACACCTCGGAGGGCCGTCGCTGCGGTCTCCGTCGGTTGGCTGCTCGTGGCCACGATCGCTCGTGTCGCCGCATCCGACTCGCTCGCAGTGTTCCGTCCTGCAGCACAGCTGATCGCCCTCGCCGTCGCTGCCGGCGCCGGTGTCGTGATCGTCAGGCGCCATGAGTCGTTCGATCGGCTCGTCGCATGATGCAGGTCCTTGCCTTCGGCCTCGGCGTGTCATTCGGCGGCCGGAAGGCCCTCGAGTCGGTTGACCTGTCGCTCGAGGGAGGGGTGACAGTCGTCCTCGGTCCGAACGGGGCCGGCAAGTCCACGCTGCTCCGCTGTCTGGCTACCGTGTTGGCTCCCGATCAGGGCTCCCTGCTGCTCGATGGCATGGATCCGACCTACGAAGCCGATCGGATCGAGATCCGGCGTCGACTCGGGTATCTCCCTCAGCACCACGGACTCTCGGGTTCCAGTCGGGTGTTCGACACCATGGATCTTCTCGCTGTGATGAAGGAGGCGGGTGACGAACGGCGGCGGCGGACCATGGTGTTCGACGCGCTGGAACGAGTCGGGCTGGCGGATCGAGCCCGGGACTCACTCGACGACCTGTCGGGCGGGATGCGTCAGCGAATCGGTGTCGCTCAGGCGCTGCTCACGGCGCCTCGGCTCCTGGTCCTCGACGAACCGGCGGCCGGTCTCGACCCGGACGAGCGACGTCGCCTTCGGGAGGTATTGTCAGAACGTCGTCAGCGATCGACGGTGGTTGTGTCCACACACCTCACCGAAGAAGCGGTCCATGCCGACACCGTGATCGTGATGGACGGTGGCCGCGTCATGTTTGTCGGATCGCCATCAGCGCTCGCTGACAAGGCGAATGGTCGGGCGTGGGTCCAGTCGACGCAGCCGAGCCAGCCGGTGCGAGCGAGTTGGCAGCAAGCCGATGGGCGGCATCGGTGCCTCGGAACACCCCCGGCCGAGGCTGATCTCGTCGCGTCGACGCTCGAGGATGGATATCTGCTCACCATCGAGCGCTGATTCGCTCGATCACGGCCCAGAATCCAGGAGCCGAGATCGTGATGCCTCGGGAGTGGGAACCCTCACCGGGCGGCATAGCCTTGCGTTTCGGCGTGCTCGTCGCGCCAGAACACGAACTCTTGTCGCCGTCTCAGTCTCGGGGCACATGCGTCAGGCCCATCCGGGATCGGTTCGAGTTCCACACGTTTCCGCAACACCCCACGATGTAAGAGGTCGTCTGTGCCCACGATGCAGCAGCTGGTCCGCAAGGGCCGTCAAACAAAAGCGAAAAAGGGAAAGACGCCGGCACTGATCGGCTCCCCACAGCGTCGCGGTGTGTGCACCCGCGTCTACACCGCCACCCCGAAGAAGCCGAACTCGGCTCTTCGCAAGGTCGCCCGCGTGCGCTTGACATCGGGCATCGAGGTCACGGCGTACATCCCCGGTGAGGGACACAACCTCCAGGAACACTCCATCGTGCTCGTGCGCGGCGGTCGTGTGAAGGATCTCCCTGGCGTTCGCTACAAGATCGTGCGAGGCACCCTCGACACCGCTGGTGTTCGTGACCGCAAGCAGGCCCGTAGCCGCTACGGCGTCAAGAAGGACAGCTGATATGCCACGTAAAGGCCCCGCACCCCGTCGAGACCTCGTTCCCGATCCCGTCCACGGCTCGGTCCTGGTCACCCAGATCGTGAACAAGGTCCTCCTCGACGGCAAGAAGACCACCGCCGAGCGCATCGTCTACAGCGCACTCGAGATCGTTGCCGAGAAGACCGGCGGCGATCCTGTCGCCGCCCTCAAGCGAGGCATCGACAACATCAAGCCTCAGCTCGAGGTGCGCAGTCGCCGAGTCGGCGGCGCCACCTACCAGGTACCGGTCGAGGTTCGTCCTCGCCGTGCCACCACCTTGTCGGTTCGTTGGCTCATCGGTTACTCCCGAGACCGCCGCGAACGCACCATGGCCGAGCGGCTCGCCAACGAAATCCTCGATGCCAGCAACGGCATCGGTGCTTCGGTGAAGCGTCGTGAAGACCTCCACAAGATGGCCGAATCGAACAAGGCCTTCGCTCACTACCGCTGGTAGTGGATCGCCCCATCACACCCTCGAAATAAAGACGTAGGAAACCATGGCAGACCGGCCAACACCCCTCGAGCGTTACCGAAACATCGGCATCATGGCCCACATCGATGCCGGCAAGACCACCACGACCGAGCGCATCCTCTACTACACCGGCAAGAACTACAAGATCGGTGAAGTTCACGACGGCGGCGCGACGATGGACTGGATGGAGCAGGAGCAGGAGCGTGGCATCACGATCACCTCCGCTGCCACCACCTGTTTCTGGAACGATCACCGCATCAACATCATCGATACTCCCGGCCACGTCGACTTCACGGTCGAGGTCGAGCGCTCCTTGCGCGTGCTCGACGGCGCCGTTGCGGTGTTCGACGGTGTCGCCGGAGTGGAGCCTCAGACCGAGACGGTGTGGCGTCAGGCCGACCGCTACAAGGTCCCCCGCATGTGCTTCGTCAACAAGCTCGATCGCACCGGTGCCGACTTCTACTTCTGCCTCGACACCATCAAAGAACGTCTTACCCAGGACGTTGCGGTGATCCAGCTGCCCATCGGTATCGAAGCTGACTTCCTCGGCGTGGTCGATCTGGTCAAGATGAAGGCTCTCGTCTGGTCGGCAACCGTCGACGAGACGGACCTCGGCGCCACGTACGACGTCGTCGACATCCCGGCCGAGTATCTCGAGAAGGCCGAAGAGTACCGGGCGCTGCTCGTCGAGGCGGTCGCCTCGACCGACGACGATCTGATGCTGAAGTACCTCGAGGACGAGGTCATCACCGAGGCCGAACTCAAGGCTGCGTTGCGTGACGCGACCATCCACAACAAGCTCGTTCCGATTCTGTGTGGCACGGCCTTCAAGAACAAGGGCGTCCAGCCCCTGCTCGACGCCGTGATCGACTACCTCCCGTCGCCCATGGAGCTCCCTCCGGTGGTCGGAACTCACTACAAGACCGGCGCCGAAGAGACCCGCAAGCCCGCCGACAGCGAGCCGTTCTCTGCGCTCGCTTTCAAGGTCATGTCGTCCCCGGGCGCAGGTGGCGGCAGGCTCACCTACTTCCGGGTCTACTCCGGAAGCGTCGAAAAGGGCGGGCAACTGCTCAACACACGTACCGGCAACAAAGAACGCATGGGGCGCCTCCTCGAGATGCACGCCGCCAAGCAGGAGGATCGCGACATCGCCATGACCGGCGACATCGTTGCCGCCATCGGAATGAAGGACGTCCGGACGGGCGACACCCTCACCGATGACAAGTCGCCCATCGTTCTCGAGTCGCTCGAGTTCCCCGATCCCGTGATCCACGTTGCCGTCGAGCCGAAGACCAAGGTCGACCAGGACAAGATGGCCAAGGCGCTGCAGTCCCTCGCCGAAGAGGACCCGACCTTCAGCGTCCGGACCGACGAAGAGACCGGCCAGACCATCATCGCCGGCATGGGCGAGCTGCACCTCGAGGTCCTCGTCGACCGCATGATGCGCGAGTTCAAGGTCGACGCCACCGTCGGCAAGCCGCAGGTCGCCTACCGCGAGACCATCACGTCCACGGTCGAGAAGGACTCCTACACCCACAAGAAGCAGACCGGCGGTACCGGCCAATACGCCGAAGTCACTATTTCCATGGAGCCCTCGGGCCCCGGCGGCGGTTATGAATTCATCGACAAGGTCACCGGTGGTCGCATTCCGAAGGAGTACATCCCTTCGGTCGACGCCGGCATCAAGGACGCAATGACCACCGGCGTGCTTGCCGGTTTCCCGACTGTGGATGTTCGGGTCACGCTCCTCGATGGCAAGTACCACGACGTCGACTCCTCGGAGATGGCGTTCAAGATCGCCGGCAACATGGTGTTCAAGCAGGTGGCGAAGCGGGCCAAGCCCACGCTCCTCGAACCCGTGATGGCCGTCGAAGTCGTTACCCCTGAGGACTACATGGGTGATGTGATCGGCGACCTCAACTCACGTCGAGGCAAAGTCGGTCAGATGGAGGCTCGTGGCCAGAACCAGGTCGTGAGTGCTCAGGTCCCGCTGTCGGAGATGTTCGGCTACTCGACCGATCTCCGCTCCAAGACCCAGGGCCGAGCCACCTACACCATGCAATTCCACAGCTATCAGCAGACTCCGAACAGCGTGCAAGAAGACATCGTCACGCGCCTCCGGGGCGAGTAACCAAACAACGGACACCCGCGAACTACTCGTTCCGGAAACTGAAAGAAGCGAAGAATGGCAAAGGAAAAGTTCGAGCGGAACAAGCCGCACGTGAATGTTGGCACGATGGG
>CBESNA010000064.1:0-24771 GCA_965530755.1 uncultured Acidimicrobiia bacterium | reverse complement strand
CGCCACGAGCACACAACCCGGATGCGAGTCAGCGAGAGGCGACAGCCGACCAAACAGTAGAGTCTCGGGCGTGAAGGCTCTCGAGTTCGACCGCAAGGAAGCCCGCTACGTCGCTGCCGCTGTGTCATCGCGGCTGCGACCCGGCAGCGGCGCAAGGACCGGGCCACTGACGCTGGTCGACACCTCGACCAAGGACCTTCCGGGGCCAGGCTGGGAGCGCATCACGACACGACTCGCCGGAATCTGCGGCTCCGATCTGGCGACCGTCGACGGTCGCTCAGCCCGCTACTTCGAGCCGTGGGTGTCGTTTCCGTTCATCCCGGGGCACGAAGTCGTCGGCCAACGGGCCAACGGAGCACGCGTCGTGCTCGAGCCGGTGCTGGGCCACGAGGCTCGCGGCTTCGATCCGCCGTTTGCCGGTGCCGCTCCCGGTGACGGTGACGACTACCGCCACTTGGTTGCCGGGCCGCTCGACCCCGGCATCCAGACCGGCTACTGCGCCTCGACGGGCGGCGGCTGGAGCACCGAGTTCGTCGCCCATGCGTCGCAACTCCACGAGATTCCTGAGTCACTGAGCGACGAGGCGGCCGTCATGGTCGAGCCTGCCGCCGTCGGCGTCCATGCCGCGTTGCGGGCTCCGATTGCGCCGGGCGCGACCGTCGTCGTGCTCGGGGCCGGAACGATGGGGCTCACCACGATCGCTGCCCTGCGAGCCTTCACCGAGGCAGGCGAGATCATCGTCGGCGCCAAGTACCTGGAGCAGAAGGAACTCGCCCGTGCGCTCGGCGCCACGACCGTTGTCGACCCCGATCAGGTCGCCCGCGCCGTTCGCCGTGTTTCCGGCTCCTTCCAGATCGGCGACGACCTCTCGGGCGGAGCCGACGTGGTGATCGACGCCGTGGGCAGCGCCGCGTCGATCGACCAGGCGATCGGTATCTGTCGCCCGCGGGGAACCGTCGTGCTGGTCGGCATGCCGGGCCGAGTCACGGTGGACCTGACCGCGCTCTGGCACCGGGAAATCCAACTGCTCGGCGCCTACACCTACGGCACCGAGACCCTGGCCGACGGTTCCAGTCGCCGCGCGTTCGACCTCGCCATCGAGTTGGCTGCCTCCGCCGACCTCGGCCGACTGGTCAGCGCCACCTACCCCCTGCGGAGCTACGAGGACGCTCTCGAGCACGCAGCATCGGCCGGTCGCCGGGGCAGCATCAAGGTCTGTTTCGATCTCCGCTGAAGCGGCCTGAGATCAACCGGCGGCCCGCAGTGTCGTGATGGCGTGGGCGAGCATCAAGTCGCCGTCCAGGAACGTGGTCGACACCAGACTCGTCTTGCCCCGCTGATTGACCAGCTGTCCCTTGATCACGAACGATGGCCCCATGATCGGTTCGAAATAGTCGCAGCGCATGTTGATCGTGTTGAGGAAGTGTTTCGGTGAACCTCGATGCTCGTCGGCGGAGTGCACGGTGAACAAGGACATGAGATCCACGTACGTCGGTGTGAAGCCACCGAACAGTTGACCCTTCGGGTTCTTCAGATGATCCGGCAGGTGGGATTCGACGACCAACACCCCGTCCCCTCGTTCGAGCACCGACCAGCGCCAGGCTTCCAGCGCATCGCCTGCGCTGTGCCCCTTGGCCATCAGCCGGCCTGGCTCCGGTTGGGCCCACGCTTCACCGCTCCACGTCTCTGCATGGTCACTCATTCGCCAGACAGTACGGCGTCGTCCGGGAGAACATTGATCCCGCCCTTTCCCGTACCCGCGGTCGGCTTCACCACGCCGGCCCGGTGCGCTAGGTTCTGACCTCATGGAGCCGACGACCGACACCCTCGAGAATCCCGCTGCCGAAGCGCCAGAAGCGACCGAGCCGCTGGTCGAAGAAGATCTCCTCGTCGAGGAGATCTCCATCGACGGCATGTGCGGCGTCTATTGAGCACCACTGCTCCGAGCGCGACCGCACCGAGCACCACTGACGCCCATCCGCAGGTCGACGCCGATCCGATGCTGGACGCGCCCGTGGTGCTCCATCCACGAGTCGCACTCCGACCCGAGCCGTTCGGCGCTCTCGCCTACCACTACGACACGCGGCGACTGAACTTCCTCCGCTCGCACGATCTCGTTGCGCTCGTGAAGGTGCTCGGCGACCACCCATCACCTAGGGCCGCGTTCGACGCCAGCGACATCGACCCGGCCCGCTGGCCCGCCTTCTCGAAGGCGCTCGTCGCGCTCGGCGCATCCGACTTCCTCCAAGCCCGCTCCCTCGATCCCCGCTCCCTCGATCCCCGCCCCCCGGAAGGCCAGGAACAGCCATGACTGCGCTCACAGACGAACTCAAGCTCGGCCTCGATGCCCCCATCTGTCTCACCTGGGAGCTCACCTACGCCTGCAATCTCGCGTGCGTGCACTGCCTGAGCTCCTCGGGTCGGCGCGACCCCCGCGAGCTCTCCACCGACGAGGCCAAGGCCGTCATCGACGAGATGCAGGCGCTCCAAGTGTTCTACGTGAACATCGGCGGTGGTGAACCGATGATCCGCCCCGATTTCTTCGAGCTCGTCGAGTATGCGACGACCAACGGTGTCGGTGTGAAGTTCTCCACCAACGGCTCCCGCATCACTCCCGAGCGGGCGGAACAACTCGCAGACATGGACTACCTCGACATCCAGATCTCGATCGATGGCGCCGACGCGGCCACGAACGATCACGTCCGCGGCGAAGGTTCCTTCCAAACAGCGATCGAGGCGATGGAGAATCTTCGAGCCGCAGACTTCGGCCCGTTCAAGATCAGTGTCGTGATGACACGCGAGAACATCGGACAGCTCGATGCTTTCCAGGCGCTCGCCGATCACCACGGCGCCGAGCTGCGGCTCACCAGACTTCGTCCCTCCGGGCGCGGAGTCGACACCTGGCACGAGCTCCACCCGCTCCCAGAACAGCAGGTCGACCTGTATCGCTGGCTGCTCGATCATCCCCAGACCCTGACCGGGGACTCCTTCTTCCACCTCAACGCGCTCGGCGACGAGAACCTGCCCGGTCTCAATCTTTGTGGTGCCGGCCGGGTCGTGTGCCTGATCGATCCCGTCGGCGATGTCTACGCATGCCCGTTCGTCCTCCATGACGACTTCAAGGCAGGCAATGTCCGGGATGCGGGCGGCTTCGCGCACGTCTGGAAGGCGTCCGATCTCTTCACTGAGCTGCGCGAACCTCAGTCGGCCGGTGCCTGTGCCAGCTGCGGCCAGTTCGATGCGTGCCAGGGCGGCTGCATGGCAGCGAAGTTCTTCACCGGCATGCCGCTGGACGGTCCGGATCCCGAATGCGTGACCGGCCACGGTGAACAAGCGCTCACCAACATCGGCGTCGAGGCACGGCCAGAGTCCACCAGCAACCACTCGAAACCCGTGATCGTGGCGCTCGGCCGCACCCGCGTGTGACCCCGAAGGAATCGTCATGAGCATTCTCGGCACGAGCGTCGAACGCAAGGAAGATCCCGACCTCCTCACCATCGGCGGCATGTACGTCGACGATCTGGCCCCGACAGACGCCCTGCATGCAGTGTTCGTCCGCTCGACCATGGCTCACGCCACGATCAACGGTGTCGACACCGCCGACGCGGCAGCTGAGCCCGGTGTCGTAGGTGTTTTCACGGCTGCCGACCTCGGCCTGACGCCTCGCCCACCGTCGATGCCGCTGCTCAACCAGGCGATGCAGCGCACCTGGCTCGCCTCTGACCGTGCCCGCTACGTGGGCGATCCGATCGCGGTGGTCGTGGCCAAGACCCGCAACGAGGCCATCGATGCCGCCGAGCTGGTGGTGGTCGACTACGAACCGCTGACACCGGTGGTCTCCATGGACGACTCGCTGACGGACGAGACCGTGCTCTTCCCGGACGCAGGCACCAACAAGGTGTTCCAGGTTCCCGCCGGCGGTGGTGACGAGATCTTCGACGATTGCGACGTCACGGTCCGACTCACGTTCCGCAACCAGCGCCTCGCGCCATGCCCGCTCGAACCCCGCGCCGCTGTCGCCAGGTGGGAGACAGGGCCGGATGGCTCGAAGACGCTGACCCAGTGGTCGTCGACCCAGGGAGCACACGGCACCCGAGACACCCTTGCCGCCGCCACCGGAGTCGAGCCTGCTCAGGTGCGCGTGATCTGCCCAGACGTCGGCGGCGGTTTCGGCGCCAAGAATGGCGGCTACCCGGAGGACATCGTCGTGGCCTTGCTCGCCCGCGAGCTCGACAAGCCGATCCGCTGGGCCGAGACCCGATCCGAGAGCATGCTCGGCCTCGTCCACGGACGCGGCTGTGTCTTCAACGCCACGATCGGAGGCACGAACGACGGCCGGGTCACCGCATACAAGGTCCACAGCACCCAAGACGGCGGGGCCTACCCCGAGGTCGGTTCGGTCCTTCCCTTCATCACCCGAGTCATGACCAGCGGTGTCTATGACATCGAGAAGGTCGACTTCTCCGCTGACTCGGTCGTCACCAACACCGTGCCGATGGGCGCCTACCGAGGCGCCGGTCGGCCAGAGGCTGCGGCCGCCATCGAACGCATGATGGACGCCTACGCGGCCGAGATCGGCATGGACCCGTCCGAGGTACGTCGGAAGAATTTCATCCGGCCTGACGCCTTCCCCTTCAAGACTCCCACCGGCGCCGAGATGGACTCTGGCGAGTACGCCAAGGCGCTCGACGCCGTGATGGACACCGTCGACTATTCGGCGCTACGGGCCGAGCAGGAGACCCGCCGCAACGATCCGTCGGCGAAGCTCCTGGGCCTCGGGTGGTCCGTCTACGTCGAAATTGCCAACCCGATGGCCAACAGCGAGTTCGGCAGCATCGAGATCCGTCCAGACGGTTCAGCGCTGGTATTGACCGGGTCTTCTGCCCACGGCCAGGGCCACCACACCGCGTTCGCTCAGCTCGCGGCAGAGATCACGGGTATCGATTTCGACAAGATCGAGGTCCGTCACGGTGACACGAGCGAAGTTCCACGAGGCGGTGGCACCGGCGGCTCGAAGTCACTCCAGGTCGGCGGGAGCGCCGTCTGGGAGGCCAGCGAAGCGGTGGTCGAGAAGGCCAAGGAGATCGCTGCCGAGCTGCTCGAAGCGAACCCGGCCGACATCGTGCTCGACGTCGCCGACGGTTCATTCTCCGTGACGGGGACACCGTCCATATCGAAGAATTGGGCCGACATCGGGAGCCGAGCAGCTGAAGCGGCCGGACTCAACCTCATGGCGGAAGTCGATTTCCAGCCGCCGGGCGCGACGTTCCCGTTTGGTGCCCATCTCTCCGTGGTCGAGGTCGACCGCGACACCGGCCAGGTGACCGTCCTGCGTCATGTGGCGTGCGACGACGCCGGCACGATGGTCAACCCCATGCTGGTCGAGGGCCAGGTTCACGGCGGTGTCGCCTCCGGTATCGCCCAAGCGTTGGTAGAGGAGTTCGTCTACGACGACCAGGGCAATCCCATCACCTCCAACTTCATGGACTATGCCCTCGTCTCTGCCGCCGAGCTCCCGAGCTTCGAGCGGATCCCACAGGAGACCCCCACGCCGCGTAACCCGCTCGGAGCAAAGGGCATCGGCGAATCCGGAACCATCGGCGCAACGCCGGCCGTGCAGAACGCAGTCATCGACGCCCTCGCCCACCTGGGCGTCCGCCATGTCGACATCCCCACGACAGCGGAGCGCGTCTGGCGGGCAATGCAGCAGAGCTGATCGAAGCGTTCCTGCCCACCGGCCAGCACCAACTAGACGAGCGAGCGCACCTCGGCCTCGATGGTTGACGCCACCGGTCCCACGTTTCTCGCGGCAGTGATGCCGTTCTCGCCGAAGTGATCGCCTTCGAAAACCGCCAGGCGGAGATTCGGGGTGGCCGAGCGCCACCGCTCGAACGTCGCATCCGGATCGGTGTTGGTTGCGGCCAAGAAGAGCACCTCAGCGTGGATCGTCGAGGGTCGGTACTCGGCCACCATCCGGTTCGCAGCCGCGAACATTCGCTGTGCGACCACCTCGGGAAGCTCGGCCCCTCCCTTGCTGGTGATGGTCTGAGAACGCCGGAGCCGCTGCCATCGGGCAAAACGGCGATGGCCGCGACCGTACAACTCGGCCAGAACGGGGAGCGGACCATCGTCGCTCAAGCGACGGCGAAGGTCCTCGACGAGGCCCGTGGCGTCGTCGAGGCGGCGCCAATCCGGATGAACGGTGTCCTGGAGGATCACACGGAGGTACCGGTCCGCAGCGAGCTCGGCCCGATGCTGGAGCTCCCAGGCAAGAAGCCCGCCACTGGATCCACCGAGCAGCACGGCTGGTCGTGAGTCCAGTGCGTGATCGATCAGCGGTCCGACCGCGTCAGCGAGCGCACCGACCCGATCGATCGGCGTCGCCTTGCCGTCGTAGCCGGGCAGCCGGACACCGAGGAGGCCGATGGCAGGATCGAGTGCTGCGATCAGGGCTTGGTAACCGAGAAGGTGACCACTGCCCGGCGCCAGCAGCACGAGGACCGGCAGCGTGGGATCACCGATCCGGATCCACTCGACGAGGTCGGGATCGACCTTGTCGACTCCGTCGACCTCGAGCCAGGCGGCGACCGCCCGGGCGGTGGGCTCCGCCAACAGCGATGTGACGGAGAACGGCGCGTCGAATCGTTCCTCCAAGTCGAGGGCGAGGGTCAGCGCGGCCAACGAGTCGCCGCCCGCATCGAAGAACCCGGTATCGAGCCCGACAGTCGTTCCGAGGTGCCTGGAGAACAGTTCGAGCACTGCGACCTGGATCTCCGTGACTGGCCCAACCACGCCTTCGGCAGTTGCAGGCGCGAGTGCCGGCAGTTTCACAGCCGACAGTGCGGTGCGGTCGACCTTGCCGTGGATGGTGGTCGGGAGCGTTTCATGAAGGACGAACCTGCTCGGCCGCGCCGCCAATGGCAAGGCGTCGGCCATTGCGGCTCGCAAGCGTTCGATCTCGAGGTTCCCGGAGGTCGATGCAACATGGGCCACGAGGATCTCACGGTCGGCATCAGCTTCGGTCGTTCCGGCGACGACGGCGGCAGCGTCGACGCCGTCCACTGCGACAATAACTCGCTCGACCTCCCCCGGTTCCAGTCGTACGCCGCCCACGTTGAGCTGCTCATCGACGCGGCCGACGAAGAGCAACGTCGGCCTTCCGCCGGCGTCCGTGGTGGCAGCGACGGCATCGCCGGTCCTATACGTCCGTCCCGGTCCGAGCAGCGACGTCGTCGCGAACCGCTGGTCCTCGCCGGCCGCGGCGCTCGCTTCCAGGTAGCCATCCACCACTCCGGCGCCGCCGATCATCAGCTCGCCCACTGCTCCGGCCGGGACCGGGTCGCCGTCACCGTCGACCACGGCACACCACGCTCCATCGATCGGTCGACCGATCGGGACTGGTCGCTCAGCCATGACGCACCGGTGCGATGTTGCCCACACGGTGGCCTCGGTCGGACCGTACTCGTTGACCAACAACGATTGCGGCCTCAGCTCGTGGTGCCGCTCGACCAGATCGCTCGGACAGGCCTCGCCGGCAACCGTCACGGTCACCGGCCAGTGTTCGAGGTCCGCTCCCCTGCCGAGCAGTGCCCGATAGAGGCTCGGAACCATCAACACATTGGTTGCCCGGCTTCGATCGATCAACGAGAGCAGCGCGTCAGGGTCGTGCACCTCGTTCTCGGTCGGGATGACGATCTCGCCGCCGGACGACAGCGTCCAGAAGAGTCCGACGATCGACGAGTCGAATCCGATGCTCGACAGCAACAGAAAACGCTCGGGTGGCTGCGGGTAGACCCCAGACCGGGCGCGGGTGCTCGTTGCGAGCTGTCCGTGGGTGACCAGCACGCCCTTGGGGGCGCCAGTCGAGCCGGAAGTGAAGATCACGTACGCAGCATCTTCGGGGGTCGGCTCGGCGTCCGGTCCCAGAACGGACAGCGAAGCAATGGCGTCCGAGCCGCCGTGCTGGTCGGCCGAACGAGGTACCGAGACGGTGGGGAGCCAGGCCGAGACCGCCCCGGGCTCGACGATGGCCGCAATAGGCTTGGCTGCTTCGGCGATGCGTTCCCGTCGGTCGGACGGATACGCCGGGTCGACCGGCACGTAGACGGCGCCCAGTCTCAGAATTGCCACGAGACCGATCACGAGATCGACCGATCGGCCGAGGGACAGCAGTACCCGATCGCCTGGACCAACACCGTTGATTCGCAGGAGTTCGGCGACCTGCGACGATCGACGAGCCAGCTCTGTCCAGTCGAGCATCGCTTCACCACAACGAACGGCCGGCCGGTCCGGAGGCCGGGCCAGCAACTTGCCTATCTCGGCCGTGAGCGGTGTCGACGATGGCACGGGACCACCGGTCAGCACCGAGCGAGTCTCGGACGGAAGACGACTGCCGCCAGTCGAGGAGGCATCCAGCTCCGAAGCCAGAAGATGATCGAGATCGTCGAGGAGCAGCATCGCCCGCTCAGCAGTGAGCGCCGTGCCGGCGTACTCGATGCCGAGGTCGACTCGCTCACCCCGAATCTGCACGAAGACCGTCGCGGCGGCAACGGCGTGACCTGAAGCCAGGATTTCGTGGTCAACCGTTCGTCCGCCGAGGGCGGCGGGAGCCAGATCCTCGACGGCCAAGAGCACCTCCGGATACGGGAGTTGTCGTCCACTTCGGCGAGCTGCGGACACCATCTCTGCGTATGGGTGACTGCGGTGTGGGAGCGCTCGTCCGAGAACGTCCGACGCGACCCAAGCCAGGTCGGCCAACGAGGCGCCGGTGCGAGGCACCTCGACGACCATCGGCAGCGTGTTCAGGAAGTAGCCCACCATCGGCTCGGCCGACGCATGCTCGCGCACGGACGCCGTGAGCCCGATGCCGTAGCGCGCCGGGCGTTCGTCGTCAGCCGGCCGATGATGGCGGTCGAGAAGGGCGACGAGTGCACCGAGAGCTGTCGCCGTCGGCGTGCGCCCCGGGCCCGAACGCAACGCCGAGGCCGTGAAAGAAGCCCGACGCTCGAGGTAGCCATCACTCACAAGGTCCGGACCGGCCACGGGAGCGACGAGACCCAGATCGACGGTCACGGGATCGGACCACAGATCGCTCCAGAAATCAGCGCCGACGTCCCGCGTCCGTTGCCATGCCGCATGATCGGCGTAGGTGAAGGCGAGCGGCTCGAGCCCCTCACCGTCGTAGGCCCGGCTCAGATCGGACCAGAACCGATCGAGCGATCCAGCATCGCCGCTGATGTGATGCATCACCACGACCACGGCGGTTCGCTCGTCGAGCAGCCGATGCACGGCAACGCGAACGAGAGGACCGTTGTCGAGATCGAACGGTGCTTCGTAGAGCGCACGAGCTGCGACGCGGCTGACGTCGTCCGTCAAACCCTCGGCACCGTCGAGTCCGGCGACCGAGAAATGCAGAGCGTCGTCAGCACCGAGCGTGCGCCGCTGACGACCGTGCGTCGTGTGGAGGGGCTGATGTCGTTCGACGACGATCGCCGCCGCACTCTCGAGCCGATCCGGTTCGATCGCCTCGTCGATCACGTATCGACGACCGATGTTGTACCTCGAGCTGTCCGGGTCGACGAAGTGCTCGAACAACATCGCAGCCTCGCCAGGGGATGCTTCAGGTGGGCCCGGGATCGACGTTGGGCCGCCGGCATGAGGAGAGGTTTCGAGCGAAGTGACGACGGCAACGAAGTCGCCGAAACCCGACGCACTGAACACCAGACCCTCCGGCACCTCGCGGTCGACGGCAACACTGAGCGATGCCGTCATCTCCAGAGCCGCCAGGGAGTCTCCGCCGAGGACGAAGAAGTCATCATCGGCCTTCAGTCCGCCGTCACCATCGCTCAATGCAAGGGCCTGAGCCCAGGCAACGCGAACGGCGTCAGCAACGACACTGTCGACATCGGCCGAAGATCTGCCCGAGCCCCGGACGCGCTGGGGAACAACGTCGTCGAGGTCCAGCTTGCCGTTGGTGTTGAACGCGAACTCCGCCACGAACGCGAACGCAGTCGGGATCTGGTGCAACGCCAAGCGAGGCAGGAGGAAGAGGCGCAGATCCGATGCGTCCAGGTCCGCCTCTGCTTCGACCCAGGCAGCGAGTACGGGGCGGGCCGACGTCCCACCTTCGGTCGCCGGGACCCACAACCGGACAGCGGCGCGCCGCACCGAAGGGTGTTCCTCGATGGCCGCCACCACCTCGCCAGGTTCGAGCCGCACACCGTTCAACTTGATCTGATCGTCGACCCGGCCCAGGTACACGGCGCTGTGTTCAGCGTCGAGACGCACGATGTCGCCAGAGGCATACCAGCGACGGCCTTCGTCTTGAGTGAACGGCCCGGTGTTCGGCTCTTGTCCCAGATATCCGGTGCTGAGACCGGGCGAACTGATCATCAACTGGCCGGCAGCCCCGATCGGCACGTCGTGGCCGTGGGCATCGACGATGCGCAACATCACACCGGGGGCGGGCCTCCCGATGGGCACATCGACGGGCGCCTCGCCATCAGCGTGGCTGGCACGGCCCGGAAGCCATCGATGCAGCATGCAACCCACGACCGCCTCGGTGGGCCCGTACTCGTTGGCGATCTCGATTCCCGGCCTCCCCTCGGACAGCTCGGCCGCCAGCCTGGTCGGGAAGGCCTCGCCCCCGACCACGATCGTCGAGATTCGATGTCGGGGAGAGAACATTCGCGCCAACAGTTCGAGATGAGACGGTGTGGCTTTGATCCAGGTGAGATCAGTACGGCTCGCCACCCGTTCGAGTCCAGGAACACCGTCCTCGGCGATCACGACAACCGTTCCACCCCCGATCAGCGGCAGGAAGAGGCTCGTCACCGTCAGGTCGAAACCGAGCGCCGTGAACAGTGGGGCAATCGGGCGTCGCTGTTTGGGCCCCAGATAGATCTCGGCAGCAAACGCCAGGTAGTCGGCCAGACCTCCGTGCGAGATGGGGACCCCCTTGGGTTCTCCGGTCGAGCCGGAGGTGAAGAGCACGTAGGCCTCGTCCGCAGGGTCGAGTTCGGGGATCTGAACGGACGCCGAATCGCGACCGAACCCATCGAGGTCGGTCAGGACGCCGACGACGCCCGCTCGCTCCCCCGTTCGCACGCGGCGGGCCTCCGGATGGCTCGGATCGATCGGCACGTAGCTCGCTCCCGCCAACAGCACGCCGATGATGGCCACGACGGCGTCAGCCGAACGGGAAAGCTCGATACCGACACGCCGGCCGCGGCCGACACCGGCCTCGGTGAGTGACGCTGCGACCTCCTCGGCTCGTTGCCACAGGTCATGGCCCGTAAGCGCCACATCGCCATCGATCAGTGCCGTGCGAGAGCTGTTGCGCAACGCGACAGACAGGCGGTCGACCACCGACCCCGTGGACCGAGGCTGCTTCGGATCGAAAGAGAAACGATTGGCGTCGAGCGCCCGTCCGCTGCCCCACTGCTCCAGCTCGAGCTGCTCGTCTCTGGTGACCATCGGACGGTCGGTGATGGCCCCATCCGGATCTGCAACCATGGCGTCGACGATGGCGACGATGTGTTCGGCGGCGCGCCGCCTGTGAGTGGCGTCTGCGCCTCCGGCGTTGATGTCGACGAAAAGCGAGGGCTGCTCCGAGTCATAGGTCGTCAACTGGAGCCCGACCAGGTGATTCGGATCGGCGGCGCCGGGGTGGACCCAGCTCGTGGAGGTTGCCAGGTCGCCGAACGAACCGATGCTCCCCCGCGGGATGACGTTCACGATGCCAGACACATCCGCCGCACCGACCCCCGCCGATGGCACAGCGTTGCCGACGACTTGCATGATCGACTTGCTGATCGATCGATGGAGCGATGCGTGCGTGGCATCGGCGGCGATCTCGATGTCGACCGGATACACCTCCATGAGGGGGCCGACGATGCGGTGCTGGTCCTTGCGGGAACGGTGGTGCACCGGCAGCCCGATGGCGAAGCGATCGGCACCGGAGATGCGATGCAGGTGGACGGCCAACGCGGTCATCAGGAAGGTTGTCCAGGCAAGATCGTTGCTGATCATGCGGTAGGGACCGCTCAGTGCAGCCTCGACATCTCCGGGCGTCCCGAGCACCACCGGGAGCCGATGCGCCTCGGTCGTCCGTTCGGCGATGGGTCGGTACAGCGAGTCGAGTAGTGGCGCCGGGCTGCGACCGGCCCAGAAGTCGAGCGAGCGTTGTCGCCGCTTCGCCGCTCGCTCCTCAGCCTCGGTTCGAGCATCGGGATCGGGCTCGGGCTGCACGCGGTTACGACCGAGTGTGGTCTCCAGGGCGAATGGCCGGCCGTCGTACGCTGCCACCGTCGCTTCGAACACGAGCGCCGAGCTGGTGGCATCGGTGGCCACGTGGTGAAGGGCCAGATACCACGAGACGGTGCCGTCTGGGTGGGGCAGGATGACGCTGTCGTACACACATTCACTGACGTCGATCGGCGACAACACCCGATCCCGTGCCCACGAAGACACCTCCGACCGCTCGAGCTCGATGATGTCGGAGGCCGCCGGCGGATCTGGCGCAATTCCGACCTGCCGGCCGATCGTGAGGCGCAGCGTGTCACTGGCGGCGACCACCCGGTGAAAGGCGGTCGCAAGACGATCGGCGTCGACCGGGCCGTCGATGTGAGTCACCAACGCCATGTTCTGGAGCGGGGCGTCCGGGTGGCGGAGCTGCGAGGACCACAACGCCCGCTGGGCCGCGGACAGCATCGGGCCGGCGACGACCTGCGCGTCGTCAGCCAAGGCTTGCAGCGAAGCGAATCATGGCGCCAGGAGTCTGGAAGTTCTCCAGGGTGACGTCGACCGGGTCGACCGAGGAACCCATCTCGTCCTCGATCCACGACACGACTTGGATTATGCCGAGCGAGTCGACCAGCCCAGTGAGCAAGAGGTCGGTATCGACGTCGATCGAGACCGACGGGTCGAGTGAAAGCTCATCATTGAGGAGTTCGAGCAGTCCGAGGACGAACTTCTCATCGGTGGCGGCAAGGTCAGACATCAGCTTCCGTTCGTTGACGGCTCGTCGGTCGGGAGCGCGGCCGATGCATGGGACATGGCCAGCCGGACGCTGGCACGGTCGATTTTGCCCGAAGACGTGAGCGGGAACTCAACCCAAGCCGCAATTTCGGCCGGAACGGCCACCTGGGCCAAACGTTCGAGGCACCATCGGCGAAGGGCGGAACGGTCGAGCGTCGTCGCCGTCGTCGACAACACCACAGCGGCCACGAGCTGCTCGACCGATGCTGCGCCGTTGGCCGGCGCGACCACGGCCTCGGCGACATCCGGGTGCCCCACCAACACGGACTCGATCGCCTCGAGCTCGAGCCGTACGCCCCGCACCTTCACTTGATGATCGACCCGACCGGCCAACCAGAGCAACCCGTCTCTGCGACGCGCGAGATCGCCGGTGCGATACCAGACACCGCGCTCCCCAGGGAGACAACGTTCGGCGGTCCGCTCGGGCTGGTCGAGGTAGCCGGTCATGACCGTGTCGGCCATGACCCACAACTCACCGAGTTCGCCATCGGGCACGTCGTCGAGGTCGGACGCGGAGCCGATGATGGCGTCACGGTCGACGATGCGCACCTCGACGTCACCCCACGGTCGACCGATCGGCACGTCGTCGATCGGCGGCCCGTCGAGCTCGTGCACGGTGCAGACATTGGTCTCGGCCGGTCCGTAGGCGTTGCTGAAACGAACGCCAGGGAGCTGGCCCATCATGGTGGCCAGCGCCGACGCAGTAAACGGTTCCCCGGCGTAGACGACATGGCGAAGCGCCGAGAGGTCTCGCTGGTCAAGCGCTCCCCGCTCACTGATCTGGCGGAGCTGGAACGGCACGGCGTACCAGACACTGAGCCGCTGCGCCTCACTCCGCTCGGTGAACGTCGCCGGGAATCGAAGCTCCGCTCCCCCGATGGGCACGCACGTAGCACCGGCGAACGGGGCGGCGTAGAGCTCGAGCGTCGACATGTCGAAGTGCAGAGGCGGCATACCGGCGACCCGGTCCTCGCTGGTGATGCCGTGGGTCTCGACCGCGAGCCGCGCGTAGGCCAGACCGCTGCGGTGGGTGTGTGTGATGCCTTTGGGTGTACCCGTGGATCCGGATGTGAAGATGACGTACGCCGGGTCGTCCGGCGTCACCTCGGGCCGCCGGAGGACCGTGCCGTCCCGATCGGCAGCGAGCAGCTCCGGGATGGACACCATCCGACCATCGCCGTCATCGGTGGTGAACACGCCCGCCGGGAAGGGGCCGGGGTCACCGCTGAAGGGATCGAACCGTTGCAGCGACGCCCGATCAGCGACGACGGCGGAGCAACTCAGCGGCCTGACCAGCTGGGCGAACGCTGCGGGCGGCATGAGTGGATCAACAGGCACGACGACAGCACCGATGCGAAGAAGCGCGTGGAAGATGAGATATGACCGCTCGGTCTTGTGCATGGAGACCACGACCCGGCCACCGCGTGGGACGCCGGCAGAAGCGAACCCGTCGGCCAGGCGGTCGACGAGTTCATCGACCTCGGCGTAGGTCAGGTCGCCGTTCGGTCCCGCGAGCGCAGGACGATCAGGAATCGAACGGGCGGCGAGACCGACGATGTCGGCCAGCGTGCGCGCCGAAGAGCCGGGCGCGCCTGCCGACCCGGTCTCCGCCGGGATATCACTCGCCTCATCAACCATGCTCACCACCACACCATCGTCGTTCGAACATCCTTTCTTCGTCCAGAGGCAACCTGGCGGATGCAGTCGTCCATTTCACTGCCGTTCGGCCCAGCCCAAGCAAGCAAAACAGCCTCATCTGCCGACAATTGGCCACCCAGCCCTTGGTTTGCCGGCCTCCTTGCTGCACTCTGGTCGGGATCTGAAAGGCAGGGTGGATGCATTCGCCGCTGTTCGAACCGCTGTTCGCCCTGTCAGACGGGGCGGATCCCGATCCAACGTCCAATGACACGACGGCGCTCGACGCGCTCCTGAACGACCGCCACCTGATCACCGATGCGGCGTCTGCGTGGGCGGCTGACGAGCTCGAGCCTCTCGGTCGCGGCATCGATCGGGATCGGTGGCGCCTGCTCGCCTCAGCCGGCTTCCAGCGCTTGACAGTTCCCGTGAGTGACGGCGGGCTCGGGCGTTCGACCGTAGAGGCCATGCTGGCGTTCGAGGGACTTGGTCACGGATGCTCGGACAACGGTCTCGTCTTTGCACTCGCATCACAGGTGTTCGCCACCCAGAACGCCATTCGATCGGCGGCGTCTGGTCAACAGCTCGCCGAGCACCTGCCCGGGTTGCTCGACGGCTCCACGTTCGGTGCGTTTGCCATGACCGAGCCAGACGCCGGCTCGGATTCCAGCGCAATCACGACGGTCTCTCGTCGGATCGACCCAGACGCCGGAGATCCGAAGTCTCCCTTGGCCGAGTACGAGCTCACCGGCGCGAAGTGCTGGATCACGCTCGGTCCCATCGCCGACCTGGTCGTCGTCTTCGCGACGACCGATCCCTCGCTCGGCCGTTGGGGCATCACTGCCTTCGTGGTGGAGACGAACCGCGAGGGCATCACCTGCGGTGAGAGCGTCGAGAAGCTCGGACTCAACAGCTCACCCTTCGGTTCCATCACCTTCGATCAGTGTCGAGTCACCGTCGCCGACCGTCTCGGGCCCGAGGGTGGTGGGGGTGGTGTGTTCACCAAGGCGGTCGAGGGTGAACGGGCGTTCCTGTTCGCCGGGCAGCTCGGTGCCACCAGGCGCGTCATCGAACAGTCGATCGCTCGGGCTCGCAGTCGAGAACAGTTCGGATCGGTCATCGGTACCAATCAGGCCGTGTCCCACCGGATCGCCGACATGAAGCTCAACCACGAGTCCGGTCGACTCCTCGTCTACAAAGCGGCAGCGCTGAACGACCGTGGTCGCACGGTTGGGATGGCGGCAGCGCTGGCCAAGCTCCAAACCTCCGAGATGGCGGTCCAGGCCGCGCTCGATGCTGTCTCGTTGCACGGTGCCGAGGGCTACACCACCGGTCTGCCGCTGGAACGCGAGCTTCGCGATGCGATCGGTGGACTCGCCTATTCCGGTACTTCTGACATCCAACGGATGATCATTGCTCGCCTCCTGCGGGTCGAGACTCCCATCCGTCGTCAGACGGAGGGGAAATCAGCCCAGCCGAAGCTGCGTCCACAGAACCCATCCACGACGAACCACACGCAAGGCTCGACGAGCGAGTCCCGCGATCCAGGAGAGAACTCATGACGCTTCGAAACCTCGCCACAACCATCAGACGCGTCGTGGCCATGTCCATCGCGGCGATGGTGGCGGTGATCGTCGTCGCCGCTCCGGCCGGGGCGCACGCCGGCGACCAGTCGTATCTGTACCTCGACGTGAGCGATCTCGCACTGGCTGGGCGCATCGAGTTCCCGCTCTCGGACATCGAGACGGTGTTCGGCATCGAATTCGTCGATGAGGCGAGCGATGGCGACACGCTGGCACTCGTCGATACCCGACTGGGCGCGCTTCAGACGTACGCCAACGAGCACCTGACGATCGAGACCGTCGACGGCACGAAGCTCACCGTGACCTTCGAGGGTCGGCGTCTCCTGTCGACCGACAAGTTCGACCAGGACAACAACTACCTCTGGTTACCGTTCGAGATCTCGGGATTCGATGCTCCTGCGCCTCGAGAGTTCGTGATCACGTTCGACCCCTTCTTCGACGAGATCGACGGTCGTGACGGTCTCATCGTGATCGAAAACGACGTCGAGGGCGGTATCTACAACAACGAGGCCGACTTCCTCGTCGCTTTCGATTCGGGCAGCCGCACACAGGACGTCGATCTCGGGGACGCATCCTCGTTCAAGAACCTCAGCGCCAGTGTGAAACTCGGCATCGATCACATCAAGACCGGCCCTGACCACGTGCTGTTCGTGCTCGTCCTGCTCATTCCGTCTGTCCTCTTCTTCCGGAACGGCTGGCACCCGACCAACGGATTCCTGAGCTCGCTGTGGCGAATTCTGAAGATCGCAACGATGTTCACGCTCGCCCACTCGATCACGTTCTCACTCGCCGGCCTCGGGATCCTCCCGCTGCCTCCGTCGAAGTTCGTCGAGGCTGTGATCGCGATCTCGATCGCCATGGCCGCGATCCACAGCATCCGACCCATCTTCCCCAACAAGGAGTGGCTGATCGCCTTCGGGTTCGGGCTGTTCCACGGCATGGGATTCGCCACGCTCGTTGATGGTCTCGACGTGAGCCGCTCGACCCAGCTCGTCTCACTCCTGGGTCGAAACATCGGAATCGAGATCGGTCAGGTCGGTGTGATCGTGGCCTGCTTCCCGGCGCTCTACCTGCTTCGCCGCACCCGTTACTACCTGCCGTTCCTCAACGTCACCGCCATCGTCATGTCGATCATCGCGGTCGGTTGGATGGTCGAACGACTGGCCGAGATCGAACTCGGGATCAATGACATCGTCGATCCTCTCGTGGTTCTGCCACGGGCTGCCATTGTCCTCCTGGCGTTGACAGCGCTCTCGTTCGTGATCTTCAAACGTGAAGAGGCATCCGGTCGCCTGCTCCCCACCCTCGACGAGGTCGAGGAATTCAGCGACGCGGAGCGCATCCATACACTCGCGAGGTGATCGTCCTCGGATCAGCGACCTCGCCGGACCTCGAGGATGTGGGCCGCCTACTGGTCATCCCGTTGGGATCGACCGAACAGCATGGCCCCCATCTCCCGGTGTCGACCGACTCGGTGATCGCCGAGGGCTGGGCGAACGCCTTTGCGTCTGCGGTCGACGAAGCCGTCGTCGTGGCTCCTGTCCTGGCCTACGGAGCGGCCGGAGAGCACCAAAGCTTCGCCGGCACGTTGTCGATCGGGACAGACGCTCTCGTCTCTGTGCTGATCGAGCTGGCACGGTCCGCCCGGCAACGGTTCGACCGGGTCATCTTCCTGAGCGGACACGCCGGCAATCTCGACGCACTCCAGCGAGCGAAACGGCAGCTCGATCACGAAGGTCACGACGTCGCAGTGCTGGTTCCGGTGCTGTCCGGCGCCGATGCCCACGCCGGCCGAGCCGAGACGTCGCTGATGCTCCACCTGGCACCCGAATTGGTCAGCATGGACGTTGCCCGGCCGGGCAACAGCACCCCGATCGGCGAGCTTCTCCCCCGCCTCCGCGAGGGCGGCACTGGCGCCGTCTCGCCGAGCGGAGTCCTCGGCGACCCGACGGGAGCAACGGCGGCCGAAGGGGTGCGCTTGCTCGAAGAACTAGTCCGGTACGCCCGCTCGGTGACCGGCCTCTGAGTTGCGACGGCCGCTCCATTTAAGCCACGGGTACTGGTCCTGTTAGTTTGCCCCCTCACCGGTTGAAGACCCATCCACGACAGGAGATCATCATGAAGACCCGCGCTGCTGTGCTCTGGGGCGAGAACGAAGAGTGGAAGATCGAAGAAGTCGACCTCGGTGACCCAGCGCCCGGCGAGGTGATCATCAAGACGGCGTTCGCCGGCCTGTGCCATTCAGATGAGCACCTCGTCACCGGCGATCTCACCGCCCCCGCAGAGCTCCTCGAAATGATCGGGGTTCCCCATTTCTTCCCGATGATCGGTGGCCACGAAGGCTCAGGTGTGGTCCATCAAGTTGGTGAAGGCGTGACCAGCGTCGCCGTCGGTGATCACGTCTCGGTCAGTTTCGTCCCGTCATGTGGCACGTGCCACTGGTGTGCGACCGGCCGCCAGAACCTCTGCGACCTCGGCGCCACGACCCTGGCCGGCGGCATGATCGCTGACGGCCAGTACCGCCACCACATCAACGGAACCCCAGCCAATCGGATGGCCCAGCTCGGCACGTTCAGCGAATACATGCTGGTCAACGAGGCATCGGTCATCAAAGTCGAGCCCGACCTTCCCCTCGACGCAGTTGCCCTCGTCTCCTGTGGTGTTGCCACCGGTGTCGGTTCGGTACAGAGCCGTGCCGGGACGAAGTCAGGCGACACCGTCGTGGTCGTCGGAATCGGCGGCATCGGTGCCAACGCCCTCCAGGGGGCAAAGCTCAGCGGCGCAGCCAACATCGTGGCTGTCGACACCAACCCGGACAAGAAGGAGATGGCCGAGGAATTCGGAGCCACCCATTTCTTCAGCAGCTTCGATGACGCCCTGCTCTCTGTCATGGAGATGACCAACGGCATCATGGCGGACTCGTGCATCCTGACCCCCGGTGTGACCACGGGTGATCTCCTCGAGCCCGCCCTCAACATCATTTCGAAGGACGGCACCATCGTGGTGACCGGTCTCGCACCGATGGATCAGCGCGAAGTCACTCTCGATCTCTTCTCGCTCTCCATGTACAACAAGGAGATCAAGGGTTCGATCTTCGGCTCCAACAGCCCTCGTTCCGAGATTCCTCGCCTTCTCCGCGAATACCAGCGGGGCGCCCTCAAGATCCACGAGCTCATCACCAACACCTACTCCCTCGACGACATCAATCAGGGCTACCAGGACATGCGTGACGGCAAGAACATCCGCGGCGTCATCGTCTTCGACTGATCGGCGAAGGTGAACGAAGCAACGCACTACGGCCCGGCCACACTCGATGCGCTCCGCTCCGGGGTGGTCGGTCGGGCGCGTGAGGCCGAACTTGTCGTCGCCGCGCTCATGGCGGGGCGCCACCTCCTCATGGAGGGGCCACCGGGTACCGGAAAGTCCACAATGCTCCGCGCTGTCGCCGCCACGACGGGCCACGGATTCGAGTTCATCGAGGGCAACGCCGAGCTCACACCCGCTCGTCTCGTCGGTTACTTCGATCCGGCGTTGATCCTCGACCGTGGCTACGACTCCGCGATCTGGATCGACGGTCCCCTCGCTCGGGCGCTGCGCAACGGATCGCTGCTCTACATCGAGGAGATCAACCGCATACCCGAAGAAACCCTCAACCTCTTGGTGACGGTGATGTCAGAGGGTGAGCTGACGATCCCCCGTTTGGGAACCATCGAGGCCGACCCGTCGTTCCGCCTCGTCGCCGCCATGAACCCTTTTGACTCGGTTGGCACGGCTCGGATCTCGGGTGCGATCTACGACCGTGTCTGCCGCATCTCGATGGACTACCAATCGGCGTCAGACGAGTGTGCCATCGCGGAACGCGATGTGCCCGGAGCCGATGCCGAGTTCGCCGGACGCGTCGTCGAACTGGTTCGAGCGACACGAACCCATGTCGACGTCCGAGTCGGATCGTCTGTTCGGGGAGCCGTCGATCTGCTGTTGTTGGCACAACAACTCTCCGAGCTGCGCCGACTTCCTCCGGCCCACGACGATGTTGCGCTCGACGCTGCCCTGACGTCGCTCTCGGGTCGGATCCGCCTTCACGATGCCGCCGGAAGAACCCCGGAATCGGTGATCACCGAGCTCTATCGCAGCATCATGCCGCAGACAGAGCAGGCAGCCGATCAGGAGGACACCGGGAGTGATCCGGGAAAAGCCCACCGCCCTCCGGGGGCGGCTCCGACGACGATCGCATCCTGACCGGCGAGGAGGCCGAGCGGGCATTGAAGGACGAGCGTCGCCGCTCGATCAGCCGCCGCGACCTGCAGCGTGACGAAAACTTCGCCGAGGTGTCTCCACAACTGGGCGAGGTCGACGCGGCGGCCTTCGACGAGCTCTTCGAAGAGGCCCCGGACGAAGCGCTGGAACTCCTGGCGAAGATGACACAAGCCACCGATCGAGACCTGGCCGCGTTGTCGAAACGCCTCGCCGGACGCATCGTGCTCGACCTGGCCAGGACGGGCACGGTCAAGAGTCGAGGCGTCGGCAGACTCGTGAGACGACCGGCAACTCCGAATGCCACCGACGTCGACATCGACGCCAGCATCGACGCGGTCGTCGAGGCGCGCGCCGTTGGACGACGGCCGTCCCTCGACGACCTCCAGGCCGCCCAATGGCAGCAGCCGGCCACGGCCATCTGTCTGCTCGTCGACCGCTCTGGATCGATGAACGGCGAGCGCCTCGCCAGCGCAGCGTTGGCGGCCGCTGTCTGCGCGTGGAGGGCACCTGCCCACTTCGCCGTCCTGGCGTTCGGCGATCGGGTGATCGAGATGAAAGGCATGGGCCAGACAAAGGCCGCTGACGCGCTGGTCGCCGAAGTCTTGGCTCTACGAGGCCATGGCACGACCGACGTCGCCCTCGCCCTGACTGCTGCCCAACGCCAGCTGGATCGGTCGACCGCGACCCGCCGCCTGACCATCCTGCTCTCCGATGCCGAGGTCACGACCGGCGCTGATCCCGTACCCATCGCACGCAGCCTCGACGAGCTGATCGTGCTCGCGCCGGCCGACGAACCGGAACATGCCAGAGCACTCGTCACGGCGGCGGGAGGCCGACTGGCCGAGGTGAGCGGTCCGCTGTCCGTGCTCGACGCGCTCCGCCGGGTCGTGGAATGAGCGATCAGCTCGCAGCTGATCGCC
This sequence comes from uncultured Acidimicrobiia bacterium, assembly GCA_965530755.1. Classification (GTDB taxonomy): domain Bacteria; phylum Actinomycetota; class Acidimicrobiia; order Acidimicrobiales; family SZUA-35; genus SZUA-35. Next base: position 3,338 of record CBESNA010000064.1, on the reverse strand, counting down.
GATTGCGGACCGAGCGAAACGGGCGCGTACTGCTGGGCGGACACCCGTTCCGCATCATCACCCTCAGCCGTTCCGGGGCAGCCACGGTTCGAGGCTGGTTCGCGGGAGGGCCGGCCCCCTCCATCGGTGAGGACGGCGATCAGCAAGATCTGGCAGCGCGACTAATCGACGCCGGCATGGCCCACCCGATCCGTGAGCCGTCCGATCGACCGTGTCACGTCGTCGTCCCGTTCCGCGGTGAACGCAGCGAACTCGACACGACGCTCGAGGGCGTCCGAGCTCAGGGTCCGACCTCGATCACGGTCGTCGACGATGGCAACCAGCCGCCGCTCCTGGCGATCGACGACGTCACGATTCTGCGCCACGAACAGAGCCGTGGACCGGGGACAGCCCGTAATACGGGATGGCGGGACGCGCTCGCCCGCCATCGCGTCGAGGACGGCGACGTCGTGGTGTTCGTCGACGCGGGCGTGGCCATCGAGGATGCCACGGTGTTCGCCCGCCTTGCCGGCCACCTGACCGATCCATCGGTGGCAGCGGCCGCTCCTCGAGTGGTCACGACGCCAGGTCGCTCGGCGATCGACCGATACGAAGCGCTCCACTCCCCTCTCGACCTCGGTGACGAACCTTCCTCGGTGGGGCCGCACGAGCGAATCACCTACGTACCAACGGCATGCCTCGCCGTGAGGGCGGGGTCCCTGAGGGCGAGCGACGGTTTTGACGAGAGCCTGCGCTATGGCGAGGACGTGGAACTCGTCTGGCGGTTGAGCGAGACCAGCAGCGTCCGGTACGACCCGAGGCTCGTGGTCCACCATCGGGCGCGAAGGACAGTGGCGGCGTTCGCCGAACAGCGGTTCCGCTACGCCTCAGCCGCTGCCCCCCTGGCCCACCGCCACCCGGACACAAGCGGACCGTGGCGAACCTCCGCAGTCGGACTCCTCGGTGTGGTGACGACATCCCTCGGCCACCCCGTCGTTGGTTTCGCGGTGGGCGTCCTCCCGGCGGAGAAGCTGGCCGGACTGCTGAGCGCGACCGAGACACCACTGCCGACAGCGTTCCGGTTGCTCGCTGTCGGCCAGGGATGGGCGATGCGCTCTTTCGCCGAGAACATGTCGCGCAGCTGGCTCACAGGATCGCTCGCGCTCGCGCTTCGGGGACGCTCGAGCCGGCCGACGCGTTGGTGGATCCTCGCAGGGTGGGCGCGACGCCTGACTTCGACGACTGACCCCATGCTGCTGGGACTGGGGGTCATCGACGATGTCGCCTACGGCTGTGGCGTGGCTGTCGGTGCCTGGCGCACTCGTTCATTGCGAGCCGTGCGGCCGGTCATACGGCGCTGGGGCTGATGTTCGCGACGCCGTTCTGACGGCGACCGAAGATCAGTGGCCGGATGAACCGAGATCGAGGAAGAGATCGAGCAACTGCCCGTTGGTCAACCTGGTCACGCTCATCTCCTCCGCACGGATGGTGATCGATGGCTGATCGGTGACGACCGCGATGGGCCATTCCTCCGGATAGCCGGCGATGACCGCCTCGAAGAGCGGGCTGGAGCCCACTGGTTCGTCTGCGATCCGGACACGAACAGCTCGGGAAACCGGAAGGGCTTCTTCGCCCCCAACCGGGCGTTCGAACACAACGTCGGCGGCTGCGCCAGAGTCGGCGGTGAGCTGGCCGAGGTAGTTGACCAGCGCCGAACGCCTGACAGCGACGTCGAGGTGAGGCCAACCGAGGCCGGCAGCGCCGTCGCCGTCGATCAGGAGCACAACATCAGGCGTCGACACCACGTGCTGCGCCATCTCGACGCCGTCGGAGAGGCCATCCGGGAACACGATGCGTCGTCGATCAAAGACCGGAGCCTCGAACGCACTTTCGTCGGACGCGTCGATCTCCGAGATCGAGTCGTCCGGGGTGTCGAATGCCTGAACATCGTCGTCGATCGAGTCGTCCGGGGTGTCGAATGCCTGAACATCGTCGTCGATCGAGTCGAAGGCCGGCGAATCTCCAGCAAAGGCCCCGAAGGTTTCGTCCTCACCGTCGAAGGCGGGAGCGTCGATGTCCGGCGTCTCGAATGCCTCATCCGCACTCTCGAAGGCGGGACTGTCGAAGGCCGAGGTCTCGATCTCCGGCGTCTCGATGTCCGGCGTCTCGAACGCCTCATCCACACCGTCGAAGGCCGGACTGTCCATGTCGACCGAGGTTTCGTCAGTTTCGGACGACGCGTCGTTCTCGACGTCGGTCGACACGGCATCGCTGCCGTCGCCGTTGTCGGAGCCGTGCGGGCCCTCGCCGTCGTCGGTCACAGCGTCGGTGTCGGTGTCGAATTCGTCGACCTCGGGCGCGAAGTCGTCGGCGACGACCGGCGCGCTCAACTCCTCGTCGTAGAGGCGGTCGGTGTCGGCAACATCGTCAGCGGTGTGGTCGTCCGAGGCCTGGTCAGGGGCGTCGTCGGCCGTTCCCGTTTCGTCGTTGTCCGCGTCGACGTCAGCGCCCGGCTCGTGGTCGATGTCGGTGTCGGTTGCGGTTGCGGTCTCGGCCGCAGCCACCATGACATCTTCGACATTGGTCAGTTCGGCAGAGAGCTGCTCGTGTCCGCTGTCGACGGCCAATCGAACCCGGGTGAGACCTTCGGTCACCTGCGCCAGCTGATCCTGCAGTCGAGTGCGCTCGGCAACAGCAGCATCGAGTTGGCCGGCCATACCCGAATAGGCCGCGATCTGGCGGCTCGATGCCTGCCACTTGTCCGAGACTTCGCCGAGCTGTGCCTCGAGATCGATTCTGGCCTGCTCTGCGACGGCGAGCCGGGACGCGAGCTCGACGTTGTCGTCAGTCAGCTGATTGCGAGCCGACACGAGCTCGTCGATCTGTGTGCCCGAGGACGCCTCGAGATCGTTCAGACTCGCAACAACGCCATCACGCTCGACCGTCAGTGCCGTCATGGACGCCTCTGCCGAGTCGCGTTCGCCACTGACGTCGACGAGAGCTGCCCTAACAGAGTCCAGTTCGGTCGCGACGCCCTCGAGTTCGGTACGAACGCCCTCACGCTCGGTGCGAACACCCTCGAGTTCGGCGCGGATGCCGTCGGCGTCTGCAAGCGACGCATCACGCTCGGTGCGGACGCTTTCCAGCTCCGCTGCGACTCCGAGGAGTTCGGTTCGTACACCCTCCAGTTCGGTTCGCACACCGTCGAGCTCGGTGCGGACACCAGCCAGTTCGGTTCGCACGGCTTCCAGCTCACCGCTGACTCCGTCGAGGTCGGAGCGGTTGCCCTCCAACTCGGAACGGGTGCCCTCCAACTCGGAACGGGTGCCCTCCAACTCGGAACGGGTGCCCTCCAACTC